>JACRIN010000025.1 GCA_016220085.1 Planctomycetota bacterium
GACCGTGATCCACCTGCCGAACAACAAGTCCGGCATCGTGTTCATGGCCAACAACCAGGTGTCGCTCCCGTTCGGCGACGGTCGTCTCTGCACCTCGGGCGGCACGAAGCGCTTCCAAGTGAAGAGCTCCGGCACCACCGGTTCGTTCACGCAGACCGGCATCGTGGCGCTCTCGGGCGGCACGATCCTCCCGGGCGTCACCAAGAACTTCCAAGCTTGGTACCGCGACCCGGCCGGCCCCTGCGGCGGCACCTTCAACCTCTCGAGCGCCGTCAAGATCACGTTCACGCCGTGATCTGAGCTCGAACGAGCACCGGCTCCAAACGCGGGGCGTCGCGACACGATCGCGGCGCCCCGCGCGCAATCGGCGCGCGCAGTTGCGAGAGCCCGCGACGCTCGTCACGCTCTGCGGCCCCATGACGTCGCGTGCGGTCCCGCGTCTCTCGCTCGCGCTCGCGGCGGCACTTTTCTCGACCGGCGGCGCGGCGATCAAGGGTTGTTCGTTGAACGGCTGGCAGGTCGCGTGCTTGCGCTCGGCGATCGCGGCGCTGGCGCTCTTCGTCCTGCTGCCGAACGCGCGCCGCGGCTACTCGGTCGCGGTCGCGGGCTGGGCGGCGATCTATGCGGCGACGCTGGTGCTCTTCGTCACCGCGAACAAGCTGACGACCTCCGCCAACGCGATCTACCTGCAGTCGACGGCGCCGCTCTGGGTCCTGTGTCTCTCGCCGTGGCTGCTGCGCGAGCGCATCAAGCGCTCCGACGCGCTGCCGATGCTGCTGTTCGCGATCGGGCTCGTCGTCTTCTTCGTCCAGAAGGAGAGCGCGTCCCGCACCGCGCCCGATCCGGCGAGCGGCAACGTGCTCGCGCTCGCGTCGGGGCTTACGTTCGCGCTGTCGCTGGTCGGACTGCGCAAGGTCTCGAGCGGCGGACAAGACGCGAGCATGGCGCTCGTGGTGCTCGGCAACGTCTTCGCCGCGGTCGCGTGTCTGCCGAAGGCGTGGCCGATCGAAGGCGCGGGCGCGAGCGACTGGATGGTGCTCGGCTACCTCGGCGTCTTCCAGATCGGGCTCGCGTACGTGCTGGTCGCGCGCGGGCTCGCGCAGGTCGGCGCGCTCGAGGGTTCGTTGCTCTTGATGATCGAGCCCGCGCTGAATCCGGTGTGGACGTTTTTTCTGCAAGGCGAGCGGCCGGGCGCGCTCGCGCTGGTCGGCGGCGGGCTGATCCTCGCGGCGACCGTCGCAAAGACGTGGATCGACTCGCGCAGGGCCGCGCGGAGCTGAATCGAGCTCGGCGGACGGAGCGAGCGCTTCAGAAGCGCCGCTTGGGATTCCGAACAGGGGCCTCGCTCCCAACCGAGGTCAACCCGCGATGGCTTGGATCGATTCCCTCTTCAAGCGCATGGTCGAGTCCGGCGCGTCCGACTTGCACATGAGCTCGACCCTGCGGCCGATGTTCCGCTTGCACGGCGATATGGAGCCCGTCGAGGGCTGCCCGGAGATCACCGCCGATCAGATGCGGCAGATCCTGTTCGAGATCACGCCCGAGCGAAACAAGGCGCAGTTCGACGAGGAGTGGGACAGCGACTTCGCGTACGAGATCCCGGGGCTCGCGCGCTTCCGCGCGAACCTGTTCATGGATCGCCGCGGACCGGGCGCGGTGTTCCGCGTCATCCCGACCAAGATCCTGACGTCGGAGGACCTCGGGCTGCCGAAGGCGATCACCGACCTGTGCTTCCTGACCAAGGGGCTCGTCTTGGTCACCGGGCCGACCGGTTCGGGCAAGTCGACGACGCTCGCGGCGATGATCGACCACATCAACGCGAACCGCACCGACCACATCATCACGATCGAGGATCCGATCGAGTTCGTGCACAACGAAAAGAAGTGTCTGATCAACCAACGCGAGGTGCACCGGCACACGGGCTCGTTCAAGCGCGCGTTGCGCGCGGCGCTGCGCGAGGACCCGGACATCGTGCTCGTCGGCGAGATGCGTGACCTCGAAACGATCGAGATCGCGCTCGAAACCGCTGAAACGGGTCACTTGGTGTTCGGCACGCTGCACACGACGACCGCGCCGTCGACGGTCGACCGCATCATCGACCAGTTCCCGGCGGAGCGTCAGTCGCAGATCCGCACGATGCTCGCTTCGTCGCTGAAGGGCGTCGTCGCGCAGACGTTGTGCAAGAAGCAGCCGAAGGGCCGCGTCGCCGCGCTCGAGATCCTGATCGCGAACAACGCGGTCAGCGCGAACATCCGCGAAGGCAAGGTGCACCAGATCGTGTCGGCGATGCAGATGGGGGGGAAGCTCGGCATGCGGCTGCTCAACGACTCGATGATCGAGCTCGTCCGCACCGGCCAGGTCGAGCCGATGGAGGCCTACATGAAGGCCGTCAACAAGGACGACATGCTCGCCAAGTTCAAGCAGGCGAACGTGCCGTTCGACGCGTCGAAGCTCGGCGAGGACGCCGACGCGCCGGCCGCGGCCGCGCCGGGAGTCGCGCGCCCGACGAATGGCCCGACGTTGAGCACCGCAGGCGCGCGTCCGACGAGTCCGACGCTCGGCACCCGTCCGCCGCTGCCGACGACGCGCCCGACGTCGCCGACCGCGCGCCCGCTGGGCGAACCTCTCTCGCTCCAAAAACCCGCGCCGAAGCCCGAGCCCGAACCCGAATCGGGCGGCCTGACCAACCCGTTCGCGCGCTTCCGCAAGAAGCAGTGAGCGACTCGCGCGGCGGCGAACGCACGGCAGGCGCTCGTTCGCTCGTCCGTTAGCGTGTCGCGCCGAGCGGCGCGCACTCGAACACGGTCCACGACGACGCGAGCACCGTCGCGCGCGCGCCGACGAGTCGCGGCGCGATGTTCGCGCCCGCGCCCATTCGCGAGCGTGGGTCGACGAAGCGCCAGAAGAAGATCGGCCACCACTCGGACCAATCGGCGAGCTCGAAGCCGCGGAAGATCGCTGGGTTGTCGTCGAGCGGCGGGCGCAGGCGTGTGACGCGCGACGGAGCGATGGTGCGTTGGCGGTCGAGGATCGCGCGTCCGAGCGCGTCGAGCTCGTGCATCGGCTGGTCGAGCGTCGCTCCGCGTTCGACGGCGCGCAGCGCGGCGGGGCGGACCCAAAGTTCGTCGCGCAACGCGCGCGCGGCGGCAAGGTCGAGCTCGCGACCGTGCTCCGCCGCCAGGCGCACGACTTCCTCGACGGGGATCGGCTCTTGGCCGACCATCGAGTCCACGAACAGGATCGGGCCCGGATGGCGGCTGAGGAACTCGCGACGGATCGGCGCGATGCTCTGGAACGGCAGGCCGGAGTAGAAAGTGAGGCTCAGGTGCTCGTTCGGCGCTGCGTAGAGGCGCGTGCCCCGCGCGAACGGACCGCGCGCGCCAAGGTGCAGGAGCGTCGATTGCGCGTAGGAGATCTTGGGCTCGCTCGCGCTCCAGCGCAGTCCGCCGCTGCCGACGAACGGCAGCAGCGCGAGCGCGCCCGCGAGCGCCGTCGCGAGCCGCGCGCCCTCGGTGAACGAGCGCGCGAACGCGCCGACGACCGCCGCGGCGAGCAACACCGCCGGCGCGGCGAGCGCGATCGTCGCGCGCGGCACGAAGAAGCTCGCCGCCGGCGTCACGAACACGAACGCGAGGTACCCGACGAGCAACCACACCGCGAGTGCGCTCGCCGAGCGCAGCGGCGCCGACCACGCCTCGCGCACGCCCTCGACCGGGAAGCGCCGCGCGCGTCTTGCCCACAGCATCGTCGCGAGTCCGGCGGCGACGAACACGACGTACGGCAGCTTCTCGCGCGGGAAGAGCAGGTAGTCGCGCGGCCACGCGAGCAGCGGCCACGCCTTCGGCACCGCGCCCGCCTGCTCGAGGAATCCGGTCCACAGCACGAACGGGACGACTGCGATCGTGACCACCGCGCCGAAGACGAGCCACGCGTGCAGGCGGGCGCGCCGCTCGCGCGCGGCGACGAACACCAGCACGCTCATCACAGCGGCGATCGCGAAGCTCAGGACGTGCGTGTGGAACAGCGCGCCGTACGCGAGCGCAGCGAGCAGTCCGTCGCGCGCTCGCCGACGCTCGTGCAGACGCCACACGAGCCAGATCGCGAGCGCCGCGAGGAACAGCGTCGCCGAGTAGTAGCGAGCCTCTCGCGCATAGCGCACCAGCGGCGGCGTGAACCCCGCGAGCAGCAGCGCGGCGAACCCGGCTTCGCGACCGAACACCTCGCGCGCTGCGAAGAAGACGACGACGAGGAAGCCGACGCCGAACAGCACCGACGGCACGCGCCCGGCGACCGTGCGCCGTCGCATCTCTTCCAGCGAGAAACGCGGCACGAGCTCGCCGCCCGCTCGATCGGGCTCGATCCCGAACGCCGCGAACGACGCGGCGATCGCGTAGAGCGGCAGCCAACCGTGATAGACGGCGTAGCCTTCGCGCGAGTAGCTCGAGTCGCGGAACTCGTACTCCTCGCTCTCGGGCCACGGCTCGACGAGCACGTTCTCGTAGATCGGCAGGCCGAGGTACGTGCTCTTCGACACGCCCTCGTCGAGGATCGTCAGCGCGTTGATGCACGACTCCGACTCGTCGACCCAGTTCGCGGGCGAGCCGAGGTCATTGGCGCGCACCCACACGGCGAGCGCGAGGATCAAGGCGAAGAGGAGGCGTTCGATGCGGCTCATGCCGAACGGCGCGCGGGCCGCGGCCGAGAGACTACGCAGCGCGGAACCGCTCGGCCACGAAGAAGCGCAGCGTGCGCCAGCCGTCGCGGAAGGTCCTCAGGTGTCCGCGGTGCGCGGTGCGGCCGTCCTTGTGCAGCGTGATCGGCACTTCGCGGATCGCGTGACGCGCGCGCGCCGCGCGGAGGACCATCTCGATCGCGAACACCATTCCGGTCTGGCGGAGGCCGAGCGTCGCGATTCGCTCGCGCCGAAAGCCGCGCAGCCCGCAGTACACGTCGTGGATCGGCGCGCGGAACCAGAGGCGTGCGAGCGTGGAGAAGAACGGGTTGCCGACCCAGCGATGGAGGAACGGCATCGCGCCGCGCTCGATGCGCCCGCCGCCGCTCGGCAAGCGACAGCCTTGGACCAGGTCGGCGCCGGCGCGGAGCTCCGCGACGAAGCGCGGGATCTCGAGAAAGTCGTACGAGTCGTCGGCGTCGCCCATGATCACGAATGGGGCTCGCGCCGCGGCGAATCCGCCCGCGAGCGCGTGGCCATAGCCGCGCGCCGCGACGGGCACGACGCGCGCGCCAAGGGCCGCCGCGATCTCGCGCGAGCCGTCGGTCGAGCCGTTGTCAGCGACGATGATCTCGCCCGCGATGCCGGCGGCGATCAGCGCGCGCGCTGCCTTCTCGACGCAGATCCCGATCGTCTCGGCCTCGTCGAGGCACGGGATGACCACGGCGACCTCCGGGGCCGACGCGGCGAGGAACTTCGTCCCCGAGGGTGCGGGGATCACACCGCTGGTGGACGCGGGGCGCACGCCCGGATTTCGGCGAACCGAGCCGTCGAACTGGAGCAAACTCGAGGTACCTACTCTTTCGCGATCGAGCCCGCGCGGGTGTACGTCGCCGAAACCGACAGCAGCCACACGCCGCCGTTGTCGGTCGAGACCAGGTAGAAAAAGCCGAAGCTGCTCGGATCGTCCTTCACGTCGGCGAAGGACATGCCGAGCAACACGTCGCGTCCACGGAAACGCACGCGGGTCTGGATCCAGAACTCGTCCTTGCGCTGGCCGTCGGTCGGGCGCCATTCGTTGCCCGCGGGATCGGTCCACGCCTCGCCGTAGCGGCGCGCGCGCTCGTTCTCGCTCGGGACGAAGAGCTTCAGCGGGCTCTCGACCTCCGCGCGCTTGGTGGCCGGGACGGTCAACCAATCGCCGAGCGCCTTGCCGAGCACCGTGCGCGACCACTCCAAGACCTCGCGGTCGCCCTCGGAGAGCTTTGGGTACTCGCGGAACGCGTCGACCTTCGCGTCCCAGCGGCCGATCCAATAATCGAGCGAGCCGCCGGCGGCTTGATCGGAGAGCGGACCGCCGATGCGTTTCTTGCCGACCGCCGATCTCGGGCCGCGGGTCGCGAGGAACGTCGCCACCATCACGCCGATCAGGAGCACGGCGCCTCCGATCGAGAGGATGCGATTGACGAGGTCGAGTTGGCGGAGGCGGGTCATCGGGGCGAAGTCGGCACGGCGCTATCCCGTAGCGTAGCGCGGCGCGGGCTGGGTGGGCTGTCGCTTGCGTTAGCTCTGCGTCGCGGCACGGCGCTTGGCTCCGGCCGACGTGTCGGCGTACCGGCGTACCGGCGTACCGGCGTATCGGCGTATCGACGCACCGACGCACCGACGCACCGGCGCGCGGGCGAGGCGAGCGGAACGAACTTCCTAGCCCGTCACCGCGGCGCGCGCCGCGCGCGAATCCCCGCCGTTTCGAGGACGCGCCTTTTCCGCGAGCCGCGCGCACCCTACTCTTCCGCGCCGTTCTTGCTCCGCAGAGCTCCAAGCCTGAAAACGCACCGTCGATGGAGAAGCTTCTTCAAGGTCTGAACCCGGAGCAACGCGACGCGGTTGTCACCATCCAGGGGCCGCTGCTCGTGCTCGCCGGCGCGGGCACCGGGAAGACGCGCGTGATCACGGTGCGCATCGCGTGGATGCTCGCGCACGGCGTCAAGCCCGAGAACGTGCTCGCGATGACGTTCACCAACAAGGCCGCGGGTGAGATGCGCGAGCGCGTCGCCGGGCTGGTCGGCGCCGAGCGCGCGAAGCTCTTGACCGTCGGCACGTTCCACGCGTTCTGCGCGCGTTTCCTGCGCGAGCACGCGGCCGAGGCGGGGCTCTCGAAGACCTTCGCGATCGCCGACGAAGGCGATCAGGCGTCGGCGCTGCGCGGCGCGCTGCGCGAGCTCGTCGTCGCCGAAGCGGCGGTGCAGCCGAGCTACGCGCAGTCGCGCATCTCGCTCGCGAAGAACCGCCTGCAGACGCCCGAGTCGTTCCTGAACGACGCCGCCGACGACCGCGACGAGCTCATCGGCCGCGCGTGGCTGCGCTACGAGGAGCGCCTGCGCCGCTCGAACCAGCTCGACTTCGACGACCTGTTGGTGTTCACCGTGCGCGTGCTCGCGTCGAAGAAGGCGGTGCGCGAGAAGCTCGAGGAACGCTTCCGCTACGTCTCGGTCGACGAGTACCAGGACACCAACGCGCCGCAGTACGAGATCCTGCGCCTGATCGCCAAGCGCCACGCGAACCTCTGCGTCGTCGGCGACGACGATCAGTCGATCTACGGTTGGCGCGGCGCGGACGTGCAGAAGATCCTCGGCTTCGAGAAGGACTTCAAGGGCGCGAAGGTCGTGCGCCTCGAGACCAACTACCGTTCGACACGCCAAGTGATCTCCGCCGCGAACGCGGTGATCAAGAACAACCCGAAGCGTCACGAGAAGGAGCTGCGCTCCGCGTTCGGCGAAGGCGAGCACGTGATGGTCGTCGCCGCAGAGGACGAGATGGCCGAGGCCGATCACGTCGTGCGCGAGATCCAGTCGCTCGTCCGCGCCCAGCGCGCGACGCTGCGCGACTTCGCGATCCTGGTCCGCAGCGCGGTGCAGACGCGGCCGTTCGAGGCGGCGCTGCGGGCGCGCGCGGTGCCGTACCACCTGGTCGGCGGCATGTCGTTCTTCGACCGCAAGGAGGTCCGCGACGTGCTCGCGTACCTCAAGCTCGCCGCGAATCCGAAGGACGAAGCGGCGCTGATGCGCGTGATCAACACGCCGCCTCGCGGAGTCGGCAAGACGACGATCGAGCGCCTGCTCGAGGTCACCGCCGCGAAGCAGGAGAGCGTGCCCGATCTGCTCCAGCGCGGCGAGGAGGTCGATGGCGTGCCGCCGCCGGTGCTTGCCGGTCTACGCGCGTTCCAGGCGAATCTGACCGATCTCGGGCGCTCCGATCCGGGCAAGGCGCTGGTCGGGATGATCTCGCGCGTGCTCGAGACCGTCGGCTACAAGGGCGAGGTCGAGCGCAACTATCCCGACAAGCTCGAGTGCGAGCAGCGGTGGCAGTCGGTGATGGAAGTGCTGAACTTCGCCGAGAACCACGTGCGCCGTACGTCGAAGCCGACGCTCGCCGGATTCTTGGAGGAGTTGACGCTCAGCGCCGAGGATCGCCAGGACTCCGACAAGGAGACGAAAGGCGAGAAGGTCACGTTGATGACGCTGCACGCGGCGAAAGGACTCGAGTTCTTCCGCGTGTATCTGGTCGGCCTCGAGGAGGGGATCCTGCCGCACCAACGCGCGCTCGAGGAAGGCTCGGTCGAGGAAGAGCGCCGGCTCGCGTACGTCGGCGTCACGCGCGCGCAGCGCTTCCTGACGATCGCCTGGTCGCGCTCACGCTCGAAGTACGGCAAGCGCGCGGAGTCGTTCGCGTCGCGCTTCCTCTACGAGATGCGCAACGAGACGCCGCCGAAGGAATGGCGCGCCGCGGAACGCGCGAAGGACCGCGGTGCGGCGCCGTCGCGAGGCGCGAAGACCAAACGCAAGCGCACCAAGGCGCGGTGAGCTCCGGGAAACGACGCGGGGCGACCCGAAGGCCGCCCCGCGCGAGGATCGACGAGCGCGCTCGGATCAGCTGAAGACGTTGAAGTACTCGAGCAACGCCGACAGGAACGACGTCACCGCCGCGCCGATGCCCGACACGCCGGCCGAGATCAGGCCCGACACGCCGATCAGGATGCCGGCGTAGACGATTCCGATCGCGATGTTGCCGTTCTTGAACTCGTCCTTCTCGTTGATGTTGTTCGTCAGCTTGTCCATCACCTTGAAGGTGACGGTGATCGCGAAGCTCGCGACCATGATCGCGACGATCAGGTTCAGCGCGCCACCGATCACCGCGCCGACGCCCGCGGAGAGCTCGCCGCTGACCAGATTCTGGAGCCCGGTGGTCATCGCCGCGATGCCGCCCGCGATCACGTTCGTGTAGCTGATCACGACGCCCGCGGCGAGCAATGCGACCGCGGCGTTGCGCTTCTTCACCTCGGCCCAGATCTCGATCCCGGAGAGCAGTCCGCTGACGATCTGGAAGCCCTTGTTGATCGCGAACGCGGCGATCGAGAGGCCGACGACGAGCTGCACGACGCCCATCAGCAGGCCGAGCAACGCGCCGAGGATGTTCGGGCCGGACGACGCGGGATGCGTCGCATCGTTGGCTTGGACGAGGACCGGGAAGAGGTTCGTGAGGAAGAAATCGGTGGTCGGGATCATGACGAGGTGGGGGCAGGGATCCCCGTGGGGGGCGACAGGGCAATGGGGACTTCGAAAGGGCGAAGAGGATAGCGACGGCGCCCCGCCCGCTCCACACGGTCGCCCGCGGCGCGGCGCTGCTAGAGTCTGCGGCCCGTTTCCTCGACCCGAGAGCACCCCATGACTTGCCTCCTTCCGCGTCCGCTCGCGCTTTTCCTCGCCGTCCTTTCGCTCGCCGTGTCCGTCGCGGCGCAGAACTCCGGCCTGCCAGCCGACTTCGTCGGGCTCGTTCCGGAGGACGCGGTGCTGCTGGTCGAGCTGCGGTCGGCGGACGAGCTCGCGCGCGAATCCGAGGGCTACCGAGCCGTCTCGAAGCCGGAGCTCGATCCGGTCACCGGCACCGCGGTGCTCGCGTACTTCGCGAGCGAACTCGACGTGCCGGGCGATCCCGCCGCGCTCGATCCGAGCTTGCCGGCCGGCTTCGCGCTGCGCGTGGTCGGCGGCGAGCTCGTCCCGACGTTCATCGTGCCGACGCGCGACGCCGCGGCGTGGACGAAGTCGACCGAGGGCTCCGCGGAGAAGCTGTCGTTCGCGACCGCCGGCAAGTACGTCGCGTGCACGTTCGGCGAGCTCCCGCCCGCCGCGGCGACGCCTTCGCGGCTCGCGGCCGCCTGGCCGGCGACGCTGTTCGCCGTGCGCGTCGACGCGTCGCGGCTGATCGCGGCGTACCGGCTCCAGATCGACGCTTTGCTCGGTCAGGTCGAACAGATGATCGAGGCCGGCGCGTTCGAGAGCGAGGAAATGCCGTTCGACATGACGGAGATGCTCGACCAGTACGTGCAGTTCGCGAACGACCTCGTCGCGTCGGCGGACGTCGTCGAGCTCTCGAGCGACGTGCAGCGCGGAGAGTACGTGTTCGTCGGCTCGCTCTCCATCAAGACCGGCACGCCGCTCACGAAGTACGCGCACGCCGAGCGCGTCGACTACGCGGCGCTCGCGCGCCAGGTCGAGCGCGGCGCGGCGCTGCAGGTGCTCGGCAGCTACGACCAGACTTCGGTGTGGCAGTCGTCGGAGCAGTTCTACGGCGCGGTGTTCGCGGCGCTCGAGGCCAACCCCGAAACGCCGAAGGGCCTGGTGCCGGCATTGCGCGCGGCGTTCCAGCACACCGGCGAGGTGATGGCGCAGTCGGGCCGCACGATCGCGTACTCCGCGGACGTCGACGCGCGCGGTGTGCGGATGGCGAGCGTGTTCACGCCGCCGAACGCGGCAGGCATCGACGCGCTCGCGGGCGCGTGGGGCGGGATCTTCGCCGACCCGGCGTTCGCCACCTTGGGGCTGAGCTCCGATCCGGTCGAGCGCACGAAGCTCGCGGGGCTCCCGGCGGAGCTCCGGGCTCTCGCGTTCGACCTGAAGAAGTTCGTCGCCGCGTTTCCGGACGCCGCGCCTGGTGCCGGGCTCGGTGCCGACGGCGAGTCGACGGCGATGCTCCGGGAACTCACGCGGCGACTCCTCGGCGGCGAGCGCTTGCGTTGGTGCAGCGTCACGACGGGCGAGCGCATCGCCGTGCTCGTCGGCGGCGACGATGCGTGGCGCACGACCGCGGCGCAGCGGCTGGCCGCCGGCGCCGAGCCGTCGCCCGCGCTCGCGAAGCTCGCGGCGACGCTCGACGGCGCGAACCCGGCGTACGCGGCCCACATCGACTTCGGTCGGCTGCTCGCGGGCGTCGTCGCGATCGGCGAAGGCACCGCGCTCGCCGCGCAGGACTCCGACGACACGCTCGGCGTGCTGCGCGCGTTCGGCGCGAAGCCGATGCCGGTGTCGCTCCACTGGGCCGTGACGCCGAGCGTGTGGCGCGCGGGCGCGAGCATCGGCCGCGACGGCGTCGCGCACTTCGTCGAGTGCGCGCTCGCGATCGAGCGCGAGACCGAGCGGCGCGCGCGCGCCGAGCAGGACGTCTCGGCGATCGTGCTCGGACTGATCCACTTCGCGGTCGAGCACGACGGCGCGTACCCGGCGAAGCTCGCCGAGCTCGAGACGCCCGACGCGGAACGCGAAGCGTACGTCGACGTGTCGCTGATCGATCCGTGGGGCCGCGCGTACGAGTACGAGCTCTCGCCCGACGGCTCGCAGTTCATCGTCCGCACGCTCGGCGCCGATGGCAAGCAAGGCGGCCGCGGCGCGGACTCCGACTTCTCGAGCGAGCAACTCCCGCCGCCCGAGGGTTTCGAGCCCGAATGGACCGACGACGAGGAGATGGACGGCGACGAGGGAGAAGAGGACGACGGCGGCGAGGAGTGAGCGAGCCACGGCGTTCGCCGCGGGTCAGAGGTCGGTAGACGGCGCGTGAAGCGCGAGCTCGGACTTGCGCTCGGCGTCGGCGTCGAGCACAAAGGCTCGCCATGGCCGCGGGGAGGGAAGAACTCGGCTGGTTCGCTCGCTTCGCGCTGATCCGGCGCGAGGAGCGCGCGGCGTGCGCGTGGGCGGGGCTCTACTTCTTCTTCATCCTCGCGAGCACGTTCGCCTTGCGCCCCGTGCGCGAGCAGACCGGCGTCAAGGAAGGGCTCGACAACCTCCCGTGGCTCTTCACCGGCACATGCGTCGCGATGGTGCTCGCGCACCCGCTCTATTCGTGGCTGGTCGCACGCTTCCCACGGAGCATCTTCCTGCCGCTCTTCTATCAGTTCTTCGGCGCCGGGCTGCTGGTCTTCGCCGCGCTGTTCGAGTGGACGTCGTCGGAGAAGGGCAGCGCGCTCAACTGGGTGTTCTTCATCTGGTTCAGCGTCTTCAACGTCTTCGCGATCGCCGTGCTGCGCGGCTACCTCGCCGACGTGTTCTCGCCGGCATCGGCGAAGCGTGTGTTCGGCGTGATCGGCGTCGGCGGGACGCTCGGCGCGATGGCGGGCTCGAAGTTCAACGCCGAGTTCGCCGAGCACATCTCGCGGCCGGGTTTCTTCGTCGTTTCGTTCGTGTTGCTCGAACTCGCGGTGCTCGCGATGACCCGCGTCGCGCACGCGGCGCGCGGGATCCAGCGCGAGCCCGAGGAAGTGCAACGCGAGGTCCGCGTCGAAGGCTCGCTCGGCTCGAGCATCCGGCTCGCGTTCGGCTCGCCGTACCTGCTCGCGATGTCGGCGGTGATGCTGCTCTCCGCGATGACGTTCACGATGTTCTACGTCGAGCAGGCGGCCATCCTCGCCGAGCGCTACCCCGAAGCGCAGTTCGCCAAGGAGGTGCGCGATGCGCTCCAGCAGGCCGATCTCGCGCGCATCGATTTCTGGACGCAGACGCTGACGCTCGTGCTCGAACTTTTCCTGACCGGGCGCGTGCTCTCGCGCCTCGGCACGCCGGTCGCGTTGGTCGCGCTGCCCGCGGTCGCGGTGATCGGGTTCAGTTGGCTCGCGGCGTCGCCGACGTTCGCGGTGCTCGCCTGCGTGCAGGTCGCGATGCGCGGAACGAACTACGGCCTCGCGTCGCCCGCGCGCGACGTGCTCTACACGCCGCTCTCGCGCGAAGTGAAGTACCGCGTGAAGAGTCTGATCGAGACGTTCGTGTGGCGCCTCGGAGATCTTCTCGGCGTGTGGGTGAAGCCGGTCGTCGGCTCGCTCGGCGGAAGCCTCGCGTTCGTCGCGGTAGCGCTCGGCGTGACGTGGGCGGCGCTCGCGCTGTGGCTGGGGCGGACGCACGAGCGCAAGGAGCGCGAGGTCGCGCCGACGCGATAGCTCGCGGCTCGGTCTTCCTGCGTAGGCGAGCGCTGGGTCGAGGTGCTTCGCCGACTCGCCGACTCGCCGACTCACCGACTCACCGACTCACCGACGCACCGACGCACCGACGCACCGACGCACCGACGCACCGACGCACCGACGCACCGACGCACCGACGCACCCGCGCGGCGCCGCGCCGTGACCCGCGGGTGCGCGCAGTGCAGCGCACGAGCGCTTCGTCCGCGGGAAGGCGGCGGTCCGGTCCGCGCGCGCTCGCGCGGCGTCCGCTAGTCTCTTGGCATGATCCACGCCGCCCTGTTGCTCGCCCTCGCCGCCGATTTCGACTCGAACTTCACCGGGTGCACGCTGCGCTTCGACTATCACCACGTCGGCACCGCCGGCGAGCAGCACGTCGCGTACTCCGGCTTGCGGCTCGAAGGCGAGTGGGCGGGCTCGAAGCGCCAGCTCGTCGATCCCGAGACGCTAGGGCAGTATCGCTTTCGCGTGCTCGACGCCGCGAGCGGCTCGCTCGTCTTCGCGCACGCTTTCAGCAGCATCTACGGCGAATGGAAGTCGACCGGCGAGGCGAAGGAGCGCTGGGGTTCGATCGAGGAATCGCAGCGCTTCCCCGAGCCGAAGCGGCCGGTGATCCTCGCGCTCGACGAGCGCGGCGACGACGGCGTCTTCAAGGAGTTTTGGCGCCAAGAGATCGATCCCGCGTCGCGTTTCGTCGATCGCTCGCCGCTCGTGAAGCAAGGCGAAGTGCTGACGCTCGCCGACCACGGCCCGATCGCGAACAAGGTCGACTTGTTGGTGATCGCCGACGGTTACACGGCGGAGCAGCGCGGGAAGCTCGAAGCGGACGCCAAGCGCTTGACCGGCGCGTTGCTCTCGACCGAGCCCTTCAAGCGCCACGCGAGCGACTTCAACGTGCGCGTCCTCCATGTGCCGTCAACGTCGAGCGGCATCTCGAATCCGCGCAAGAACGAGTGGCGCACGAGCCTGCTCGGCCTCGCGTTCAACGCGTTCGACAGCGATCGTTACGTCCTGACGTTCTCCGATCGAGCGTTGCGCGAAGCGGCCGCGAGCGTGCCGTACGACGCGCTCATCCTGCTCGCCAACGAGCGCAAGTACGGCGGCGGCGGCATCTACAACCTCTGGGCGACGTGCACCGCGGACACCGAGCCGTCGGCGTACGTGTTCGTGCACGAGTTCGGCCACTCGTTCGCGGGCCTCGCCGACGAGTACTACAGCTCGCAAGTCGCGTACGAGGACCTGACCAAGCCCGGCGTCGAGCCGTGGGAGCCGAACGTCACCGCGCTGCTCGATCCGGCGAAGCTCAAGTGGCGCGATCTCGTCGAGTCGGGCACGCCGCTGCCGACGCCGTGGAACCAAACGCACTACGACGAGGTCGATCTCGGGTATCAGGCGAAACGCAAGGCCGCGATCGACGCGAAAGCGACCGAGGAGACCAACGAGGCGTTGATGCGCGAGATCAAGGCGCTGACGCAGCCGCTGCTCGCCGCGGAGAAGCACTACGGCAAAGTGGGGGCATTCGAGGGCTCGATGTACTTGGCGAAGGGCCTCTACCGGCCGGAGGTCGACTGCATCATGTTCACGCGCAACCCGTCGACGTTCTGCAAGGTGTGCGAGCGCGCGCTGGAGCAGACGATCCGCCGCTACGTCGATTGAACCGCGCGGCGCGGCGCGCGAACTCCGGTCGCGGCGCGAGCCAACGCGTGCTTCACCTCCGCGATACGAACCGCCGTCCTTCCCGAGCGCGCAACGCAAGAAGCCCGCAAGCTCGTCGCCTGTCCCTTTCGGCGCGGGGTGGTGCTCGGTAGCGTGCTCCGCTATGAACTCCAAGCTGCTCACCGGCGCGTGCGTCGCGCTGCTCTCCCTCGGCGCTTTCGCGCAAACCAAGCTACTGCGTTTCCCGGACGTCCACGGCGAGCGCGTCGCGTTCTGCTACGCGGGCGACGTGTGGACCGCATCGAGCTCCGGCGGCTCCGCCGTGCGCCTGACCGCGCATGCGGGCGTCGAACTCTTCCCGCGCTTTTCGCCCGACGGCAAGTGGATCGCGTTCACCGGACAATACGACGGCGACGAGCAGGTCTACGTCGTGCCCTCGATCGGCGGCGTGCCGAAACAACTGACGTGGTATCCGGCGCGTGGTCCGCTGCCGGCGCGTTGGGGTTGGGACAACCAGGTCTACGGCTGGTCGAAGGACGGCAAGAGCGTGCTCTTCCGTTCGATGCGCGAAGGCTGGGATCTCACCGACACGCGGCTCTTCCTCGTGCCGATCGACGGCGGCTTGGCGCGACCGTTGCCGATGCCGGTCTCGGGTGGCGGCGATCTGTCGCCCGACGAGAAGCAGGTGGTGTACTCGCCGCTGACGCGCGATTTCCGGACGTGGAAGCGCTATGAGGGCGGGTGGGCGCAGGATCTCTACACGTTCGATCTCGCGAGCCACGCGCTCACGCCGGTCGCGCACTCGATCCGCACCGAGCGCGATCCGATGTGGATCGGCTCGAAGATCTGGTTCGTCTCCGATCGCGACGGCTACCTCAATCTGTTCTCGTTCGACCTCGCGAGCAAGACGGTCGAGCAAGCGACCCGCCACCAAGGCGAGGACGTGCGCTGGGCCGCTCGCGGCGAAGCGGGCGAGATCGTGTACGAGCTCTCCGGCGAGCTCCACGTCTACGACACGCAGAAGAAGTCCGATCGCAAGCTCTCGATCACCGTCCCGACCGACGGCCTCGCCGCGCGGCCCGCGACGGTCCATGTCGGCGATCGGATGGAGAGTTTCGAGCTCTCGCCGAAGGGCGAGCGCGCGCTCTTCTGCGCCCGCGGCGACGTGTTCACCGCGCCGATCGAGAAGGGCGTGCCGCGCAACCTGACCAAGACCTCGCGTTGGCACGACAAGCGCGCGAGCTGGTCGCCCGACGGCTCGACGATCGCGTTCGTGTCCGACCAGAGCGGCGAGGAAGAGCTCTGGCTCGTCGCGCAGGACGGTTCCGCGCCCGCGACGCGTCTCTCGACCGACGGTTCGACGATGCGTTACGACCCGCGCTGGTCGCCGGACGGAAGATGGATCGCGAACGCCGACGCGACCGGCCGCCTGCGCGTCTACGACGTCGCCGCGAAGACCGCGAAGGACGTCGCGCGCGATCCCGACGGCAACCTCGGCGACTTCGCGTGGGCGCCGGACTCGCGTTGGCTCGCGTTCTCGATGGGGGACGCGAACGGGCTGAACTCGCTCTGGATTTGGAGCGCGGAAAGCGGCGCGCCGACGCGCGTCACCGACGAGTTCTTCAACGAGACCGAGCCGGTCTGGGATCCGGCGGGCAAGTACCTCTACTACTTGGCCGACCGCGAGTTCGCGCCGCAGCTCAACCTGCTCGAGTGGAACTACTCGACCAACCGCACCACCGAGGTCTTCGCGCTCGCGCTGAAGAAGGACACGCCGCATCCGTTCCCGCCGCAGAGCGACGAGGTCACCATCGCGAAGAAGGACGAGCCGAAGACCGACGCGGAGAAGCAGCCCGACGGCGACGCGGCCGCTTCGACCGAGCCGAAGCCCGCAGGCGACGCGACGGCCGCCGCGAAGGACGGCCAAGGGGCAGGCGGGAAGGACGGCGAGAAGGACGGCGAGAAGAAGGAAGAGCCGGTCACCGTCGCGATCGACTTCGACGGGCTCGCCGCTCGCGTCGTGCGCGTCCCGATGCAAGCGGACAATCACCAAGGCCTGACCGCGAACAAGGGCCACCTCTTCGTCACGCGAAGCGGCGCGCCGTACTACGGCCGCCAGAGCGAGCGAGAGACCGCGTTGCTCGCGTTCTCGTTCGAGGATCGCAAGCCGACGACGCTGGTCGAGTCGATGAACGGCTACGCGCTCTCGGGCGACGGCTCGAAGCTCTTGGTCGCGGAAGGCGGCGCTTTCGGGCTCTACGACGCGTCCTCGAAGGGCAAGGACTCGAAGAAGCCGGTGTCGACGAGCGAGCTGACGGTCGACCGCGTGCCCGCCGAGGAGTGGGCCGAGGTCTTCGACGAGGTCTGGCGTCGCTACCGCGACTTCTTCTACGTCGAGAACATGCACGGCTACGACTGGAAGGCGCTGCGCGAGCGCTACGCCGCGCTCGTCCCGCACATCGGGCACCGCGCGGACCTCAACTACGTGCTCGGCGAGATGATCGCCGAGCTCAACATCGGCCACGCGTACGTCGCCGGCGGCGACTACGAGATCCCGCCGCGTCCGTCGGTCGCGCTGCTCGGCTGCACGTTCGAGCTCGACGCCGCGGTCGGTCGCTACAAGCTCGCGCGCGTCCTGCGCGGACAGAACGACGAGGAACGCTACCGCTCGCCGCTCACGGAAGTCGGCGTCGACGTCGAGGTCGGCGAGTACGTGCTCGCGATCGACGGCACCGATCTCGCCGCGAACGACAGCCCGTATCGCTTGCTGCGCAACAAGGCCGATCGGCCGATCGAGCTCCTGGTCGGCGCAACAGCCGATCCTGCGCGCGCTCGCGAGGTCAAAGTGAACCCGCGCGACTCCGAGACCGACCTGTTCTACTTCGAATGGGTCGCGAAGAACCGCGAGCGCGTCACCGAGCTCTCCGGCGGGAAGCTCGGCTACGTCCACATCCCCGACATGGGGCCGGACGGCATCCGCGAGTTCATCAAGTGGTACTACGGCCAGGTCCGCAAGGACGGGCTGGTCGTCGACGACCGCAACAACGGCGGCGGCAACGTGTCGCAGATGATCCTCGAGCGTTTGCGTCGCGTGCTGCTCGGCACCGGCTTCACGCGCAACGTCGACATCGTGTCCACGTACCCGCAGGTCGTGTTCAACGGCCCGATGGTGTGCTTGCTGAACGAGAACTCGGCGTCGGACGGCGACATCTTCCCGTGGATGTTCCGCGAGGCGAAGCTCGGCAAGCTCGTCGGCAAGCGCTCGTGGGGCGGCGTCGTCGGCATCAGCGGGCACGGTCCGTTGATCGACGGCGGGCAGGTCAGCGTCCCTGAGTTCGGCAACGCCGACGCGAAGGGCCAATGGGCGGTCGAAGGCTGGGGCGTCGAGCCCGACGTCGTCGTCGACAACGACCCGAAGTCGATCCTCGATGGCCGCGATCCGCAGTTGGAGAAGGGCATCGAGATCCTGATGGGCGAGCTCGCGAAGAAGAGCGCCGCGCTCCCGACGCGCCCCGCCGCCCCGGTCAAGACGCCGAGGCCGATCGAGAAGAAGTAGCGCTCACTTCGAGCTCGTCGCGCCCGCGCACGCGAGCGCGGCGAGCTCCATCAACACCGACGACGGAGAGCGCTTCCACGTCGCGAAGTCCGAGCTGTTGACCTGTAGGCCGTACGCGAGCTGCGCGTCGACGAGGTAGCCCATCTCGGTCACGTAGCCCGGGAAAAAGCCCGAGTGGCCGAGCACTCGGCCGAGGCGCGACTCGCCGACGATCACGCCGAGGCCGTACTTCACGTTGCGACCGAGCCCCGGCGCATCGACGGCCTCTTGCATGCGCGCGAGACCGTCCGCGTCGAGCACGGTGCCGCCGTACAACGCGGCGGACCAACGCGCGAGGTCGCGCGCGGTCGTGACGAAGCCGCCGCCGGTCCATTCGAACTGCGGATTGACGGCGTAGTGACCTTCTCCGTCGAACACGCGGTCCTGGATCCGCAGCGGATCGTGCGCGCCCGCGTAGCCCTGCGCGCAGTGCGCGAGCTCGCGTTGCGTCGCCGGCTCGGTGTCGGCGAGCTCCAACGGTTCGAGGAAGCGCGCGCGCACCTCGTCGTAGAGCGAACGCTCGCAGAGCTTCTCCAGGATCGCGCCGAGCACGATGTAGTTGGTGTCGCTGTAGTCCCAGCCCTTGCCCGCCTCGAACGGCGGCGTCGCGTCGAAGAGGTACTTCAGGCGGTCCTCGATCGACCAAGTCGTGTCCGGCTGAGCGACGAGGTCGGCGGTGAAGCGCTCGTCGAGCTCGTAGCGCGCCAGCCCCGACGTGTGGTTCATCAGCATGCGCACCGTGATCGACTTCGCGTTCGGCAGACGCGCGAACCAAGTCTCCTTGTCGAGCCAGCGCGAGATCGGCGCGTCGAGCTCGAGTTTTTTCGCGGCGACGAGCTACAGCGCGAGCGCCGCGAAGAACGTCTTGCCGGCCGAGCCGGTGAACATGCGGTCGCCGGGCGTGAGCTCGCGTTGCTTCTCGCGGTCCGCGAGACCGCTCGCGAGCGCGAGCGTCGAGCCGTCGGCCCACACGAACGCGACGTTCGCCGCTGGGTAGTTCGCGGCGAGGACGAGCTCGTCGAACTTGGCCTGGAGCGCGATGCGCCGCGCGTCGGCGACCGCCGCGGCGGCTGCATGCGCGGTCGGTGCAGTCGGGTCCGTCCCGTGGCCGATCGCAGGCGGCGCAACTACCGCAACTGACGCGCGTGGCGCAACTGCCGTGAGTGACGCGTATGACGTGAGTGACGCGAGGAGGAACCCAGACGCGACGAACGGCGGCGAGCGCACGATCACGGGAGCCTCCTGACGAGATCACGGCGAGCGAAAACGACGGCGGACGACGACGCGACGCGCCGTCGTCCGCACGCGTGCGAACCTCTCAGCCCGTGTGCTCGGCGTGCCACGCTTCGAGCAACTTGGCTTCGGCTTCCGGCGAGAGCTGCGCCCAGAGCTTCTGCTGCACGTCCTCGGGTTGCTCGACGAACCACGCGAGCGCGTCCTTCGCGATCGTTCCGACCGGGCGGAACTTCAGGCCGGCCTTGACCGCGCGCGCGTTGCTCCACGTGTGGAAGCCCGCGCTCTCGCCCGTCGACGGCGCCCAGATCGGCAGACCGACGCCTTGCTTCGCGAGGAAGTCCGCGTCGATCCACGTGAAGCGCACGTCGTTCTTCGAGTTCGCCTTGCACGCGTCGAGCACTTCGCCCATCGAGAGCTTATTGGCCGGCCCGCACGCGTTGAAGGTGCCGTACGTGCGCTCTTCGGCGAGCCGCACCAGCCACTCGGCGAGGTCGCGCACGTCGATGATCTGGATCGGATCGCTCGGATTGCCGGGCGCGACCATCTCGCCGCCCTTCGCCACGCGCGCCGGCCAGTACGTGAAACGATGCGTCCAGTCGCCGGGCCCGACGATGTAGCCCGGTCGCACGATCGTCGTCGCCTCGCCGAAGCTCGTCGCCGCTGCTTGCTCGCAGAGCGCCTTGAGCGGTCCGTAGTGCTGGAACTGATCGCCCATCGTCTCCAGCGTCGGGTCGTCCATCGTCGCGAGCCTCGCGGTCTCGTCGAGTCCGACCTTGTCGTTCTCGGCGTAGCAGCTGATGCTCGAAATGTAGACGTAGTGACCCGAGCCGTTCTTCTTCAAGAGCTCGGCGGACGCCGCGACCATCCGCGGGTAGTAACCGCAGTCGTCGAAAACGACGTCGAACTTGCGGCCTTCGAGCGCCTCGAGGCCCTCGCCCTTCTTCGGATCGCGGTCGCCTTGCAGCTTCTCGAGCTCGGGGAAGAGCCCGGGCTTGGTCTTGCCGCGGTTGAAGAGCGTCAGCTTGTGCCCACGCGGCTTCGCGGCTTCGACGATCGCCGGCCCGAGGAAGCCGGTGCCGCCGAGGATCAGGATGTCGAGCGGTTTCGAGCGGTGTGCTTTCGTCGAAGCGCAACCGAGGACGAGCCCGCTTGCGCCGAGCGCGCCGGCGGCGGCGGTGTAGCGCAGGACATCGCGACGTGAGGTGTTCATGGAGTCTCCGAACGGGGGTGTGAGAGATGCAGCTCTCGCCAAGCATGGGAGTTCGCGCGTGTGGCGCCAGCACGAAACGGTAAGGAACGCGTGCGCGTCCTGTGACGTGTCGATCGGCGCCGGTATCCTCGCGCGCTCCCCGAAAGGAGCTCGAACATGGCGAAGAAGCAGCCCGGTCCCGTGGTCATCGATCGCTACCGCGACGCGCTCGGCGAGCGCGAGCCGATCCGCACGATGGCGTCGTCGCCGGATCGCATCGCGAAGATCCTGCGCGGGCTCGACGAGCAGACGCTCGCGAAGCGTCCCGCGCCCGGCAAGTGGTCGATGAAGGAGGTGGTCGCGCACCTCGCCGACTGGGAGTTCGTGCTCGGCACGCGCGTGCGGCTGGTCGCGGCGCTCGATCGGCCTGCGCTGCACGGCTACGACCAAGATGCGTTCGTGGAGAACCTCGCGGTCGACCGCGCGACGACCGGCGAGCTCCTGGTCTCGTTCGCCGCGGTGCGCGCCGCGAACGTCGCGCTGTTCGAGCGCTTGCCGAAGAGCGCCCACGCGCGCGTCGGGCTGCACTCGGAACGCGGCGAGGAGTCGATCGCGAAGATGCTGGTGATCTACGCCGGTCACGATCTGATCCACGAAGCCCAGCTCGCGCGCATGGCCGCCGAGAGCGCGCCCAAGAAGCCGGCGAAGCCCGCCGCGAAACGCTCGAAGTAGACTGAACGGTCGCGCGGCGTCGTACCGCGGCGCGGTCCACGCCGGGGCCGGGAGTCGAGCCGCGATCGCGGCGACGATGCGCGCGGCGCTCGGTCGAGGCCGCGCGAGGCGCACGCGGCGTCGCGGGGTTGGGCGGACTCGGGGGGACGATGCCGTGACTCGCGCTTCGGCGCCTTGTTCGCCTTGCGTGCCAGGTCGAGCGACGGCTTCGCTCGCTCGCGTCCTCGCCGTCGAGCCTCGGCACGATCGAGTGCGTGCGCTGCTACCAGGTCCGTACGACCGCGGGCACGTGATTCGCTCTTCAGCTCGCGAGCTCACGGCATCCGAGGCCACAACCCACGCATCGGCGATCGGATGTGCGCGAGCTCACGCCGCGCGTGCGGGTGCGCACGCGCGGAGCGGAGAGCAGACGAAGGGTCCCCAGCCCCCGAACACCGCCTCGAGCGGAGCCGCCGCGGCTCCGTCGAAGGACCGCCGCCGACTCGCGAGTTGCCACGCGAAGCGGTGGCGTCGTCCATCTGTGGCTCGCGTCGCTCGCTTCGAGCCCGCCGCGATCGCGGCGAATGCGCGGAGAACTCGAGGCGCTCGCAGTCCGCAGTTCAGCCGTCGCGCACCGGGACTTCTCGGCATGCGATTCGCCATGACGAAGCATGCACGTGAGCGCACGTCGCCGCGCGATGCGGGCGCACGACGCAGCGCGAGTGTGACGTACGAGCCGCGAGGCTCGGCACGGAGCGCGTCGTCCGGATCATGCTGGCCGCTCGACGCTCTCGCGCGCCCGGTTCCACCTTCCCAGGCGACCGGGCGCGCCCGTTGGGGCGAGCGAGCCGACGCGCCGCGGGACGCGCGCACCGCTCGCGATCTCCACGGCGCATGCGCAGTCGATGAGCGAGCGCGTTCCGTGCGCGCGCGAGAGATGAGCTCGCTCGGTCGATGAGCACGCTCGGGCGATGCGCTCGCGCTCGGCCGCGTCCGCTCGCTCAGTGCCCGACGTTCTGCGGCGTCGCCTTCGCGGGCGGGCGGAAGAACAGGCCGAGCAGCACTGCCGCGCCGAGCGCGAAGCCGCAGGGGATCAGGAACAGCGTCCGGAAGTCGGTGACGCCGTTTTCGGTCACCCGGCTCATCAAGTACGGGCAGATCGAGTTCGCGATCAGCGCGCCGATGCCGAGGATCATCAGGTTGAAGAGCCCCTGGGCGCTCGCTCGCGCGTCCTTCGGAAAGAACTCGTCGACGAAGATGTAGACGGTCGCGAAGAAGAACGCGTAGCAGATGCCGTGCAGCACCTGCACGAGCACGATCATCCACGCGTGCTGTGGGAAGAACGCGTAGACCGCGAAGCGCGCCGCGTGGCCGAGGATGCCGACGATCATCGTCGCGCGCCAACCGAGGCGCGTCAGCACGAAGCCGAGCACCGCCATCGTCAGGATCTCCGCGACTTGGCCGATGCTCATCACCGGCATGATCCAGTTGCCCGGGATGCCGACCGCTTCGCTGCCGAGGAACGAGCCCGTCCAGTTGAAGTAGCAGTTGTGGACGAAGGCGTCGATCAGGGTGACGAACCACAGCACGAGCACGAACGGGTGCTTCAAGAGCTTCGCGGCTTCGAGCCACGCGAGCTTCTCCGTCCTGCCGTCGGCCTTCTTCGCCGGCGTGTGCGGCAGTGTCAGGCTGAACAGCGTGAGCAGGATCGACGCGACGCCCGCGACGATGAACGTCCAGCGCGTCGCGGCCTTCAGCGGATCGCCGGTCAGGCCGGAGCCCAGGACGTTGCCGAGCCAATCCACGAACCCCGAGCTCTGCGCCACGGCGACCTTGTCCCAGTCGACCAGGATGAACGTGAACGGCCACGCGGCGAGGATCCAACCGATTGTCCCGCCCATGCGCACGGGCCCGAATTGCTTCTGCGGATCGTTCATGTGCGCGAACGCGATCGAATTCGTGATCGAGATCGTCGGCACGTAGAGCAGGCAGTGCAGCATCATGAAGCCGAAGAACGGCCAGAAGGACTGCGTGTAGGCGAGGCCGATCATCGCCGCGCCGCCGATCAGGTGGCTGACGGCGAGGAAGCTTTCCGCGGAGAAGTTGCGATCGGCGAACTGGTTCGAGAACAGCATCCCGACGATCGCGGCGATCGGGAACGCGTTCAGGATCAGCGACTGCTCGGAGAACAGGAACGCGATGCGCTGGGGGATCCAGCTCGCGATCTCCGCGGGCGGCGCGACCGCGGAGAACCCGAGGCTCGGCAGGTACCCGAAGATCAGCGGCAGCCACGCGCCCCAGATGAAGAACTCGAGCAGCATCATCACGAAGAGACGTGCCATCGGAGCGGGGGCGTTGGCGGGGGCCGACATGCGGGACTCCTTGGGGAGAGGGACCGCGAGAGTCTAGGCAGCGCGGCGATCGGAGCCAGTGTCCGCTGCGCCGTTTTCGTGGGCTCGCGTTCCGCTGCGTCTCGTGTCGCAGGCGAAGTCGAGTCGGGCACCGAGTTCCGTGCGGTCTCCGCATTTCGCGGTGGGCGAACTCCGCTACCGCGGTGGGTGACTTCCGCTCTTGCGGTGGGCGAGCTCCGGTTCCGCGGCAGGCGAACTCCGCTTCCGCAGTGGGCGCGTTCCGCCGCGGCGACAGGCGATCTCCGTCGCGGCTCGCGCGATGTCGCGTCGGCAACGGGCGAAGTCAACGTCGGCGACTGGCGCAGTCCGCCGCACCGACGGGCAAACTCCGCCTCGGCGGTGAGCGAACTCCGCCGCGGCCGGTCCGAGGTTCGCCGCGGCGCGGGGCGCGTTGGCTCAGCGCTCGTCGCGCCAGCGCAGCGTGCTCGCCGGATCGATGGTCGTCCGCGCGCCCTCGCGATCGACCAGCACCGCTGCGGTCGCGGGGAACTGCTCGACCAACCGACGCGCGGTGGCGTCGTCGGCGAGCGCGAGCGCGGTCGCGAGCGCGTCGGCGAGCTCCCCGCGCGGCGCGACGACGGTCGCCGTCCGCGGCGCGAGCGCGCCGAGTCCCGTGCGCGGATCGACGATGTGCGCGTAGCGCTTGCCGCCGAGCTCGACGAACTGCTCCGCGTCGCCGGAGGTCGAGATCGCCGCGTGCGCGAGCAAGAGCACCGTCGGCGTTCCGCGCGCGTCGACCACGCGCGGCACCGACACGGTCCAACCGCGCGCGCCCGGCGGTGGCGCGCCGGCCGCGACATCGCCCGCGAGCGCGACGAGCGCGCTCTCGAAGCCGAGCTCGCGAATCCGATCGAGCGCAGCCTGCGCGGCGAGACCCTTGCCGATGCCGCCGAAGTCGAGCCGCATCCCGCGCAGCGGCAGCGCCGCGCGTTGGTTCTGCGCATCGAGCTCGACCAGGCGCCAACCGACCAACGCGCGCGCGGACGCGAGCTCTTCGACGCTCGCCAGTCGTCCGTTCGCGCGCATCGCGCGCCACTGGCGCACCAGCGGTCCGATCGTCGGATCGAAGAGCCCTTCACTGGCAGCCGCGACCCCAAGGCTCGTTTCAAGCGCAAAAGCGAGGTCGCGACCGATCGGCACCGCTCCGAGACCGGCGAGCTCGCACAGACGATTCGTCTCGCTGTCGACGAGCCAATCGGAGAGCGCTTGATCGAGCTCGGCGATCCGCAGGAACGCGAGGTTCGCCGCGGCGCTCGCGGCCTCTTCGTTCGGTGCGTAGATCGCGATCGTCGTTCGAACGCCCATCGCGATGCGGGTAAACTCGCTGCGCTCCGGGCCCGAGGCGCGACACGCCGCCAGTCCGAGCGCGAACCACGACAGCGCGAGCACGAACCCAGCGCCGCGAGCGCGAGCGATGAAACTAGAACGACTCACGACCGTCGCCATCCTAGCCCTCTGGTCGGTCGCGTGCTCCGGCACGCGCGCGAGCTCGAACGCGACGCACGCGCGACCGCAGGTCGCCGCTCGTTCGGCCGCCGAGCCCGCGCCGACCGCGGCGGCTTCGGTCGCCGCGCCCGCCGCCGAACCCGCCGCCGCGCCCACCGCGCTCACGAACTTCACGCAGGAGATCCCGGGCTCCGCATACCGCTTCGAGATGATCGCGATCCCCGGCGACGCGGCGAAGGGGATCGCGCCGTTCTGGCTCGGTCGCACCGAGCTGACGTGGGAGGCGTTCGACGCGTTCGTGTACGGGCTCGACGCCGAGAGCGGCGCGGGCAACTCCGCCGCCGACGCGGTGTCGCGTCCGACCAAACCGTACTTGCCGCCCGATCGCGGCTTCGGACACGAGGGCTACGCGGCGATCAGCATGGCGCACAAGAACGCGACCAGCTTCTGCGAGTGGCTCTCGAAGGTCAGCGGCAAGAAGTACCGCTTGCCGACCGAGGCCGAGTGGGAGCACGCGAGCCGCGCCGGCGCGACGACGCGCTTCTCGTTCGGTGACGACGAGCAAGCGCTCGCGGACTACGCGTGGTACTCCGAGAACTCCGGCGGCAAGACGCACCCGGTCGCAGAGAAGAAGCCGAACGCGTGGGGCCTCTTCGACGTGCACGGCAACGTCAAGGAGTGGTGCATCGGACCCGACGGCAAGCCGGTGACGCGCGGCGGCGGCTACGCCGACAAGGCGGGCGATCTCGAGTGCTCGGTCCGAGCCCCGCAGGTGCCCGCGTGGAACCGCAGCGATCCCCAAGTCCCGAAGAGCAAGTGGTGGCTGTCCGACGGTCCGTTCGTCGGCTTCCGCGTGCTCTGCGAATCCCAACCGTGACCGAGAAGAGCCTCTCCATGTCGAACTCGTCCTCCGAATCGCAGCTCAACCGACGTCACGTGATGCAAGGCGCCGGCGCGCTCGGCCTCGCCGCCGCGGCGAGTCTCTCGCTGCCTCGCTCCGCTCGCGCGTCCGGCGCGAACGCCGCCGAGCTCAAGATCGGCGTCATCGGTTCCGGCGGTCGCGGCACCGGCGCGGCGCTGCAAGCATTGCGCGCCGACGCGAACACCGTGCTCTGGTCGGTCGGCGACATGTACCCCGAGCGCATCCAGTCGTGCCTCGAAGGCGTCGCGGGCGAGCTCGGCGACGAAGCGACGAAACGCATCCAAGCTCCCGCGGCGCGCCAGTTCTCGGGCTTCGAGGCCTACAAGAAGGTGCTCGAGTCCGGCGTCGACTTCGTGATCCTGACGACGCCGCCGGGCTTCCGTCCGATGCACTTCAAGGCCGCGGTCGACGCGAAGAAGCACGTCTTCCTCGAGAAGCCGGTCGCCGTCGACGGTCCGGGCCTGCGCATGGTGGTCGAAGCGGCCGCCGCGGCAAAGGCGCAGAAGCTCGCGGTCGTGTGCGGCTTCTGTTGGCGCTACAACGCCGGCATGCGCGCGACGTTCGCGCAGGTCAACGCCGGCGCGATCGGCGAGATCGTCAGCGTGCACACCACGTATCACACCGGCACGCTGCAGAAGCGTCCGCGCCAAGCCGACTGGAGCGACATGGACTTCCAGGTCCGCAACTGGTGGCACTTCACGTGGCTCTCCGGCGATCACATCGTCGAGCAAGCGGTGCACTCGATCGACCGCATGTCGTGGGCGACCGGCGACAAAAGGCCCGTGCGCGCGACGTGCCTCGGCGGCCGCGCGGCGCGCTCCGGGCCGGAGCACGGCAACGCGTTCGACCATTTCGCGGTCGTGTACGAGTACGACGACGGCATGCGCGCGTTCCACACCTGCCGTCAGATCGACGGCTGCCCGTCGGACAACACCGACTACATCTACGGCACCAAGGGCTCGTGCACGGTCAACGGCTGGGTGCCGCAGTACGACGTCGTCGATCGCTCGAAGAAGCCGCTCTGGAAGTTCGAGGGCGAAGTCCCCGACATGTACCAGGTCGAGCACGACGAGCTCTTCGCCTCGATCCGCAGGGGCGAGCCGAAGTGGGACGGCGATTTGATGGTGCACAGCACCCTGCTCGCGATCATGGGCCGCATGGCGGCCTACACCGGGCAGACGATCGGCTACCAGCAGGCGCTGGAGTCGAAGGAGAACCTGCTGCCGGCGCGGCTCGAGTTCGGCGAGCTCGCGATGCCGCCGGTCGCGATCCCCGGCCAGACCAAGTTCGCGTGAGGCTCCGATGAGCACGTTCGATCGACGCTCCGTGTTGCTCGCCGGCGGGGCGCTCGCCGCGTCGGCCGCGCTGGTCCGAACGGCTCGCGCACAGGAGGCGAAGCCGAAGCGCACGCTGCGCAAGGCGGTCGGGCTCGGCATGGTCGGCGAGGGCGCAACGCTGCTGGACAAGTTCCAGTTGCTTCGCGACCTCGGCTTCGACGGCGTCGAGCTCGACAGCCCGAACGACCTGAAGCAGGACGACGTGCTCGCCGCGAGCCAGAAGACCGACCTCGTGATCAACGGGCTCGTGCACTCGAAGCACTGGGGCGCGCCGTTCAACTCCGACGACCCCAAGCAGCGCGCGGAGAGCGTCGCCGCGCTCGAGCACGCGTTGCGCGAAGCGAAGGTCTACGGCGCGCAGTCGGTGCTCGTCGTGCCCGCGGTCGTCGACGGCAACCTGAGCTACGACTCCGCGTGGAAGCGCTCGATCACCGAGCTCTCGAAGTGCGTGCCGCTCGCTCGTGAGCTCTCGGTCGAGATCGCGATCGAGAACGTGTGGAACAACTTCCTGCTCTCGCCGATCGAAGCGGCGCAGTACGTCGACGCGTTCCAGGACCCGATCGTGCGGTTCCACTTCGACATCGGCAACGTCGTCGCGTACGGCTGGCCGGAGCAGTGGGTGCGCATCCTCGGGCCGCGGATCGCGAAGCTGCACGTCAAGGACTACAGCCGCAAGAAGCGCGACGAGCAGGGCCGCTGGGCGGGCTTCGACGTCGAGCTCGGCGAAGGCGACGCGAACTACCCGGCGGTGATGCGCGCGCTCGACGAGAGCGGCTACTCGACCGATCCGCGCCGTCGCTGGGCGACCGCCGAAGTCGGCGGCGGTGATCGCAAACGCCTGGCGCAGCTCGCCGAGCAGATGAATCGTCTTCTGAACTCATGACCCCCGTCGCGCGGAGTCGGAAGTACGGAGTCGCACCCCTTCTTCCCGGTCCCGGCGACGCGCGTTCAGATCGGCGCTGCGTTCGCCGGAACGGCAAAGAAGCGGTGCGACTCCGTACGTCCGACTTCGCGCCTCGCCCCCAGGACGCACCATGACTGCCCAGAGCTCCGTCAATCGTCGTCACTTCGTTCAAGGCACCGCGGCGTTCACCGCCGCCGCGCTCGCGTCCGGCGCGTTCGCACGCGCGGCGGCGCCGAACCGCGTGTCGAAGCTGCGCTACGGCGTGATCGGCTGCGGCGGGCGCGGAACCGGCGCCGCGCTCAACGCGCTCGAGGCGTCGCCCGACGTCGAGATCGTCGCGCTCGCCGACGTCGTCGCCGATCGGCTCGCGGGGGCGAAGCAGAGCCTCGCGGAGCTCGAAGGCGACCTGTCGAAGCGCGTCAAGGTCGACGCGAAGCACTGCTTCGTCGGTTTCGAGGCGTACCAAGAGCTCTGCGCGCTCGATCTCGACGTCGTGATCCTCGCGACCGCGCCGGGGTTCCGGCCGATCCACCTCGCGGCGGCGATCGCGGCGGGCAAGCACGCGTTCATGGAGAAGCCCGCGGGCGTCGATCCGACCGGCGTGCGCTCGGTGCTCGCGTCGGCGAAGCTCGCGCGCGAGAAGAAGCTCTCGATCGTCGCCGGCACGCAGCGCCGCCACGAACAGTGCTACCGCGAAGCGATGGCGCGCGTGCAGGCCGGCGCGATCGGCGAGATCACGCACGCGAACTGTTACTGGAACCAGGGCAGCCTCTGGGTGAAGCAGCGCGAGCAAGGCTGGAGCGACACCGAGTGGCAGGTGCGCAACTGGCTCTATTTCGCGTGGCTCTCCGGCGACCACATCTGCGAACAGCACGTCCACAACCTCGACGTGTGCAACTGGGCGATCGGCTCGCACCCGCTGCGCGCGACCGGCATGGGCGGCCGCCAGGTCCGCGTCGCACCGGAGTACGGCAACATCTTCGATCACTTCGCGATCGACTACGAGTACGCGAACGGCGTGCGCGTCTCGAGCTACTGCCGCCAGATCGACGGCTGCGCGGGCCGCGTCGAGGAGATCGTCCACGGCACCGAGGGCGTGCTCTACACCGCCTCGAATCGCGCCGAAATCGTCGGCAAGCAGCCGTGGAAGTTCACCGGCGAGCAACCGAACCCCTACGTGCAGGAACACGCCGATCTGATCGCCGCGATCCAGAGCGGCACGCCCGTCGACGAGGCGACCGCGGTCGCCGAGTCGACGCTGACCGCGGTGATGGGGCGCATGTCGGCTTACACCGGCAAGGAGCTCTCGTGGGAGCAAGCGCTCGCCTCGAAGCTCGACCTGGTGCCCGCGCGCTGCACGATGGGACCGCTCGCGATCGAGCCCGTCGCGGTGCCCGGCAAGACGCCGTTCGTCTGATCCCGATCCACCCTTCTGCCAGGAGTCGCCATGCAACGTCGCCAGTTCCTCGGAGCTTCGCTCGCCGCGGCGGCCGCCGCGGTTTCCGTCTCGTCGTCGCCCGTCGCCGCGCAGGCAACCGCCGGCGCGCAAGCCGTCGCGACGCCGAAGAAGCGTCTCGGTCGCATCCGCCAATCCGCGTCGCGCTGGTGCTACGGCGGGATGACGCTCGACGAGCTCTGCACCGAGGTCGCCGCGCTCGGCGGCGTCGCGATCGATCTGCTCGACGAGCACGAGTGGGCGGTGCCGGCGAAGTACGGACTGACGTGCTCGATGTGCAACGGACCCGGCGGCATCGGCAAGGGTTGGAACCGTGTCGAGCATCACGACGAGCTCGTCCGGAAGGGCGAGCCGATGCTCGTGAAGGCGGGCGAGCTGAAGCTCCCGAACCTGATCGTGTTCACCGGCAACCGCGCGGGGATCAGCGATGCCGACGGCATCCGCAACTGCGTCACCGGCCTGAAGCGCCTGACGCCGCTCGCGGAAAAGCTCGGCGTCACGCTGCACCTCGAATACCTGAACAGCCGCCACGACCACGGCGACTACCACTTCGATCACACCGCGCTCGGCGTCGAGATCTGCAAGCAGGTCGGCTCGCCGCGGCTCAAGCTGCTCTACGACCTGTATCACGTGCAGATCATGGAGGGCGACCTGATCAACCGCTTGCGCGAGAACAAGCAGTGGATCGGTCACTACCACACCGGCGGAGTCCCGGGACGCAACGAGATCGACGACGGCCAGGAGATCAACTATCGCGCAGTGATGAAGGCGATCGTCGACACCGGCTACACCGGTTTCGTCGCGCACGAGTTCATCCCGACGCGCGATCCGAAGACGTCGCTCGCCGAGGCGATGGACATCTGCGACGTATGAAGCGCTACGGGTCGGTGATCCGGCTCCGCGAGGAGAAGGTCGAGGAGTACAAGCGTCTGCACGCCGCCGCGTGGCCCGGCGTGCTCGCGCAGATCCGCGCCTGCAACCTCCGGAACTACTCGATCTTCCTGCGGCGTCTCGACGACGGCAGACATTACCTCTTCAGCTACTTCGAGTACGTCGGCATCGACTTCGACGCCGACCGCGCGAAGCTGGCCGCCGATCCGACGACCCGCGAGTGGTGGAGTCACACCGATCCTTGCCAGGAGCCGCTCGCGACGCGCGCGGACGGCGAATGGTGGTCGCCGATGGAAGAAGTCTTTCACCACGACTGATCCCGCAGATCCAAGAGTCCGAAAGTCACGAATCCGATGAAGCTCTCCCTGCTCCTCCTCGTCGCCGCGCTCGGCGCCTGCGCTCGAACCCAGACCGTCCAAGAGCCGCCCAAGGCGATCGAAGGCGTTCCGCTGCACAGCGCGTTGCTGCCGGCCGAACGGCTCGGCGAAGGCTGGTGGAAGGAGCGCTTCGAGGCCTCGGCGAAGCGCGTCGCCGCCGGCAACAGCGCGGTCGTGTTCCTCGGCGATTCGATCACGCAGGGCTGGGAGGGCGAAGGCCGCGACGCGTGGCAGAGTCACTTCGCGCGGTACGAGCCGATCAACCTCGGCTTCAGCGGCGACCGGACGCAGCACGTGCTCTGGCGCCTCGAACGGTACGACTTCGGCGCGCTCGCGACGCCCGCCGCCGGTTCGCTCGCGGCGAAGTGCGTCGTCGTGATGATCGGCACCAACAACTCGAACGGCGCCGACCACACCGCCGAGGAGATCGCCGACGGAGTGACCGCGATCGTCCACGTGCTGCGCGCAAAGCTGCCGAAGGCGAAGGTGCTCTTGCTCGCGGTGTTCCCGCGCGGCGAGCAACCGAACGCGCAGCGCGAGAAGAACGCGAAAGCGAGCGAGCTCTTCTCGAAGTGCGCCGACGGCAAGCACGTCGTGTACCTCGACCTCGGCCCGAAGTTCCTCGCGGAGAACGGCGTGCTGCCGAAGGAGACGATGCCCGACTTCCTGCACCTGTCGCCCGCGGGCTACGAGATCTGGGCGAACGCGATCGACGCAAAGCTGAAGGCGCTGGTCGGCTCCTGATTCACTTCGTCGGCCAGCTCGCCGGCATCCAGTCGTCGAGGTCCGCGACCTGCTTGCGCGCCTCCGCCGAGACCGGAACGCCCCAGGCCTGGAAGTAGGGCCCGAGGTCCTTCCCGACGGCGCGCGAGAGGCGCACCATCCACTGGTCGCGCTTGTCGGCCTCGGTCTTCGGCCGCTCGGCGTCCGGGAGCGCCGCGTACTCCGCGAAGACCGCGCGGAAAGGCTCCCAGCCGAACTCCGCTTGCACCAGCAGATACGTCTGCAGCGCGAGAAACGGATCCTCCTTCCATTCCTCGAAGCGCGCGCCGCGCTCCAGGTAGGCGGCGATCGACGGCGGCGAGCTCACCGCGTCGTGCCCGCGGCGTCCGGGCGCGAGCTTGCACGTCTTCTCGATCGAATACACCGAGAACAGGTTGTTGGTGACTTCGCCGGTGCCCTCGAACGTCCAGTCGTCGACCTGGAGGTTGTGGCCGAGCTCGTGGACGAAGCCCCAGATCTCCTCGCCGGTCTCGAGCCGCGCGCGGTCGACGACGACCTCGGCGACGTCGAGGTGCGCCATGATCGGATAGCCGGAGTGCATGTAGCCGCCGGCGATCTGTCGATCGAGCACGAAGCGCTCCGGCCGCGGCCGCGCGGCGGAGATGCCGGCGAGCTCGGCCTCCGCATCGAGCACGCGATCCCAGAACACCATCAACGACTTCGGATCGTCGAGCTCGCGCACGACGCGCGAGGGGACGGTGATCACGAGCTTCGAACTCGCGAGCTCCGCCCACGGCCCCGGCCGACGCCGCTGCGTGCGCCATTCGTCGTTGCCGGTCTCGCCGAGCACGTAGAGCGGCGCCTGGATCGCGCCGCGAATCACCAAGCGCACGCGTCCGACGCGCTTGCCCTCGGGCGCGACGACGTACACGAGCCCGCCGAACGGATTGGCGGCGGTCGTGCTCTCGGCGGCGAGCGCGAACTCGCGCGTGATCGCGGGCATGCGGCGCCACGCGTCGTGATCCCAGAGCTCGTCTTGGTGCGCGCCGAGGCGCACGCGGAGTCCGGCGGCGGTGACCTCGCTCGGCAACTGGACGACGATGCGCGCGCCCGGATTCGCCCAGAGACCGGTCGAGTGCCAGCCGGGCACGTTCAAGTCGAGCTCGAGCGACTGCAGCGTGCTCTCCGCGGTGACCGAGCCCGGAAAATCCGCCGCGGACGCATGCGGGCGCGTCGAATCGGGCGGCACGCGCGAGAGTTGGATCCACTGCGCGGACGCGAGCGCGCGGAGCAACGGCTTGTCGGGCCCGAGCGGCTTCGCTTCGGAGGCGACGAGCTCGCGATCGCGCTCCTTGACGAGCCGCGCGAGGCGATCGCCGAACGGCGTCGCGACGTCGGGCAGCGCGCGCGCCGCGAAACCGACGGTGAACGACGCTCGAGCGAGCTCTTCCGCTTTCGCGCGCGGCTTGCCGGCGTTGGCGATCAGGAGATCGAGCGCGCTGTCGCCGTTCAGCAGCGCCAGCGGCTCGCCGTCGATCGCGAAGCCGCGCGCGTGCGTGCGCTCGAGGTAACCGAGCGTGAAGGCGAGCCCGTGCTTCGCGAGCCAGATCTGGATCGGCTGCGCGCCGAGCGATTCGTCGGCGTGGAGCTGCTGCCAACCCCAACCGGTGTCGCAGCCGAGCAGGCCGCCGCCGCGCTCGACGAACGCCTGGAGGCTCGCCATGTCGGCGTCGGAGAGGCCGAGCAGGGTCGTCGCGACGACGTCGACCTCGTCGAGCTTCGCGAACGCGCCGCGCCCGTCGAGCTCGCGCGGCGTGAAGCCCGCGAGCCGGACAGCTCCCGACCAACCGCCGGTGACGCCGATGCGCGGACGCTCGGCCTTCGGCGCGAGCCAGTGGATCGCGTTGCGCACGAAGAGCGTCGTGTCGCCTTCGCGCAGCGCGTCGGTCGACGCGTAGCCCGAGTGCGCGAGCAGGAGCACGCGTCCGCTGGCGACGCGGGCGGCGGCGGCGGCGGACGCGCGGTGCTCGCCGTCGACGCGCCCGGCGACGACGGTGAACGCTCGCTCGTCGAAGACCGCGATCGGCCCGGGCACGCCGGGCGCCGCGATCGTGTGCACGCCGTCGAGCAGCGCGTCGAGATCGCCGCGCTCTTGCGCGACGGTGGGGGCGGCCAACGTCGCGAGCGCAGCCAGTGTGAACGGCGCGAACGCGCCGACTCTCGACACGGCGACACCGCTCGCGGCGACGCTCGCGAGCCAAGCTCTGCGGATGCTCACACGTTTGAGCCTAGCGCCCGCCGCGCGCGACGCGACTGTCCGGTTCGTCAGTCGCGCTCGATCGCCTACTTCCGGATCACGTTGACCTTGCCGGCCTCGAGCTCGACCGGGATCGTCAGCAGCACGTCGCCGTTCGACTGCACGACCAGAGCGCTCGCGGTGTCGCACACCGGAAAGACGCCGGTGCGCCGTGTGTCGTCGAAGCGTGCCTGCACGGCGAGTCCGAGGAGTGTTCGTTCGAGCTGGCGACCGCGGACGTCGACCGGGACGACGTCCATGTCCATCGGTTCTAGCCCAGGTCCGCACGCGGCTTCCGAGAGCTCGACTCGCACGAAAGCGACGCGCGGAAGGACGATCTCGACGTTCTCCCGGTCCGTCACGTTCGCCAGAGACTTGCGGCCCGCGAACCAACGTGCCGACGGAGGCTCCGCGCGAAGGCTGCGGAGTTCGAGTCCGACGCCGTTCAGTTCGAAGCGGCCGTCCGAGTCCGTGAGCACCGGCCGCGACGCGCCGATGCCGTACAGCGTGGCCGCCTCGAAGCGCTCGAGCCAGTCTGGCGCTGTGGCGTCGAGCGTCACGAGCGCACCCGCGATCGGGGCGCCCGAGGAGTCGACGACGCGGCCGGCGACGCGTCCCTCCGAGTTCGTCGTGTCGATCACGAGCTCGACGCCGCTCGACCCCGCTTGGACCGGCTCGGAGAGCGCCCAACGCTGCCGCTGCCGGTCGAACGCGACGACGCGGTAGGCGCGCGGCTGGAGCTCGCGGAGCTCGAAGCCGCCTGCAGCGTCCACGTCGACGTGCGTCCATGGGGTGCGACCGGCGGCGAGCTGCTCCCAAGTGCAATCGCCTGAAGCGTCCAAGTAACCCTCGCCCATCCTCGTCACGCCCCAAGGTGTACCGTCGAGCACATCGACCCACGCATCGGTGAGCGGACGTCCCTGCTCGTCGACGACGCGGCCACGCAACTTGGGAGCCGGGCGATCGAGTCGCACGACGAGCGGCTCCGGCCAGCTCGCGGCGAGCGTCGAATCGCCGGTCGGAGTCAACGTCACCAGCTCGCGGCCGCTCGCTCCCGCCGTGATCACCATGTCCGGCTGTCCGCGGAACAACGGGAACTCGAAAGCGCCGCGCGCGTCGCTGCGCACTTGCGGGAAGACGCGCATCGAGCGGCCCGGCGGTCGCTGCTTCGGCACGAGCATCAGGAACGCGCCCTCGATCGGCTGCTCGCGCTCGTCGACGACGACTCCGTGGAGCACGAACGCGGGCGCATCGTCGTAGGCGAAGACGATGCGGCCACTATTCGCGCGCAGGTCGCCGAGGGTGGCGTGGAACACGATGGAGCTCCCGCGCCGCGTCGCGCGGACGCCGAGGTCATGCACGAGCGGTGCATCGTCGAAGCGGTAGGACCCGTCGGCCGCGCTCACCGTCGCCCGCGCGATCGACGGCAGATCATGCGTCGGCACCGGGAGGGTTCGGAGGCCTCGGAGCTGACCGAACTCGACGCGCACGCCTCCGAGCGGTACGCCGTCCGAGTCGACGACGACGCCGAATAGTGGTTCGCGTGCGGCCACACAGACGACGCGGTCGCACGGGAGAGCGAGCGGGCCGATCGGCGCGGCGCCGAGCGTGAACCACCGCTCGCCGAGCGCGCGCAGCGAGCCCGAGACCGCCGGCTCGACGAACTCGAAGCGCCCGTCGGCGCCGCTCGTCGCGACGAGACGCGCGCTTGCGTCGAGCTCGCCTTCCGCGACGAAGCCGACTTCGACATCGGCGACCGACTTCCCGTCGGCGTCGAGCACGAGGCCGGCGAGCTTCGTGCTCGGCGCGCTCTCGGGTGTGGCGGGTTCCGCAGTCGGTGCGACGACCTCCGCGCGCTGCTCGTGCGCACTTGACGGCTCCGCCGCGGCGAAATCACCCTTCGGCGCCTCGAGCGGCGTGCTCGCGCGCGTGTCGCTCGACGGCGACCCCACGTTCGAGCTCCACGCGTTCCAACTCCACCACGCGAGCAGCAACACCGCCGTCGCGGCACCGATCTTCGTCACCGTCTTCACGATCGCGAGCTCCATCCAGGGGACTTCCATGGGATGGACCCACGCCGCCGTCGCCGCCAGCCACTTCTCGCGCCCGCCGCGTCGATCGAGCCGCTCGCGCAGGCGCGACCGCGCGCGTGCGAGCCGCGATTCGACCGTCGCGAGCGGCACGCCGAGTCGCTCCGCGATCGCGCGCGGCTCGAGCGCGTCGAAGTAGCGCAGGCGCACGACCGTGCGAAACGGCTCGTCGAGCTCGCGCACTTCGTCCACCAGCGCGGCGACCAGCTCGAGCCGCTCGAGCGACTCGTCCGCTTCGACCGCCTCATCGCGCGCCGCGGTCCGCTCGCGAGCGCGCCGCCGCACGCTGCGCCGATGGCGATCGACGGCGAGCCTGCGGACGACCGCGCGCAACCAGTGCGGCAGGATCGCCGGCTCCGGCCGACGCTCGAGCGCCGCGGTGAACGCCTCTTGGACGACGTCCTCGGCGGCGTGCGTGTCACCGAGCAGCGCCGCCGCGAGCCGGCGCAGCGCGTCGCGCTGACCGGCGAACTCGCCCGCGGCGTCGATGGGCTGCATGGGTTCCATCCTCGTCTGCCCCGGAATCGCCGCAAGCCCGAACGCCATGCCCGCAATCTCCGAAAACCGGCGCCGCGGCCCGGCGCGCTCGACGCGGGCTACGGACGCACGATCGTCAGTCGCGTCGGATCCGGCGTGAACGGGATGCGGCGCGTCTCGGCCTGTCCGTCGGCGCTGCGGCCGACGACGACGTCGATCGCGGTCGCCCGTTCGCTGACGACGAACGCCTGGGTCCGTCCATCGACGACCCAGACGCCGCTGGTCGATCCCGACGCTCGGCCCGCGGGCAGAGTCACGTAGCCGGACGACGCGTTCGGGTCGACGGGCAGTGCGAAGTCGGCCTCGATCCCGGAGCCGCGCAAGTCGAGCTGCACGATGCAGGGGAGCGGCGTGACGAGCTCGAGGTCGCGTCGATCGCCGCCGCCGCCGTCACCACCGCCGGCACCGTCGTCGAGCTCGAGCGTCGTCGCCATCGAGGTGCCGCGCGGGACCGCCCAGATCCGCGCCGCGCTCGCGTCGACACCCTCGAAGAGGAAGCGGCCATCTGCGTCGCTGAGGTGTCTCGCGCCGATCCACAGACTGCCCCGCGCATCGCCCGGCTCGCGATTCTCGTAGGCCGACTTGCGCAGCAGGCGCACGTCCGCGCCGATCACCGGCCGACCGCGCGCGTCGACGACTCGCCCGGCCAGCGTGCGTGCGCGTTCGGGTCGGACGAGCCGCAGCACGAGATCGGTCGAGCCGGCGTCGAACGCAGCGCTCGTGAAGCACACCAGCGTGCGCGGATCGAACACGCGCAGGCGATACGGGCGGTTGCGCAATCCGCGGAGCTCGAAGCGGCCACGTTCGTCGGTGACGAGATCGGTGTCGCCGGGGCCGGCGCCGCCGAGCAGGCGCTCGACCGAATGCTCGTACGTTCCCGCGCGTTCGCTCCACGTGCGGATCGGTTCGCGGTCGACGTTTTCGAGCTCGATCCCCGCGCACGGTTGCCCATCGGCGTCGACGACGACGCCGGACAGCGTGAGCGCGCGTTGCGCGAGTCGCAGTTCGATCGGAGCAGCGTGCGCGTCGGCCGCGAGCTCGCGCTCGAGCGGCAGGTAGCCCGGCGCGAGCGCGATCAGCCGCGTCGCAGGTGTGCTCAGAAGCAGCTCGAACTCGCCGCGCGCGTTGGTCGGTTCGCTGTTCTCTCTGGCCGCGCGCCCGGTCCACACGTGTGCGTCGGCGACCGGTGCTCCGTCGGGGTCCAGCACGTGGCCGAACAGCGAGCGCGCGTCGCGCACGCGCGGCTTCAACACGATCGTCAGCGTTCCGGTTTGCGCTTCGAAGAGCTCGCGACGCTCCTCGACGAAGCCCGGCGCGCTTGCGCAGAGCTGCGCCGGCCAGAGGTCGGGCGCGGCGTCGATCTCGAAGTGCCCGTCGTCGTCGGTCGCGGCGCGCGGCCGCACGTCGGAGCTTTGCGAGACGTCGTGCAGGAGCTCGTAACGCAAATTCGGGCCGCTGAGTTCGACCGAGGCGTCGACCACCGGCCGACCCTCCGGATCGACGACGCGACCGGCGACCGGCATGCGCGGCGCGACGACCAACGTGCACTCGTCGCCGCCTTCCTTGCCGATCCACGGCTCGAGCACGGTGGTCCAGAGCGGCGTGTCGACGTCGAGCACGCACGCGCTCGTCGGCCGCGCGAGCGTGAACCGCCCGTCCGCCGCGCTCGAAGCGGCGAAGCCGGCGAGCGCGGGCTCGCCGCGCCGCGCACGCGCGACGATCCGCACGCCGGCGACCGGGCGAGCGTGGGTATCGATCACCAGCCCGAGCAGTCGTCGTTCCGTCGCGCCCGTCACGCTCGCCGCGCTCGCCGTCGCTGCGACGCTCGATGCGGCGGCTGGTTCGGGCAGCGAGGTGCGCGCCGCGCCGTGCTCCGCTTCGTCCGGCGGGGTCTCCGGTCGCGCGAGCACCGCGGGGCTCGCTCCCGCGACCGACGACGGCGTCGCGTCCGGACTCAGGATCCACCAACCAAGCCAAACGAGCAGCACGGTTGCCGCTGCGATACCGATCTTCATCGACGTCTTCATCAGCGCGAACTCCATCCAAGGGACTTCCGTCGGATGGACCCACGCCGTCGTTGCCGCCAGCCACTTCTCGCGACCGCCGCGTCGATCGAGCCGCTCGCGCAGGCGTTCGAGCGCGCGCACCAAGCGCGACTCGATCGTGGCGAGCGGCACGTCGAGCGTGCGTGCGATCTCCCTCGGGCTTCGCCCCTCGAAGTAGCGCAGGCGCAGCGCGGTGCGATAGGGCTCGTCGAGCTCGCGCACTTCACGCGCGAGCGCTTCGACGAGCTCGAGCTGCGCGAGCGAGTCCTCGCCGTCGACGCTCTCGTGTCGCGCGGCGGCACTCTCCCGCGCGGCCCGTCGCGCGCCGCGGCGCTTGCGGTCGAGCGCGAGCTTGCGCACCACCGCGCGCAGCCAACTCGCGACGCCGTCGGGCCGCCGCTCGCGCGCGAGCACCGCGGTGAAGGCGTCTTGCACGACGTCCTCCGCCGCGTGTGCGTCGCCGAGCAGCGCCCGCGCGAGCCGCTTCAACGGTTCGCGTTGGCGGTCGAGCTCGCTCGCCCAATCGATCGGCTGCATCGGATCCATCCTTGCGTGCCTTTCGCTTGCCGCAAGGGGCCCTCGCCTGGCGGGTTTCCCGAGAAACTCGCTGGGGCCCGATGCTCGCCGCGCGCGCAGTCGACTCCTCGAGCGTCGTGTCGTTCGGACGTGCGATCGTGCTCCGGCGCCTGCTGCCCGAGCCTCCCGACGGCGCCGGCGACGATCGTACGTCGACGAATTCGGATCGAGCCGGCGGCGCGCGTCAGTGCGCGAACGCGTGCCCCGGAACGTCGGTCTCCGTCTTCTTCGGCACGCGCCAGCGCAGCGAGAGACCGAAACTGCCGGTCGCGTTGAAGTAGGCGAGCTTGAAACGGTGCAGGCCGGCGAAGAGGCCGACCGTGCCGTGCTTCGTGCTCATCCCGTGCAAGCCGTCGTGATCGACGACGAGCCGATCGTCGATCCACAAGCGCGCGCCGTCGTCGCTCGCGAGCGCGAAACGGAAGAGCCCGGTGTCCGGCGCTTGGATCAGACCCTCCCAGCAGAGCGCGAAGTGCTCGTTTCGCGTCGCGGGCGCGAAGTCGAGCACCGGCGTGACTCCGGTCGCGACCGGCGTCGCGCGGTCGAGGTCGACCAGGCTCTGCCAGCCGCCCTCGAAGTAGCTCCAGTTCAAACCGGGATCCGGCGCGCGCACGAACACGGTGCCGGGCAGCAGGTCGCTCGGCGTCAGCCGCCTGAACTCGGCGCGCGCGATCGCGCTGGTGGCGCCGTCGCGCGACGCGACGACCGAGAGCGTGCAGGCTTCGGTCAACGTCAGCGGCCGCGGCAGCTCGGGCGAGCTCGCGGTCGGATCCGAGCCGTCGAGCGTGTAGCGGAGCGTCGCACCGGCGTCGTCGCACATCACGCTCACCGCGAGCGGCTCGTAGAACTCGCGCTCCTCGGTCGCGATCGAGACCTTCGGCGGCGCGGCGTAGAGACCGACCTCGGCGAGCAGCGGTTCGCCGCGCGCGCGCAGGATCTCGAGCTCGAGTTTGGTCGCGCGCGTCGTCGGGATGCGCACGATGCGCTTGCGGCCGATCGTCGTGCCGCGCGCGAGCTCGCGCCGCTCTCCGGTCGCTTCGTCGAGCGCCGAGAGCGTGAACGCCTCGACGCGCTGGCCGAGCGCGATCGGCTCCGAGAGCACGATGCGGTTGAACGCGCGCTCGCCGCCGAGGTCGAGCGCGAGCCTCCCGTCGCGCACGCCTTCGCCCGCCGCCCAGTACGTCGTGCGATCGCCGTCGAGCACGCGCGCCGCATCGCAGCCGGGTCGCGTCGAGCTCGCGCTCGCCCGCGCGCCGACCGCCAGGTCGCGCGCGAACGTCGCGTCGATCGCCGCACGCAGCTCCAAGAGCCGCGCCGCGTCGTGCTCGTGCACCAGCCCGCGCCGATCGACCGGCAGGTTGAGCAGCAGCGCCGCGTTCCGTCCGACCGAGCCGTACCAGATCTCCTCCAGCGCCTCGAGCGACTTGACGTGCTCGTCCTGCTCGGCGTGGTAGTACCAACCCGGACGGATCGAGACGTCGCACTCCGCGGGGATCCAATCGGTGCCGTCGATCACGCCTTGATTGAGCATTTCGACCGGCGGTCCGCCCTCGCCGCGCGCGTAGCCCTTCGGCGAGAGCATCGACCAACACGTGTCGCCCGCGAAGCCGCCTTCGTTGCCGACCCAGCGCACGTCGGGCCCGATGTCGCTGAAGATCACGGCGTCGGGCTGGAGCTCGCGCACGAGCTTGGTGAAGCGCTCGAAGTCGTAGACCTGGCGCTTGCCGTCCGGACCCTCGCCGCACGCGCCGTCCCACCAGACCTCGAAGACCGGCCCGTAGTTCGAGAGCACTTCGCGCAGTTGGTTCGCGTAGTAGTCGTTGTACGCGGACGAGTCCCCGTAGAGCTCCGAGTTGCGATCCCACGGCGAAAGGTAGACGCCGAACTTCAGGCCGAACTCGCGACACGCGTCGGAGAGCTCGCGCAGTACGTCCCCTTTGCCGTCCCGCCAATTCGAGTTCGCGACGTCGTGCTCGGTGTACGCCGACGGCCACAAGCAGAAGCCGTCGTGGTGTTTCGCGGTCAGGATGATCCCTTTCATCCCGGCGTCGCGCGCGACGCGCGCCCATTGACGGCAATCGAGCGCGCTCGGCGCGAAGAGCTTCGGGTCTTCCGTGCCCGTGCCCCATTCGGCGCCGGAGAACGTGTTCATGTTGAAGTGCACGAACGCGCAGTACTCGAGCTCCGACCACGCGAGCTGCCGCGCGCTCGGCAACGGCGGCACGGGCTCGGGCGGACGCGCGTCGTCCGACGGCGCGCGACATCCGAGCGCGAGCAAGACCAGCGGGAGCGAGATCCGCGGCAGCAACGTCCGCGGGAGCAACTGGAGCGGCGCGACGCGGAGCGAGTTCGGCATGCGCGCATTGTGCGCGCCGGCCGCGTTCCACACTAGCCGCCGCGCGCGCGCCGCTCTTCCAGCGTGCGCTCGTAGTCCGCGAGCTGGGCCCGATCCTTGGTCCGGGTCAGCAGACGCTTGATCGCAACCAGCTCGGCGAGGTCGAGCACCTGGACCCGCAAGCCATCGTGGAGATCGGCGCGCGGCGCATGCACGACGAGGTCCGGATAGCTCCTCCCTCCGACGATCTCGCCGAGCACGTCGAGCGGCCCGCAGCGCGTCATCAGCAGATGATGGCCGGGCAACATCAGGTCGCGCGCGATGGGCTCGAGGCGTTTCGGCAAGTGCTGTCGATAGCATGCGTCGAGGCCGCGCAGCGCAACCGCCAGGCGGCCGGCGTTCTCCGGCTCACGGGCGGGGACGATGTCGATGTCGAACGTGTTCACCGGTACGCCGTGCAGGACAGCGGCGACTCCGCCCACGAGCACGTACCGGACGTCCGCGTCCTCGAGCGCGGTCAGGATCGCTCGGAAGTCCATCGCTCACGGCTCGGATCGGCTCGAGACGGACGCGACTTCTCGATCGCGTTCACGTGATCTTGCAGCACTTGCAGACGTTGCTGCGGCGTCAACGAGAGCATCCACCGGATCAGCGTCAGGTCGACGCCGTCGGGCGAGTATTCCGGAGGCTCTTCGCGCGCGAGCTCGCCGCGCGTTTCGTCACGCTTGCCGTTCACGCGACCAGTGTGACGCGCACGCCGCGAAAAAGGAATCCGGCCGTCGAGCCGGCCGAGGAGGGAGTCGCTGGGCTGTGGCACGGCGCCTCGCTCGAAGCGCGGTCAGAAAGCGCGCGCGTCGAACGGCACCGAGCCGTGGAGCTCGCGCGCGCCGGTGACGCGCACGAGCTCGGCCGCGTGCGCCGCGCGCACGCCGCCGCCGGGCAGCACGACGATGCGGCCGCGGGCGCGACGCACGAGCTCCGCGAGCCGCGCGCGGCCCTCGAAAGCGGTGGGTGCGCCCGCGGACGTCAGCACGCGCTCGACGCCGAGCTCGATCAGCACCTCGAGCTCCGCGAACGGGTCGCGCACGAGGTCGAACGCGCGGTGGAACGTCACCGGTTTCGGACGCGCGGTGAGCACCAGCGCGCGCGTCGCCTCGCGGTCGACGCGGCCGTCGCGAGTCAGCACGCCGAAGACGAAGCCGTTTGCGCGCTCGCGGCGTGCCGCGAGCTCGGCGCGCATCGTCGCGAGCTCGCGCTCCGAATGGACGAAGTCGCCGCTGCGCGGCCGCACCATCGAGAAGATCGGCAGCCTCGCGCGGGCGTGGGCTTCGGCGAAGAGCTCGTCCGTCGGCGAAAGCCCGCCGAGGTCGAGGCGCGAGCAGAGCTCGATGCGCTCGGCGCCGCCCGACTGCGCGGCGTCGAAGCTTGCGAGCGAGTCGACGCACACTTCGAGCAGGGCCATCGTCGTCGAGCCTTCGGGTCGGGACCGCGCAGCGAGACCCGGCGGCGCGCGGAGCTTGCCATGAAAGCTCCGCGGCGGCCATCGAGTTCTCGCGGCCCGCCGGGCGCGAGCCCGCGCTCGCTTTTTCGCTCGACCTCCGCGCGCTCGCGAGGAACACTCGCGTCGCCGCATGTCCCACTTCGACCCGTGGATCGACGGCTCGATCGTCGGCGTCTACCTGCTCGCGACGCTGATCGCCGGCGTGATGGTGCGCCGCTACGTCGGCAAGGTCGAGGACTACCTCGTCGCCGGCCGCGAGATGGATGTGTATCTCGGCATCGCGTCGCTCGCCGCGACCGAGTTCGGCATCGTCACCTGCATGTACACCGCGCAAGCGGGCTACACGAAAGGCTTCGTCGGCGCGATGCCGGGGATCCTGCAAGCGGTCGCGATGCTCGTGATCGGACTCACCGGCTTCTGCATCAAGCCGTTGCGGCTCTCGGGGGTGATGACGATCCCCGAGCTCTTCCAACGCCAGTTCGGACCGCGCGTGCGCTGGGCGGCGGGCCTGGTGATCATCCTCGGCGGACTGTTGAACATGGGGCTCTACCTGCGCATCGGCGGAGAGTTCCTGAGTGCGGTCGTCGGCTTCGATCCAGGCTGGCTCGAGTGGGTGATGACCGCGTTGCTCGTGCTCGTGCTCGTCTACACGGTGCTCGGCGGGATGCTGTCGGTGCTGGTCACCGACTACCTGCAGTTCGTGGTGATGAGCGTCGGACTGCTGGTCGTCACGTACCTCGTGTTCGCCGACGTCGGTTGGTCGCGGCTCGTCGAGACCGTCGAGACGCACCACGGCGCAGGCGGCTTCGATCCTCTCGCCGCGGGCGGTCCAGGTTGGTCGTTCCTGCTCTTCCAGAGTTGCTTGCAGGTCGCCGCGACGATCACGTGGCAGCCGGTGATCGCGCGTTTGCTCTCCGCGAAGGACGAGCGCACCGGACGGCGGATGTACGTGCGCACCAGCGCCTTTTTCGCCGCGCGCTTCGTCATCCCGGGCCTGTGGGGCATCGCGGCGCTCGCGATGTTGACGCCGGTCGAGCTCGCGGGACTGCCGCCGGGCGCCGATCCGTCGCTCCACGCGATGCCGGTCTACCTCGCGCGGCTCGTGCCGGTCGGCTTGATGGGCCTGCTCGTCGCCGCGATGCTCGCCGCGGACATGTCGACCGATTCGTCGTACATGCTCACGTGGGGGAGCGTGATCTACAACGACCTCTGCGCTCCGTTCCGCAAGGGACCGTGGAGCGAGAAGCGCGGGCTCTTCTGGAATCGCACGATCGTCGTGTTGATCGGCGTCTTCCTGCTCTTCTTCGGACTGTGGTTCCCGTTGAAGGGCGATCTGTGGACGTACTTCAGCGTCACCGGGACGATCTATCTCTCGAGCGTCTCCGTGCTGCTCGTCAGTTGCTGCTACTGGAAGCGCGCGAACAGTTGGGGCGCCGCCGCCGCGATCTTCTTCGGCGCCGCGTTCCCGGTCGCGACGTTGGTCTTGCCGTACCTCGATCCGGAGAAGTCGTTCGTGCTGACGCGCCTGGGCGACAACTGGAACGGTTTCCTCGCGTACGTGCTCGCGGCGGTCGGGATGATCGTCGGCTCGCTGCTCAAGCCGGCGTCGCGTTCGGGGCCGACGGTCGCGATGGGAGCGAGCTCGTGAACCCGCACGGACACCTCTTCTGGTGGCTCGTCGCCGCGTTCTGCTGCGTTTGGTACTCGACGGTGACCGTCTACGTCGCGATCAAGGGCGCGCGCGACATCCGCGGGATGCTCGGGCGGCTCGCGAGGACGAAGCGGGGCGATGAACCCGATTCCGAGCGCGCGAGTTAGGCTGCGCGGGTTCGCGGTGGCGAACGATCCAACTTCACGGAGTCGATCGATGCAAGGTCCGGTCAAGCCCATCCCCGACGGCTATCACACGCTGACGCCGTACCTGATCGTCCGCGGCGGTTTCGAAGCGCTCGCGTTCTACGCCGCGGCGTTCGGCGCGCGCGAGCTGCTGCGCCTCGGCGCGCCCGGCGGCAAACTCGGCCACGCCGAGCTCCAGATCGGCGATTCGCGGGTCATGCTCGCCGACGAGTTCCCCGACATGGACGCGCGCAGCCCGCGCTCGTTCGGCGGCACGCCGGCGCGGATGATGCTCTACGTCGAGGATTGCGATGCGCTGTTCGCTCGCGCGGTCGCGGCGGGCGCGAAGGTGATCCGCCCGCTCGCCGATCAGTTCTACGGCGATCGCGTCGGCGGCCTCGAGGATCCGTTCGGCCACGTCTGGTTCGTCGCGACGCACAAGGAGGACCTCACGCCAGAGGAACTCGCGAAGCGCGCCGCCGCCGCGCACGGCTGATCAGCTCTGCGAGCGCGCGCGCCACCGATCGAGCGCCACCGCCGCGACGATGATCGCGCCGGTGGCGATTTCCTGCACCCCGTTGTCGAGGCCGAGCGTGGTGCAGCCGTTGTCGACGACGGTCATGATCAACGCGCCGATCAAGGTGCCGACCACCGAGCCCTGGCCGCCCGCCAAGCTCGCGCCGCCGATCACGCACGCGGCGATCACCTTGAGCTCGTAACCTTCCGCGGTCGTCGGGTCGCCCATCGAGAGGTAGGCGAGCTGCAGCACCGCCGCGAGCCCCGCGCAGCCGACCGCGACGACGTACAGCGCGAACTTCGTGCGCTCGACGCGCACGCCGCACAAACGCGCGGTCTCCTCGTTCGAGCCGATCGCGAACACGTTGCGGCCGAAGCGCGTCGAGCGCATCACCAGCGCGACGACGAGCGCGACTCCGGCGAGGATCCAGACGCCCGGCGCGACGACGGCGCCGAGACCGTTCTCGGACGGCCGCATCAGCTCGCCGAGCCAGCCGGTCGACGACGGATACACCGGTTGGTTGTCGCCGAGGCCTTTCGCGAGCCCGCGCAGCGCGCCCCACAACCCGAGCGTCGTGATGAAGGGCGAGATCGCGATCCGCGGCGCCAAGCGTTCGCCGACGACCAGCAACACGAGCGTGCTCGCGACGCCCGCGCCGAGCGCGACGCCGACGCTCGCGTGCGCCGCGGTCCACACGCCGATCGCCGCGCCGAGCGCCGGCGCCGCGATGCGCGCCCAACGACCGACGACCACGCCGCCGATCACCGCGCCGACGGCGAGCCCGGTCGCGATCGCGCCGAGCGCCGCGGCCCAAGGCGGCGCGCCGCCGCGCAAGCAGAGCGCGCCGACGACCGTGCCGAGCGCGATCGTCGAGCCGACCGACAGATCGATGCCGCCCGCGACGATGATCAACGTCGCGCCGACCGCCGCGATGCCGACGACCGACGTCTGCTCGAGCATCAGGCGTTGGTTCGACCACGCGAGGAAGTCGCCGCCGGCGAGCGCCGCGAAGAGCAGCCACGTCGCCGTAAGGCCGAGCGCGGGCCCGAACTTCGCGAACAGGCAGGGAAGCCGCACGCTGGAGCAGTTCAAGAGCTCGCTCCCGTCGCCGCGAGCAGCACCGCGTGTTCATCGAGCTCGCCGACCGGGCGCGAGGGTCCGAGCCGTCCGCGGCACATCACCGCGATTCGATCGCACGTGCCGAAGAGCTCCGGCAGGTAGCTCGACACGAGCACGACCGCTCGCGGCCGATCGCCGGAGCGCGTGAGCTCGTCGATCAACCGGTAGATCTCCGCCTTCGAGCCGACGTCGATGCCTCGCGTCGGCTCGTCGAGCAACAGGATGTCGGCGTCGGCGTGCAAGAGGCGCGCGAGCGCCACCTTTTGCTGGTTGCCGCCCGAGAGCTTGCCGATCGTCTGGTTCGGCCCTTCGCACTTCACGCCGAGGCGCGCGAGCCACCCAGCGGCTTCGCGCTCGACGCGCGACGGCGAGATCCAACCGCCGCGTGCGACGCGATCGAGCCGCGCGAGCACCAGGTTGTCGGCGATCGAAAGCCCGAGCGCGAGCCCTTCGGCCTTGCGGTCCTCGCTGACCAGGCCGACGCCTTGGCGCCAACGCTCGCCCGGCGTCCGCGGTCCTTCGAGAGCGAGCACGCGCAGGTTGCCGGAGCGCACCGGCGCGAGGCCGAACAGCGCGCGCATGAGCTCGGTGCGCCCCGCGCCGACCAGTCCGGCGATGCCGAGCACTTCGCCGCGGCGCAGCTCGAGCGTCGCGTCGAGCGGCAGCCGCTCGCCCGCGAGCGAGAGCACGCGCGCGACGACCTCGCCGGGCCGCGCGGGCGAGCGCGGGTAGAGCTCGGTCACCGTGCGGCCGACCATCGCCGCGACGAGGCGCGCGACGTCGGTATCCGCGGTCTTTCCGCTCGCGACGCTGCGGCCGTCGCGCAGCACGGTGTAGCGCTGCGAGAGCGCGAAGACCTCCTCGAGCGCGTGGGAGATGTAGACGATCGCGACGCCGCGCGCGGCGAGCTTCGCGATCAACGCGAACAGCCGCTCGACGTCCGCGCGGCCGAGGCTCGACGTCGGTTCGTCGAAGACGATCACGCGCGCGTCGCCGGCGAGGCTGCGCGCGATCTCGACGAGCTGGCGATCCGCGGGGGCGAGCCGTGCGACCGGCGCGTCGACGTCGAGCTCCGCGCGCCCGACCTCGGCGAGCAATTCCCGCGCGCGCGCGCGCAGCGCGCCCCACGCGACGAAGCCGCTTCGGGTCGGTTGCGCGCCGAGCAGCACGTTCTCCGCGACCGACAGGTGCGGCGCGAGCGAGAGCTCTTGGTAGATCATCGCGACGCCGCGCGCGCGCCCTTGTGCCGGCGAGCGAGGCGCGTAGGGGCTGCCGTCGAGCTCGATCCGGCCCTCGTCGGGCGCGAGCGCGCCCGAGAGCACCTTCATCAACGTCGACTTGCCCGCGCCGTTCTCGCCGACGAGCGCGTGCACCTCGCCGGGCGCGACGACGAGGTCGACGCCGTCGAGCGCGAGCGTCGCGCCGAAGCGATGCTTCACGCCGTGCATCGCGAGGCGCGCGGAGCTGGCGGCAGCGTTCGGCGGCGTCATCGAGCCGAAAGGTTACCGCCCCAAGGGTTACTTCAGCAGCAGCGCGATCGCCGGGTCGTTCAGATTCTCGCGGGTCGCGACGACGACGCCGGTGTCGATGCGCGGCTCGACTTGCTCGCCACGGATCGCGGCGACCAACGTTTTGGTCGCGACGTAGCCCATCTTCCTCGGGTTCTGGACGACGAGCGCGTCGATCTCGCCGGACTTCAGCGCTTCGACGAGCGGCGGGCTCGCGTCGAAGCCGACGAACCGCTTCTTGCCGGCGAGCCCCGTTTGGCGCAGCGCGAGCAACATGCCCATCGTCGCCGATTCGTTGGAGCAGAAGATGCCGTCGGCTTCCTCGAGTCGCTCCAGCAGGTTCAACGCCTCGTCCTTCGCTTCGCCCGCGGTCGCGCCGGCGTAGCGGTTGTCGACCAGCACTTCGAGCTTGCCCGCGACCGCGGCGAGGAAGCCCTTCTCGCGCGCGTCGGTGCTCGCGGAGCCGACCTGATAGCGCAACAACACCGCCTTGCCCTTCTGGCCGAGCAGCCCGAGCAGGTGCTCGCCGCCGAGCGTGCCGCCCGCGAGGTTGTCGGTCGCGACGAAGCTCGCGAAGTCGACGCCCGCGGTGCCGTCGAGGTCGGAGTCGAAGATCACGACCGGGATCTTCGCCCTGGACGCGGCGGCGAGCGGCGCGACCAACGCTTGGTGGTCGAGCGGCGCGATCGCGATGCCGTCGAGCTTCGCGGAGACGAACTGCTCGACGAGTTGGATCTGTTGCGCGCGGTCGTTCTCCTCCAGCGGGCCCTTCCACTCGACGTCGACGCCGAGCTCCTGCTCCGCCTCGCGCGCACCGCTCTCGACCGCCTTCCAGAACACGTGGGTCGTGCCCTTCGGGATCACGGCGACGCGCAGGCGCTTCTCGCCGGTCGCCGTCGGGTCGGAGTCGGGCTTCGAGCAAGCGGGGGCGAGCGCGACGAGCAGCAGGATCCAGCGACTCAGGGTCATCGGGGGCCTCGGGGTTGGGCGGCGCACCTCGCCAGGATGCATCGGGGATGCTGCGGGATGCGCGGGGATGCAGCGGCGACCGCCGGGTGGACCTCGGCGACGCGCTCCCGTGCCGTTTTACTTGCAAAAAGTCCGGCCTGCAAATAAAACGGCGGTGGAGGTTCCCTTGAACGCGTCATCCGCCACCCGCAATGCTCAAAGCAGTCGTTACCGCGCACCGGCGCTCGAGAAGGGCCTCGACATCGTCGAGCTGCTCTCCGATCGCCCGGATGGACTGAGCCAGACCGAGATCGCGCGTTCGCTCGATCGCTCGGTCGGCGAGATCTTCCGCATGCTGAATTGCCTCGTCGAGCGAGGTTACCTCGCGATCCAACGACCGGGCGATCGCTACATCCTCACGCTGAAGCTCTTCGAGCTCTCGCACAAGAACCCGCCGATCCATCGCTTGATCAGCGACGCGGTGCCGTTGATGCGCGAGCTCGCCGAGCGCGTGCACCAGTCGTGTCACCTCGTCGTGATCGAGGCCGGCCACGGCGTCGTCGTCGCGCAGGTCGACAGCCCGGGCTACATCGGCTTCGCGGTGCGCGTCGGTTCGGTGATCACGCTGCACAAGTCCGCGTCGGGCCGCGTGCTGCTCGCGTTCCAGACCGGCGAGGACCGCGAGCGCGTGCTCGCGCGTCGAACCGAGGCCGAATCGGCGAGCTTCGACCGCGCCAAGTTCGACGCCGCGATCGACGCGGTCAAGAAACGCGGTCACGAGGACTGCGAGAGCACCCGCACGCGCGGCGTGCGCGACCTTTCGTTCCCGATCCTCAACCACCGCGGCGCGGCCGTCGCCGCGCTGACGATCCCCTTCATCGAGCACCTCGACGTGCCGGTCGATCCTTCGCTCTCCGCGTGCAAGCAAGCGCTCGGCGAGACGGCCGGTCGGCTCTCGGCGCTGATCGGCGGCAAGGCGTCGATGCCCTTCGACCCCGTCGCCACCCGCACGTCTCGCCGCGGGAAGTGATGGCCGTGCGGCGCGAGCTCGTCGCCGAACTGAGGCAGCGTTGGGACGTGCCCTCGCGTCCGCGCAGCATCGTGTTCATCGGTTCGGGCGGGATCGTCAACGACGCGCACCTGCCCGCGTACCGCGCGCTCGGCTTCGACATCGCGGGCTGTTTCGACCAGGCTCGCGAGCGCGCGGAGCAAACCGCCGCGCGTTGGAAGTTGCCGCGCGTGTTCGGCTCGCTCGGCGAGGCCGCGAGCCAGCCCGGCGTCGTGTTCGACGTCGCGTTGCCGCCCGAGGCGGTGTTCGAGACGCTGCAGCGCCTGCCCGACGGCGCGGTCGCGCTGATCCAGAAGCCGCTCGGCCTGGACCTCGCCGACGCGACGCGCATCCGCGCGGTGTGCAGGGCGAAGAAGCTCGTCGCCGCGGTGAACTTCCAACTGCGTTTCTCGCCGGCGATGCTCGCGCTCGCCGACGCGGTCGAGCGCGGGCTCCTCGGACGGCTGATCGAGCTCGAGGTGCACGTCAACTGCCGCATGCCGTGGGAACTCTGGCCGTTCATGGCCGGGTTGAAGCGCATGGAGTTCGCGCTGCACTCGATCCACTACCTCGACTCGATCCGGCGCTTGCTCGGCGAGCCTCGCTCGGTGCAAGCGCGCACCGTCAAGCACCCCGATGCGCCGTGGCTCGCGAGCTCGCGCAGCACCGCGATCCTCGACTACGCCGACGACGTGCGCTGCGCGCTGTCGATCAACCACCACCACAAGCACGGGCCCAAGCACCAGACGAGCCGATTGCGCGTCGAAGGCACGCTCGGCGCCGCGGTGCTGACGATGGGCGTCAACCTCGACTACCCGCGCGGTCGGCCCGACGAGCTCGAGCTCGCGTTCGCCGATCCCGACGCGCGGCGATCGGAGGAGTGGCACGCGGTGCCGCTCTGCGGCAATTGGTTCCCCGACGCGTTCCGCGGCACGATGTCGAACCTGCAGCGCTTCGCCGCGGGCGAGGATCGCGTGCTGCTGACGTCGGTCGAGGACGCGTGGCACACGATGGCGCTCGTCGAAGCGCTCTACGCCGCCGATGCGCGCGGCGGCGTGCCGATCCCGTCGGACGCGAGCGTCGCGGGAGAGGACGGCGCATGAACGCCTCCGCCGTGCGCGTGGACGCGCACCAACACTTCTGGCAGCTCGCGCGCGGCGACTACGGTTGGCTGAAGCCGGAGCTCGCGGCGCTGTATCGCGACTTCGGGCCCGCGGACCTCGCACCGTTGCTCGCGCGCCACGCGCTCGACGGCACGATCCTGGTGCAAGCGGCGCCGACCGTCGCCGAGACCGAGTTCCTGCTCGCGCTCGCGGAGCGCACGCCGTTCGTGCTCGGCGTCGTCGGGTGGCTCGATTTCGACGCCGCGGACGCGGCCGACGTGCTCGTGCGGCTCGCGCGGCATCCGAAGCTCGTCGGGGTGCGGCCGATGATCCAGGACCTCGCCGACGATCGCTGGATGCTCGCGCCGGGCCTCGCTCCGGTGTTCCGCGCGATGGTCGAGCATCAGCTCGCGTTCGACGCGTTGGTCAAGCCGCGCCACCTCGCGCACCTCGCGCGGCTCGTCGAGCGGCATCCCGACCTGCGCGTCGTGATCGACCACGGCGGAAAGCCGGCGATCGCGGACGGCGGTCGCGCGTGGGGCGGCTTCGAGCGCTGGAGCGAAGCGCTCGCGGAACTCGCGCGCTCGCCGCGCGTCGCCGCGAAGCTCTCCGGACTCGTCACCGAGGCGCGCGCGGACTGGGTCGCTCCCGAGCTCGCGCCGTTCGTCGACGTGCTCTGCGCGAACTTCCTCCCCGACCGACTGTTGTGGGGCAGCGATTGGCCGGTGGTCGAGCTCGCCGGCGGCTACACGCGCTGGTGGGAGGCGACGCACGCGTTGCTCGCTGAGCGGGTGCGCGACGAGCGCGTCCGGACGGGCCTCTTCGGTCGCAATGCGCTCGAGTTCTATCGGATCTCCAACCCGAGGCCCGCGGCGTGCGGGCGCAACGCATGACCTCCATCCGCATCCTGGGCCTCGAAGCCCTCGACATCCGCTTCCCGACCTCCGACGAACTCGACGGGTCGGACGCGATGCACTCCGATCCGGACTACTCGGCGGCGTATGCGGTCTTGCGGACGAACGTGCCGGGGCTCGAAGGGCACGGGCTGACGTTCACGATCGGGCGCGGCAACGAGCTCTGCGTCGCGGCATTGCGCTCGATGTCCCACATGATCGTCGGGCTCACGCTCGATTCGATCACGCGCGACTTCGGCGGCTTCTGGCGCAAGTTGACCAGCGACTCGCAGATGCGCTGGGTCGGTCCCGAGAAGGGCGTGATCCACCTCGCGACCGCCGCGATCGTCAACGCGGTCTGGGATCTCTACGCGAAGCACGAGCGCAAGCCGCTGTGGAAGCTCGTCGTCGACATGACGCCCGAGGAAGTCGTCGCGTTGATCGATTTCCGCTACATCAGCGACGCGCTGACGCGCGACGAAGCGCTCGCCATCCTGCGCGCGAACGAGCCGACCAAGCACGTGCGCGAGCAGGAGCTCCGAGATCGCGGCTATCCCGCGTACACGACGTCCGCGGGCTGGCTCGGCTATCCCGACGACAAGATCCGGCGGCTGTGCCGCGAGGGCATCGCCGCGGGCTGGAACCACTTCAAGATCAAGGTCGGCGCCGATCTGAAGGACGATCTGCGACGCGCGGCGATCGTGCGCGAGGAGATCGGGCCCGATCGCAAGCTGATGTTCGACGCCAACCAGCGCTGGGACGTCGCCGAGGCGATCACGAACATGCGCGAGCTCGCGCGCTTCCGGCCCTGGTGGATCGAGGAGCCGACGTCGCCCGACGACGTGCTCGGCCACGCGGCGATCGCGAAGGCGATCCAGCCGATCGGCGTCGCCACCGGCGAGCAGTGCCAGAACCGCGTGATGTTCAAGCAGCTCCTGCAGGCGAACGCGATCCGCTTCTGCCAGATCGATTCGTGCCGCCTCGGCGACGTCAACGAAGTGCTCGCGGTGATGCTGATGGCGAAGAAGTTCGGCGTGCCGGTCTGTCCGCACGCCGGCGGGGTCGGGCTCTGCGAGTACGTGAACCACCTGATCATGATCGACTACGCCTGCATCTCGGCGTCGCTCGACGATCGCGTCGCCGAGTTCGTCTCGCACCTCCACGAGCACTTCGAGAACCCGAGCGTGGTCGAGGACGGCTGCTACTTGCCGCCGCTCGAGCCCGGTTACGGCATCACGATGAAGCGCGAGTCGCTCGCGCGCTTCGCGTACCCCGACGGCCCCGCATGGACCGCGCGGTCGAAGCGCGTCGCGCAACGCTAGGAGCAAGCGATGGGACGACTCGACGGCAAGAGGGCGTTGATCACCGCGGCGGCGCAGGGCATCGGCCGCGCGACCGCGCTGGCGTTCGCGCGCGAGGGCGCGCGCGTGCTCGCGACCGACGTCGACGAAGCCGCTCTGGCGCGCTTGGGCGCGGACGAGCCCCGGCTCGCGACGGCGCGCCTCGACGTGCGCGACGGCGCGGCGATCGGCGCGCTGGTGGCGAGCCGCGGACCGTTCGACGTGCTCTTCAATTGCGCCGGCTTCGTGCACCACGGCACGATCCAGGACTGCGACGACGCGAGCTGGGACTTCTCGTTCGACCTCAACGTCAAGTCGATGTACCGCACGATCCGCGCGGTGCTGCCGGGCATGCTCGCGCAGCAGAGCGGCGTGATCGTCAACATGTCGTCGGTCGCGTCGAGTGTGAAAGGCGCGCCCAATCGCTGCGTGTACGGCGCGACCAAGGCCGCGGTGATCGGGCTGACCAAGGCGGTCGCCGCCGATTTCGTGTCGAAGGGCATTCGCTGCAACGCGGTGTGTCCGGGCACGGTGCAGACGCCGTCGCTCGATCAGCGGATAGCCGCACAAGGCAACGTCGAGCAAGTGCGCGCCGCGTTCGTCGCGCGGCAACCGATCGGACGCTTGGGCTCGGCGGAGGAGGTCGCCGCGCTCGTCGTGTACCTCGCCTCCGAAGAATCCTCCTACACGACCGGCGCGATCCACGTGATCGACGGCGGCTGGAGCAACTGAAGATGAAGCTCTTGCGATGGGGTCCGCGCGGCGCGGAGAAGCCCGGGTTGCTCGACGCGAGCGGCCGCATCCGTTCACTCGTCGGCCTGATCGACGACGTGCGCGGGGACGTGCTGTTGCCCGAATCGCTCGCGAAGTTGGCGAAGCTCGATCCGGAGAAGCTGCCGCTCGTCGAGGGCGACGTGCGCCTCGGCGCGTGCGTCGGCGGCGTCGGCAAGTTCCTCTGCATCGGCTTGAACTACGCCGACCACGCGGCGGAGTCCGGCATGGCGGTGCCGACCGAGCCCGTGATCTTCGACAAGGCGACCAGCGCGATCATTGGCCCGAACGACGACGTCGAGATGCCGCGCCGCGGCGAGAAGCTCGACTGGGAGGTCGAGCTCGGCGTCGTGATCGGCAAGCCGGCGAAGTACGTCGAGCGCGCGAAGGCCCGCGAGCACATCGCGGGCTTCTGCGTGATCAACGATTTGTCCGAGCGTCGGTTCCAGCTCGAAGGCACCGGTCAGTGGATCAAGGGCAAGAGCTGCGACACGTTCGGACCGATCGGGCCGTGGCTGGTGACCAAGGACGAAGTGCGCGAGCCGCAGGACCTCGCGATCTGGCTCGAGGTCGACGGCCGTCGCTTCCAGAACGGCAACACGCGCACGATGATCTTCGACGTCGACTACCTGGTCGCGTACGTGTCGCAGTTCATGAGCCTGCAACCGGGCGACGTGATCTCGACCGGCACGCCGCCGGGCGTAGGGCTCGGCCAGAAGCCCGAGCCGATCTGGCTGAAGGTCGGCCAGGCGATGCACCTCGGCATCCAAGGTCTCGGCGAGCAACGGCAACGCGTGATCGCGGCGCCCTGAAGGCCTGGGCGATGCAGCGAGCTGACCTCCTCGTCGTCGGCGGCGGCATCGTCGGGCTCGCGACGGCCCAGCGCTACGGGTTGCGTCATCCGGGCGCGCGCGTGGTCGTGCTCGAGAAGGAGCGCGCGGTCGCCGCGCACCAGACCGGTCACAACTCCGGCGTCATCCACTCGGGGCTCTACTACAAGCCCGGGTCGCTGAAAGCGCTGAACTGCCGGCGCGGCAAGCGCATGCTCGAGGACTTTTGCCGCGAGGAAGCGTTGCCGTTCGAGCTCTGCGGCAAGGTCGTCGTCGCGGTCGACGCGAGCGAAGTGCCGCGGCTCGAGAAGCTCGAGGAACGCGGCCGCGCGAACGGCGTCGACTGCACGCGCATCGATCTCGCGCGCTTGAAGGAGCTCGAGCCGCACGTCGCGGGCGTCGCCGCGTTGCACGTGCCGGAGACCGGCATCGTCGACTACACCGCGGTGTGCGTGCGGCTCGCCGAGCACGTCGCTCGCGCGGGCGGCGAGGTCGTGACGAACGCGAAGGTCACGGCGTTGCGGGCCGAAGCCGGCGACGTCGCCGTCGCGAGCACCGCGGGCGATTTCTCCGCGCGCGCGGTGATCAACTGCGCGGGCCTGCACTCCGATCGCGTCGCCGAGCTCGAGCGCGGCGAGCGGCCCGCGCGCATCGTGCCGTTCCGCGGCGAGTACTGGGAGCTCGCGCCCGAAGCCGCGCACCTCTGCAAGCACCTGATCTACCCGGTGCCCGACCCGAGCTTCCCGTTCCTCGGCGTCCACTACACGCGGATGATCCGCGGCGGCGTCGAGTGCGGGCCGAACGCGGTGCTCGCGCTCGCGCGCGAAGGCTATCGCTGGTCCGACGTGAACCTCGCGGACCTCTGGGACGTGTTCTCGTACGGCGCGTTCTGGAAGCTCGCGGCGAGGCACCACCGCACCGGCGGCATGGAAGTCTGGCGCTCGCTGTCGAAGCGCGCGTTCACGCGCTCGTTGCAACGGCTGATCCCCGAAGTGCGCGAAGAGCACCTGCGGCCCGCGCACGCCGGCGTGCGCGCGCAGGCGCTCGCGCCCGACGGCGCGTTGGTCGACGATTTCCTGATCCGGAAGGGCGAGCGCATCCTGCACGTGTGCAACGCGCCGTCGCCGGCGGCCACTTCTTCGCTCTCGATCGGCGAGACGCTGGTCGACGAGCTCGCGGAGTTCTCGCGATGAGCGTCCCGGAGTTCACCACGTACCCCGTCGAGCGTCTGCACGAGTTCTCGGTGCGCACGTTCGTCCATTTCGGCGTGCCGAAGCAGGACGCGCGCGTCGCGGCGGACGTGCTCGCGCTCGCCGACCTGCGCGGCATCGACTCGCACGGCGTCGCGCGGCTGCACACGTACTTCGAGATGCTGACGCTCGGTCGGATCAATCCGCGTTGCAAGCCGCGCGTCGTCCGCGAGACGCTCTCGACCGGCACCGTCGACGGGGACAACGGGCTCGGGCTCGTCGTCGGGCCGTTCGCGAACCGAATCGCGATGGACAAGGCCGAAGAGGCGGGCAGCGGCTGGATCAGCGTCCGCAACACCAATCCCTACGGCATCGCGGGCTACTACGTGCTCGAAGCGTTGAAGCGCGACTTGATCGGTTGGGCGATGACCAACACGACCAAGCTGGTCGCGCCGCTCTGGGGCGCCGAGCGCATGCTCGGCACCAATCCGATCGCGATCGCGTTCCCCGGCAAGGAAGAGCCCGCGATCGTGATCGACCTCGCGACGTGCGCCGCGGCGTACGGCAAGGTCGAGATCGCGAAGCGGCACGGCACGCCGATCCCCGACGGCTGGGCGATCGATCGGGACGGTCGCGCGACCACCGATCCGCAGGCGATGATCGACGGCGGCGCGATCCTGCCGCTCGGTTCGGAGCGCGAACGCGGCGGGCACAAAGGCTATTGTCTCGCGCTGATGGTCGACGTGCTCTCGGCGGTGCTCTCGGGCGCCAACTGGGGTCCTTTCGCGCCGCCGTTCGCGCTGCGCCAGGAGACTCCCGCGCGTTCGGTCGGATTGGGCATCGGCCACTTCTTCGGCGCGATGCGCATCGACGGGTTCATCGACCCCGACGAGTTCAAACGCCAGATCGACGACGTCGTGCGCACGTTCCGCGCGACCAAGCCCGCGCCCGGCACGAGCGGACCGCTCTTGCCCGGCGATCCCGAGCGCGAGGCCGAGCTCCTCCGCAAGACGGACGGCATCCCGCTGGTCGGCCCCGTGATCGACGACCTGCGCGACATCTCCAGGCACACCGGCATTCCCTTCGACTGAGAGTTCCACAGACCCCGAGAGGTCCCCGATGAAGTCCCTGCTGATCCCGCTGCTCGCGTTGTGCGCTCTCTCTTGCGAATCGACGCGCAGCGTGCACCGTGCGTTCCCCGAACCGATGACGCAGGACGAGCGCATGGCGTGGTGGCGCGACGCGCGCTTCGGCATGTTCATCCACTGGGGTCTGTACGCGATCCCCGCGGGCGAGTGGAACGGCAACAAGGGCCACGGCGAGTGGATTCGCGAGACCGCGCAGATCCCGGTCGACACCTACGAGAAGTTCCAGCCGCAGTTCAACCCGGTGAAGTTCGACGCCGACGCGTGGGCGCAAATGGCCGCCGACGCGGGGATGAAGTACCTGGTGATCACGTCGAAGCACCACGACGGTTTCGCGCTCTTCGATTCGAAGGAGACCGACTGGGACGTGATGAACACGCCGTTCGCGTGCGACGTCTTGAAGGAGCTCTCCGAAGCCTGCGCGCGCCACGGCGTCCGTTTCTGCACGTACCACTCGATCATGGATTGGCACCATCCGGACTACCTGCCGCGGCGCGCGTGGGAGAGCCGGCCGGCGGCGGGCGCGAACTTCGAGCGCTTCGAGAAGTACCTGCACGCGCAGGTCTCCGAGGTGATCGAGAAGTACAAGCCGGGCGTGATGTGGTTCGACGGTGAGTGGGAGAGCACGTGGAGCCACGAGCGCGGCGTCGCGCTCTACCAGCTCTGCCGCAAGCTCGCGCCCGCGATGATCGTCAACAATCGCGTCGACGTGTACCGCGGCGGGATGGGCGGCTTCTCCGACTCCGATCAAGCGGTCGGCGACTTCGCGACGCCCGAGCAGGAGATCCCGGCGACCGGCATGCCCGGCGTCGACTGGGAGTCCTGCATGACGATGAACGACCACTGGGGCTTCAATCGCGTCGACCAGAACTTCAAGTCGACCGAAGAGCTGCTCCAGAACGTGATCGACATCGCCTCGAAGGGCGGGAACTACCTCCTGAACGTCGGACCGCGCGCGGACGGCACGTTCCCGCCGGAGTCGGTCCAGCGCCTCGCCGAGATCGGCGCGTGGATGAAGCAGAACGGCGACGCGATCCACGGCACGACCGCGAGCGTGTTCGACGCGCTCGACTTCGGCCGCTGCACGGTGCGCGTCGGCGCGCGGAAGACCAAGCTCTTCCTGCACGTCTTCGATTGGCCGGAGTCGCGCGAACTCGTGCTCGCCGGCCTCGGCAACAAGCCGCGGCGCGCGTACTTGCTCGCCGATCCGAAGCACGAGCTCAAGGTGACCTCCGGCGACGGCCAAGTCGTCGTGCGCGTGCCCGAAGCACCGCTCGATCCGATCGCGACGGTGGTGGTGCTCGAGGTCGACGGCGCGCCGATCGTCTACAAGGCGCCGGTGCTGGAGGCGGAGTCGAGCGAGTTCGTGCGCGGGCTCGAAGTGCGGCTCGCGGTGACCAATCCGGCGCTCGACGTGCGCTACACGCTCGACGGCAGCGATCCGGTCAAGGGTTCCAAGCGCTTCACCGGCCCGGTGACGCTCAGCGACTCCGCGACGGTCAAAGCGCGGCTCTTCCACGACGGCAAGGCGGTCAGTCGGACGACCGAGCGGCATTTCGAGCGCGTCGTGCCGTCGCCCGCCGTCGAGGCGGCGCCGAGCGAGAGCGGGCTCTTCGTCGAGCGCTTCGCCGCGGACTGGGACGCGATCCCCGCGGACCTCACGGGGCTCGCGGCGGAGCGCACGTCGGTCGCGACCGGCGTCACGCTCGCGGGCGCGCGCGACGAGCACGTCGCGTTGCGCATCAAGGGCTTCGTCGACGTGCCGGCGGACGAGCTCTATCGCTTCGCGCTGACCAGCGACGACGGTTCGAAGCTCTGGATCGACGGCGCGCTGGTCGTCGACAACGACGGCTTGCACGGCGCGATCGAGAAGCAGGGCGCGCGCGCGTTGGCGAAGGGGCTGCACGCGATCGAGGTCGTGTGGTTCAACAAGTCGGGCGGCGCGGAGCTGCGCCTGCGCTGGGCGCAACCGGGCGCGCCGTTCGCGGCGATCCCGGAGAGCGCGTTCAAGCACTGAGCGCCGCCATGTTGCTCCGCAGCGGAATCGCGGTGTGCGTGCTCGTCGTCGCGGCGTTCGCCGGAGCGCCCGGCGGCCCGAGCGGCGTTGGCGAGCCCGGCGCAGCGGACGCGCCTAGCGCAGCGGGCACAGCGCGCTCGGCGGTTCCGTCCGCGGAGCTCGTTGCGACGGTGCGCGCATTGCCGGTGCTCGATCCGGCGCGCACGCGGGTCGCCGGCGACTGGCTGCTCGCGACCGAGCCCGCGCCGACGCGCGTCGGTCGTTCGGCGGACGGGCGCGAGCTCGTGCTCGCGAACGGGCTGGTCGCACTGACGTGGCGGGTCGAGCCCGGCGTCGCGCGCGTCGCGTTCGACGAGCTGTCGAGCCGACGCTCGCTGCTGCGCGCGGTCGAGCCCGAGGCGCGCGTGACGATCGACGGCGTGACGCACGACGTCGGCGGCCTGGTCGCCGGCGCGGAGCAGGATCGTGCGTTCCTGCGCCTCTCCGATCGCGAGCGACTGGCGCTCGATCCGGCGGCGCTCGCGTGCGAGGCGCTGACGATCGGCAAGCCGGTCGCGCCGTTCGGCTGGAAGCGCGTGAGGCACGCGGAGGAGCGTGCGTGGCCGCCGCCGGGCGTCGCGCTCGACTTCCGCTATCGCTCGAGCGGCGCGAAGCCGTTCGTCGTGCACGTGCGCTACACGATGTACGACGGCCTGCCGTTGGTCGAGAAGTCGCTCGAGATCGAGAACGTCGGCGCGGAGGTCTTCGTGCTCGACGCGCTCGAGGTCGAGCGGCTCGCCGCGGTCGAGTCGATGTCGCCGGTCGAGACGCCGGGCACGTTCGGACGGCCGGACCTCGACGTGTTCTCCGACTACGCGTTCGGCGGCGGCGACCTCGCGTCGACCAATCGCGTCGCGCGCTGGCTTCCGGACCCGCGCTACGGCACGCAGGTCAACTATCGCCTCCAGACGCCGTGCTTGCTGGTGTGCGCGCCGCCGCGCGGTCCCAGCATCGGGCTCGACGCCGGCGACAGCGAGAGCTCGTTCCGGGTCTTCGAGCTCGCGTGCGATTCGAGCGAGCGCGAGCGCCGCGGCCTGACGATTCGCCGCGCGTTCCGCACGCTCGCGCCGTGGTGCACCGAGAACCCGTTGATGCTCCATTGCACGCGCTCGGACGACGCGGGGGTGTTCGACGCGATCGACCAAGCGGCCGCCGTCGGTTTCGAGATGGTGATCCTGTCATTCGGCTCCGGCTTCGATCTCGAGAGCACCGATCCGGCGGTCACGGCGCGCGCGAGGGAGTGGGTGCGACGCGCCACGGAGAAGAAGATCGAGATCGGTAGCTACTCGCTGCTCTCGAGCCGTTCGATCGGACCCGAGACCGACGTGATCGATCCCGCGACGTCGAAGCCGGGCGGCGCGATGTTCGGCAACGCGCCGTGCCTCGGCAGCGCGTGGGGCGAGAGCTACTTCCGTCGGCTGCTCGACTTCCACTCGGAAGTCGGCTTCACGCTGCTCGAGCACGACGGCAGCTATCCGGGCGACTTCTGCGCGTCGACGAGCCACGCGCACCGCGGCTACGACGATTCGCAGTGGACGCAGTGGCAGACGATCGCGCACTTCTACGGTTGGGCGCGCGAGCGCGGCATCTACCTGAACGTGCCCGACTTCTACTACCTCGCGGGCTCGTCGAAGTGCGGCATGGGCTATCGCGAGACCAATTGGTCGCTGCCGCGCGAGCTCCAGATCCTCCACGCGCGCCAGAACATCTACGACGGCACGTGGGAGAAGACTCCGTCGATGGGCTGGATGTTCGTGCCGCTGGTGCAGTACCAAGGCGGCGGCGCGGCGGCGACGATCGAACCGCTCGACCAGCACCTCGACGCGTACGAGCAACACCTCGCGACCAACCTCGGCGCCGGCGTGCAGGCTTGCTATCGCGGGCCGCGGCTCTTCGACACCGAACGGACGCGCGAGCTCGTCGCGCGCTGGGTCGCCTTCTTCAAGCGCCACCGCGCGATCCTCGAGTCCGACCTGATCCACGTGCGCCGTCCGGACGGTCGCGACCTCGACGTTTGGCTGCACGTCAACCCGAAGCTCGGCGAGCGCGCGCTCGCGATGTTCTTCAACCCGACCGAGGCTCCGCTCGCGCGCAAGCTGGAACTGCCGCTGTACTATGCGGGCCTCGCGGGCTCGATCCACGTCGCCGAGCGCGACGGCGCCGCGCGCGAGCTCGAACTCGGTCCCACCTCCGCCGCCGAACTCGACGTCACCTTGCCGCCCGGCGGGATCACGTGGTTCGTCTTCACCCCATGATGCACACGCTCGCGAAGCTCGCCGTTGCTTGCGCGCTCGTTCCGATGCTGTTCGCGCACACCGCGCGCGCCCAAGGCGTCGAGCGCGTGCTCGTCGACAAGAAGCGCGTCGCCGATGTGCAGTTCCACGGCACGCCGTGGTCGGTGATCAAGGGCGGCGGCATCGAGGGCGCGGGTCGACAGAACCAGGTGTACACGAGCTTCGAGGTCGCCGCGGGCGATTGGCACGCGAGGCTGCGGCTCTCGGTCGGCGAACTCGGCGACAAAGGGAGCGGCTTCGCGTTCGCGGACGACGCGTTCCTCGGATTCGACGCGCACGGCAAGAAGCTCTTCGTCGACGGCGCGCGCTTCGGGGGCAAGGTCTTCGAGATCGCGGATGCGACGCGCGTCTGGGAGCCCAACCGGCCGTTCACGCTCGACGTCGCGCGGCGGGGGAGCAAGGTCAGCTTCGCGATCGACGAGAAGCCGCTCTACGAGCTCGACTTCCACGACGGTCCGGTCGGTCGGATGGCGGTCCACCCGGGCGACACCAGTCTGCGCCTCTTCGAGTGGCGCGTGATCGGCTCGGTCGCCGCGCGCAAGCAGTCGCCGGACGTCGAGGCGCTGCGCGAGCCGATCGATCGCGCGATCGAGCGCGGCGTCGCGTTCCTGCTCTCCGTGCAACAGCGCGACGGCTCGTGGTCGAGCGGCCAACCGCAGTACGTCTCCGGACAGACCGCGCTGTCGCTCTACGCGCTCATCAAGAGCGGCCTCGCTCCGACCGAGCCCGCGCTCGCCCGCGCGCTGCGCTTCGTCGACGCGCACCCGCCGTTCGACACGTACAGCATCGGGCTCGCGTTGATCGCGTACGAGGCGACGCACGACCCGAAGTACAAGGATCGCATGCGGCCGTTGGTGAAGCAGTTGCTGCAGAACCAACGCCAGGGGCTGTGGAGCTATCCGACCGGCTTCGACGGCCGGCGCTGGAACAGCGACCTCGGCGGCGTCGATCTCTCGAACTCTCAGTACGCGGTGCTCGGCCTGCGCGCGGCGAGCGCGGCGGGCATCGAGATCCCGCCGAAGACATGGGTAGATCTGATCGACAACGTGCTGCGTCTCCAGGAAGCGCCGAAGTCGATCGACGTCGCGCTCGCCGACGGCGAGACCGGCACCGGCAAGCGCACGATCGCGGGCTTCGGCTACAACTTCGACTCGCCCCCGAAGGGCTCGATGACGTCGGCGGGCATCTCGGCGCTGGTGATCGCGCGCGACGCGCTCGGCTCGAAGCTCGCCGGCGCGCAAGCCGCCGAGGTGCAGCAGAGCATCCAGATGGGCGTCGCGTGGCTCGGCCACTACTTCCGCGCCGACGCGCACCCGTTCGGCGACGAACCGTGGCTCTTCTACTGGCTCTACGGCGCCGAGCGCGTCGGCAGCCTGCTCGACGTCGACGAGTTCGGCGCGCACCGGTGGTACCTCGAAGGCGCGCGCTTCTTGATCGGTCGCCAAGGCGGCAACGGCGAGTGGGCGAGCAACGCGGGCGGCAACGTCCGGCCGCAGGAGACCGATACGTGCTACGCGCTGCTCTTCCTCGAGCGCGCGACGGCGCAGCGTCCGACCACCGCGGGTGCCGAGCGCTCCTTCTTCGAGCCGAAACGCGAGGTGCAGGACGACGTGCGCATCGCGTACAGCGGCCGCGGCGCTTTCGAGTTCTGGCTCGGCGGCTTCGGCGACCGTGTGCTCGCGGAGCACGGCGGCGGCGAGCTCGCCGGCCTGCGCATCGCGTATGTCGACTACGTCTGCGAGGGCCGCGTGCTCGCGCACGTCGTCGGCGATCCGAGCCGTCCGTGGAAGGACGAACGCTTCCGCGCGAAGTTCGACCTGATCTATCCCGGCGAGTATCCGGTGGTCGCGCGGGTCTACCTCGTCTCGCCCGAGGCGCCCGCGGACGCGACGGAAGCGACGCGCTCGATCGAGTCGGGCGTCGTGCGCGTGCGTTCGCTCGGGACGTCGGCGCCGTGGCTCGACGAGCTCGTCGACTTGCGCGCGCGGAACCTGCTGGTCGACAAGGGGATGACGCTGACGCCGAGCTCGATCAACGGCGAGGACCAACCGCATCGCGCGTTCGACGGGCTCGAGGGCTCGCGGTGGATGTGCAAGAACGACGATCCGACGCCGACGTTGATCGTCGAGCTCGCGAAGCCGGTGCAAGGGAGCGAGCTGCGGCTCTTCTCGCACTGCGCGTCCGCGCGGCTGCGCGGCCAGCACGACGTGATCCGTCGCGTCAGCGTCCGCGTCAACGGCGCGAAAGACCTGCTCGAAGGCATCGCAGGCCTGGACGAGCTCCAACCGTTGGTGATCCCGCTCGGACGCAGCACCACGGTGCACCGCCTCGAGATCCGCATCCTCGATCGCATCCCGGGCACGGCGTGGCCGGGCTACGCGGGCTTCACCGAGATCTCGCTCTTCAAGTGAGCGAGCGCGCGGCCCGGCCGTGCGGCGCCGTGTTCGAGCGGGATCAGGCTTCCGATCGTCGCGAGGCGCTTCTCGGTTCGGCGGAGCGTTCGGAGCGTGCTACCGACGAGCTCGCGGCAGCACGAGTTTCTCCGCCGCACCCGGCGCGGGCGGCCAATCGAAGCGCACGATCGGCGCATCGGTCAGGCGGCCGCGCACGGGCGAGCGCGCGAGGATGTAGCGGCCCGCGGGCAAGGTCAGGTGGACGGTGCGGTGCGCGTCGACGTCGGCGGACTGGCTCGGATACGGCAGCGCGGACTCGCGGCGGAACGTGACGGCGCGCAGCGGGGTCTGAGGCTCGAGGTCCTCGGTGCGAAGCTCGAGCTCGCCGTCGAAGAGCTCCACGGCGAACGTCGCGATGCTCTCGCGCCCGTTCGACACCGAGACGGTGCCGTCGGCGATCCAGCACCAGCTCGAGTCGACCGCACGCAGCATCACCAAGTACACGCCGGCATCGGCGCGGACTCGCGCCGGTCCGTCGCGTCCGAGCGAAGCGCCCGCAGCGGTGACGAGGAAGTTCTCCTGCTGGCGGCACAGCTCGAACACGGTTCCAACGGTCGAGCGACCGTGGAGGTCGAACGCGACACGCAACGTGCCGGGGAAGCGCTCGCGCACGTCGAAGTCGCGGATCTCGTCGTGGCCGGCGACGAGCTCGAGATCGCCGAGCTCGAACGATCCGCCCTCTCCGAACGCGCTGCCTCCAAAGTGCGTCGGCAGGCAGAAGTCGGGCAGCGCGAACGCGACGCGCACGCGCCCCTCGGGCAACGGACCGGAATCGAACGACCCGTCGCGACCGAGCGTGATGCAGAGCTTGCGGCGCCAATCCCAACTCGCGACGAGGTTCCCGACGAGCCCGGGGAACAACTCCGGGACGAAGCGCAGTCGGAGCCCATCGAGCGCTTCGCCTTCGGGCACGAGCACCCGTCCGCGCACGGACGCGGAGCCTGGGATCGCGAGCTCGATGCGCTGCTCGGCGGGCGAGTCACCGATTTCGACTTTCGTCACCGCCCCGTGCAACGCCGCCGACGCCGACGCCTGCACGAGATAGCGGCCGGCGGCGAGCTTCTGGAACTCGAACTCACCGGTGACCGCGTTCGCGTTCGTCGCGCGCGCGCCGACTTGGGCCCGCGCGTCCTCGAGGAGCGTGAGCGTCGATCCGTGCAGCGTCCGCGCTTGCACGAGGCGGACGACGACGGGCACGTCGGGAGCGGTCCCGTCGGGCTGCGTCACGCGGCCCGACAGCGTGACACCGCTCGAGAGCGCGACCGCGACGGCGCGCGTCTCGTTCGGCGCGAGCGTGAGGTCGTTCACCTCGCAGTCGGCGTAGCCGTCGGCGCGCACGATCAACGTTTGCCGGATCGGGAGCAGCCCGCGGACGACGTCCGAGACCGCGGTGTCGACCTCGAACGACGGCTCCGTCCACGAGCGCCACTCGGGATCGTCCGTGCGCACGCGCACCACGAAGCGCTCGACCGGTAGACCGCTCGCCGCGTCGACGACCGCGAGGCGCACCGCCGCGCTGCCCTGGAGCTCGGCCCGGACCGAGGCACCGAGCTCGACGCCTTCGATCGACCACGGCAGGTAACGCGGATCGTCGAGTCGCACCGAGTACCGGCCCGGCGGCACCCCGTCGAACGTGTAGCAGCGCGAGTCCGCGGTCGGCGGCTTCGCGGTGGCGACGACGCCGGCGCCGGTGGCGACGAGCGCCTCGACGTGCTGGCTCGCGCGCTGGAATGGGGGGTACGCGACGGTGATGCTGATGCGCGTCGCGAGTTCGTCGAACGGGCACACGAGCTCGACGCGCACGGTCTCGAGCTCGCGCACCTCCACCACGGGTCCGTCGAACCGATGCGTGCCGTCCCGCTCGGCGCGCACGAGCACCCGGCCCGGCGGCACGTCGTCGATTCGGAACTCGCCGGTCGCCGGATCGGTGGCGCACCGACGCTCCGACGGCTCGCGCCCCGCGAGCAGGTCAGGCCAAGGCTCCATCGCGAACACGGTCCACGGGGGTCCGTTCAGCGGAGCGCCGCGCGCATCGACGACGCGGCCGACGATCGAGCCGCCGGCCTCGAGCTCGATGATGCCGAGGTCGCGCACGTCGTCGGGCCGCAAGTCGGTCCAACGCCAGAGCAGCGCGCAGAGCCCGTGCGGTGTCGCGTCGAGGACGAACTCGAACGCTTCGCGCGGCGCGAACGAGAGCGAGAAGCTGCCGTCGGCGCCCGAGCGAGCCTGCAGCGTCGTCGGCGCGTCGTCGGATCCCGGCTGAAAGGCCGCGTAGGACGAATCGCCGAGGTCACGCCGGCCCGTGAGGACCAGCGGCACGCCTTCGATCGGCGTCCCGTCCCGCGCGACGAAGGTCCCGCGGATCTCGACGAGACCGGTTCGGTGCTGCACGGCCGGTGCGCGCGCAATGTCGAGCGGTGTGGCCGCGGTGACGGCGACTCGGGTTTCGCTCGCGACGGATTCGGTCGGCTGCGACGCGTCGACGCGCTCGACCGACTCGAGTTCGACGCGTGCGGTCGCGCTTGGCTCGGTCACCGCCGGCGGCCGAGTTCGATTCCAGAGCAAGAAGCCGAGCACGGCGAGCGCGACGCTTGCCACGAGCACGCGACCGAACGGTCGCACGGGCTGCTTCGCTCGCTGCGGACTCGGTTCGCGGTCGTGCATGCCGATCCGAGTATGACCTGCCTGCGCGCCGGACGCGACGCGGGCTCGTCATCGCTCTTCGTTGTCTGCGCGCCGGCGTGGGGGTGCGCCCCGATCGAGTTGCCGCGGCGCTTCGGAGCGATCTGCGCGACCGTCGCGGCTCAGCGATACCCGCCGCGAGCCGCGTGCGCGCCGACCGCGCCGCAACCCGCGCAGCCGGAGTCGGTCAGGTGGTCAGGGAGCGCGTCCTGCCACTTCTGCCAGTAGAACGCCGGCTTGGGGCCCGGGCCGTCGGGCGTGAGCTCCTGCATCGTCCGCGCGAGGAACACGCGGCCGTCGAGCACCGTGTAGCGAATCGACTCCGAGTTGCGGATGTCTTCCAGCGGATTCGCTTCGAGCACCAGGAAGTCGGCGAGCTTGCCGACCTCGAGCGAACCGAGCTCCTGGTCCATCCCGATGTAGCGCGCGCCGTCGAGCGTCGCCGCACGCAACGCTTGCAGGTTCGTGAGCCCGCTCGATTGGATCAGCCAGAGCTCCCAGTGCGCGCCGAGGCCCGCGAGCTGGCCGTGCGCGCCGAGTTGCACGCGTCCGCCGGCGTCGACGATCGCTTTGCAGATCTTCGAGCTCTCGAGGACGTTGTACTCCTCGAGCGGCGCCTTGGTGCGGCGGCGCGAGCGCGGATCGACGACGTTGCGCGGCACGAACGTCATCAAGCGTTCGTTCTTCCACACGTCGGTCGTGTCGTAGAAGTAGTTCTCGCCCCAGATCCCGCCGTAGCCGACGATCAACGTCGGCGTGTAGCCGACGCCGCTCGCGCCCCAGACGGTCGCGACGTCGCGGTAGACGTGCTGGACCGGCAGCGAGTGCTCGACGCCGGTGTGGCCGTCGATGACGTGCGTCAGGTTGTGTTGGAAGAGCGAACCGCCCTCGGGCACGACCAACATGCCGAGCTCCTTCGCCGCGGCGAGCACCTGTTGGCGCTGGTCGCGGCGCGGCTGGTTGTAGCTCTTCACCGAGAACGCGCCGACCGCTTTCAAGCGCCGCAAGTGCGAGCGCGCGTCGTCGAGCGAATCGACCTCCGCTTTGAAGTTGCCCGCGGCGCCGTAGAGGATCGTGCCGGTCGAGAACGTGCGCGGCGCGACGATCAGGCCGGCGCGCTGCATTTCGGCCGACGAGAAGATGTCGTTGGTGCCGTGCGACGGATCGTGGATCGTCGTCACGCCGAACGCGAGGTTCGCGTACGACGCCCAATTCTGCTGCGGCTGCATCCCGTTCGCCGCTTGCGGGCCGTGCGCGTGCACGTCGATCAAGCCCGGAACGATCGTCAGCCCGTGCGAGTCGTGGATCGTCGCGCCGGCGGGGAGCGCGAGGTCGCTCGCGCGACCGACGGCGGTGATGCGGTTCCCCTCGACGACCAGCGCGCCGTCCTCGATCACCAGGTCGCCCTGCATCGTCACGATCCGCGCGTGGACGAACGCGTGCGCGCCGCGGGCGACCGCGGCCTTCGCCTTCATCGAGATGTTGCGGCCGGTGGTCGGCGGCTCGGGGAGCTTCGCCGCCGTGTCGCTCGGAGTCCCGGCGAGGAACGCGAACGAGTCGGCGAGCTTGCGTTCGAAGAGCTCGGGCCCGAGCGACCAATGGAGCGTCGTCGAGTCGCCGGAGAACTGCAGGTTCTCGCCGGAGTCGCGCGAGACCTTGGCGACCGGGTGCGAGCTCGACTTCGGGCCGACGGTCACCGTGCGGCCGGTCGCCACGAACGGCGCGACGTACGTGCGCCAGCGTTCCTCGAACGCGACCCACTTGCCGTCAGGCGAGAGCGCGAACTCCATGGCGTTGTTGCTCTCGAGGTGCGTGCGCTCGTCGGAGCCGTCGAGCTCGATCGAGAAGAGCGTCGCCTTGTCGTTCTCGCCGTCCTCGTCGATCGTCAGCAGGTACACGCGCTCGTTCTCGGCGCCGAACTGCGGCGAGAAGCCCTTCTTGGTGACGAGCTCGGGCTCGCCGCCGGAAGCCTGCACCGCGTACACGCCGGTGTCGCGCGACCACGTCGGTGAAGTGAGCCCGCCGCCGGAAACGCGGCCGAAGACGACCGTCTTGCCGTCGGGCGAGAACACCGGATCGACGTAGTGGCCGGGTTGGGGGGTCAGCTTGCGCGGTTCGCCGCCGGCGCCGCTGCCTCCTCCGGCGAGAGGCACGATCCAGAGAGCGCCGAGCTCCTGGTCGTTCCACGTCGCGTACACCAGCGACTTCCCGTCGCGGCTGAACGCAGGCGTGTACTCGAAGTGCCGATCGTCGCGCGTCAGGCGCTCAGGCGTGCCCTCGGGCAACGCGCGGATCCAGAGGTGTCCGAGCGCTTGGTAGACGACGCGATCGCCGCGCGGCGAGACGCGCACCGAGCGCAGACACTTGACGTCGAACTCGGCGAGCGAGACCGCTTGTGCGTCGCGGCGCGCCGGCGCGAGCGTGCGCGACGACGTGACGTGGAACGGGATCGGCGTCGCCTTGCCGCTCGCGACGTCGACGCGCGCGAACTTGCCCTTCGCCCACAGCACGAGCGCTTTCGAATCGGGCGTCCACGCCATCGTCGGGTAGACGCCGTGGATCGCCCACGTCTCTTGCATGTCGCGCTCGAGCCCGTCGAAGACCGGCCGGAGCTCGCCGGAAGCGAGGTCCATCACGAACAGCGTCGACTGGAACCGCACGCGCCGCACGAACGCGAGCGACTTGCCGTCCGGCGACGGCGTCGGCCTGCACGCGCCGCCGGGACCGCGCACCAGGCCGACGATCTCGCCGGTGGTGCGGTCCAACCGATCGATCGCGTAGATCTGACCGTTGGAGTCCTTGCTGTACTCGAAGGTCTTGCCCGGCGTCGCGTCGAACGACCAGTAGAGGTAGCGGCCGTCCGGCGAGAACGCGGGCTCGCCGACGTCCTTTTGATCGTTGGGCTTGACGGTCATCTGCAAGCCGTCGCCGCCGGTCTTGTGGTAGAGCCAGATTTCGCCGGAGCCGATCGAGCGGTGCGACGAGAAGTGCTTGCGGCCCGCGAGGTACTCGCCGTCGGGCGTCCACACCGGGCTGTTGACCAGGCGATAGCTCTCCTTCGAAACCTGCTTCTTGTCGCTGCCGTCGCGCGCGATCGTCCAGAGGTTGTCGCCGCCGCCGGCGTCGCTGGTGAACGCGATGCGCTTGCCGTCGGGCGAGAAGCGCGGCTGCATGTCCCACGCGAGACCGCTGGTGAGCGCGGTCGCCTCGCCGCCGCCGATCGGCAGCACGTACAGGTCGCCGAGCAGGTCGAAGACGAGCTCCTTGCCGTCGGGCGAGACGTCGACGCTCATCCACGTGCCTTCGTCGATGTCGAGCGCGACGTCGTGCGAGCCTTCGGGCGCCTTCGTGACGTCCCACTTGGCCTCTTCCTTCTTCGCGTCCTCGTCGTCGGCGGGTTGCGCGCTCGCCGCGGGCGTCTGACCGAAGGTGGACGGGACCGCGATGCCGAGGAGCATCGCCCAACCGAGCAGCGTGCGGTGGAACATGGCGCGCTAGAGTAGCGGCGTCGCTCCGCGCGCGCCGCCCGCGCGGTAGGGCGGCAGTCTGGAAAACGTCAGTTCGCGGCAAGAGCCGTGGAAGTTCGCGCTCGCCGCGGCGTCCGTGCGCGGAACCGAAGGAGTCCCATGAAGCACCTCGTCCTCGCGCTCGTCCTCGCCGCCCCGTTGGCCGCGTGCCGCGTCTCGGCCCGCGCCGTTCCCGTCGAACCCTGCGAAGCGCAGCACACCGAGCACGCGTTCGGGTTCGACGTCGTCCCGCTGCAGTTCGCTTCCGCCGACGAGCTCGCCGGGATCCTGGGGCGCACGACGCTTTCCGCGCCGCCGACCCGCGTGATCGCGGACCATCGGACGAACTCGCTGATCATCCAGGGTCCCGACGAGGGCCGCGCCGCGGCGCGCGTGCTGATCGAGAAGCTCGACATCGATCCGGCCCGGTGAGCGCGGCTCACGCGCGGTGCGGCGAGGGCGCCGCTCCGTCTCGAAGCCGCCGGTGCGTGGCTGGCGCGCCGGCGACGCGCCGGTGACGCGCGGCGCCGCGAATGCGCGGCTCAGTCTCGATGCCGCGAGTGCGCGGCTGAGGCGCGCTGCCGCGAGAGCGCGGCGAGCGACGCGACCGCGAGCGTCCACGTCGGAAAGACCGACGTCAGCGGGAACACCTCGACGGCGAGCACCGGCACCAGCGACCAGCGCGCGCCGAGCAGGAAGAAGAGCACGACCGCGACCGCGGCGTCGAGCGCGAGCGCGAGCGGGTGGACGAGCTCGGTCCACAGGAACAGCGTGTCCGCGGCGAGCGCGACCGCCAGGGCGATCCCGATGCGGACGCGCGCGGGGGGGAGGAGCTCCAAGGCGGCCATGGAAGTTCGTTCCAGGCTGCAGGAGCTTCGCCTCCGACTCAAGCCTGCGCGCTCGCCGCGCCGATTCCCGCGCGGATGATCGCTCCGCTCTCGACCCAGCCCGCCTCCGTCGACGTCGTGACGTTGCCGTCGCGCGTGCCGCCGGTCGAGCGCGTGAAGCGCGAGCGCGCCGAGGAGGCGGAGGAGCCCGCGGTCGCGCCGCGGCGCGACACCGCCTCGTTCTCCGCGGAAGCGCTCGCCAAACTCGCCGCGGAGTGCGGCGAGTGCGCCGGTTGAGCCGCGCCTCGGCGCGACGCGCGTCGAACGCTCGGCCGGGCCGCGGCTAGGGCTCGGCTAGGGCTCGCGCGCGGCGACCAGCGCTTCCCACTCCGGGCTCTCGAGCTCGAACGCACGCCCGCTCAGGCTCCCGAGCGCGCTCCACGCCGCGCGCGCGACCGCCGGGTCCTCGTCGAGCCGTGCGAGCGCGAGCTCCGGCAGCGCGTCGATCGAGCCGAGTTCGCGCAGCACGTCGCACGCGAGCTTGCGCAGCGCGGGCCGCTCGTCGGAGAGCACTCGGGTGATCTCGCGCGCGACCTCGTGGCGGCGCACGTGCCGGGTCGCGAGCGCGCGCAGCGCCGCGGTCGCCTTGCCGGCGTCGGGTGAATCGAGGTCGGCGAGCAGAGGCTCGTACTCGGCGTCGAACCAGGCTTGCTCGCGGTCCCACCAGGCTTGCCAGAGCGCCGGGGTCGGGCTGTACTCCAGTTTCGAGAAGTGCACGAGCGACCACAGCGCCGCGGAGCGCAGCGAGTTCGACTCGGCGTCGAGGAAATCGATCCAGCGCTGCACCGAGCCGTCGTCCTCGAGCACCGCGAGCGCGCGCGCCAGGTTGGACGCGAGATGGCCTTCCGACACGTCCAGCGTCTCGCGCAGGAACTCGATCGCGCGCGCGTTGACCGAGCTGTCCGGCGACCGACCGATCAGGACGATCTGCGCGGCGACCACCGGCACGAGCTCGGGATGCGAGAACGCGACGTCGGTCGCGAACTCGAGTCCGCGGCCGTCGCGCAACTCACCGAGCGCGAACACGATCGGCTCCAGCAGCGCCGGGTCGATCGAGCGCCACGTCGAGTTGAGGCGCGGCAGCGCGAGCGGGTCGCGCGCGAGCAGCACGGCGAGCGACGCGCGCAGGCCGCCGACGAGCTGCTCGTCGGCCGGCTCGTCGTCCATCGGCGCCGCGAGCGCGAACATCCGCTCCATGCGATCCCGTTCGCCGAGTCGACCGAAGACCTTCAACGCAGCGAGCCGGCGGCGTTCCTCCGCGGCGACCGCAAGCCTGCGGTCCATCTGCGCGAGCGCCTTGTCCGCCCCGATGCGTTCCAGACCTTCGAACACGATTTGCTCTTGGTAGACGCTCAGCACTTGCACGGGCTGGTCGCCGACCACGGCGGGCACACGGCGGACTTCGAGCAGTCCGAGCAACGGATCGATCGCGCGGTCGCCGAGCCGCGCGATCGCGTCGGCGAGCCGAGACCGCTCGGAGTCCTTGGGATCGCGCGCGCGCCGGACGATGATCGCGAGCTCACGCGCGAGCTCTTGATCCGCGGCGCGCGCAGCGTCCTCGCTGCTCTCCGACGACGCCCGCGGCGCGGACGTCGTCGACGGAGTCGCCCGCGAGACCTGATGCGGTCCTGCCTGCGGCGCGACGAACGTCGCGCAGGCGAGAAGCTGCAAGAGGATCATCGCCGGGTCCCTGGACTCGTGTCAGTCGATCACGCGCCAAGCGATGCGCTGGTACTCGGGGGCGCCCATCGGCCCCGCGGTCAGCAGCGCGTCGTCGAAGTGGATCTTGCAGTTGCTGTCGAGATCGACCTCGCGCGCGACGATCGAGCCGAAGAGCTGGAAGTTCGAATCGATGATCACCTTGGCGTTCGGCGCATAGATCGTCCCGTGGACCTCGGTGTTCGAGCTGAGCGACAGGTTGTCCGGATCGAAGTCCACGTCGATGTCCGGGTCGATCACGTTGTCGCTGAGCAGGTCGATCTGGAGGTGCGTCGACTTCGAGACCGTGGAGCGCAGCAACGCATTGCTGTCGAGCACGAAATCGTTGACCACGTAGAGGTGGACGTTGCCGTTCGTCGCGTCCACGAGCAGTTGCGAGTTCGACTTCATGCTGAAGGAGTCGCAGATGATCGTCGCGGGTCCGATCACGTTGAGCGTCGACGCCGAGCCCGTTTGGAACGTGGTGTAGTGGTACGTGCCGGACGCGAGGGTCTTGGTTTGGTTCCCGCCGACGCTGTAGGCGCCCGAGCTCGCGACGTTGGGCAGCACGATCGGGTCGAGTTGCTCCAACTCGGTCGCGGGTGTGCTCGCGCCGGAGACCTGCGCGTTGCTCTTGAGCGTCAATACGTTCGACGGACCGGGCACGGCGTCGCCGAAGACTTTCGAGTTCGAATCGAGAGTGATCCCGCCGTTGGAGCCCACGTCGCCTTCGTCGCCGGCGTGCTTGTTGGTGCCGGAGCCGTTGACTTTCTGGCTCAGGTACGAACCGATGTTGGAGTTGAAGCTGTCGACGAACGCGTTGCTGTCCATGTGCAGCGCGTCGTCGCCGAACGCGGCCCAGCGGAACAACGGAGTCGCCGCGACTTGCAGCGTCATCTCGACGGTGCTGTCGGCGCGTTGCGACTCCGCGGTGCTGCGCAGCGTCACCGTCGAATTCAGGCCGTCGGTCTGGGTGACGTAGTACGTCGCGCCGTCGTACGCTTGCGGCTGGGTCTGCGAACCGACCACGCCCGAGCCGCCGGCGGCGAGGCTACGGTACGCGAGGTTGATCCCGGCTTCAGCGACCGCTTGCGCCGCGATCTCTTGCTTCGAGACGCGGTTCTCGACGCGTGCGCTGTTGGTCATCGCGATCATCGCGAGCGACAGCCCGGCGAGTCCGGCGACCAAGACGGCGATCATGACGAGCGCGCCTCCTCGACGGGCGGACGCGGAACGAGAGCGTGCGGTGACGTGCATGGTTCAATTCCTCAACAAGACTGCGGTTTGCAAGGTGGTCGTGGCGACGCGCCGATCGGCCAACGACTGCTCGATCGTCAGGCGCAGCGTGAGGAGACTTCCGCTGCGGGTTACCAGGAAGCCGGGTTCGTCGGCGAGTCCATCGCCGTCGTCGTCGACTCCGTTGGCGATTTCGGTTCCCATGAGCTCGCGCACGTCGTGGGCGAGCGTGATGTTCTTCTCGGAGGCGAGTCCGGAGTCGAGCGTGAGCACGAGCTGCTTCTCGTCGATCGAGAGATCGCCGTCGTTGTCGACGCCGTCGTCCGCCTCGCCGTCGTCGTCGAGCAGGTCGAGGCGGAACGTGTTGCTGAAAGTCACGACGCCGGCGTTCGAGACCGACGCGACCTTGCGGAACGAGAAAGTGCTCGTGCCGACCGCGCCGGGATCGGGGGCGATCTGGGATTGCGACGCGGCGTTCAATTGCTCGACGACTCGATCGAGCGCGCGACGCGCCTTCGTCTGGACGCGCGATTGGAGGTCGGCGTAGCGCGCGGCCTGGCCGCCCGTGCTGCTGACCAGCGCCGCGGCGCCGAGGATGAGGCCGAGCATCAGCCCGCTGACCGCCACTTCGAGCAGCGTGAAGCCCGCGCGCGCGCTTCGATTCGGGTGCGTTCTCACGGCAGGTTCGCGATCATCGTCTTGAGCTCGTAGACGCCGATGCCGCGCGTGCCGCGCCAACGGACGCGCACGACGACCGGGATCAGCGTGTAGTTCGCCGCGTGGTTCGCGTTGTCGATCGCGCCGTCGAGGTCGAGATCGCGCGGAGTGCCGAAGCTCGCGTCGACCAAGTCCTCGCGCAACGCGCCGGGCGCGCCCGCTTGGACTGGGAAGAGGACCTCGCCCGGCAGCCCGTCGGGATCGTTCGGCGCGGCATTGAGCCCGGCGACCGCGAAGTCCTTGCCCGGCGCGGTTCCGGCGCCGCCCGGATCGTCGCCGGGCGTTCCGTTGTAGAGGCCGAAGATCTGCACGAACCCGGCCGATTGGATCGTCTTCAGCATCTCCGCGGCGCCGTTCGCGGCCATCGACTCCTCACGCGCGGACGTCGCGGACGATGTGGCGATCATCAGGACCTGCGCGAAGCCCAACAGACCGATCACCATCACGGTCATCGCGAGCATCAGCTCGAGCAGCGTCAGACCCGCGCTCTTCGCGCGCCGACGCGAGGCCCCCGGCCTGGCGAAGTGGCGTGTGATCATCTTGACTGGCCCCCCTGGTGAGCGTTCGCGAACGCCCTCCCTTCGGATCCCCGACGATCGTTTCTGGACCGAAACCGGATCGCTCGCGCGAACTGGAGTTCCAGTCGCGTCGCGCGGCGCGCGGGCTCAGGCCGGCGGTTCGACCGGCGCCGCGACCGGCCGCACCAGCGTGCGGGTGACCACCCCGGAAAAAGCTGCCAGTAGGATCGCCGCCGCGACGATCGCTCCAAGGTGCGTCCAGCGCGGCAGGAGCCCCATCCCGACGATCAGCGTCGTCGCCGCCGCCGGCGGATGGACGATCGACGTCCGCTCCAACACGAACAGCGTTGCCGTCAGCGCGGTCGCGCCGGACGCGACGAAGCGCCAATCGTCGAGGTCCGCGAGCGTGCCGCGCACCTCGAAGCCGACGCAGGCCCACAGGGCGAGCCAACCGATCGCCGCGCCGATCGCATGGCCGAGGATGACGTTCCTCGGCGCAGCGGGGGGCGCGCCGGGGTGGCGGAACACGACCCACGCGCTCGCCCCGATCGCCGGGAAGAGCATCGGCGCGTGCAGGGCGAGGGAAAGCAGACCAAGCAGCAGCATCGCGGCGCCGCCGGCGAGCGCGAGGAAGATCGGAGTGCGCACGCGACCGCTCGCTGCGCCGGTGTGGCCCGTGTGCATCCGGGAGAGTCTGCGCGACCTCGCGCGGGAGCGCCAGGCCCGCCCTCGGCGCGGCGATCATGGAAATCCCGAGACTCGGTGGGGGCGAAGCCGCGCACGCGCGGCGTAGACTCGGGCGTGGAGGTCTCCATGTCCGCAGCGCTCTCGACGACGTCCGACGTGTATCCGTGTCTCTACTACGACGACGCACCGGCGGCGCTCGCGTGGCTGAGCCGCGGCTTCGGCTTCACGGTGCGGATGCTGGTGCCCGGACCGTTGGGCAAGATCGCGCACTCCGAGCTCGAGCTCGGCAACGCCGTGGTGATGCTCTCCTCGTCGAAGCCCGAGCGCGGTTCGCGGAGCCCGCGCGAGCTCGCCGGCGTGCACGCCGCGCTCTGCGTCTTCGTCGACGATCCCGATGCGCACTGCGCTCGCGCGCGCGCGCACGGCGCCAAGATCCTGCAGGAGCCGAAGGACGAGGACTATGGCGCGCGCGGTTACCTGACCGAGGACGTCGAAGGCCATCAGTGGTACTTCGGCAACTACCGACCGGGTTCGCACTGGGGTTGAGGGCCGCGAGCGCCTGCTCGCCGCCGAAGCGATCGAGAGGACCGCATCCATGATCGAGCCTCGCAGCCTTGCGTTCCTGCGTCATTGCGCGGGGCTTTCTCTCTGCGCCTTCGCCGGCACCGGGGTGTCGACCACGCAGAGCGCGGGCGGCGGACCGTTCGGCCGCGTCGCGCCGCGCACGTCGCCGTTCGGCCTCTCCGACGACTTCGAGGCCTCGCAGCTCTCCAGCGCGTGGCGCATCGAGAATCCCGGTCTCGCGCGGTTCACTCAGGGCGGCGGCGTGCTCACGATCACGCCTCTCGCATCCGGCCCGAGCGCGATCTGGTTCAACGACGACGAGGGCCCGTTGATCTACAAACGCGTCACCGGCGACTTCACGGTCAGCGCCCGAGTGCACGCGCGTGATTCGCTCTTCCCGAGCGCGCCACCGCCCGCGCCGTATCGCCTCGGCGGGTTGCTCGCGCGCAATCCGAACTCGACGAGCCCCGACCTCGACTGGGTGCACGTCGCGCTCGGCGCGGGCGACGCGAGCGCGCCGGTCGCGGTCGAGGACAAGACCACCGTCGACTCGACCAGCGACTATGTCTTCCAAGCGGTCGCGACGCCGGACGCCGAGCTCCGGATCCGCCGACGCGGCGCGAGCTTCGAGCTCGCGTGGCGCCCGCTCGGCGCGCCGGCGTGGAGTCCGCTGCGGACACACGTGCGCCCGGACCTGCCCGCGACGCTCGACGTCGGGCTGATGGCTTACTCGGCGTCGACGCCGCCGAGGCTCGTGCTGACGGTCGACGAGGTCGTGTTCTCGCCCTGATGCGGCGCAGCGCCGCGGGTTGGGCTCGTCCTGGGCCACGCGTCACCCGCGAGCTCCAAGGCCGCCAGGTCCGTTCGTCTTCTTCGAACCGACGATCGCGCCGCCGTCCGAGCCCGCGTTCCCGGTCCTGGAGCTCGATCGCGGCGAGTTGACGCGCTGCACGGTTCATCGGGATGGAGGCTCGGTCGCCTCACGGAGATCCACTCATGCACGCATCGCTCCGCTCGTCTCTTGCGCTCTTCACCCTCGCTGTCCTGTCCTCGGGCGCCTTCGCGGGCGTCACCGTGCTCGGCAAACCCGGCCTCGGCACGTTCACGACGCTCCAAGGCGCGATCGACGCCGCGAGCGAGCACGACGTGCTGCTCGCGACCGCCGGCTCGTATGCGCCGTTCACGATCGACGGCAAGGGGCTGACCGTCCTCGGCCAAGGGCTGGTCACCGTCAACGGCAGCTGCACGGTCAAGAACCTCGCGAAGGCGAGCGACGTCGGGCTCGTGCACCTGCGGATCCTCGGACCGACCCAGTCGTTCGTCGGCGGCGCCCCGCCCTTCGGCCTCGAGTTGCTCCACTGCGAGGGCGACCTCCGCATCCAGGATTGCACGCTCGTCGGTGGACGCGTGGTGGCGTGGTTCACCTCGGCGCCGGCCGGTCCCGCCGCGTCGGTGGTCGACTGCAAGCGCGTGATGGTGACCCGCTCGACACTGACCGGTGGTTCGGCGGGCTTCTTGCCCGGCGAGCTGCCGGCCGCCGGCGGGGAGGGCCTGAACGCGAATGCGAGCTCGATCGCGCTCTACGACTGCACGGTGCGCGGCGGCGACGGCTCGCACGAGACCTCTCCGAGCGGCGGCGAGGGCGGCGTCGGCGCGCGGATCGACGGCTGGGGTGTCTTCTCGTCCGGCAGCCAGATCGCCGGCGGCACCGGTGGCGGCGGCGACTACATCGGGTGCACCGTGTCCGGTGACGGCGGCGATGGTGTCGTGATCACGGGCGCGCAGCTCAAGCTGCTGGACAGTCCGGTTTCCGGCGGCTTCGCGGGCAACTTCGGTCCCTGCGGACTCGGCGTCGCGGGTCAACCGTTCGACGCGACGAATGCGGTGGTGAGCACGCTGGTCGGCGTCGCACGCGAGCTCAGCGCGTCCAATCAAGTCAGCGACGGCTCGATCCTCTCGCTGACGTTCCGCGGCGCACCGGGCGACAAGGTGTGGCTCGTCGTCGCGGGCGAACCCGCGTTCGGACTCGTGCCGTCGTACGTCGGCATCGCGGGAGTGCCGTGGCCGTCGTTCCTTTCGCTGCAGCCGCTCGGCACGATCGCGGGCGACGGCACGCTCGCCGGGAATCTCCCGATCGGCGTGTACTCGGGTCCCGCGGCCGGATGGACGCTGCATCTGCAGGGCGTGTGCGTGAATGCGGCGCAGCGACGCGTCTTCACGACGCCGGCCCAGGTCCTCGTCGAGAACCTCTGACCGCGCGTTCCAGCGCGAGGCGTCAGCGCGCCGATTTCGGAACGATGTCCGTCTGGAGCGCCGGATCCGCCGCCGGCACTCGCGTCGTTGGCACGCCGAGTTCGCGTCGCACGAGGTTCGTGCCTTGCGCGATCGCGGTCGCTTTGAAGAAGGCGATCTCGCGATTGCAGCCCTGGCGGCCGAAGCCGCAGTCGCTGGACACGATCAGTTGCTCGGGCGCGACGTGCTCGAGCGCCTTGCGGATCCGCGCGGCGACCTCCTCGGGCCGGTCGACTTGCAGCGAGCGGTGGCTCGACACGCCGACGCAGACCTTCTTCGGCAGCCGGCCTTTCAGCGAGCCGAAGAGCTCGATCTCCCGGAAATTGCGGTCGGTCATCTCCACCGTCCACACGTCGCCTCGGAGCGCGTGCAGATAGAGCTCGAACGACTCGCGGTAGCTGTCGTCGTCGATCACCCGCTGCATGTTCGGGTTGCCCCAGCACGTGTGGATCCAGAGCTCGACGTCGTCGAGTCCCTCGACCTCACGGTTGTACGCGTCGACCATGAACTTCACCTCGTCGCTCTTCGCGCCGTAGGTGTTGGCCCAGAAGTGCAGGGTCGGTTCCTCGATCTGGATGCACTTGCAGCCGGCGTCGCGCAGGGCCTTGAGCTCCTGGTTCATCGCGACCGCCATGTCCCAGATCACCTGGCGATGATCCTTGTAGTGCGGCGTGTGCACGTCGAGGAACAAGCCCATCACCTGCGAACAGCACGTCCCGAAGCGCACGGGCTTCTCGGTCTTCGACTGCGCGAGTCGCCAGATCTTCGCGTAGTCCAGCGGCCGGTGCTCGATCTTGTCGACGACTCGCGGCCAACGCCAACCGGTGTAGATCTCGTTCAGCAGCGTTCCCGGCGGATAGCGCAACCACGGGGAGCGCGTCTCCTCCGATTGCAGATGATCGCCGGCGAAGCCAGCCCAGCGCTGCAGCGGGTAGTGGTGCCACGAGCGTCCCGCGAAGTCGTCGTCGCAGTGGAAGTCGCCGTGGGTGAGGATGTCGAGGCCCGCGCGTTCCTCGTCGCTGATCAGCGTCGAGAGCGCGTCGACGTACTTCTCGCGGAAGCGCACGTCGAGCATGCAAGTGTCGAGCGGCTTGCCCCAAATGCTCACGTCGAACCACCGCGGCCGCGGCCAGGAGCCCGTCACCGTGCAAGGAAGGATGCGATCCCGAGTGATGGTCAGCATGCGTCGAGGTATACGCTCGCGCCCGCGATCGTCCAGGGGTGAGAGAGCGGAGGGAGCGACTGGGGTCGCTTCGCGCGAGCGGTTGTCGCCGTTTTCGTTCGAGCCGCAGCCGCGCGGGAGTCCCTGACCTCGTCAGCGGCGGCCGCCTCGCGCTGGACGCGCCTTCCTGCGAGCGTACGCTCTCCGTGGAAGCATGGCGGCGCGAGCGCGAATCGAATGTCCGACGTGCCGCGCCACCGTGGAGCATGCGTTCTGTGCGCACTGCGGCGAGAAGCGGTTCGAGCCGGGCGACGTCTCCGTGCGCGAGTACCTCTCGCAGGTATTCGGAACGCTGTTCAGCCTGGAAGGCAAGCTCTGGGCGAGTCTCGCGCGGCTGCCGCGACCCGGCGTGTTGACCGCCGAGTTCCTGCGCGGCGCCCGCGTCCGTCGCCTGAAGCCGTTCCAGCTCTTCGCGCTCCTCAACGTCGTCTACTTCTTCGTGCAGCCGTGGACGGGCACGAACATCTTCAACGCACCGTTGTCGGAGACGGTGTTCTTCGGGTCGCGGAGCGAGCTGCACGACACGCTGGTCGCCGAGAAGCGCGCGGAGCTCGGGCTCGCCGCCGACGCGGACCTCGCCGCGTTCAAGGCGCGCTTCGACGCGCGTTCGAACGACTGGGCGAAGTCGCTGATCGTCGTCTTCGTGCCCGCGCTGGCGCTCGTCTCCGAGCTCGGTCGACGCCGCCGGCGTTTCGCCGAGCAGCTCGCGTTCGTCACCGAGTTCCTGTCGTTCAAGATCGTCGTGCTGTCGATCGCGGCGCCGTGCGCGTGGCTCGCGACGCGTCGCATGTTCGACGCGCTGCCCTCGTTCTCGTCGAGCCCGACGTTCGGCGTCGTCTGGTCGCTGACGACGCTCGCGGCGTCGCTCGCGTGGTTCGCCGTGGCGTCGCGGCGAGTCTTCGAGGGCTCGGTCGGCGCGGCGGTCGCGCATGCGCTCGCCCTCGGCATCGGCTACGTCGCGACCTGGGCCGCGTACCACGTGCTCTTGTTCGTGGTGACGCTTTGGAGCCTTTGAAGGCGACTCAGAGCCCGATCGCGGTGCGCATCAGCTCGCGGAACTCTTCCTTGGTCGCTTGCCCGTCGTGCACCGCGAGGATCTTGCCTCGCTCGTCGAGAGCGAGCGTCACCGGAACCCCGCCGGGCAACTGGTAGCGCCGATTGATCTCTTCGTAGTCGGGCGCCTGGTAGATCAGGATCGGCACGTCGAGCCCGCGCGTCGCGGCGAACGCGGTGACGTCGCGACGGGCTTCGTCGAGCGTCGCGCCGGGAACCGTCAGGTCGTACGAGACCAAGACGACGTCGCCGCCCTGGCCGGCGAACTCGCGCGCGACCTCCATGAGCTCGGGGAGCTCGGCGACGCAGGGCGCGCACCAGATCGCCCAGAAGTTGAGCAAGACGCCGCGCCCGCGATGTTTCGCGAGCGCGGCGTCGAGACCGTCGAGATCCACGACTTCGATCGAAGGCGCGGGCTTGGCGGCGGGCGGCGCGTCGGTTGCGACCGGAGCTTCGTTGCAGGCCGGAGCCAGCGCGAGACCGAGCGCGAGCGCGAGGCGACGCATCGGGATGAGGCCTAGGCCTTCACCTTGACGCGCTTGACGCCGCAGCCGTAGGGCTTGGACTCCTTGACCGCCGGCTCCTTGCCTTCGAGCAGCGCGTCGACCGCGTCGCGCACGTACTGCTTGGTCGCGTCGCCCTTGTTGCCTTGCGGATCGTCGTCGAGGCCGCCGACGTAGCGCAGCACGCCCTTCTGGTCGATCACGAAGCAGTGCGGCGTGTGCTGCGCGCCGAAGAGGTCGGCGACCTTGTTGCCGTGGTCGGCGTAGACCGGGAACGACATCTTCTTGTCGGCGAGGTGCGCGCGGATGTCCTTGTAGCGATCCTCGGGCTTGACGTCGCTCTTCGGTGCCTCCGCGCCGATCTCGGTGACGTTGGCGTTGATCGCCAGGCAGACGACGTCCTTCGTCTTGTACTGCTCGGCGAGAGCGACCGTCTTCGGATCGGCGGCGCGCTCGTACGGGCAGTCCTTCGACCAGAAGTGGATGAAGACGACCTTGCCGCGCAGATCCTTGAACTTCAGTTCCTTGCCGTCGAGGTCGCGGAGCGTGAGGTTCTCGTCGACGACCGAGCCGAGCTTGTAGGGCTCGGCCTTCGCGGCCGGCGCGGGCTTCTCGTCGCCCTTCTTGTCTTGCGCGAGGAGCGGCAGCGTCGCGACGCCGCCGAGCACGAGCGCGGAGAGCAGCAGTTGTTTCAGCATGGTTCGGATCTCCTGTTTGGATGTCTGGGGGACGGACTGATGCTAGTCGGCCGACCGACGGATGCCAGAGGCGGAATGCCGGCGGCCGCGCTGAGGGCCAGCACTTACGTGGGCGGCCGCGCGCCCGTGAGCAGCGCGTTCGGCCTCGCGTGCCCGAATCCCGCCGAGGCGACGTCGATTCGTTCACGTGGGCGCCGCCTGTCGCGCGCGGAGCCGGTTCCATCGGGCTCGACCGTCGCGGCACGCTCCCGCGATGCCCAGTGAGTTCGCGGCTCGCGCTCCGCGGACTCGAGCGCTTTCGACGGGCCCGGGCACGCGGACCCGCGGACGTCGCCGACGCCACGAAACCGTCGCGGAGAGATCGAGGCGCGCGCCGTCGAACGGCGAGCCCACGCTTCGGCCGCGCAAACGCAGCGTGTCGGCTGGACGCGCGCACGCCGCGGTGGCTCGGGTACTTGGTGCAGCGGCCGGAGAGTCACAGCCGCCACCACCAACGCGGCGTGCACGCGAAGAACTACCCCGACCTGCCGATCTTCGACCTCCTGTTCGGCACGTTCGACAACCCGCGCGTGTTTGCGAGCGAAGCCGGCTTCTACCCGGGAGCGTCCGAGCGTGTCGGCGAGATGGTGCTTTGCCGCGACGTGTCCGAGCCGTCGGGCTCGTTCGCGCGCGCCGGCGATGGGCTACGCTGAGCGGGTGGATCCGCGCCTGCGATTCGTTCGTGCGTTGCTCTGGGTCGTGCTGGTCGCCGCGCTGGTGACGGCGCCGGTGTTCCTGTTCGCCGAGAGCTTCGATCGAGAGCACGTCGTGCGCGTCGTGCTCTCGAACGGAGTCGCGGCAGGGCTGTGCGGCGGTTTGCTCCTGCACTCGCGCCGCGGAAACGCCGTCGCCGTCGGGCGCGTCCTGGTGTTCGGCTTGCTCGCGCTCGTCGCGAGCCTGTCGTGGACCAACGGCGAGGACGTGCGCATCAACGTGATCAACTTCGTCCTGGTCAGCGTGCTCGCGAGCGTGTTGACCGATCGGCGCGCGCTGCTCGGGGTCGCGGTGGTCTCCGCGGCGGTGATGGTGTCGATCGCGTGGCGACAGGCGATTCCCCCGGCGGGCGAGGAGCTGCTCGAAGCGCGACTCGAAGCGCTCGCGCAGTTCCTGCCGACGTACGCGGTGATCGTGCTCGTGCTCTGGCTGCGCGAAGGCGCGCGAGCGAACCGCGTCGCGTCGAAGAGTGGCGCGGCGGTCGACGTGTCACTACGTTGAGTCGATGGGCAAGACGTACGACCAGCTCGACCCGACGGTCGCGGAGTTCCTCCTCGCGCAACACGTCTTCTTCGTCGCGACGGCGCCGCTCGCGGCCGATGGGCACGTCAATCTGTCGCCGAAGGGGCTCGACAGCTTCCGCGTGCTCGGACCGCGCGCGGTCGCGTACCTCGATCTGGTCGGCAGCGGCGTCGAGACGATCGCGCACGCGCGCGAGAACGGCCGGATCACGCTGCTCTTTTGCGCCTTCGAAGGCCCGCCGCGGATCGTGCGGCTCTACGGGCGCGCGTCGATCGTCGAGGCGAGCGACGCGGGCTTTTCCGAGCTCGCCGAGCGCTTCCCGCCGATTCCCGGCGCGCGCGCGATCGTGCGGATCGAGCTCCAGCGCATCGCCGATTCGTGCGGCTATGGCGTGCCGCGTTTTCGTTTCGAGGGCGAGCGCACGCACCTCGTCGACTACGCGGAGCGCAAGGGCCCCGCGGGGCTCGTCGACTACCAGAGGAAGCACAACGTGACGAGCCTCGACGGCCTGCCCGGCGTGCGCTTGCAATCCGAGGGGTGAGGGCCGAGTGGCGGATGAGGCGAGCGGAGTTCGCGGATCGGTGCGTCGCACGGCGAGGTTCACAGCGCTCGGCTCACCGACCTTCGCAGCGCTCGGGGCGTCGACACTTGCCGCGCTCGGCTCACCGAGCGTTCGCCGCGTCGCGCGCGCCGATGTGCGGCGCGCTGAGCGCGTTGGGGTTCGCCATCTTGCGCGCGCCGACGCGCGCTGCGCCGAACGCGGCGAGGCTCGCGGCCCTGAACGCGCCGGACAGCGCCGTGTCGAGCTGCGTCGCGTCGAACCGAGCCGTGTTGAGCTGATCCGCGTCGAGCTGCGCCGTGTCGAGCCTCGCCGCGCCGAGTTGCGCGGCATCGAGCTGCGCCGGGTCGCGCTCGTCGATCGCGCGCGGGAGCGCGCGTTCGCCGACCGGCGCGCCGTACCTGCGCACGCTTGCGAAGAGCCGAATGGAGTGCGTGCGTCTTTACAAAGATCGGCTCGGCGACGAGAGCTCGCGAGCGCTCAACCCGCGCGGCTCGCGACTCCGATAGCGGCGGCATGAAGCTCTCCTTGATCGTCCGTCGTTCCTCGCTTGGCCTCGCGTTGACCGGCTTCGCGCTCGCGAGCGCGTGCACGAGTCCCACGCGCGACGGCTGGCAGTCGTACCGCGCCGGCGAGTTCACGTCCGCTCTTGCCGAATGGACGCCGGCCGCGGAAACAGGCGACGCCGAAGCACAGTTCCTGGTCGGCGTGCTCCATGAGGAAGGCCGCGGGTGCGCCGCCGACGCGCTGCTCGCCGCGCGCTGGTATCGCCTCGCCGCCGACCAAGGTCACGCCGCCGCGCAAACCAACCTCGGCATGCTGTACTTCGAGGGCCACGGCGTCGAAGCGTCGCACGCGACCGCCGCCGAGTGGTACGCGCGTGCCGCGCAGCAAGGTTTCGCGCCCGCGCAGTGCAACCTCGGCGTGCTCCACTTGCTCGGCTTCGGCGTCGAAGCCGATCCCGAGCGCGCGCGTGCGCTGCTCACGAGCGCGGCGGAGCAGAGTGACGTCAAGGCGCAGGCGACGCTGGGCACGCTGCACTACGAGGGGCTCGGCGGCGAGCTCGATCACGCCGCGGCCGCTCGCTGGTACCGCGCGGCGGCCGAGCAGGGCGACGCGGGGAGCGCCTATCGCCTCGGGCGGATGCTCGCGACCGGCGATGGCGTGTCCCGCGACGACGCGCGCGCCGCCGACTGGTTGCGTCGCGCCGCCGTGCAAGGCCACGCGCACGCCGAGTTCGCGTTCGGCTGGATTCATCAGACCGGGCGCGGTGTCGCGCGGGACGACGCGCTCGCCGCGAGGTGGACGCGCCGCGCGGCGGAGCAAGGACTCGCGATCGCCGAAACCAACTACGCGTTGATGCTCTTCGCCGGCCGCGGAGTTGCGCGAGACGACGCGGAAGCGGTGCGTTGGCTGCGCCTCGCCGCCGAGCAAGGCTTCGCGCTCGCGGAGCACGATCTCGGCCTCGCCTACGCGAGGGGTCAAGGCGTCGAAGCGAACGATCGCGAGGCCGCGAACTGGCTCCAACGCGCGGCCGACCAAGGCGTCGCCGCGGCGTCGACGCAGCTCGGCGCGCTCGCCGAGCTCGGCCGCGGAGTCCAGCGCGACGATGTCGCCGCGTACGTCTGGTACGAGCTCGGCGCGACGCTCGGCGAGCCCAGCGCTGCCGCGCACCGCGAGCGCGTCGCCGCGCGACTCGCGCCCGACGAGCTCGCGCGCGCCCGTTCGCTCGCGGACGCGCGCGCGGGACGACGTTAGGCGATCGCGGAGCCGACGCGAGACGCGCGCGGTCGACGCTGCGCCCGCGCGGGCGACGCGCTGCTCGCGCGGGCCGACAGCAGATTCGAGCGGGCCGACACGAGGCTCGAGCCGACCGACACTAGGCTCGAGTGGGCCGACGCGCTGTTCGAGCGGGCCGACACCGGCCTCGCGCCGGCCGACGCACTGCACGCGCGGGCCGTCGCGGGGTGCGCGCGGAGTCGACTTCGCTCAGTCGTCCAGCCGCCCGAAGCGACCGGCCTCGAAGTCGGCGATCGCGCGGCGGATTTCGCCCTCGGTGTTCATCACGAACGGGCCGTACTGCACGACCGGCTCGGCGATCGGCTCGCCCGAGAGCAGCAGCGCGCGCGCATCGGTCGTCGCGGTGAGCGCGACGCGCTCGCCGTGGTTCGCGAAGGCGACGAGGTCGCTCGCTTTCGCCGGCGTGTCGCCGACCGCGAGCTCGCCCTGCGTGACGAGCAAGAGCGCGTTGTGGCGCTCCGGCACGTCGAACTCGACGCGTCCGCCGGACTTCAAGCTCGCGTCGAGCATCCGCATCGGCGTGAACGTCCACGCCGGCCCGCGCGCGCCTTGGAACTCGCCGGCGATCACGCGCACGAGCCCCTGATCGTCCGGCAACGTCACGCGGCCCATCTGCTCGGCGGTCAGCGCCTGATAGCGCGGCTCGGTGAGCTTCGACGCCTTCGGCAAGTTGACCCAGAGCTGCAGCATGTGCATCCGACCGCCGCGGCGCGCGAACTCGGCCTCGTGGTACTCGCGGTGCAAGATGCCGGCGCCCGCGGTCATCCACTGCACGTCGCCCGGCCCGATCACGCCGCCATTGCCGGCGCTGTCGTGATGCGCAACCGAGCCTTCGAACGCGAGCGTCACCGTCTCGAACCCGCGGTGCGGATGCGGCCCGACGCCGCGGCGGAGGTTTTTCGTCGGCGGGTACGCGTGCGGCGCGTGGTAGTCGAGCAAGAGGAACGGGCTCAGTCGCTCGACCAGGCCCTCGTACGCGGCGAAGTAGCCCGCGACACGGAACCCATCGCCGACCCAGTGGGGCTCGGGCGCGTGGAGGACGGCTTCGATCGGTCGAATCTCGTTCATCGTGTGTGGTTCGCTCGGCGATCGTGCGAGCGAGCGCCCACTGTGAGCCGCGCTCGCGCTCGATTCCAGTGCGGCGCTCCCGTCCCAGTCTCGGGTTCAGCGGCGGGGCGATTTCGCGCGCGCGGCGTGGCGAGCTTGAGCTCGATCTTCGTGCCGAGCAGACTGACGCCGATCCGACCCTTCATTCCTCCTTCCTGAGGTCCGCTCCATGCTCGCATTCGACGCTGATGTCGCCTCCGCCCTGTTTCGCTCTCTGCGCCGCTGGCTGGCGCCCGCGGTGCTCGCTCTGCTGACCGTTCAGTGCTCGGCGCCGAGCTCCCGAGCGAGGCCTGTTGCGAACGCGCTGCGCTACCAAGGTCTGACGCTCGACGAGTGGTGCGAGTCGCTCCAGTTCCGAGCGTACGTCGACGCTAGCAACCGTGCGACGGTGACGTCGAAGGACGGACGGACTCACAGCGTCGTCGGTCTCGTGCGCGAAGGTCACGACACCGGCGTGGTCCAGTTGATCGAAGCGTTGCAGCACTTCGCGCAGCGCGATCCGCGCGCGATCGAGATTCTGGAGACGGTGGGCCGTGATCTCGACGGTGACGTGCGCGACGACGTCGTCGAAGCGTTGCGCGCGGTGGCGACATCGCGCGCGCCACAGCAGTCCGCAGCGTGCGCCGCGCTGGTGCGCGGGATGTCCGACGAAGACCCGGCGGTCGCGGTTTCATTCCTCACTGAAGTCGATCACTATTTCGCGGACGAGGACAACGCGGAGGACGCTCGCAGACTCGGCCCGGCCGCACTCGCAGCGTTCGTTGCGGGCTGTCAGCGCTTGGCCGGTGCCCCCGAGGACGAGTACCAGTTCGCGTTCGCTTTCGAGTCGCTCGCCGCGGTCGGGCATCTCGCGCCGGAGAGCATGGCGCCGATCGAGGCCAGTTTGCGCACGCGACCGTTGCCTTGGAACGCGGAATGCGCGGGCGATACGCTGCAGCAGTTCGCGTGGGAACGAATCGCCGTCGATCAGGACGCGCCGAGTTCCGGGCTCGCGCTCGCCCTGGAAGCCGCGCGTGCGGCGAGCGAGCTGAAACCCGACGACCCACATGCTTGGAACACGTTGGCGTTCGCGGCGTGGCGGCTCGGTCTGCGCGAGGAGGCTCTTGCGGCCGTGGAGCGCGCCGTCGCGGTAGCCCGCGAGCAGAAGGTCGCGAACCTCGGGAGTTTCGAGCGGAACGAGCGAACGCTTTCAGACGACGCCAATTGGACGCCGGACGCACGGGCGCGCGCTCGCGTGGGTTCGGATTGAGCCGTGCGCGAGAGCACGGACTAGGGCTCCGTGCTGTCGCGCGCGGGCGCTCACTTCAAGGCCGAGAGGCTCGCGCCGAAGTTGATGTGGAAGACCTGGCCGTCGAGCGCGAGCGCGGGGACGGATTTCACGCCGAGGCGCTCGGCGTCGGGGAGCTTGCGCTTGTCGGTGCCGAGGTGGACGACCTCGACGTCGTAGCGGCTCCTGTCGAGCGCGCTCAGGACCTTGTGTTCGGCCTCGACGCAGACCGGGCAACCGGCGTGGAAGAAGACGGCTTGGCTCTTCATGGTGGGGATCTTTCGCTTCGGGTTCGTGTGCGCGCCGCGAAGTGCGACGACGCGGTCGAACCTAGGGCGAACGGCGAGGACGGCCAAGAACGCACCGTTTGGTAAGGTGGCCGCGCGATGCGAGAGCGAGCTCCTTCCGGCGGAAATCGAAATGCCGCGCGCGCGCCCGGGGGCGAGCCGCGGGCCGATGCAGCTTCGCCGCGTGCTGTCGCTTCGCCGCGTGAGACCGCGTCGCGACGCGCTGGCCCGCCGGCTCGCGACATGGCTTCGCCCCGTGATGCCGACTCGCCCCGCGATGTTGCTTCGATGGTCGAGGACGTGATCGGCTGCAAGTGGTCGCTGAGCCTCCTCCAACGGATCGCCGACGGCGTCGAGCGACCGAGCGCGTTGCAGCGCGCGTGCTCGGGCCTCTCCGCGAAGGTGATGAACGAGCGCCTCGCGAAGCTGCTGCGCTTCGGCATCGCCGCGCGCTCGGTCGAGGGGACGAAGCCGCCGTTGCGCGTCACCTACACGCTGACGCCGTTCGGCCGCCGCTTCGTCGGCGTGCTCGACGAAGTGCGGCGCTTGCAAGCTCTGCTCGACGAAGAGCGCGCGAGCTCGTCGCCGCCGCCGCCCGAGCCGCTACGCGCGAACCACCGCCGCTGACCTCCGCCGGCACCGCGCCGCAGCGCGTCAAACCACCGCGACCTCGACGCAGTGGATCGGCGGGAGCGAGTCGAAGAGGCAGTCCCACTGCTCGCCGCCGTCGCGACCGATCCAGAGTTGGCCGGTCGTGGTTCCGACGTAGAGCGCCGGCGACTTGAGCTCGTCGACGTCCATCGCATCGCGCTGCACGGTGAAGAAGGTCTCCTTCTTCGGGAAGCCCTTCGCGAGCCGCGACCACGAATCGCCGCCGTCCTCGCTGCGCCACACGGCGGGCGCGCCGTCGGGGCACGTGCGCGTCATCGTCTCGAGCGGCAACACGTAGACGACGTCGGGATCCTCGGGGTGCACGACGATCGGGAAGCCGAAGTCCGAGGGCAGTCCCTTCGCGATCGAGCGCCAGCTCTTGCCGTGGTCGTCGCTGCGCAGCACGCCGATGTCCGGCCGGCGCCCGCCGGGACCGTCCCAGGTCGCCCAACCGCCGTGGTTCTGCATGTAGAGGCGACCGGGCTTGTCCTTGTGCCGCGCGATCTTGTGCACGCACTGGCCGAACTCCGGATACGGATCGGGGGTGAAGCCGGCGCCGACGCCCTTGTTCGACGCTTGGAACGTCTCGCCGCCGTCCTCACTGAGATAGTGCCCGCCGGTCGAGATGCCGAGGTGCACGCGGTTGCCGTCGCGCACGATCGTGTGCATGCAGAGTCCGCCGGCGCCGGGATGCCACTTGCGCGCGTGCTCGTGATTCGAAATGCCCTGCACCATGTCCCACGAATCGCCGTTGTCGTGGCTGCGGAAGAGCGACGCGGGCTCGACGCCGCACCAGAGCTCCTTCCTGCCGTCGCCGGGCTCGAGCGACCAGATGTTGGCGAGCGCGCGCCCATCGTCCTTCGGGAAGGCCGGCGCCGACTTCGTCTCCTTGAAGGTGTGCCCGAGATCGTTCGAGCGCAGCACCTTCATGCCGAAGAACGAGTTGCAGCTCGACGCGAAGATCCGCGGCGTGCCGCGCGTGTCGATCATCGCCGAGTAGACGGCGACGCCGGACCCGAACGGGCCGCGGAGCTCGAAGCGCTTGCGCGGCTTGGCGCTTTCCGCGACGAAGAGACCTTTGCGGGTACCGATGCAGACGACGACGCGCTTGGGCATGTTCAGCCTCCGGAGACTGCCTGAAGGATGGTGACGACGTCGCCGGGCTTCAACGCGGTGTCGAGCCCGCCGTGGTCGCGGATGTTGTGGGTGTTGACGAAGAAGTTGACGTGACGGCGAATCGCGCCGGTGTCGTCGCAGACGCTGCGATGGAGCTTGGGGTGCAGTCGCTCGAGCTCGCCGAGCACCGCGCGCACGCTCGCCGCCTCGATCGCGAGCTCCGACGAACTGCCGCAGTAGTCGCGGAGCAACGAGGAGAGCTGGATCGTAACGGGCATGACTCGTGGGGCAGCGGTGGGAGCGACCGGCGCGCGCGGGCTCCCTATCATGTCGAGAGTGCGCAAGCTCGCAACGGCCCGGACGTCAAACGCGAGTTCGACGACAGCATGACGGCACATCAAGACGCTCGAGCGATGGCGACGCGGACCTATGACGCGGCAGCCGACCATTTCGATCATGAAGCAAACTCGTTCTGGGACCGCTTCGGGCGGCGGACGGTCGAGCGTTTGGAGCTGCCGAAGGGCGCGCGGGTGCTGGACGCGTGTTGCGGCTCGGGAGCGTCGGCGATTCCGGCGGCGGAGGTGGTGGGGCCGGGCGGACACGTGCTCGGCGTCGATCTGTCCGAGGGCTTGCTGCAGCTCGCGCGCGCGAAGGCGGCGAAGCGCGGCTGGAGTCATGCCGAGTTTCGCTCGGCCGATCTGATGGAGCTCGACGCGCCCGACGCGAGCTTCGACGCGGTGGTGTGCGTGTTCGGGATCTTCTTCATCCCCGACATGCGCGGTGCGGTGCGGCAGCTGTGGCGACGCGTGAAGCCGGGCGGAAAGCTCGCGATCACGACGTGGGGGCCGGATGTGTTCGCGCCGTTGAACTCGTTCTTCTGGGAGAGCGTGCGCGCGGTGCGGCCGGAGTTGCATCGGGCCTTCAACTGTTGGGATGGGCTCACTGATCCGGTCGCCGTGCGTGAGCTGATGTCGGTGACCGGAGTCGAGCCGCACGTCGAGCCCGAGGCCGCGAGGCATCCGCTCAAGTCGCCCGACGACGCATGGGCGCTGCTCCAGGGCACCGGCTATCGCGGCACGCTGGAGCAACTCGATCCCGCCGCTCGCACTCGGATCCGCGACGCCTGCCTCCGTTTCGTGCACGCGTCCCGCGTCGACTCCGTGACCGCCGACGTGATCTACGCAGTGGCGTCCAAGTTCGGATAGCCCGGCCCAGAGAGAGATTTATGCGGATCCTGCGACTCCCCGACCTGGATTCGGAGAATTACGACGACGCATCTCGCGTGATCCGCCAAACGAAGTCACACGAACTCGAACCGGCGTCGGTCTCGACGAAGCAGAATCTGCGACGAGCACGCGGCAAGGGGGACATTTGCGGTAACAGTTCAACGTCGACCGCCCGCAACGGCGTAGCCCCTTGGCCGGAATGCCGCACGACGGCTGCGAACTCCGCTCTATCGCCGTTGTTGGCGAAGTTCTACCGATTGTCGACTCTGAAGCCGCCTTCGGTCAGACGTGTTTGCGGCTACCCAGCTCCGTGTTTGACAAGCTAGCTTGTTGTGTACTAACTTGCCCCACATGGCACTCGAAGCGAGTTCCGACGAGAAACCTGGATCATCTCCGGAACGCGGTGATCCTATCGCTCTGCATCGAGCGAAGACCTTCGAGCTAGCACGTGCTCTTACACAGGAACAGGTTTATCAGTGGCTGTTCCGGTCCGGCTACTTTCCAGAGAGCTACGTGCTTCCGCCATGTTTCGCCGTTGCCCGCGCTCCGAACAAGCCGAGGCAATACTATCCCGGAAAGAAGCTACCGGCCTTCGAGTGGATCAACGTCTACCTCCCGCGCTCCACGCTGACGGACCGTCGGTTCGGGATCATGCACCCGCAAGTATATAGTGATATCGCCCTGGATATCAGCAAAGCGTGGCCGGCCCTAGTTGATGCCATGATGCCGACGACATCGTCCGTCACGTCCTATGGCTTTCCGATCCCGTTGGATGCCGCGAGTACTGGCCGACCGGGAAAACTGCGTGCAGGGAGGATGATCTACGAGTTCCTGGACATGACGGAGGACGACATTGCCTCGGTTGCCTGCCAATACGAATACGTAGTCAAGGCCGATATCAAGAACTTCTACCCATCGGTGTACACGCACAGCATCGCGTGGGCCATTCACGGCAAGGCTGAGGCGCGAGCGAAAAGGAACGACTTGGCATTGCTCGGCAATCGCCTCGACCGCCTGTTTCAGCAGTCCAACGACGGATGCACAAACGGAATCCCCATAGGCCCTGCTGTCTCCGACGTAGTCGCCGAAGTGTTGGCGGCGGCGGTAGACGTTTCTTTGAGCCAGGCGGCGCGCAAAGAGCATCTGGAGTTCGAGGCGGTGCGATTCAAGGACGACTACCGGATACTGGTAAAGAGCGAGGCGCATGCCCGCGCGATCGTGAAGCTGCTTCAGGGCGCGCTTCGGCAGTACAATTTGGAGTTGAGTGACGAGAAGACCCGAATCTCGGTTCTGCCTGATGGCCTGTTCCGCGAGTGGGTATCCCGCTACTACGCCGTACACCCAGAGCGAAAAGATGCATACTCGTGGAAGGATTTTCGGGAGCTCTACCTTGCGGTACTGCAGATCGATCGAGCATGCCCAGGTACCGGGGTCGTTGATCGGTTCCTGGCAGACATCACAACTTCAGGTGGGCGGTTGAAGGTCGACTTGAGCGACAGCAATCTCCAGAAGATCATCAGCATGCTGTTCATGCTCGCCAAGTTGAGAATTAAAGCGTTTCCAAAGGTGGTTGCGATTGTCGAACAAATTTTGCGCAGCGACTTCGGCAAACGACGCGAATCAGAGATTGTGCGCTACCTCGTGGGGTACCTCGAACAACTATGCAAAAACGCAGACCGCAATACGTACCTCATCTCCTGGATCGCGTACTTCCTCAGCAGCAATGACCTCATGGGTCACCTTGGATGGACGCCAATGTTCGCGGACCCCATCGCCGGATCGATTCTCGAGAATAGGGCTAAGTTCTTCGAGGATGCCCCGGACTTTGAGCTGTTCGTGGATTGCCGTGAGGCGGGGCGCCGCACGTCGATGTTCGACTACCTCGCGGTGTTCTCGCCTCCGAAGACGGATTGACGCGGGGCCCGACCAAGATGCCGTTCGACGCGCCGTCTACGGCAAGAAGCCCTTCCGGTTGTCCAGCTTCTTCGGCAAATACTCCTCGATCACGTAGTTCAGTCCCCACTTCGCGAGAGCCTGCTGCTCGGCGCGCACGCCCATCTTCAGCATCTGTTCGAGCGCCTTGACCCACGGCTTGTGGGCGATGAAGAACGGGTCGTTCTTCAGCGCGTCCTTCGCACGCTTGATGTCGACCTCTTGCAGCTTGTGCGTCGCGTCCTGGAGCTTGAAGTCGATGATGTCTTGCGGCGTGACGCCGAGATACTGCGCCTGCGGCACGCAGAAGAAACGGTTGATGTGCGCGGCGTTGCCCGACCCGACCTTCAGCGTCCGATAGATGTTCGCGATGCCGTACGGATCGCAGTCGACGAAGGCGTACACCGGGATCTTCTTGTCGTCGGCGAGCCGCCGCACGAACCGGCGCGTCGCGCGCGTCGGCACGCCGGCCGTCTCGACCAAGATGCAGTTCGCGGTCTTCCAGTACTTGTGGTTGTTGAGGCGCTGGAACATGCCGCCGGTTTCGATCGCGAGGATGAACTTCGCCTTGGTCTCGAACTTCAAGTGCTCGACCGAGTGGGGGATCGAGTAAGAGCCCGACCCGAACGCCGTGCAGTCGATCGAAATCTCCTTGCCCGTCTCCGAGTCGATGTCGACCACCGTCAACACGCCGGCGACCGACCCGCCGTGCTCCTCCGGGAAGTAGCGCAGTTGCTCGCGCGAGAGTCCATCGAGCGACGCCAACGCCTCGATGTCGTCCATCACCGTGTCCGACTCGACCTGCTCGTTGAACTTGCACTCGCCCCAGTTCTTCGAGACGTAGTACGCCTCCCGTTTCGTCGCGAAGTCGTTGTTCTCGACCATCTCCTTCGAGATCGACATCAGGCGGAGCGTCTGCGCGAAGCTCTTCACCGTGTTCACGGAGAGCGCGCGCGACGTCGTCCCCTTGCCCAGCTCGAAGTACCCGATCTTCGACTCGTACTTCACGTTGGCGAGCGAGCGCGTCGGGAACCGCAGCTCCGGCAGGTTGCGCGCGTCGATCTTCTTGCGCACCTGATCCGCGGTCCGCGCGATCAGCGCCAGCGTCTTCTTGTCGAGCTCGTCCAGCGGCTTCGCCGCCTTCTTGATCGGTTCGTCCTTCTTCGCCATGTGGCCGATTCTAGGGACTCGCAACGCCGACTCCAGCACGGTGTGCGGGCGAGCGGTGACTCGTCAACCGTCGCGACCCGGGCGGTCGGAGGCTCGATCGCGACGTCGGACCCGCCCGTCACCGTCGAGACGAGGACTCCTACAGCATCGACCGCGATGCCGCGCACGTCCTCCCTGCTGCTCGCTTGCCTCGCACTCGCCTGCGCCGGCGGTCGGGACGACGCCGAGCTCGCGCGCGTGATCGCGATCGCCCGAGCCGAACTCGACGCCGGCGATGCGCGCGCCGCGCTGGAGACGCTCGGGCGCGCCGTCCTGCTCGCGCCCGACTCCGCCGAGGCTTGGCGACTGCGGGCCCACGCCTTCGCGTGCCTCGACGAACCCGAGCCCGGGCTCGCGGCCCTCGATCGCGCGCTCGCCCTCGACCCGAACGACGTGTGGACCCACTATGCGCGCGGCGTCGCGTTGAAACGGCTCGGGCGGCCGCTGGAGGCGATCGCGAGCTTCGACCGCGCGCTCGCGCTCGACCGGACCCACGCCAAGGCGTGGGTGCACCGCGCGCACGCTCGACTCGAGGCCGGCGACGGTGCCGGCGCCCGCGCCGACCTCCTGGCCGCGCGCCGGTTCGTGCCCGAGGGGAGCGAGGACCGGGAATGGCTCGAGCGGACGCTCGCCGGGCTCGGCGGCGACTCGCCGACGCGCTAGAGATTCGGACGCTCGGCGGCGATTGCGTGCGCTCCGTTCGCGAGCGCCCCTGTCGTCCGGATGGCAAAGCCCATCGAAGCGGATCCGCGCGGCGGCGTGATCTCGAAGCTCGTCCAGGTCCTGATCGGCGTCCTGTTGCTCGTGGTGGTCGTCGCGGTGCTCGTCGCGAGCCTCTGGCCGGGCGCAAGGCCATGCCCGATCGCCGCCGTGCCCGGATGGTGCTGGCTCGCCGCACTGATTCCGTCGGTGATCGTCGCCCAGCACGCGCTCTACCTCTTCATCGTGCGCGCATCGCAACTGCTCGATCGCGGCCGACGGCTCTGGCCGTTCGAGAGTTTGGTCAGCCTGACGGCGACCGGCGCCACGTCGCAGGGTAGGACCGAGAGCCGGTCCACGAACAGCGGCGACGAGAGCTCCTCCTTGTGTGCCGCGAACGACGGCGATCGCACGCAGACGCTCGCGTACCGGCGTGCGGTCGAGCGGTCGGTCGATCGCGAGTTCGACGGCATCGTGCTGCTGCTGCGCTTCGGCGTGCCGGCGGTGCTGATGCTTTTGGTGTTGCTCGCGTGGATGCTGCGCTTGCTGAAGCCCGACGATCCGTTGCTCTCGCCCGAGATGAAGTCGGCCGCCTGGATCGGACTCTCGGGCGCGTATTGCTACACGTTGCTCCAGCTCGGCCAGCGCGCGTTCGTGCGCGACATCACCAACGGCGTCGCGACCTGGTGCGCGCTGACGTTGGTGCTCGGGCCGATGCTCGCGATCCTGTTGACGAAGCTCGGGCTCGAGAGTGTGACCGCGGACGGAACTTTGCCGAGCGGGCAGAGCAACGGTTCCGCGGTCGGCGGGCTGCTGCTCGCGGTGCACTTCGTCGCCGGCTTCTCGCCGCGCTACGTGATCGAGACGATCTTCGAGGGCGTGCGCAAGCGGACGGGCTACATGAGCTCGGCCAACGTGGTCGCGCGCGGCGTACCCTTGACCGACGTTCGCGGCATCGTGCCGGAAGTCGCCGAGCGGCTTGGCGAAGAGGGGATCAGCGACGTCGCGGGGCTCTCGCTCGCCGATCCGGTGCGGCTCTTGCGCAACACCGCCTATGACAAGCGTCAGGTGCTCGGCTGGATCGACGAAGCGATCCTGATCGTGACGATGCCGGAGCACTGGCAAGCGATCGAGAAGCAGGGCATCACCGGCGCGATCGATCTCGCGTGGTGCAGTTGTGTCGATGCGAAGGGAGCAGCGTCGGACGCAGCGCGCGACGATCAGGCGCCCGCGTCGAACGCGATCCCGCCGGCGACTCACCCGGCAGGGGGCCTCGCGGCGGAGGCCCTCGCAGCGGAAGCGTATGCGGCGGCGCCCCAGGCCGCGGTTCCGCAGGCTCCGGCGCGGGAGCCCGAAGCGGCCTGCGCGCCGCCGATCGCGCGGCTCGCCGCGGTGCTCAATTTCGACGCTTGCACGCTCAACGACATTTCGAAGCGACTGTTCGAGGACGCGCAGGTCGGGATGATTTGGGCGCTCTACCAGGCGCGGCCGAACGACGAGTAGCCGGCGACTCGCGCGCGCCGCCGATGGGCGCGCGCGTCACTCGACGCCGCTCGCACCGCGTTGCGCCGGTCGCACCGCGCGGCTTCGGTCGAGCCGGCCGACACCGCGCATGCGCCCGAAGCCGCGCGTGGGGCGGTGTAACGTCGCGCTCGCCGCGACGCTCCTCCCGATGGCAGGCCGTCTACCCCGCGCGCCTACTTTCGTCCCCCTGACCCGACTGGATTACCATGCGCACCGTCCTTCGCACCTCGTTCCTCGCCGTCGCCGTGTTCGGCGCGGCGTCCGCGGCGCTCGCCGACGAGCTCTTCATCGGCAGCACGAGCACCCTGATCTACCAAGGCACGCCGTTCGGCCCGACTCAGAATCTGATCGGCGCGTGCGGCGGCTCCGCGCAGTCGATGGCGACCGACGGCAGCGACATCTTCATCGGCGACGTCACCGGCCGCATCTACCACCGCGACACGTCGGGCTTCCTGACGTACGCGTACGACGCGCCGAACGACGCGCAAGCGCTCGCGTTCCAAAACGGCGATCTCCTGGTCGGCGGCAGCGACGGTTCGATCGCGCGTCTGAACAAGACGACCGGTCAAGTGCTCGCGACGCTGACCGTGCCCGTGCCGGTGACGGCGCTCGCGCTCGACGGTTCGACGCTCTATGCCGGCAGCTCGTTCGGCATCGTCCACAAGGGCGACGCGATCAGCGGCGGCTTCCAGTTCTGGGGCACGTGCGGCGGACCCGTCGCGTCGATGGCGCTGAACTCGACGCACGTCTTCCTCGGCACCAACCAGGGCGTCGTCTACAAGCTCGATCGCACCACGCAGCAGATCGCCGCGCAATTCACGCCGAACAGCGACTGCGAAGCGCTCGCGATGCACCTCGGCGATCTGCTGATCGGCGGCACCGACGGTTCGATCAAGCGCATCGACGTCGGTTCCGGCGCGATCAAGACGAGCTGGCTGCAGCCGGTCTCGGTCGACGCGCTCGCGGTCGCCGATGCGGGCGAGCCCGGCAGCGCGTACTGCTTCGGCGTCACCTGCCCGTGCGGCAACGTCGACACGCTCGGCGGTTGCGCGAATTCGACCGGCTTCGGCGCGCGCCTGACCGGCGCGGGCACGACCAGCGTCGCGAGCGACGACCTGGTGATCACCGCATTCTCGCTGCCGGCGAATCGCGCGGGCCGCTTCTACATGGGCGCGATCCAGAACAGCGTGCCGTTCGGCGCGGGTCTGCTCTGCACCGGCGCGCAGGGCTATCCGGTGTTCCGCTTCCCGGTCGGCAACTCGGGCGCGAACGGCTCGTTCGAGCTCGCGAACATCGTCGCGTTCGCGAACTCGACGTTCCCGGCGGGCGGTCAGATCGCGCCGGGCTCGACCTGGAACTTCCAGGGCTGGACGCGCGACCCGAACGGTCCGTGCGGCGCGACGTTCAACACGACGAACGCGTACGCCGTGACGTTCGTGCCCTGATTGCGCGTCGAGCGCGGGACGAACCGCCGCGTCTGCAAAGCAACGACCCGTGCCGTGGAGAGCTCCACGGCGCGGGCTCGTTGTGTGCCCAGCATGTCCACAGCCTTGGAGGTGAGAATCCTCCGACGAGCGGGTCGCGTCGGACGTACGGCGCCGCACCGTTTCTTCCCGATTGCGCCGGGCGGCTCCGTACGTCAATCGCCTTCCATCACCATCGCGAGCCGCGCGAGCGCCCGCGACAACAGCGTCCGCGTCGCGCCCTCGGTGCGGCCGAGCTTCGCCGCGATCTCCGCGCCGGAGAGTCCGTGCACCCGCGAGAGCACGATCGCCGCGCGGTAGTCGTCGGGCAGTTCGCGGAACGCGCGCTCGAGCCGTGCGAGCTCCTCGCGCGCGACCGCGGCCTGGCTCGGGCTCGCGAGCGAGTACACCTGCGCCAGCAAACGCGCGTCGGCGGTCGAGTCGCTCTCCGCGGCGTCCAGCGGCACCTCGCGATCGCTCGTGCGTCGCTCGCGGGCCCAGAACCGCACTTTGTCGACGATCTTGTTCTCCGCCGTTCGCATCAGCCAATCGCGAAAACTGGTGCCTCCGCGATCCTCGAAGCCGTCGAGGTCGCCGAGCACTTCGCGGCAGATCGACTGCACGAGGTCTTGGCTGGTCTCCTTCGAGCGCAGCTTCTCGCCGAGTCGCGCCCGCACGTAGCCGCGCAGCGCGCTGAGGTGCTCTTCGAGCATGCGCACGCGCTCGTCGCCCGGCGTGCGATCCGCGTCGTCGACCATGCTGCGAGTCTATCCGCTCGGAACGCCTGTGCTAGCTTGGCGGGAGCGTGAGCGAACGAGAGTCGAGGGAGGAGTTCGTCGAGAGCGCGCTCGCGGAGTGCGTGGAGAGTTTCGCCTCCGAAGGCTACGCGTGCGTCGAGCGTGTCGCCGCGGGCGACCTCGAACTCGCGCTCCGACTCCGCGAGCGACTGAGCGCGCTCGCGCGACTCGGCCTGCTCGCCTCCGAGCGCAGCGGGCCCGCGCGCATCGGGCGGTATCGCGTGCTCTCGACGCTCGGTTCGGGCGGAATGGGCAGCGTCTACCTCGCCGAGGACGAGCTCCGCGCGCGCCGCGTCGCGATCAAGGTCGCGCACGTGCCCGTCGGCGGCGACGAGGACCGCGACAAGCGCTTGCGCGCGCGTTTCGACCGCGAGATGCGCGCCGCGGCGGCGCTCGATCACCCGGGCTTCGTGCGCATCCTCGACGTCGGCGAGAGCGACGGCCGTCCGTGGTTCGCGATGGAGCACCTCGCGGGCACGACGCTCGCGGCATTGCTCGACGAGCTGCGCGCGAGCGGCCGCGCGTTCGCCGACGTCGACCCCGCGTTCCTGCGCACGCTGCTCGCGGCGAAAGTCGCGCCGGAGAGCCCGCTCGCCGACACGATCGAGTGGGGGCGCACGTACGTCGAGACCGTGTGTCGCTGGACCGCGGCGATCGCCGACGCGCTCGGCCACGCGCACGCGCACGGCGTCGTCCACCGCGACGTCAAGCCGTCGAACGTGATGATCGGGCCCGACGCGGCGCCCAAGGTCTTCGACCTCGGCCTCGCGCGCGTCGACGACGATCCGGCGTTGACGCGCTCCGGCGAGTTCGCGGGCTCGCCGTACTACGTCGCGCCCGAGCAGCTCTCCGGGAGCCCGAGCGAGATCGACGCGCGCTGCGACGTCTATTCGCTCGGCGTGACGCTCTTCGAGCTGCTCGCGTGGCGCCGGCCGTTCGAGGGCGCGAACACCGCCCAGGTCTTCCGCGCGATCCAGTCGAAGGAGCCGCCGCTCTTGTCGCGTCTGCAGCCGCTGGTGCCGCGTGACCTCGAGACGATCGTGTCGGTCGCGCTCGAGAAGGATCGCGCGCGCCGCTACCCGTCGATGCAGGAGTTCGCGGCGGACCTGCGGCGCTTCCTCGCGTTTCAACCGGTGCTCGCGCGGCCGCTGTCGCCCGCGCAGCGCGTCGCGCGCTGGGTGCGGCGCAATCCGGCGCGCGCGGGCCTCGCCGGGCTCGCGGCGACGATTGCGGTCGGCCTGCCGCTCGGGCTCTTCCTCGCGAACCGCGCGATCCGCGGCGAGCAAGCGCGCACCGAGCGCGAAGCGACGGTCAAGACCAAGGCGATCGACGAACTCGTCCGCCAGTTCTCGCTCGCGGAGGACGAGCGCTCCGCCGGCGAGACGATCACGGCGCGCGAGCTGCTCGATCGCGGCGCGGAGCGTTCGTTGACCGCCTACGCGAACGAGCCGGAGCTCCACGCCGCGCTCCTCGAGGCCACGGGCGCCGCGTACGCGAACATCGGGCTCGCCGAACGCGCGATCCCGCTGCTCGACCGCGCGCTCGCGCTGCGCGAGAGCCTCGGCGCCGACGATCCGGCGGAGCTCGCGCGTTTGCTCGAACGGCTCGCGCTCGCGCACCTCGCGCGGGGCGAGTCCTCGACGGCGCTCCTGCTCGCCGACCGCGGGCTCGCGGCGCTCGAAGCGTCCGGAGCGGCGCTCAGCCCGGCCGCGGCGAGGCTCGAACTCGCGCTGGCGGACGCGAACGATCTCTGCGGCGACGCCGAGCGCGCGAGGGAGCACTTCGAGCGCGCGATCGAGCTCGCGATCGTCGTCCACGGCGCCGATTCGGAGGCCGCGGGCGAGGCGCTGTTCCGCTCGGCGCGCGCGCGCGCGGCCCACGGCGAGCGCGCGGAGGCCCGCACGCGTTTCGAGCGAGCGCTCGCGATCCGGCGCGGCGCGTGGTCGCCGGACGTCGCGGCGATCGCGAGCACCGAGCTCGAGCTCGCGCGAGTGCTCGAACTCGCCGGCGAGCCCGATCTCGCCGCGGCGGGTCGCGAGCGAGCGCGTGC
>JACRIN010000029.1 GCA_016220085.1 Planctomycetota bacterium
CGGCCGATCTACTTGGTTGGCACTGCGCCGCTCGCGGTCCCGAGTGGCTCGTCGGGACCGGCCGATCTACTTGGTTGGCACTGCGCCGCTCGCGGTCCCGAGTGGCTCGTCGGGACCGGCCGATCTACTTGGTTGGCACTGCGCCGCTCGCGGTCCCGAGTGGCTCGTCGGGACCGGGCTTCGAGCGCGGCGAGGTGGCGAGTTCCTCGTTCGCGCGCTGCGTCAACTCGTCGCCGCGGCGCGCTTGTGCAGCGCGTCGATCTCCGCCGCGATCACCGCGTCGTCGATCTTCGGGAAGAGCACGTCGACCTGGCCGATGCGCTGGCCGGACAGGTTGCGCCGCCACGCGCCCGCGACCGGGAGTTTCGGCCAGCGTTGCTCGCCCACCTCACCGAGGTTGCCGAGCATCGTCCACAGCCGCTGCGCCTTGCCCGGCAGGATCGGCGCCATCCACTGCGCGAGCAGCGCGAGCCACTCGCAACACGTCGCGAGCGCCGCGCCGGCGCGCTCGGGGTCGGTCTTGCGCAGCGACCACGGCGCGACGCGGTCGACGAAGACGTTCGCGACGCGGGCGTTGGCCGCGAGGTCCTCGGTGCCGCGTCGGAAGCGGAAGTCGAGCAGCGCCGCGCCGGGATCGGCGAACGCGCCGCATTCGGTGAGCAGGATGCGATCGAACTCGGCCGCGTGCTCGGCAGAGACCGCTGGGATCTGGCCCTCGTAGTACTTCTCGAGGAACTTCAGCACGCGCGAGGCGAGGTTGCCGATCGTGTCCGCGAGCAACACGTTGTTCGCGCTCTGGAAGTCCTTCCAGTTGAAGTCGCTGTCCTTGGTCTCGGGCGAACTCGCGAGCAGGTAGAACCGCGCCGTATCCGCGTCGTAGCGCGCGAAGAACTCGTCGAGGTCGACATACCAACCCTGCGAGGTCGAGAACTTGCGCCCTTCGAGGTTGTAGAACTCGTTCGCCGGCACGTGCCAAGGCAACACGTAGTCCTGCTTCACTCCCCAGAGCATCGCGGGGAACACGACGCAGTGGAACGGGATGTTGTCCTTGCCGATGAAGTGGACGAGCCGCGTGTCCGGCGAGCGCCACCACTTCTGCCAGTCGTCCGGGGCTCCGTGGGCTTCCGCCCAGTCGCGCGTGAACGACACGTAGCCGATCGGCGCGTCGAACCAGACGTAGAGCACCTTGCCGCTCTCGCCGCGCGCGCGGTCCTCGGGCACGGGCACGCCCCAGTGCATGTCGCGGGTGATCGGCCTCGGCTCGACCTCCTCGAGCTGGTTCGCGACGAAGGTCGCGACGTTGGGCTTCCACTCGTGCGCGGCGGCCCACTCTCCGAGCTTCTCGTCGCGCAGCTTCGGCAGGTCGAGGTACCAGTGGCGCGTCTTGCGCTTCTCCGGCGTCGACCCGCAGACCTTGCAGCGCGGATCGGTGAACTCGAGCGGGTTCAGCCACTTCGCGCAGCGCGGGCACTCGTCGCCGCGGGCCTCCGGATACCCGCAGTTCGGGCACGTGCCGGCGATGTAGCGGTCGGCGAGGAAGCGCGCGTCGGTGGTGCAGTAGAGCTGCTGCTCCTCGCGCTGCATCAGGTAGCCGCCGATGTCGAGGCGCCGGAAGAAGTCCTGGCTGAGCTCAGCGTGGCTCGGCGAGATGCTGGTGCCCGACCACACGTCGAAGCGGATGCCGAGCCGATCGAACGTCGACTTGATCACGCCTCGCCAATGCGCGACGTACTCCGCGTACGGCTGGTTCTCGCGCTCGGCGCCGATCGTGATCGCGACGCCGTGCTCGTCGGCGCCGCAGACGTAGAGCACCTCCTCGCCGTGCATCCTCAGGGTTCGGACGTAGACGTCGGCGGGCAAGTACGCGCCGACGACGTGGCCGAAGTGGATCGGGCCGTTGGCGTAAGGCAGGGCGCTGGTGACGAGATAACGGACCATGCCGGCCGTTCTAGTTCGCCGTGCGAGACCGATCCAGCGAGCGCAGGCGTTTCTTGTCGAGGCGACAGACGAGCCACGCTCCGCCGACCGACGCCGCCGGTACGCAGACCAGCGGGCCGAGGAACGGCACGAGGACCAACAAGCCGGCGGTGGTGCCGAACGCGATCACGGCGGTCGCGTGGTCGCCGACGAAGGCGAGCCGCTGACGCAGGCTCCATTCGCGGCGCGAGAACGGGATGTCGAGCAACGACACCGCGGTCGCGAAACCCGCGGCGATCGCGAACAGCGCTCCACCGACGAACGGCACGAGCTGCAGCGGGAACGCGAGCACCAGCACGACGCCGGCGAAGATCGAGGCTTTCACGCTGGTCCACACGGTCGCGAGATTGCGCAGGACGAGCGCTTTGAAGCCGCTCTCGCCGCGCGCGGCGTCCCACGTCGCCCGCGGATCGGCGCCGAACCAGCGCCGCTCGAGGCGCGCGTGCACGACGTCGAGGAACGGGCCGCACAACGCTTCGTAGACGATCGAGAAGGTCCACAGCGCGACGAGGAACGCGACGACGAACGCCAACGCGTAGCCGCCGAGCGACACGATCCACCACATCGCTGCACTTTGGATCACCGTTTGGAGCGCGTCGGCGAACCAACGTGGCTCGAAGGCGAGTTCGGCCTCACCCTGTGTGCGTAGGGCGGTGATCCAACCGTCGACGAGCTCGAACAGTCCGAACGAGACCAGCGCGAAGATCGTCGTCGTCACGAGGAACGGCGGGACGAGCCAACGCTTGGTGCCGCGCGTGCTGCCGAGGAAGTAGAGGCCGCGGACGAGCGCTTGCGCGCCGGCAGCGAGCTCCGCGCTCGCTCCCGCGCGCGGGGCGACCAGCGAGACCTCCGTGAGCCGAGCGCAATGCGTGCACTCCGCGTCGGGGGCGGGGTAGCCGCAGCGCGGACAGGGCAGGGGATTCATGCTCGTGGCGACGATTCGGCGAGATGCGACGGGGAGGACGGCAGGCTCGGGTTCCGCTAGAATGCGCGGCTCTACCTCGGCGCGCGAGAGCTTCTTGCGACCCTCGCGCGCGAACCTTTTTTCGATCCGGAGCCCGACCATGGCCACGTTCCGTCAGCTCGACTACATGAACCTCGACGACCAGCTCTCCGAGGACGAGCGCATGGCGCGCGACTCGGTGCGCCAGTGGGTCACCGAGCGCTACCTGCCGGTCGCGATGGAGCACTTCGAGGCGGGCACGTTCCCGATGGACCTCGTGCCCGAGGTCGCCGAGCTCGGCATGTTCGGTCCGACGACGCCCACCGAGTACGGCGGCGCGGGCCTCAACAACGTCGCGTACGGGCTGATCTGCCAAGAGCTCGAGCGCGGCGACTCCGGCCTGCGCTCGTTCGTGTCGGTGCAAGGCTCGCTCGTGATGTACCCGATCTTCGCGTACGGAAGCGAGGAGCAGCGCAAACGCTGGCTGCCGTTGCTCGCCAGCGGCAAGGCGATCGGCTGCTTCGGCCTGACCGAGCCCGACTTCGGCTCGAACCCGGGCGGGATGCTGACCACCGCGAAGAAGGTCGGCAACGAGTGGGTGATCAACGGCCGCAAGATGTGGATCACCAACGGCACGGTCTCCGATATCGCGGTCGTCTGGGCGCGCACCGAGCAGGGCATCCGCGGTTTCCTCGTCGAGAAGGGCACGCCCGGCTACAGCGCGCCCGAGCAGAAGCACAAGTTCTCGCTGCGCGCGTCGGTCACCAGCGAGCTCGTCCTCGAGGACGTCAAGGTGCCCGACTCGAACCGCTTGCCGAACGGCGAAGGTCTCAAGGCGCCGCTCGGCTGCCTGACGCAAGCGCGCTATGGCATCGCGTGGGGCGGCGTCGGCGCGGCGCTGGCGTGCTTCGACGAAGCGCTGCAGTACACCAAGGCGCGGATCGTCTTCGACAAGCCGCTCGCCGCGTTCCAGCTCCCGCAGAAGAAGTTCGCGGACATGGCGACGCAGATCACGCTCGCGCAGATGCTCTCGCTGCGCCTCGGCCGGTTGAAGGACGAAGGCACGTTCACGCCCGCGCAGGTCTCGATGGCGAAGCGCAACAACGTCGCGATCGCGCTCGACGTCGCGCGCACGTGCCGCGACATGCTCGGTGCGAACGGGATCAGCCTCGAGTACCAGGTCGGCCGCCACCTCTGCAATTTGGAGAGCGTGATCACCTACGAAGGCACGCACGACATCCACACGCTCGCGATCGGCCACGAAGTGACCGGGATCCCGGCGTACCGCTGAGCGAGGCGGTTCGCCGAGCCCGACATCGCCCGACGTCGCTCGACTCCGAGCGCGCGGCGCCGACTCGGGCCCAGGCGGCTGCCGGGGGCCCTGATCGGCTCCCGCCGGCTTTGGGGCGGCGAACGATTCGTTGCGCGTCGCGAGCGACCGACCCTGGAGCGCGTCGCGAGCTCCTGCCCGCCGCGCTGCGCCGCGGAGCGAGGTGCGCCGCCACCGGCTGAGGTCCTCCGGCGCGCCTCCGTCCGGACCGGCCGATGCGCGCGAACCCGCCGTCGCCCCGCGTGCGCTCCGCCACGCTCGCAGCGCAGCGCAACGAGCGATGCCACTCCCGGATTGCATCCGCCCGCGGGCCGAGCCCAGAAGCCGGCACCGGCGCCGACGCTCATCGGCTGATCGCCGCCGATCCGCGCGCACGCGCCCGAAAGTCGCTTCCGCACGTTCCGGCCGCGCGTGCCTTACCCTGACACGCACGCAGGTTCTCCCTTGTCCGATCAAACCGATCCTCCGCAGCCCGATCCCACCCCGCTCGAACCCAACGACGAACGCGTGCTCGCCTGGCTCGATCGCCTCGCGGTCGAATCGGACGCCGCGGACTTCGAGTTCGAGCGCTTCCTCGCCGGCGTGCCCGCCGACGTGCGCGACGAAGTTCGCCGGCTCTCGCGCGAGGTCGCGTGGGTGCGACGGCTGGTCAGCACCTCGGTCGCCGGCGACGCGCCGCGGGTCGCGCCGGGCGAACGCATCGGCGACTACGAGCTGATCCGCGAGCTCGGCCACGGCTCGATGGGCGTCGTCTACCTCGCGCGCCAGCTTTCACTCGATCGCCGCGTCGCGGTCAAACTGCTGCAGCCGCTGTCGCTGTTCTCCGTGCACCAAGTCGAACGCTTCCGCCGCGAGGCGAAGAGCGCCGCGCGGTTGAATCACCCCGGCCTCGTCCAGGTGCCCGCGGTCGGCGAGGAACGCGGCCTGCGGTTCTTCGTGATGGAGTACGTGCCGGGCCGCACGCTCCACGAGGAGCTCGAGTCGCTGCGCAAGCGCCACACGGGCGGCGCGCCGCCCGCGTCGGGCGATCAGCTCGGCACGCGCGACGGTAGGCCCTACGTCGAGCAAGCGGCGACGATCGCCGCGTTGCTCGCCGACGCGCTCGAGCATGCGCACCAGCACGGCGTCATCCACCGCGACGTCAAACCGCACAACGTGCTGATGACCGAGGACGGCTCGCCGATGCTCGCCGATTTCGGCCTCGCGAAGGACATCGTCGACCAGAGCCTCTCGCGCGAAGGCGATATCGCCGGCACGCCGAGCTACATGAGCCCCGAGCAGGCGCGCGCCGACCGCGAGCGGATCGACAAGCGCACCGACGTCTTCTCGCTCGGCGTCGTCTTGTACGAGATGCTCTCGCTCTCGCGTCCCTTCGCGGGCAAGAGCAGCCACGAGGTGATGCAGCGGATCGTCACGTTCGAGCCGCCGCCGCTCGACACCCAAAACCCGCGCGTGCCCGCCGAGCTGGCGGTGATCTGCCGCAAGGCGATGGAGAAGCGCCGCGAGGATCGTTACGCGAGCGCCGCAGAGTTCGCCGCCGATCTGCGACGCTTCCTCGCGGGCGAGCCGATCCACGCGCGACCGCCGACGCTCGCGCAGACCGCGCGACGCTGGGTGCGGCGCCATCGCGTGCTCAGCGCGTCGTTCGCGGTCGGCGCGGTCGCGCTGGTGCTCGGAGTCGGCGGGTCGCAATTGCGGACGACGCTCGCCAAGCGCGCGGAGTTGCCGCGCATCGCTTTGGTCGGCGTGCCGGACGGTGTCGACGTCTTCGTGCGGCACATCGACCCCGCCCGCGGTACGATCGGGCCGCGGGAGGATCTCGGCACGACGCCGCTCGAAGCGTTCAGGCTGGAGCCGGGGGTGTGGCGCATCGTCTTGGTCTCCGACGACGCGTTCGCGGAACTCACGCGGACGTTGGACGCGGGTGACGAGCTCACGCTCACCGCCCGCCTCGTTCCGACCGCCGCGACGCGCGTCGACATGACGCTCGTCCCCGAGGCGGACTTCGTCTACGGCGAGGCGTCGAACCAGCGCGTGGGCCCGCGTTCGATCGAGCATGCTCCGGCGGTCTATCTCGACGACACCGAGGTCACGAACCGCGCGTACCGCGAATTCGTCGACGCGACCGGGCACGTCGCTCCCGATTTGTGGTCGAGCGGCTACGAGTCGGCCTGGGACGAACTCCCCGTCGTCGGAGTCACGTCCTACGACGCGCGCGACTTCGCGGAGTGGGCGGGCAAGCGCTTGCCGACCGAGTTCGAATGGGAACACGCTGCACGTGGCGAGGACGGGCGCATGTATCCGTGGGGCGACGACGAACGCCTGCTCGCGAGCGCAGCTAGACTGGACGGGTCGAGGAGCCCCACGATTCGGCGCGCCCAATTCGAACAATACCTCGCGCATGTCGAGCCCGTGCGTACCCGGCCGGAGGGGCGCTCACCCTACGGGCATTGGCGGATGCTCGACAATGTCAACGAGTACAGCGAGTCGACCTTCGTCGAAAACGTCGAGGGCGAGCGAAAACTCCACTTCCACGTGCCGGTGGTCATGGGCGGATCCTTCATGGACGCGCCTGGCGAGTGGCGGTTGTCGTTTCGCGGCGACATGCATCCCGGCGCGTCGCACCATTTCGTCGGCTTCCGCTGCGCGAAGAGCGCCACACCGTAACGAGGAGGGCGATCGCCATGACTGCATCCGCTGACGAGACGAATCTCGAGAACCCGACGTTGACGGTCTACTTCGAGCACGACGCCGGCGGAAACTACGCAGCTCTGTCGCGCGGGGCGCAGCGCAAGATCGAAAAAGCCATGCAGGACGCACTGCACTCCTTGGTCGATCCGAAGTCGGCGTCGCGCTGGACCGCAGTGTCGCGCGATGCACTGAACGCCGACGGCCGCTGGATGCGAGTGGAAGACGAAACCACGTCGCTGCGCAACTTGTGGCTGCTCATGGATCGCGCGCTCCAGGGGATTCCGACTCTTGTGAAGAACGTGTCGGTGACCAGCGACAAGAGCACGCCGCCGACGCCAATCTGCAAGTGGGTTACGGGTGACACACACGTCGACGGCATCCGCTGCCCGCTGACGCTCAAGACCGCGTCCAAGGTCGCCGAAGGGACCGCGGGGTCCGGGGGGATCGCGGGGACCGGGGACGAAGCGCCGACGGCTGCGGCGGAGAACCTCGAGCCGTGGTTCCTCAGCGGCACGGCGGACAACGAGGTCGAGGTGCGCGCTCGTGTGATGGCCGAACTCAGCTACACCGTCCAGAACCCGAAGTGAACGCCATTCGATGACCCCAAGAGCCGGGCCACTCTGTTCGCGTGGCCCGACTCGACGCAACCGACATCCGGTTCCGTTCGGGATCGACCGAAGGCCAGGCGCCGTCACCGCTGGTGCGGCACTTCTCGGCCGAGGCTCATGCTCCGTCGCGCGACGCGACGCGCGGCCGTCAGGCGTTGTCCTTGAGCCAGCTGAACTCCGCCGAGATCCAAGCGCGGATCACTTCACCGCTCGCCGGCGCGGTTGCATCGACCGTCCACGGGCGGACACCGGCGGATGCACTTTGGATCAGCAGCCGACAGTTCGCTCCGTCCACGTGCTGGCCGCCTACCTTGACCTTGCAGATCGGTTGGAGCGACGCAGCCGGGTTGGTCGACAAGCTCTCGCCGCCGAGCGTTGTGGCCGAGCTCAGCAACTGATCCATGAACCGTCGTTGATTCGGGATCGACATCGACTCGGTCTCAGGATCGAGGGTCAAGGTCGCACCGGTCACGTCGATCACGGTCTGCGGCGTTGCCAGACTCTCCCATGCAGCCACCTGGGATGTGGGAAGCACGGCCATGATCGCGCTGGTGATTTGGCCCTCGATGCTGATCTGGTCAGCGCGCGAGAGGAACGGGTAGCGCCCCGACGGATCGTGCTCGATTCGGACCGCGAAACTCGGGCCCATGGACGTGGCGGTCGAGGACACGGTCGCGGTCGCGGCCGCGGTGCCAGCCAGACCGACGATGCCGAGACCTCCCAGCACGGATCGTCGCGACAGCTGGGCGTTTGCAGCCTGCTCGGGATCGTCGCTGGCGCCGTGAATTCGTCCGGCGTCTGCATCGGTCGGACTCGACTGGGCGCCTTGGCCGCGGGGATCGACTGAATCACTCGGGGAAGCTTGGTCGTGCCGCACCGGACAGATCTCCTTCGAAGGTCTCGTTTGGTTTCCGCGCGAGTCATCCGCGAACAGCTCGCGGCACTCGCCCTTCGGCGCGAGTCTCCACGTGGGGGGCAGCACACCGCAAGCTCAGCGCGCGGAATTCCCCACCCCGTTCCCGCGACTGGACGCGAGACGGGATCTCTTCCCGAACGGACGAACGGACTCCAGCCGGTCGCCGCCGCGAGCTGCGCTGCCGCGTTCATCTTGCGCTCGAGGCAAGTTCAGCGATTCGCCGGTCGACGACCCGCGATCGGGCGCAGTGCTCTCGTCGCGGCTCAGGCCAGCGTGCGCGCCGTGCGCCGGCCGCCGTTCTTCGCGTGTGCCAACGCCGCGCCGACGAAGCCTTGGAAGATCGGATGCGGCGCGAGCGCGCGGCTCTTGAACTCGGGGTGGAACTGCACGCCGACGAAGAACGGGTGGTCGGGCAGCTCGATGATCTCGACCAGATCGCGCTCGGGATTGACGCCCGACAGAACCATGCCCGCCTGCACGAAGCGCGCGCGGTAGTCGTTGTTGAACTCGTAGCGGTGGCGGTGGCGTTCGTGGACGAGCTCAGCGCCGTAGAGACTCGCGGCCCTCGTGCCCGCGACCAAACGGCACGGGAACGAGCCGAGGCGCATGTTGCCGCCTTTTTCTTTCAGGTGCTCTTGATCGGGCATCAAGTGGATCACCGGGTGCAGCGTGTCGAGCGCGAACTCGGACGTGTGCGCGCCGTCGAGGCCCATCACGTTGCGCGCGAACTCGATCGTCGCGCACTGCATGCCGAGGCAGATGCCGAAGAACGGCAGGCCGGTCTCGCGCGCGTGCTGGATCGCGCGGATCTTGCCCTCGACGCCGCGTTCGCCGAAGCCGCCGGGCACGAGCACGCCGTCGACGCCCTCGATCAGCGCCGCGCCCTTCGTGTAGTAATCCTCGGCGCGCACCTTGCGGATCTTCACGCGGCAGCGGTTCGCGATGCCGGCGTGCGTCAACGACTCGTAGATCGACTTGTAGGCGTCGTGGAGCTCGATGTACTTGCCGACGACCGCGATCTCGCACGTGTCGGTCGTGCGGCGCATTCCCTCGACCATCCGACTCCACTCGGTGAGGTCGGTCTCGCGGTCCTTCGGCAGGCCGAGCCGCTCGACGATGATCCGATCGAGGCCGGCGCGGACGAGCATCAACGGCACTTCGTAGATCGAGAATTCGACGTCGCGCTCCTCGATCACGCAGCCTTGGCGCACGTTGCAGAAGAGCGAGATCTTCTTCGCCATGTCCTCGTTCATCGGCTGCTCGGTGCGGCAGACCAGGACGTCGGGCTGGATGCCGATCTCACGCAGCTTGCCGACCGACTGTTGCGTCGGCTTGGTCTTGAGCTCGCCAGACGCGCGCAGGAACGGCAGCAGCGTCAAGTGCACGAACATCACCTCGGAGTGCTGCTTCTCGAGCGCGAACTGACGAATCGCCTCGATGAACGGCAGCGACTCGATGTCGCCGACCGTGCCACCGACCTCGGTGATGCAGACGTCCGCGTCGGCGGTGACGCCCGCGCGGATCGCGTCCTTGATCGCGTCGGTGATGTGCGGGATCACCTGCACGGTCGAGCCGAGGTAGTCGCCCTTGCGCTCGCGCGCGATCACGTCCGAGTAGATGCGTCCGGTCGTGTAGTTCGAGGTGCGACGCAGAACCGCGTGGGTGAAGCGTTCGTAGTGGCCGAGGTCGAGGTCGGTCTCCGCGCCGTCGTCGAGCACGTAGACCTCGCCGTGCTGGTACGGGCTCATCGTCCCCGGGTCGACGTTGATGTACGGGTCGAGCTTTTGCATCGACACCTTCAGACCGCGCTGCTCGAGGATCATCCCGATCGCAGCGGACGTCAGACCCTTGCCCAGACTGCTCACCACGCCGCCGGTGATGAAAATATGCTTCGCCATCGCCGCTCCCGCTCCGCTCGACTCGCCTAGGAACCGACCGCGCCCGGCCGGCCCGCACCCGAGCGCTCCCCTCGCGCTCGCAACACGAACGCATCGTAGTCTTCGCGCGTGTCGATGCCCAGAGGCACGACGCTCGCTTCGAGCACACGCATGCGCGCGCCGGCTTCCAACCAGCGCAGTTGCTCCAAGTTCTCGAGCGCTTCCAAGCGCCCTTCTGCGAGCGCGCAGAAGCGCGCGAGAGCCCGCGGGCGGAACGCGTACACGCCGACGTGGCGTCGCGCCGCCGCGAGCACCGACTCCGCGTTCGCGCGTGGGTGCGCGGCGGACGGAATCGGCGCGCGCGAGAAGTAGAGCGCATCGCCGCGCCCGTCGCGCACGACCTTGACGACCGACGCCGATGCGAGCTCGCGCGCGTCCGCCAGCGGCCCGCACAACGTCGCGATCTCGACGTCGGGCTCGGCGAAAACCGCGGTCAGGCGTTCGAGGTCGGCGGGCGCGAGCTCGGGCTCGTCGCCCTGGACGTTGACGACCACGTCGAACTCTCCCGAGAGCTGGGAGAGCGCCTCGAACACGCGATCGGTGCCGCTCTTGTGGTCGACGCGCGTCCGCACGGCCTCGACACCGAAGCGCGCGGCGGCCTCGAACACTTCGTCGGCGTCGACCGCGAGCACGACGCGGTCGAACGATCGCGCGAGCGCGACGTTGCGCGCGGTGTGCACGCAGAGCGGCACGCCGGTTTCGGCGAGCAGCATCTTGCGTGCGAGTCGGGTCGACGCGAGCCGCGCAGGGACGATCGCCACCGCGCGGAGCCGAGAGACGGAGGTCGTCGGTTCCGGGGTGGAGGCCATGTCAGGGATTCTTCACCGCAGGACGCTGCTCGTTGAAGTAGTCCTCGCCGTGCTTCGCGCGGATGTCGACCGCTTGCCAGCCCTGGGTCTCGTTGTAGGTCGCGAGCACCGCCTCGAGCAGACCGCGCATCTTTTTCATGTCCTCGGGCGGCGTCCCCGGCGTCGCCACCAGGTGGCGCAGGCCGCGCGCGTCGTCGACCTCGAGCGTCCACGCCTTGGTCCCCTTGGCGAACGTCGGCGCCTTGCCGGGCTGCGCGAGCTTCGACAGGCCCTCTTCCTCGAGGTAGTCGCGCAGCGCGAGCATCAGCTCGTCCTCCTGCACCTTGCGCGCCGCGTCGGTCGCGACCTTCGAGTACTGGTCGATCGCGGACGTGTGCGCTTGGTTGACGAGTTCGAACACCGCCGAGGAGCGGTAGTCCGCGACCGTCATGCGCACGGCTTCGCGCGCTTGCGCGGCGGCGGCGGAATCCGAGGACGACGGACGCTCGCCGCCCGAAGACGTGCAGGCGCCGGCGAGGCACAACGCGAGGAGGATGGAGAGGCGCATCGGCGTGGATCGGTCGCTCGGGTTCGTGGGCGGCGCACCGGACCGCGCGAGGATATCCGCGAGCGCGCGGAGCGACAAGCGCGTCACTCCTCGGCGGGCACCGGCGTCCCGTCATCCGGGTGGCGCGCGTCCGAGTGCACCGGCACCCAGAGGCGTCCGACGCGGGTCCAGCCCTGCTCCGCGATGCTCTCGCCGCGCGGCAGCGGCGGCCGACCGCGCAGCGCGCGCGAGCTCCAGTACTCGCCGCGCGGGTCGCAGGACTCGAGGCGCTCGACGGGCTCGTGCTGCTCGTCGAGCCCGGCGATGTCCATCCACAGCGTCGCGGGGATCAGATCGCCGCGCCGGTGCTCCCCGCCGAACCAGCGCGTCGTGCCGCCGGCGCGGAACGGATCGCTCTCGGGGATCACGAGATAGCCCTCGCGCAGGATCCAACCGTCGCCCCACTTCGACGTCGCGTGCATGCCGTACGCCGGGTAGTGATCGTTGTCCCACGAGCTGTCGAGTCGATCGCTCGTCAGGTGATCGACGAACCAGTAGTCGCGCGCGCCGAAGCCGCCGCCGTACCACGTGTACGTGATCCAACCGAAGCCGTCGCCGGCGACCGGCTCGTACTTCCAATCGAGCAACGTCAGCCGCGTGACGCGACCTTCGGCGGTGTCCTCGCACCAGCGCACGGCGCGCTCGGGATCGAGCCGATGCTCGCGCGTGAACTCGTCGACCGGCCGATCGGTGATCACCTCGTAGAAGCGGCGGGCGAGCGGATCGCCGCGTCGCTTGCGCAGCACGTAGATCGGACCGAGCCCCTCGTACCGCAGGCGATCGAAGAAGACCGCTTCGACGGTGAACTCGCGGTTGACGGCTTCCATCACCTCGGGGAAGAGCTGCAGCACCGGCAGGTGCGTGATGAACCAATCGAGCCCCGAGATCGCCTCGAGGTCCGCGGCGCGTTCCTCCGGCGAGTACGCGTTCCAGAAATCGAGGTGGTGGGGGAGCTTGATCAAGTCGACCGCTTCCGCCGAGCGCAGGAACACCGCCCAGTGGTACGCGCAGCTCACGCGATCGCGCGGCGCCGACTCGGCGCCCGGCGGGATCGGCTTCAACGGATACTCCTCGGCGGTCCGTCGGTTGACGAAGTCGATCGCGTCCCAGTAGCCGCCGAACTTGCGCGTGTTGGTGTTCCAGTTCTCGCGCACGCCGTACACGCCGGCGGCGGCGAGGATCGCGAGCGCCACGAGCGCGCGCGCGAACCCGAGCAGCGAGTTGCGGCGCGCCTCGATCGCGCCCGCGATCGCGCTCCAGCCGATCCCGCCGAGCAGCGCGATCAGCGCGAGGAACGGCAACCAGAGTCGGAAGTCCTTCGAGCCCTTGAGCCCGTACGCGCTCGCGTTCGAGACGACGACGACGACCGCGAGCCACACCTTCCATGAGCGCAGCGCGAACGCGCGCAGCATGCCGAACGCGACCAACACGAGCGCGGCCCACGGCAATCCGGCGGAGATGTTCTGGAAGTACCACGCCAGGCCGCGGCTCTGCTTGATCTCCGCGGTCGCTTGCTTGACCTGGGATTGGTACTCCGCGGCGTGCGCTTGGAACTCGGGGTCGAGCTTTTCGAGCTCCACCGCTTGGTTGTAGAGCCAACGCGAGGCTTCGACGATGCGCTCGGAGTGGAGGAAGCTGCCGAGCTTGAAGATCGCGCTCGCGAGCAGCACTCCGAAGTTCTGATAGAGGTAGCTCGTGACGCTGACCGCGAACGAGCCGTAGTAGAAGCGGTCGAGCACGCACTGCACGAACAGCAACGCGAGCACGCCGAGCGCGACCCCGACCGTGTGCATGCGCGCCGTGCGCACGTCGCGCAGCGCGACGAACACGACGATCACGCCGACGACGGAGAAGTTCTGGTAGGCCATCAAGATGCCGAGGCCCAACCACGCGCCCGCGACCAGGCCCGAGCCGAGCGTGCGTCGATCGAAGACCTTCGCCACGCCGAGCGCGACGAAGAGTCCCGCGGCGACGCCGGAGACGGGCTCGACGCCCCAGCGCAAGAACGTCGGATTCAGCGCGACGAGCACCGCCGCCGCGAGACCGGCTTCGCGTCCCGCGACGCGCGCCGCGAGCCGCGCGGCGAGCGCGACCAGCGCGAGCGCGAATCCGATCTGCAGCACCTGACACGCTTGCATCACGTGCGTGAAGTCGCGGACGTCGAACCAGCGCGCGATCGTGAAGATCGGCAACAAGAGGCCGCTGAAGCCGAAAGCGCGGATCGCCTTGCTGTCGATCAGCTCCTCGCCGCGCGCCAGGGCGTTCGCGCGCTCCATGTACTCGATCGAATCGGCGATCTGCGGCCCGCGCTCGTGGTACCAGGCGATCGAGAGGAACGTCGCGGCGAGCGCGAGCACGACCCAGAGCGCCGGGTCGCGAAGCCCCGGCAGCGGCCGGCCGTCGGGGTCCAGGACGCCCCGCCCGGGAGCCGCGACGGGAACGGCGAGGGGGCTTTGGGGCATCGTGGCGGGGTCCGCGGGGGACGACAGAGCATGCCCGGTCGGCCGCGGCTCGCCAACCTGGGATCCGAGGTTGCGCCAACCTTGCTCGCCGACCGGATTCGACCCTAGATGCGGCGTTGCGACAGCCTCGACCCCCCGCATTTTGTAGGAATTGGCCGCTGGACCTTTGACTCGGGCCTCTCGGAAGAGCAAAACACGCACATCCGGACCGCAGCGCCGCCGTGGCGCGCGAGATCCGTCCTAACCGTCGAACGAACAACACGTTGCGGAGCGTCAAGCGCAATGGGCCGGCTCGAAAAGATCGTCGTACTCACCGTCCTCTTCCTGGTGGCGGTCATCCTCGCCATCTCCCTGAACCAAGGTGACAAGAAGGCCGCGGACGCCAATCCGCTCGCCTCGGTCGACCCGAACAAGGGGGTTTCGGCCGGAGGCCAGGCTCAGCCGGGCGCCGGCCTGCAGCCGGCTCCCGGTACGCAGCCCGTGGGCGCGATGAACGCCGCCGTGCAGCCGCAGCCGTCGCCGAACCAAACCGCGCCGAACCTGAACAAGCCCGCCGCGCAGCCGGTCCACTCGGCCGCAGGCGCGCCCGCGCCGAGCGCGGTCAAGCCGATCGCGACGTTGCCCGCGGGCTCGATGCTGAAGACGCGCGAAGGTCTCGAGGAGTCGCTCTTCAACGATCTCTACGTCTACACGTGGAAGCAGGGCGACACGTACCCGCTGCTCGCGGAGCGTTTCTACGGCTCGCAGAAGAGCGCGCTGCGCCTGCGCACCGCGAACGAAGGTCGCACCGAAGCGACGCTGAAGGTCGGCGACAAGATCTTCGTGCCGAACCTCGAAGGCTCGACGCCGGTGGTGCAGGGCAACGATTCGCTCCCCGGGGTCGGCGGCGCGAGCGGTGGGCTCGGCGCGAACGCCGCGGGCAAGCAGGACGCCGCTTCGGTGAAGAAGAACGGTGTCAGCGCCGACGGCTTCTACGTCGTGCAGAAGGGCGACGTGCTCGGCACGATTTCCTCCAAGGTCTACGGCACGTCGAAGAAGTGGCAAAAGATCTTCGACGCCAATCGCGACGTGCTGAAGGACGCGAACTCTCTCAAGGTGGGCATGAAGCTCCGGATCCCCGAGTAATCGGGTCTCGATCGACGGGGCCGAACGTCGGAGAGCTGGGCCGCGTGCGCGAGCACGCGGCCCGTTTTCTTTTCCGCGCGGCGTTCAGTTCTTCAGCCCGTAACGGTCGAGCTTCTTGTAGAGGTGGCTGCGCTGCATCGCGAGCATCTCCGCGGTGCGCTTCACGTTGCCGCCGTACTCGGCGAGCTTGCGTTTGAAGAACAGCGCCTCGCTCTGGTCCTTGAACGACTCGAACGTCGGCGCTTGGAACGGATCGCCCGAGGGATCGAGCGCGCGCGTCGTCGCCGCGAGGCCCGGTCCGTTGGCGAGCACGCGTTCGAGGTGCACGCGCTCGACGGCGGAGGCCTCGGCGAACACGGTCGCGGCTTCGAGCACGTTGCGCAACTGCCGCACGTTGCCCGGGAAGTCGAGCGAGCGCAGATAGTTCAGCGCGTCCGGCGCCAAGTGGTGCGGCGCGCGGCCGGCGCGCTCCGCGATCTCGCGCAGGAAGTGCGTCGCGAGCCGTTGCACGTCGTCGAGGCGCTCGCGCAGCGGCGGAACGCGCAGCGGCACGACGTTCAGGCGGTAGAAGAGGTCCAGTCGGAAGAGCTTCTCCTCGACCGCCTTCTGCAGATCCGCGTTGGTCGCCGAGATCACGCGCAGGTCGATCGGGCTCGGCTTCGACGAGCCGACGCGGGTCACCTCGTGCGTCTCGAGCACGCGCAACACCTTCGCTTGCGCGTTGAGCGGCATGTCGCCGATCTCGTCGAGGAACAGCGTGCCGCCGCTCGCGGCCTCGAAGTGCCCGATCCGTCGCTCGTGCGCGCCGGTGAAGCTGCCTTTTTCGTGGCCGAAGAACTCGGACTCGATCAGTTCGGCGGGGATCGCGGCGCAGTTGACGGTGACGAACGGCCCGGCGGCGCGCGCGCTCGAAAGGTGGATCTGACGCGCGACGATCTCCTTGCCGGTGCCGGTCTCGCCGGTGATCAGCACCGACGCGTTCGAGCTCGCGACCCGGCCGATCTGCTCGCGCAGCGCGGAGAGCGCCGCGGTCTCGCCGACGAGCTCCCAGCGCTCCGAGATCTTGCGGCGCAAGAGCTTGTTCTCGGTCGCGAGGCGCTTCTCGCGCAGCGCGTTCGCGATCGACACGAGCACGCGATTCTGCTCCAGCGGCTTCTCCAGGAAGTCGACCGCGCCCTTCTTCACCGCTTCGACGGCGGTCTGGATGTCGCCGTGGCCGCTGATCATGATCACCGCGGGCGCCGCGGGACGAGCGAGCAGCTTCTCGAGCGTCTCGAGCCCGTCCATCCGCGGCATCTTGACGTCGCAGAGCACGACGGCGGCGGTCTTGCCGCCTTGCTCCTCGCGTGTGAGTCGCGCGAGCGCCTCTTCGCCGCCGCGCGCGGTCCACACGTCGTAGCCCTCGTACTGAAGGACCATTTCCAACGACGCTCGCACGTCGCCTTCGTCGTCGACGACGAGCACGGTGATGCGTTCGGCCATCGCCGCATCCTGCCAGGCGAGCCGAACGCTTGCTAGCCTCACAGCGATGGTGCAGGAACTCCGCGCGCGCGTGCTGTCGGGCGAGGCGCTGGTCGCGGGCGTGCTGTCGGGCACGTCAGCCGACGGTATCGACGTCGGCGTCGCGCGCTGCGCGAGCGAGCGAGGCCGGCTCGCGCGGATCGAGCTCGTCGCTTTCGCGACGTTCCCGTTCGAGCCCGAGCTCGCGCGAAACGTGCGCGCGGTGCTCGACGGCGAGCCGTGCGAGCTGCGGCGCACCGCGTTGCTCTCGCGCGACCTCGGCCGCGCGTTCGGACGCGCGGTGCGCGCGCTCGCGGAGCGCGAACGGCTCGCGATCGAGCTCGTCGGCAGCCACGGACAGACCGTGTACCACCACGACGGGCTCGAGCGCTCGGGGGCCGCCACGCTGCAGCTCGGCGACGGTTGCTTCGTCGCCGAGGAAGCACGCGCGACGACGATCAGCGACTTCCGCCAACGCGATCTCGCGCGCGGAGGCGAGGGCGCGCCGGTGTCCGCGCTCGCGGACGACTTGATCTTCCACGCGACGCCGAAGCCGTGCGCGATCCTCAACCTCGGCGGCATGGCGAACTTGACGATCCTATCGGAGAGCGCGCCGCCGCTCGCGTTCGACACCGGGCCCGCGAACGCGTTGCTCGACGGGCTCGCGCGACGGCTGCTGGGTCGCGAGTTGGATCTCGACGGCGCGACCGCGCGCGCAGGTCGCGTGCACGACGCGTTGGTGCAGGAGATCGGCCGGCACGAATTCCTAGGCCGCCCGCCGCCGAAGAGCACCGGCCGCGACACGTTCGGCGCGGCGTGGGTCGATTCGGTGATCGCGCGCGGTCGCGCGCTCGGCGTGGAATCGCCCGCGGATCTGCTCGCGAGCTCGGTCGATTTCCTGGCGCGTTCGGTCGCCGACGCGCTGCGGAGCTTCGTCGACGTCCAGCCCGCGTGGCTGGTGCTCGCGGGCGGCGGCGTGCACACCCTCGCGTTGGACGACGCGCTCGCGCGACGTTGCGCGCAACCGGTCGCGTCGTCGGAGGACTTCGGCGTCGACCCGAATGCGCGCGAGGCGCTGGTGTTCGCGGGCCTCGCGGCGCGTTCGCTGCTCGGCGAGCCGACGACCGAGCCGCGCGCGACCGGCGCTCGCGCGGGGGCGGTGCTCGGCAAGCTGAGCCTCTGGAGCGGCGCGTGACCGCCGACCGCGAGCTCGAGCTCGACGTCGGCGCGGTGCTCGTCCCCGAGGTGCGCGTCGGCGGCACGATCGCGAGCGCGACGCCGATCCGGCCGAGCCGCGAGTACCTACGACGCTTCCCACCGGTCGGCGTGATCGCGTTCGGCCGCACGCCGCAGGGAGCGTCGAGCCCGTCGGAGCTGCTCGCCGCGGTGCGCGCGGAGCTCGCGGAGGACGGCGCGACGCGCTGCTTCGCCGCGTGCGATCTCGAGCAAGGCGCGGGGCTGCACTTTCCGACCGCGACGCGGCTGCCGCCGGCGCTCGCGCTCGCGGCGCGCGAGGCGGGGTCCGCGACGCCTGGCGCTCGCGGCCCGACGGACGCGACGGACGCGAGCGGCGTCAGCGGCTCGTTCGCACGCTCGGCGGGCGCGCTGACCGCGCTCGAAGCGCGCGAGCACGCGATCGAGCTCGTCCTCGCGCCGGTCGCCGACGTCAACACGCGCCGCTCGAACCCGCTCATCGCCGTGCGCAGCTTCGGCGACACGCCGGAGCGCGCCGCGCCGCTCGCCCGCGCGTTCCTCGAAGGCTTGCACCAAGGCGGCGCCGGCGGCTGTGCGAAGCACTACCCCGGCCACGGAGACACCGAAGAGGACAGCCATCGCGAACTCGCGCGGGTCGCGCGCTCTCGCGAAGAGCTCGCGGCGGTCGAATGGGCGCCGTTCCGCGCGCTGATCGACGCCGGCGTCGACACGGTGATGGTGTCGCACCTCGACGTGCCCGCGTTGACCGGCGAGCCCGGCCTGCCCGCCACGCTCTCGCCTCGCGCGCTCGCGGCGCTGCGCGGCGAACTCGGGTTTCACGGCGCGGTGTTGACCGACGCGCTGAACATGCACGCGCTCACCGGCCTCGAGTCGATCCACGCGCGCGCGCTCGCGGCCGGTTGCGACGGCTTGCTCTGCCCGACCGGCAACGAGGTCGCGGCGGAAGAGCTCCTGCGCGCGGTGCGCGACGGCGCGCTCTCGCGCGAGCGCCTGCGCGCCGCGGCGGACACGCTGCGCGGCCTGCGCGCGAAGCTCGACGCGCGCCGCGCGTCGCCGCCCGCGGAGCGCTCGCGGCTTTCCCGCTGGTTCGCGGGCTCGCACGCCGCGTCGGGTTGCGACCCGGCGGTGTTCGGCGCGCCCGCGGAGCGCGCAGCGTTCGCACGGCGCTTGGCCGGCGAAGCGTTGGTGCTCGCGGGCGGCGAGTGGCCGTGGAAACCGGGCGCGCCGTGCGAGGTGCTCGCGCCGGTGCCGAGCGGCGCGGGGGCCGAGGCCCGCCAAGCGATCCACGAGCTCCGCCGCGACGTCGTCGACCCTTCGGGCACCCCGAACGCGCTGCTGCCGGTGCTCGCGGAGGTTCGGGCGTTCGACGGAACGTACGGCGTTCGGCCCGAGGACGTCCTGATGATCGAAGCCAAGCTCGCCGACCTCAGGCGGCTCGGTTGGCGGACGGCGATCGCGTGGTTCGCGTCGCCGCAGTCGCTTCCGCCGGGCTGGTGGGGGCGTCGCGACCTGGCGCTGGTGCTCGCGTTCGCGCCGACGCCGCCGATGGTTCGGGCGGTCGGCGACTTCTTGCAGGGCCGCGTCCAACCGCTCGGTAGTCTGCCGACGACTGCGCACTAGAGGTGGATGCGTGAGCGCGGAGGCACCGCTTCAGAGCGGGATTCTTGGGGTGCCCGTCAGCGGGCGGTGCCCTGCGCCGCGCTCCCCGACTCCGCTCCCAGCGCCTCGCCTCGTGGAAAGCTCCTGGAGAAACGAGTTGGGCCGTCCGCGCGGGGCGAGGCACCTTGACCGGTTGACTCGCCCCGCTATCATCTCCGCAACTTTTTGCCGGGAAACGGCTTTCGCCACCTCTCTCCGAGCGAGGGAGGTCTTCCGGGGTGTGCAGAGGTCCGCCTCGACGCCTTGGAGCGCGGTGCGCGCGTCGTACCGTGGAGGCGCAGGATCGTGAGCCGCGCGCAATCGACCCACCTGCCTCTGTCCCACCTGCCCCAAGCCCCCGACTCCTTCCATTAGGAAGACCAGGAAGTTCGCCATGACCGGATCTCTCCGGAAGCTCGGACTCGCTTTCGTGTTCTCCAGCGGCGTGCTCTCGATGAGCGCCTTCGCGCAGGACGTTCAAGAGCTCTTCAACGAAGGCGTGCAAGCGCTGAAGAAGGGCGAGGACGACGCGGCGCTGACCGCGTTCCAGAAGGTGCTCGCGGCGCAGCCGTCGCACGAACAGGCCTACGAGCTGTGGAAGACCACCGAACACCAGATCTGGCTCGACATCCTCGTCAAGAAGGGTGACTTCGAGCTGGTCGGCAAGCGCCTGATGGCGCTCGCGGAGATGGGCCGCGCCGAGCGCAAGAACGACGGCGACGCGATCAAGGCGCTGCTCGCCGACGTCAAGGTCGACGACGTCGTCACCCGCCGCACCGCGATCCGCACGCTCGCCGCCGAGCACGGCGAGTTCGCCGTTCCGTACATGCTGGGCGTCCTCGGCGATCAGTCCGACGACGACCGTCGCGTGATGTACATGCAGGCGCTGACCGAGATGGGCTCGGACGTCGTTCCGCCCTTGGTCGAGGCCCTCGGCGCGACCGACGCCTTCCTGCGCCGCAACGTCGCGTTGACGCTCGGCTACCTCGGCGATCACCGCGCGGGTCCGTCGCTCGCCGCGATGGCCGCGAAGGACGAGAACGAAACCTGCCGCAACGCCGCCCTCCAGGCCGCGAAGAAGTGCGGTGCGACCGATGCGGTCGCCGGCTTCGTGAAGCTCGGCAGCGACTACCACTACCGCCAGGACAACGTCCTCGCGGCGAAGGGTCAGGGCACGACGGTGTGGAGCTGGGGCGGCGACGCCCTGGTCGGCACCGCGGTCCACGCCGCGGTCGTTCCGGACGAGCTCGCGAAGCGCGCGTACGGTCGCGCCCTCGCGATCGACCCGGCGAATGCGGTCGCGCGCATGGGCCTCGCCCGCGCGCACGCGTCGGAGGCCGCGCGGCTCGTCGCGCTGGCCGAAGGCGGCGTCGAGCTCGGCGACTTGAAGAACGCGTACGACACCGGCATCGTCGCGTCGCGCCTCGCGGGCGTCGACGCGCTCGACGCGGGTCTGCAAGAAGCCGTTCAGCACAAGGACGTCGTCACCGCCGTCGCGCTCTGTCGCGCGATGTCGGCGGCGGTTGCCGGCCCGACCCCGGGCCTCGAAGCCGCGCTGCGCTCCGGCGACGGCGGCCTGCGCACCGAAGCGGCGCTCGCGCTCGCTCACGGCGCGGTCACCGGCCGCGGCAAGGCGTCCGCGGACGTGATCGCCGCCCTTGGTGAAGCGGCCGGCCGCCAGGCCGTGCGCGTCGTCGCGGTCGTCGACAGCGACGCGAACCGTGGCGCCGCGATCGCCGCTGCGCTCGAAGCGAAGGGCATCGTCGCGCACCGTTGGGAGCGCGGCGCGACCGCGCTCGCGGTCCTGCACCGCCTGCCGGGTCTCGACGGGTTGTTGGTCGCCGATTCGCTCTCCGACCTGACCACCGCGCAGATCGTCGACGAGGTCGGCCGCACCGAAGCGCTCTCCAAGGCGCCTCTCTTCATCATCACCGCCGACGCCGAAAAGGCCGCGGAGGTGTGGGGTGAGAAGGCGAAGGGCACGCTCGCGAACGCCGACGGCGCCGCGGCGGTCGTCGAAGCGCTCGCGGCGGTCGAAGGCGACCGCGCGAAGGCCGTCGCGCTCGCCGGCGAAGCCGCCAGCGCGCTCGCCGACCTCGCGTACACCGGCACCGACGTCTCCGCGTCGTTCGCCGCGTTGCGCGAAGCCGTGACGGTCCAGCCGGACGAGGTCGCGCTCGCCGTGCTCAACGTCATTCAAGCCTCGGGCTGCTCGATGTGCGCGGAGACCGCTGCGACGCTCGCCGCCGACGGCTCGCGCTCGGAAGACGTGCGTGCGTCGGCCGCCTCCGCGGCGGCCGCCTGCTACGCGCGTGGTCAAGCCGCGACCGATGCCGCGGTCGCCGCGCTGAAGATCTGCCTGGGCGCCGACGCTCCGCTCTCGGTGCGCGCATCCGCCGCACGCGCGCTCGGCGCGGTCAAGCTGACACCTGCCGACCGCGCGGCGTTGCTGACGGGCGGCGAACCGCAGCTCCAAGGTCTCGGCTACATCGACAACGGGGGCTGAGCCGACGCGTGCGCCCCGCGTTTCACGTTCAAGGGCCGGAGTAGCTCAACGGTAGAGCACCGCTTTCGTAAAGCGGGGGTTACGGGTTCAAATCCCGTCTCTGGCTCCATTCCTGCTGTCACGAGCCGCGCCTGCGCGGCTCGTGGCGTTTCCGGCGCGAGCTCCGCGCTGAACCTCGCCACGCCATGAAGTCCCTCCTGCGCCAGCGTCCCGTCCTGATCGGCGTCCTGCATCTGCTCGCGACTCCCGGAGCTCCGCGCTTCAGCGGCGATCGCGAAGCGCCGTTGCGCCGCGCGCTCTCCGACGCCCGCGCGTTGCTCGACGGAGGTTGCCACGCGCTGATCGTCGAGAACTTCGGCGACGCGCCGTTCTTCGCCGAGACGGTGCCGGCGGAGACGGTCGCGACGCTCGCGCTCGCGCTCGCGGCGGTGCGCGCGGTCGCGCGAGACGTGCCGGTCGGTGTCAACGTGTTGCGCAACGACGGGAGAGCGGCGCTCGGGCTCGCCGCGGCGACCGGCGCGGGCTTCGTGCGGGTCAACGTGCTGGTCGGCGCCGCGGTCACCGATCAGGGGCTGATCCAAGGGCGCGCGGCGGAGCTCTTGCGCGAACGCGCGCGGCTTGCGCCGCACGTGCAGATCCTCGCCGACGTGCACGTCAAGCACGCGACGCCGCTCGGACGCGAGTCGATCGAGGACGCGGCGCGCGACGCGCGCGAGCGCGGGCTCGCCGACGCGCTGGTCGTCAGCGGCGTGCGCACCGGAGCGCCGGTCGAGCTCGAGACGCTCGCCAGGGTTCGCGCGGCGGTGCCGGATGCGCCGCTCTACGTCGGCTCGGGCACGACGATCGAGAACGCCACCGCGCTCCTCGCGCACGCGGACGGTGCGATCGTCGGCACGTGGTTCAAGCACGACGGCGAGCTCGCGGCCGAGGTCGATCCGGCGCGCGTGCGGCGGATGGCGAAGCTCTTCCGCGCGTTCACGCCGCGGCCGGAGTGAGCCGCGGCGATCGCGAGGTCGGACCACCGCGCGCGCGGCGGCTCGGCGGACCGTGCTCGTGCCGCGGTCGCGGTCAGCGCACGCGGCGGAAGAGCGCTTCCTCGAGCGGCACGTCGACCTGCAGGCTGCGCGTCGTCGTGCGCACGCCGGCCTCGGGTTGCTCGACGGTCGCGGGGTAGGGGAAGCCGTCGAACTCCTTCCAATCGCCGTACACGAACACGGCGCCGTCGCCCTGGTTGTCCTCGGTCCAGCCAAGGCGCTTCGGCCGATTCGTTTCGTCGAGCTCGAGCCAGCAGAGCACGCCCGAGGGCGACAGGATCTCGAGCGCTCCGTCGGAGCCGAGGCGCACGCCGCGCCCCTCGCCGCGCGCGAGGTCGTGCAACACCTGATAGAGATGGCATGCCGAGCGTCGCACGAGCCGCGCGTGCATCGCGGGCGACTGGCGTTGAGCGTTCGCGCCGCGGAACGTCGTCGCGCCGCTCGGATCGAGCACGGTGACGTCGACCGAGCCCGCGCGCTTCTGCTCTTGCCAGAGCCGCGCGCCGGCGAAGTCGCGGACCTGGCGGGTGAAGATCGGCTCGCCGCCCTTCAACACGGCTTCGCCCTCGGTCGCGAGCGACTTCACGTCGCGCCACCGCGCGCGCCCGCCGAGCGCGGCGAAGAGTCGGTCGAGCTTGGCGGCGCCGTCGAGCGTGCTCGCGACGCTCCACGCCGCATCGAGCAAACGCACGTCGTAGTCGGCTTCGAGCTCCTTGCGCAGACGATCGACCGGGCCGGTCGCGAGCACCCAGAGCCGCGCGGGGTCGAACCAGCGTCCTGCTGCCGCGGCGAGGTCCTCGGGCGTCGGCTCGACCGCGGGCTTGGTCCGCGACGAGTGTCGGATCGCGTCCAGCAGCGCGCGTTCGATCGTTCCGCGCGGCGTCGTGACGTCGCGCGGCGCGCGAGCTTCGAGGATCGCGGCGAGCTTCGCGCGCGCGTGCAGCGCGGCGAACTCCGCCGGCGCGAAGAGGCGCGCGAGCTCGGCGAGAGCGTCTTTCACGCGCGCGGACTCGAAGCCCGAATCGACGCGCAGCGACGCGTGCAGCCACTCGGTCGAGACCAGGACGCGCGGGAGCTCGGTGCGCGCGAGCCCCGCCGCACTGCGCCGCTCGACGGTCGCGCCGTCCGCCGCGGCGCCGACTTGGCCCGCGAGCGCCCAACGCAGCAACGCATGGTCGGTCTCGCCCGGTCCGGGGACCGGAGCGACCACCCAGAGATGCGCGTCGTCACCCGGCGCGAGGAAGACGATCGTGCGCTTGGGCGCCTCGAGGTAGGTGCTCCAGTCGCGCGCGCGCGTCTCGACCGCGGGCACGCGCTCGGCGAATTCGCGCGTGAACTCGAGCACTTCGGCGTTCACCGCGCCGCACAGCCCGAGCAGCATTCGATCGGCGACCAGGAAGACCTTGTGGAAGAACAGCACTTCCTCGCGGTCGAGCGCGAGCACGCTCGCGCGCGTCGCGCGCCGGCCGGCGCGCACCGACGAGGTCAGCGCGAAGCGTTCGAGCACGCGGAACGGCTCGCGCTCCTCGTCGTCGCCGTCGGTCGCCTCGGCGAGCGACTCGCGCGCGGCCTCGAACGGCACCTCGGGGTAGCGCGGCGTCGCGAGCAGGTCGACCAGCTTGCCGTAGAGCGCGCGCAAGTCGCCCGGCGCGCAGTGGAAGTCGATCGAGAGGTGATCGGACTCCGCGCTGACCTCGAGCGACGCGCCGTGCTCCTCGAGCCACGCTTGCAGGCTCTCGCCGCTCGACTCCGCACTGCCGCCTGCGATCCACGTCGCCGCGAGCAAGTCGGCGGCGCCCTCTTGGCCCTCCAGTTCGTCGAGCCGACCGCAGCGAACGAACAGCGTGCCGAAGACGCGCTCGCCGACGCTGCCGTCGGCGAGGGAGAGCACTTCGAAGCCGTTCGGCAGCGTCTCGCGCGCGACGCGCTCGTCCTGCGCCGCGGCGGGCGCCCGCACGCTCGGCGGCTCGATCGGAGAACTCCGCGGCTCGACGCACACGGACGGAACGGAGAGGAAGACGACGCCGAGCAGCGCGGTGAGCATGGGGGCCGATTCTAGGCGTGCTGACCGCCCCGGGTACACTCGCGGCATGAGCTTGGAAGCGCATCGGGCCGAGAGCCGGCCGGCGATCGCCTTCGCGGTGATCACGATCAGCGACACGCGCCTCGGCGCGGCCGACAAGGGCGGCGCGTACCTGGTCGAGCGGCTGGAAGGCGCCGGGCATCGCGTCGCGTTCCGCGAGACCGTCCGCGACGAGCAGGACGAGATCGAGGCCGCCGTTCGGCGCGCGGTCGCGGACCGCGAGGTCGAGCTCGTGCTCTCCACCGGCGGCACCGGCATCGCGCCGCGCGACGTCACCTTCGACACGCTCCGCGGCATGCTCGACAGCGAGATCCCGGGCTTCGGCGAGCTCTTCCGCTGGCTCAGCTACCGCGAGATCGGCTCGGCGACCATCTTGTCGCGCGCGCTCGGTGGACTGCTCGCCGGCAAGGTCGTCCTCGCGCTGCCGGGCTCGCCGAAAGCGCTGGCGCTCGCGCTCGACGAGATCGTGTTGAAGGAAGCCGGCCACCTCGTGTCGCAGTCGCGCGGCGCGAAGCGCTGACCGCCGCTACACTCCCGCGCCCCCCACTGGAGAAACCATGAAGCTCACCGTTCCCGCATTCGTCGCCGCGCTCGTGCTCGTCCCGTTGGTGTTCGCCGCCCAGGAAGAGGACGTCGTCGGCCGCTTCGCCGAGCTCGCGAAGGCGGGCGACACCGCGGCGACCGTCGAGCTCTGGAAGAAGCACCCCGACGCGACGCTCGGCGCGATCGACGAGTACCTCGAGGGCTCGCTCGCGACGATCGAGCAGGCCGCGCAAGAGAAGCAGGCCGTCGATTCGAAGCAGATCGAGGAGATGCACGCGACGGCGGTCTTCGGCGCGCTCGCCGCCGACCAAGCCTTCGGCACGACGATCTTCGCCGACTATGCGAGCGCGTTCGCCGGCTTTGACGGTGGCGAGCAGAAGGCCTTCCGCCGCGGGCAAGGCGCGCACGGCGAGGCGCGCAAGGCGCTCAAGGCGAAGCAGTTCGACGAAGCGCTGAAGCGCGCGACCGAGTGCCGCGATCTCGCGCAGCCGCTCGGCGACTGGTGGGGCACCGCGATGGGACTCGGCGCGATGGGCGCGGCGTGCGAGGGGCTCGGCAAGCAAGCGGAAGCGCTCAATTGCCACGCGCAGGCCGCGCAGATCTATCACGACCTCCGTCTGACCGGGAACGAGTACCAAGAGACCGTCGCGGTCGCGAAGCTCTGCGCAGAACTCGGCCGCAAGCCGCGCGCGAAGGTCGCGGCGACGCGCGCGCTCGAGCTCGCGAAGCAGCTCGGCGACGCGGACGGCGCGAAGGTGCTCGAAGCGCTGGTCGCGAAGCTCGGAGCGAAGTGACCATGGCCTCGAACGCGCTCGTCGTCAGGCTCTCTGTCGCGGGCGCGTCGCTCGGCATGCTTCTCTTCGCCGCGCGGCTTTCGCCGGACGAAGGGCGCACGCTCGACGCCGCGATGCACCACCTCGGAGACGATCGCACGCCGGATTGGAGGGAAGCGCCCGAGGAGCCGACCCCGCCGCCGCTCGAGATCCCGTTCGAGTCCGACGCGAACAACGGCGAATGGTTGCTCGACGTCAGCGCGCGCGACGTCGACAACCAGTGGGCGCTCGCGCTCAACGGCGTCGAGTTCGCGCGGCTGCGGCCGACCAATGACGAGCTGCGCGTCGGTCGCTATCCGGTGCCGCCCGGGCTCGTGAAGGCCGGTCGAAACGTGCTCGCGGTGCGCGCGGTCGACCAGCCGAAGGACGACATCACCGTCGGGCGTTTCGTGTTGCACGATCGGAGCCTGCGCGAGCTCGCGCAGCTCGGCCGCGTGCAGGTCACGGTGCTCGACGCCGAGACGAACCGGCCGATCCCCGCGCGCGTCACCGTCGTCGACGCCGCGGGCGCGCCGATCGAACTCTATTACGCGGAGCGGCCGCTCGCCGCCGTGCGTTCCGGCATCGCGTACACCGGGGACGGCGCGGCGACGCTCGAGATCCCGGCCGGCGCGTGCACGCTCTGGGCGTCGCGCGGCATGGAGTGGAGCGCGGCGAAGGTCGAGCACGTCGTCGTCTTCGGCGAGACGGCGAAGGTCGAGCTCTCGATCCGCCGTGAAGTCGACACCCGCGGTTGGGTCGCGGCCGACACGCACGTCCACACGCTGACGTAC
>JACRIN010000026.1 GCA_016220085.1 Planctomycetota bacterium
AGGCCGGCGCGACCCGCGCCGAGGCGGGCGGCGTTCGCGCGCGCGCCGCGGTGCGCGCCGAGGAGCTGCGTGCCCGCGCTCGCGGCCTGGGCGCGCGCGCCCCGAATTCGCGCGCGCCCTCGCGTTGCGAAACGTCGTCGGGCTCCGCCCGCGCGCCGTCCGCGTGCGAGCCGTGCCCGCCCTGCGAACCGGGTGAGCCGTGCGAACCGGGCGAGCCGTGCGAACCGGGCGACGCGACCGCGCCCTGCGCACCGCGCGGCGGCTGCGCGCCGGCGACGCCGTCCGCGCCGGGCGTCGGAGGCTTCTCGACGACGCCGGGACGCTCGTTCGCGCACGGCTTCGGCGCGGCCGTCGAGTTCCCCGGCGGCGCCGCGCAAGCGGGCGGCTCGCACGGCGGCGTCTGGACCGCGCAGAGCGGCGAGGACGGCGAGTGGGTCGTGTTGTCGCCCGGCTCGGCGCGCGTCGTCGACCGCCGCGGGCGCGCGGGGCACGTCGATCGGGCGGAGGCTTACTCGGCGGACGCGGGCGCGTGGATCGTCGAGGATGGCAAGCTCCGACGCCTGGACGAACTCGCCAAGCTCTCGGAGCTCTCCGAACTCGCCGAGCTTTCGAATCTCCAGGAGCTCGGCGAAGGCGATTCGGGCTACGTGCTCGATCTGTCGGAGCTCGCTGAGCTCGCGAACCTCGGCGAGTTGGAGTCGGGCTACGTGTTCGACACGTCCGAGCTCGCGCGCGACTCCGCGTTGCTCGCCGAGCAAGCCGCGGCCGACGGGCTCGCCGACAATCTCTTCGGGACGCAGGTTCCGTCGCCGCGGTCGAACGCGGCGGCCGGCGGCGACACGATGCACGAGCTCACCTCGCTGTTGCGCGAGATGAGCGCCGAGGTCCGCGGCCTACGCGACGACCTGCGGTCGCTGCGCGACGACCTGCGCCGCGACCGCGACGGCACGCGCTGAAGCACGCTCACTCGAATGGAAGCCGGGGCGCGTCCCAGTTGGGCGCGCCCCGGCGTTGCTTGGCGAACCGAGTCCGGGCTCAGTTGCCCTGGACCACGCCCTCGATCACCGCGGGGGCTTCGTCGAGGTCGGGCATCGCGCCAATGTTCGGCGCCGTGTAGGTCGAGCCGTCCGGCAGCACCAGCGCGGCGGCGCCGAGCAGGTCGAGGCCGACGCAACCGGTCGGATCCTCGAGCAGCGTCATCTCCATGTCGATGCCACGCACCGCGTACTCGACGCCGGTCGGGCCGAGCATGACGCCGTCGGCGAGCGAGAACTGCGGCACCCAACGGTCCGGGTTGCCGTCACCGGAGAGGTCGATGCCGGCCGACGGGATACCCCAGAGATCGCCGGGGCCGCCGTAGCTCAGGAGGAACGTCTGTCCGTCGTACGTCGAGTCGCCGTTGCGGTCGTTGACGGTCGAGTGCGTGTAGCTGAACTGGATCGGCGCGTCGAAGTCGACGTACTCGGCGAGCGTCGGATCCCAGAGCGCGGTGTATTGGTTCCAGGGGTTCGGGCCGGTCTCGTACGTGTAGAACACGTCTTGGTTCCAGCCTTCCCAGACGTTCGCGAGCGACGTGGTGTCGGTCAGCAGAGCGCCCGACTGCATGCCCCACGTGAACGGACCGGACGTGGGCACTTCGCCGTCGGCGAGACCGACCTGCAGCATGGTCGAGCCGTCGCCGGTCGAATCCCAGTACAGCGTCATGTCGGAGCCGTCGAACGAGAAGATGTACGGCTGCTGGATGTCGAAACTGTCGGCGAGGAACACGTCGCCGGCTTCCGCTTCCACCGCGGTCACGCCGCTGTCGAGGCACTGCGTGTAGCCGTAGAGCGTCAACGCGCCGCCGACGAACGCCGGGTCGTCACCGGTGACGAACTCCTGCGCGAAGTAGGTCAGGTAGTCGTTGCCGTAGACGTAGCTGACCTGGCCGCCGAGCGAGTTCGACCACATGTTGAGGTAGCCGAGCGTCGAGACGTCGAGCACCACCGGCGAGCCGAGCGTGACGAACGCTTGCGTGTTGTCGTCCCACGACGCGATCGCGACCCAGTCCGGGTCCTGCAGTTGGACTTGGTAGCGGACCGGCGGCGCCTCCGAGAAGTCCCACCATTCCGAGACCAAGCCGTCGGCGTCGATCAGGTCGAGCGTGTTGCGCGTGTGGCGCACGAGCTTGCCCGGCGACTTGACGACCGTGTACGGGGTCGTGTTCGTGACGCCGTACTCGTCGCGGTAGATCGTGTCACCATCGGCGATCGTCACGTCGGAGGGCGCCCAGAGGCCCCAGTAGCCGATGTAGCCGTGATCGTCGGCCTGCGTGCGGAACGGGAAGCCCGAGCTGAGCGTGACGCGCTGGCCGTCCTCGACGCCCGAGGCGTGGTAGAGGTTGTAGCGCCACACGTGCGTCAGGAACTGGTCGCGGTGCAAACACACGTCCGGATCCGAGTCCTTGCCGCGCAGCACGTAGTTCGCGTCGAACGCAAGGCGGTACTCGCCGGAGATCTGGCCGGTGTCGCCGTTCATCGGATCGTTGTAGCGCTCGATGCTGAGCACTCGTGCGATGCCGGTCGTCTGGTCGGCGGACATGTCGACCGTCGCGGCGACGCGCCGAGCGGACTCGTTTACCGCCGGAGCCGAGTCGACGTCGCCCTGGGACTCGTAGAAGGAGAAGCCGATGTTGCCCGCGGTCACCGCGGTGCTCCCGAGCGTGCCCCACATCGTCGGGGCATCGATCGTGTCGCCGTCGGCGAGGCCGGCGAAGTTCAGCTCGAAGTCGCCGAACGGGTTGATGTCGGTCGGCGCGGCGTCGATGTCGACTTGCGCTTGGATCACGCCGCTGCTGTTGCTGCTCATCTCGCTCTCGAGTCAGAAGTCGACGATCTGTTGCGCGTCGTTGTCGGCGCGCGTCGAGTCGACGACCCAGAGGCTGTAGCTCGCGACGCCCTGGCTCGAGGACTGGCCTTGCCCCGACGACGACTCGTCGCCGCCCATGCCGCACTTGTCCTCGTTGACCTGCGCGATGTACTGGCCTTGGTTGACCATCTCGTCGGCGGCGGTCTGACCGACCATGCAGAGGATGCCGTTGACCGTCTCGATGCTCTCCATCGACGGGTCGAACACGTGCGCCTTCGACGTGTCGTTCTCGTAGTCCGTGCCGGCGGGCGCGGTGTAGCCCGGCGCGACCGACGCGGAGCCGCCGCCCGGCATGCCGGCGCCGGTCGCGGTCACGACCGACATCTCGGAGGGAGCGGAAAGGCCGACGATCGAGCCGGAGCCGCCGTCGGTCGAGCTACCTCCGCCGCCGCAGCTCGCCGCGGCGAGCGCCAGCGACGAGCCAACAATCGAGCACTTCAGAATTCGAGCCATGTTCTCTTCTCGTGGGGGGTCGCGAGTCCCGGCGGCTGCGTTCGACGCGAACGCGAGCACCGCAAGGGAGGGACTCGGAACGACCACGATCGAGCCCGCGCGTCTCGAATCTTGAGGTGACTTCCCGCCGCGAACTGACCCGCCCGGGAGTGAAGGCGAACGATCTGCGCGGTTCGCTCAGGCCCAGAGCACGAGATCGGAAAGCGCGGCGTCGAGCGCCGTGGCGTGACGCGCGCGAACGCGCAGTCCGTAGGCGAAATAGCCCGAACGCGCGATCTTGTGGGAGCCCTCGAACACGACGCCCGAGCCGCCGTGACTGCGCGCGACCAACGGGACGACGATCGAGTTCCGCAGATCGCGTTCGCCGCGCGCGTGACCGAGCACGAGCTCGACACGCACGTCGGCGGGCGAGAGCGCCTTCAGATCGAGCTCGACGCGCGCTTCGATCGCGTCGCCGACCGCGAGCTCCGCGAGGTCCGCGAGCTTCACCGACGCGAAGCGGATGTCGCCGAAACCGCGACGGATGCGCTGATGGTCGCGCGCGATCTCGCGCAGGTGCGCGCAGCGGTCGGCGGTGAGCTCGCCATATCGCCGCGCGAGGTCGACGTACGCGCGGTCGCGGTACTCGGCGACCATGCGATCGGTGTTGAACACCGATGGAATCGTCGCGAAGGCGTGACGCACGCGCTCGAGCCAGTGCAGCGGGACGCCTTGGGCGTCGCGGTCGAAGAAGAGCGGCAACACGTCCTCGTCGAGCAACCGATAGAGCGTCGCGGCGTCGAGTTCGTCCTGCAGATCCTGGTTCGGGTACGCGCGCCCGTCACCGATCGACCAACCGTTCTGGCCATCGAACGCTTCGACCCACCAGCCGTCGGGAATCGAGAGGTTGAGGCCGCCGTTGGCGGAGACCTTCATGCCCGACGTGCCGCTCGCCTCGAGCGGACGGATCGGGTTGTTGAGCCACACGTCGACGCCCTGCACGAGCGAGCGCGCGAGGTCGACGTCGTAGTCCTCGAGGAAGAAGATCTTCCCGATGAACTCGGGCGAGCGCGAGAGCTCGAAGATGCGCTTCAGCATCTCCTGTCCCAGGCCGTCGCGCGGGTGCGCCTTGCCGGCGAAGAAGATCCGCAGCGGGCGTTTCGGGTCGTTGAGCAACGCGAGCAACCGCTCGCGATCGGAGAACAGCAACGTCGCTCGCTTGTACGGCGCGAAACGCCGCGCGAAGCCGATCAACAGCGCCTTCTCGTCGAGCCCGTCGAGCATGCGCGACAGCACGCGCGGGCTGTCGGAGCGCTCGAGGAAGGACTTCTCCAGGCTCGCGCGAACCTTGGCGAGCAGGCGACGGCGCGCGGGCTTGCGCACCTCCCAGATCGCCGCGGGCTCGATCGACGGAGCACGCTGCGCGAAGTCCTCGCCCTTGACCGGCCGTCGTTCCGCACCGAGCAGCCGCGCGACGTCCGGGTGGGTCCACGTCGGCAGGTGCACGCCGTTGGTGATCGACCCGACCGGCACTTCCGCGCGCAGGTACTGTGGCCAGAACGAGTGCAGCAGCGCGCGAGAGACGTCGCCGTGCAGCTTCGACACGCCGTTGACGGCGCTCGCGAAATTCATCGCGAGGAAGGTGACGTTGAAGTGCGCCTTGTCCTCTTCGCTCGTGCCGAGCGCGAAGAATTGCTCCCACGGCAAGCCGACCCAGCCCGGCGCGTCGGAGAAGTAGCGCCGGATCAGGTCCTCACCGAAGCGATCGTGCCCCGCGGGCACCGGCGTGTGCGTCGTGAAGACGGTGGTCGCGCGGACGAGCTCGCGCGCCTCGGGGAACGTCAAGCCTTGCTCGCGGATGAGCTGGCCGACGCGTTCGAGCGCGAGGAACGCCGCGTGGCCCTCGTTGATGTGCCACACCGAGGGCTCGACGCCGAGGCGAGCGAGCAGGCGCGCGCCGCCGCGGCCGAGGACGATCTCCTGGCGCAGGCGCGTCTCGTGATCGCCGCCGTAGAGCTGGTCGGTGATCTGCTTGTCCTCCGGACGGTTCGATTCGACGTCGGAGTCGAGGAGATAGAGCGTCACGCGGCCGACGCGCACGATCCAGGCTTGCAGGGTGAGCACGCTGGTCGGCATCTCGAGCTTGACCTCGAGGCGCGCGCCACGGTCGTCGAGCACGGGCTCGATCGCGAGGTTGCGGGGAGCGTTGTCGGGGGTCTGGGCGAGCTGCTCGCCGTGCACCGTGAGCTTTTGGCGCAGATAGCCGTGCCGATAGAAGAGCCCGACGCCGACCAGCGGCAGCTCGAGATCGCTCGCCGACTTCAAATGATCGCCGGCGAGGATGCCGAGACCGCCGGAGTAGATCGGCAGCGATTCGTGGATGCCGAACTCGGCCGAGAAGTACGCGACCGGATGGCGCGTCGAGAGCGACCCGTGCTCGCGCGCGGGCTTGGCGATGTAAGCCTCGAGGCGTGCGAGCACGCGGTCGAGCTTCTCCAGGTAGCGCGGATCCGCGGCGCGCTCGGTCGGCATCACGGCCGAGGACGGCGTCAGCGTGCTCGAACGCGTCGGCAAGCACGACGCTCAGGCCGCCGAAGAGCTCGCCGAAGAGCTCGAGCGGACGACACGCGAACGCGCCGACTCCGTGCGCACCTA
>JACRIN010000002.1 GCA_016220085.1 Planctomycetota bacterium
CTCGTCGTTCCACGGCGGGATCCTGTGCGTGAAGCCGCCGTTGAAGCGGCATGCGGTGCAGAGCTCGGGCGGCACCGGCGGGACGTGCAACGGCGTGTTCAGCGAGGACTTCAACACGTACCTGGCGAGCGGCGCGGATCCGGCGCTGACCGCGGGCGCGCAGGTCTGGCTGCAAAACTGGTCGCGCGATCCGGGCGACGCGTTCACCGACTCGTTGAGCGACGCGGTGACTGCGGTGATCTGTCCCTAGACTCTCGCGAGGGCTCGAAACGACTTCCGAGGGGCGGCGCGAGCCGCCTCTCGGCGTTTCGGGGGCTCGCGAGGCTCGCGAAGCTCGGTTCGCGGCCCGGTTCGCGATTCGTGCGCGACCTGGGCGCGACTTGGACGCGACTTGGACGCGACTTGGACGCGACTTGGACGCGACTTGGACGCGACTTGGACGCGACTTGGACGCGAGCCGCCGTCCGCGAACTTGCTCGCGCGGAATCACCCGCGGCGGACGCCGGCGAATGCGGCGCGCGAGAGCACGCCGCCGGCGAGCGACCGCGCGGCCGGCCCCGTCGGTGCGGTCGCGCGAAGCGAGGCGAGGAACCTATGATGGGCGCCGCGCGTCGAAGCTCGACCGCGCCGCTCGGAGCGCCTTCCAGGCCGCCGGGCCACGTTCGCTCGCGGTCCTTCCGTCCCCCTCGTCCTCTCAGGATCCTCCGCATGCTTCGTTCCTCGTCGCTCGTCGGCGTCGCTCTGTTCGTCGCTGCGCTCCTCGCGCCGATCTCCGCCGCCCAGTCCAACGCCGTGCCCGGGATGGACGTGTCGCTCTCCAATCTCGGCGCGCTCAAGAACTGGGGCCGCATCGGCGCGTTCCCGAACGGCACCAGCGCGATGTCGACGTCGACTACCGCGTGCAACGTCGGCACCGTCAACGTCGGTTGGAACGCGCCGATGAACACCAATCACCCCGTGATCTCGTTCCTGGTCTGCCGCGAGGAGAACGGGCGCTTCGAGCAGATCTCCGATCGCTCCTACGTGAAGCACGGGTTCTACGCGACCAACCAGGGCGGCTGCGCCTCTTGCTCGAACCCGAGCGGCAATCCGAACACGCTGTTCGTCGGTTGCTCGGACACTTACGGCACCGACAACAACGGCGATCGCTACTACCTCGGCGCGGCGAGCGAGATCGATCCGTGGCTCGGCAACTGGACGGCGAAGTGCTCGCTGTTCGACAAGGGCGAGCCCGCGGTCGCGCCGCCGTTCGACTGCGACGGCGTGCGCAGCCTGAACACGACGATGGTCAACGCGATGGACGTGCTCCAGCACCGCGTCAACTTGACCGACGCCGACCTCGATCACCCGGCGGCGACGTTCTACTACCAGGCCTTCTACACGGTCCGCGGCGAGCCGGAGGCGAACCGCGTCAACAACGCCGCGATCCGCGAGATGAACGTCTCGTGGAGCGGTACGAAGTGGAACTTCACGGCGACCGGAGCGCAGGCGAGCGGCACGATCCTCGATCGCTGGAGCGGCGCGACGGTCGGCTCGAACACCAACGGCGTCGACGACGGCCGGCTCTTCGTCGGCGTGAAGGTCACGGGACCGTTCGCCGGGCTCTGGCACTACGAGTACGTCGTCTACAACCGCGACAACGCGCGGGCGGTCGGCGCGTTCCACTTGCCGATCGCGGTCGGCGCAACCGTCAGCAACGCGACGTTCCGCGACATCGACACCAACACCGGCAACGACTGGCAGGTCGCGCAGCTCGCGAACGAGCTCGTCTTCACGACCGCGCTCAATCCGATCGAGTGGGGCACGCTCTACAACTTCTCGTTCGATTCGAGCGCCGGCCCGGTGGCGGGCGCGGCCGACCTCAATCCGTTCTACTCGGGCACCGGAGCGAGCGTCGTCTCCGTCGGCACGGTCGTGCCGCTCGACGTCTGCGCGCAGCCGACGGTGTACTGCACCGCGAAGGTCAACTCGCTCGGTTGCACGCCGTCGATCTCGCTGAGCACCTTCCCGAGCGCGAGCCAGGGCTCGGGTTGCACGCTGAGCGCGACCAACGTGCTCGGCAACAAGAACGGACTCTTCTTCCACGGTTCGGTTTCCGCCGCGGCGGCGCCGTTCCACGGCGGCTATCTCTGCGTCGCGTCGCCGCTGATCCGGCACACGGTGCACAACTCCGGCGGCACGGCGGGGCAGTGCGACGGCGTGCTCAGCGAGGATTTCAACGCCTACATCGCGGGTGTCTTCGATCCGCTGCTCGGTCCGGGCGTGCAGGTGTGGCTGCAGGGTTGGTCGCGCGATCCTGGCGATCCGTTCACCGACAGCTTGACCGACGCGGTGACAGCGACGATTTGTCCGTGATCGTGTATTGACGTTTCCGAGCGCGAGGTCGGCCGCCGGCGGTCGACCTCGCGCGTTTCGCAGGGCTTCGCCGAGCTCGAGCTCGCGATTCCCCGTCGCGTCTTCGGACTTGGTCGGAGGGTGGGTTGGGATATCGACGAGGCGCCTTGAGATCGACTCTCGCGTGGCTCACGGACGCCGCAGCCGATGCTCGCCGCGCGACGCGACCATGCTCGCCGTGCGATCTGCCGGTGGCGACCGAATATGATCCAACCCAACTTCGACCGTCCGAACGCGACTCCGAAAGAGCTCCTGCGATTCGAGGAGAGCAAGCGAATGCTGCCGCTGCTCCGCTCCTACGCCCGTGAGATCGTCGAGCGTCGCCACCGGGTGCTCGAGCTGCGCGTCGAGCTCGCCTCCAGTCCGGGCGCGATCGAGCGTGGCCACCACCTGAACGAGCTCCGGCGGATCGAACGCGAGCTCGAGCGCATGGGCTGGTACGTCGGCGAGGAAGAGCCGCCGTACTTCTATCGGCTCGGCAAGGATGGCGAGCCCGAGCTGGCCTGGGCCCCGCTCGCGCAGAACGCGGTCTGATCCGCAGCCAGGCTCCACCCCCAGCCGTTCGGCCCGCGCGCTGAGGACGTGCCGAACGGCGGGGGGTGGAGCCTGGCGCCGCACTGTGGTTGCATGGCGGCGTGGATCGCATCCTTCCGCCCCTGCTCGATTTCACGAGCCTGCTGATCTTTCCGTTCCTCGGAGTGATGGCGCTGCTGAAGCGCCGCGGCTGGGTGTACTTGGTCGCGATGAGCGTCGTTTGGACGTTTGCCGGCGCCGTCGCGCTCTTGCTCGACTGGACGTTCGGTGTTCCGCGCGCGCGGCTCGAGCACGGATGGTTGGTCGGCGTCGCGCTCGCCGCGGGCTTCCTCGCCGTCGCGTGGCTGAAGGAGCAACGCAAGGTCTCGCGCTGGCTGAAGCTCGGCACAGCGGCGTTGACGCTGATCGTTTTCTTGCGCGCGCTGCAGCAGTTCTTCCTGCACTACGGATGACGGCTCGCGGAACCTCGTCCGGTCCCGCTACACGGAGCTCGCGCGCGCCCTCGCATCCGTCGCAGCGAGCACGTCGCGAATCGCGCGCGCGAGCTCCTGCGGCGCGAACGGCTTCTGCAACCAGCGGATCGGCACGTCCGCGACCTGCGCGAAGTCGGACGCGTGGCCCGGATGGCCCGAGATGAACACGATGCGCGTCTCCGGGCGCTTCGCCGAGATCAGGCGCGCGAGCTCCAGCCCGGACATCCCCGGCATCACGACGTCGGTCACGAGCACGTGGATCAACGCCGAGTGCGTGTCGGAGAGCCCACGCGCCTGCGAAGAGTCCTTCGCGCGCAGGACTTTGTAGCCGACGGCGACCAGCGTCTCCGAGAAGAGCTCGAGGATCTCGCGCTCGTCCTCGACCAGCAAGATCGTCTCGCCCGCGCCGCCGCTCTGCCGCACGTCGATCGGCGTCGGCTTCGGCATCGTGTCGCGTAGGCATTCGGGCAGCCACACCGAGACCCGAGTGCCGTGGCCCGGAGCGCTCTCGATCGCGACCGCGCCGCCCGCGTGCGAAACGATGCCGAACACGGTCGAGAGCCCGAGGCCCGAGCCCTTGCCGACCGGCTTGGTGGTGAAGAACGGCTCGAAGAGGTGCGCCTTGGTGTCCTCGTCCATCCCGACGCCGTCGTCGGCGACGACGAGCCGCACGTAGCGACCGGGCTCGACGCCGTGGTGCTCCGCGCTCGCCGCGTCGAACGTTTCCATCGACGTGCGCAGCGTCAGCCGCCCTCCGCTCGGAAGCGCGTCGCGCGCGTTGAGCACCAGGTTGAACAGCACCTGCTCGACGTGCCCGGGATCCGCGTGCACGACGCCGAGCGCGTCTTCGAGCTCGAGGCGCAGTTCGACGGTCGGTCCGACCAACCGACGGAACATCGCCTCTTGACGCGCGAGCTCGTGATTCAGATTGATCACGCGCGGCTGCGTGACCTGACGGCGACCGAATGCGAGCAGTTGCGCGGTCAACGTGCGCGCGCGCTCCGCCGATTGCTCGATGTGCTCGGCGTAGCGGCGCTCCGACGAACCGGGGCGCAACGCGTCCTTCAAGAGCTCCGCGTAGCCGAGCACGCCGGTCAGCAAGTTGTTGAAGTCGTGCGCGATGCCGCCCGCGAGTCGCCCGACGACGTCCATTCGCTGGGAGCGACGCAAGCGCTCCTCGGTCTGTCGCAGCGCCTCGGCCGCGGCGAGCAGGCGCGTGCGTTCCTCGTCGAGGTGCCACACGACCATTCCGATCCCGATCACGACCTGCAGCACGAGATCGAGCAAACCGAGGTAGAGCGAGAGGTTGGCGTCGCGCCACGAGATCGCTCCGGTCGCGAGCAGCACGAAGTAGTTCACTTGCTGCAGCGCGTAGAGCACGAAGCCGAACGCGGCGAGCCGCGCGCCGAAGCCGGGCGTCGAACGCTGCGTGCGCCAGACCGTCCAACCCGCGTAGCCGAAGATCAGCGCGCCGAACACCGTCAGCGCGCCCGTGCGAGTCACTCCGCGCAGCTGCGCCGGCGCGTCGACCGACGCCCACGTCGCCGCGAGCGCGAGGGCCGCGAGCGCGAAGAGCGCGACGCCCTGCAACTTGCGGGAGACCACCGTGCCTCGCGCGAGTTCGCGGGTGCCGAAGAACATCCAGGCCGTCTGCCAGAGGCCGAGCGCCTGCGTCGCGATCGACAAGCCGAGTCGCGGCCAGCTCGCCGGATCCGCCGCGGCGTACGCGGTCATCGAAATGCCGTCGCTGACGTGGCAGATCGCGAGCGTGCTCCACGCGAGCGCCCAGTACGCGAGGTACGCGCGACCGTAGCGCTTCCAGAAGCCCGCCAGCGTGAGCGCGAGCAGCGCGCAAGCGAGGGCCTGCGTCAGGTACGTCGCGAAGACGTGGTAGCGAAGGTCGGACATCGCGTGCAGCGGAGCGCGGCGCGCGATTGTACGTGAAGCGTTGGCGTCGAGCGCGCGCGCGAGCAGGAACTATCCAAAGCCCCGGGCGCCTGCTTTAGTGTGTTCGCCTCGTTCCAAGGAACCCTCGCAACATGCTCCATTCGCGTCTTCCGCTCTGCGTCGCGCTCCTGTTCTCCGTCGCTTGTCGTGCAGCGCCGTCCGCGCCCGCCGGTGCCGTCGACGCCGGTGCAGCCGACGCAGGCAAGGTCGCCACCGGCGCGGATCGCGCGACGGCGACGTCCGATGACGGCAAGCTCACGCTCGAACGCTGCTTCGCGCTCTCGGCGAAACTCCGTGCACCGTCCGGGCTCGTCCAGGGCTGGACGCAGGATGGCGCGCGCTACTTGACCGTCAAGGAGGTCGCGGGCGCGAAGCGGTTGGTCGCGTGCGATCCGAAGACCGGCGACGCGACTCCGTTGTTCGACGCGGCGGCGCTCGAGCGCGCGTTGGTCGCCGCCGGCGCGACTCCCGAGCAGGCGCAGGAATGGAGCTCGCGCACCAACTTCGATTTCTCGCCGAAGCAGGACGCGCTGCTGCTGCAGGAAGCGAACGACCTCTGGGTATGGCCGCTCGGCGCCGAAGTCGCCGTGCGCGCGACGCACGACGACGCCGAGGAGCAAGACCCGCGCTTCTCGCCCGACGCGAAGTCGCTCGCGTTCGTGCGCGACTACAACGTCTTCGTCGTCGGCCTCGACGGCGCGCCGCCGCGTCCGTTGACCACCGAGGGCGGCGCCGAGCGCTACATCGGCCGGCTCGACTGGGTCTACCAAGAGGAAGTCTACGGCCGCGGCAACTTCAACGGCCTGTGGTGGTCGCCCGATTCGAAGTCGCTCGCGGTGCTCGATCTCGACGAGAAGCCGGTGCCCGAGATCGTGATCAACGATCACCGCGGCGTGCCGCATTGGAAGGACGAGCACTGGCGCTATCCGAAGGCCGGCGACCCGAATCCGATCGCGCGCTTGTGGGTGATCGACGCCGCGACCGGCGAGCGGCGCGAAGTCGACCTCTCCGCGTATTCGGAGGACGACCGATTGATCGTGCGCGTCGGTTGGAAGCCGGATTCGAGCGCGGTGACGGTGCAAGTGCAGAACCGCGTGCAGACGTGGCTCGACCTGCTCGCGGCTCCGACCGCCGGCGGCGCGCCGAAACGGATCCTGCGCGACGCGACCTCGGCGTGGATCGAGCCCGTCGACGGTTTCGAGTGGCTCGACGAGGGCCGCAAGTTCCTCTGGCTCTCCGAGCGCGACGGTTTCAAGCACCTCTACCTGTACGACGCGAGCGGCACGCTCGATCGGCGCTTGACCTCGGGCTCGTGGGAGGTCGACGAGCTGCTCGGCTGCGATCCCGCGACGCAACGCGCGTACTTTCTCGGCGATCGCGACGACGTGAAGGGCGATGGGCTCTTCTGGATCGCGCTCGACGGACTCGGCATCACGCGCATCGGCTCGGCCGGCGGCCAGCACGTGATCTCGATGTCGCCGAGCTTCACGCACTACGCGGACACGCGCTCGAGCCTCGGCTTCCCCGGCTCGGTGACGCTGAACGCGATCGACGGCGAACAACTCTCGGTGCTCTGGAAGGCCGACCCGAAGGTCGTCGAGCAAGCGGTTCCGAGCACGCCGACGTTCGTCAAGGTGACGACGCGCGACGGCTTCGAGATGGAAGCGCTGATGATCAAGCCCGCGAACTTCGACCCGCGGAAGAAGTACCCGGTGCTGTGCCACACGTACTCCGGTCCGCATTCGCCGCAGGTGCGCGACGGCTGGGGCGGCTTCAATTTGCTCTTCCACGAGCTGCTCGCGGAGCAGGGCTATTTGATCTGGATTTGCGACAACCGTTCGGCGAGCGGCAAGGGCCACGCGTCCGCCGCGGGCGCGTGGAGGAACCTCGGCTCGCAGGAGCTCGCGGATCTGGAGGACGGGCTCGCTTGGTTGGTCGCGCAGGGCTACGCGGATCCGGCGCGCGTCGGCATCTGGGGTTGGAGCTACGGCGGCTACATGACGTCGTTCGCGCTGACGCACTCGAAGAGCTTCAAGATGGGCATCGCGGGCGCGCCGGTGACCGATTGGCGCTTCTACGATTCGATCTACACCGAGCGGTACATGGACTTGCCGCAGGTGAACGCGAAGGGCTACGACGCGAGCTCGGTGGTCAAGGCGGCGAAGGATCTCTCGGGCGAGCTTCTGATCATCCACGGCGCGATCGACGAGAACGTGCACATGCAGAACACGCTGCAACTCGCCGAGGCACTGCAGAAGGCGGGCAAGCAGTTCCGGTTGATGATCTACCCGGGCAACCGCCACGGCGTCTCGCAGCCCGACCAACGCAAGCATCTCTACGCGATGATGCTCGACTTCATCCGCGAGACGCTCTGACGCGTCAGTCGTCGACTTCGATCACGATCTCGGTCGGGGTTCCGAGCTTCAGCTCGACGACCCGCGAGATCGTCTCGCCCGAGGCGAGCGACTCGCTGCCCGCGCCGCCCGGGCGCGACGCGCTGACCACGAAGGCGTTGTGCTCGGGCGTCGCCGGCGGACGCGGTCCGACGCGGACTTCCCAACGGCCGGGGTCGAAGTCCGAGCTGCTCCACCAACCGTCCTCGTTCGTCCGTTCCGCCGCGAAGCTCGTTGGGAAGCGCCCGTGCTCGTCCGCGCGCGCCAGCGTGAACCACCGCGGTGCCGCGGGGCCGCCCGAGCGCTTCATCAGCTTCACGGTCAGCTGCGCGCCGCGCTCGAGCTCCACCCGCACGTCGTCGCCGCTCCGGACGTCGCGCAGGAACGCGCGATAGCCCGTGGCGTGAACGCGCAGTTGCATCTCCTCGGCCGCGAGCGCGACGCGGAAGCGGCCGTCGCGCTCGCTCGACACCGCGTACGTCTTGTACACGCCGCGAGCATCGTGCGCGGCGTCCGGCTCCGAGTGCTTCGCCGACGTCACCGTCGCGCCGACGATCGGCAGCCCGCTCGCGCCGTCGACGACGCGGCCGGTGACGACGCCGCTCTCGCCTTGGACCGGCTCGAGCACCGGGTCGAGCTCGAAGCGCACGCGCAGTTCCTCGCCTTCGATCGGCGTGACGACTCGCACCGTCGACGGGCCGCGGCCGATCGCCATCGTCGGGATCGAGAGCGCGAGCTCGATCGGAGCGCCCGGAGCGAACTCGACGCGTTTGCGTGCGGCGCCGAGACGGCTGTACAGGCGCACCGCGGCCCGCGCCGGCGTGCCGTCGTGCGCGAGCGGCGTCACGTCGACGACGAAGTTCGGAATCGGCTCGAGGGTGCGCGCGTTGATCGCTTCGACGACGAGGTCGGTGCGCGCGATCGCGAGCATCGGAAGCACGCACTCCGCATCGGTGCGCGCGATGCGCCAGGGTGCCTCGGCGAGGAAGTCCTTGTGCTCGGGCCCGACGATCAGCACCTCGCCGTTCGCGGGCACGTCGACGAACACGAAGCAGCCTTCGATGTCGCTCGGGGTCGCGAGCTCGCGCTCGCCGAGCTCGAAGCGCGCCGTCGGATCGAGGCGAGCGCGGGCGAGCTCCTCCCCGGTGCCGCGCCGGACGCGCGCGCCGACGATCGGCACGCCGTCGGGGCCGACGACGAGGCCGACGAACATCGTCGCGGGCCGCACGGGAGGCGCGATCGGCGCGGATGCGGCTTCGAGGCGCGCGCCGTCGTCGGGCGGCGAGGCCGGCAGAGCTTCGGTCGCGAGCTCCGGAGTCGTGCGCGGCGTCTCGACGGTCTCTGCGTCGTCGCGCGCGGCGCTGGCGACGTCGGGCTCGCGCGCGAACCACGCGGTGAGCGCGAGCAACGCGGCGAGCAGCGCGATCACGACGACGAGCGTCGGGCGACGACCCATGGCATGCAGCCTACAACACGCCGTCGCGGGCGTTGGTACGACGTCGGTGGGGGGCGTGCGCGAGTCCGGTGAGCGGAGCGGACCCGCGCTCGGTCGGCTGCGGCGGGCTCAGCGGAACGCGAGCAGGTCGAGCCAGATGTCCAGCGGCGGCGCGCCCCAGGAATCGAAGCCGAGCGCGAGCTCGGTGACCGTCGTGAGCTCCGGGCCTTCGCGCTTCCAACCGTTGCCGCCGGCGAGCGGCACGACGAAGCGGTTCCAGCCGTCGCGGCCCTCGTTGTGGAGCGGCTGCGAGAGCAGGTCGCGCTCGGGCACGTAGCGCGCGATGTGCTCGTCGTCCTGCTTCAACGTGACGATCGGATTGGCGTCCTGCCACGCCGGGATGTTCTCGTTGCGGACGCGCAGCCAGAAGACGAGCTCTTTCAGCGCATGGAGCGAGCGATTCATCTTCGAGTAGACGAGCTCGACGCGCCCGCCGTCGTACGGCTCGATGTGCGCGTGAAGGGCCTCACTGCTCGGTGCGTGACGGTCGGAGATGATTCGAACACGGCTGACTCCGCTTGCGTCGCGCACGGACCAGCGCGTCGCTTCCTCGAACGTCTCCTCGACATCGTCTGGGACGACCACCTCCGACCAATCGAGAGCGGCGAGTTCCCCGTCATCGACAGTCACTCCGACGTGGAAGATCCCTGGCGAGTCGTAGGAGCACGTCGGTTCGGCGTCGCTCGAAGTTCTGCCATTCCCGAACTCCCATCGATATCGGAGTGTGACACCAGGGCTCGTTTTCACTGTCGGCCGCGGTGCGAAAGGCACTCGCTTATGCGCGAGGAGCGCCGCACGTACCGCATCGGGGCGGTGGTCTATGTCGCCCCGATGCCTCGAGGGGTCCGTATGCCACCAACGATCGAAGTTCACGATGCGGAGCTCGCTGCTTGCCGACGCCGTTCCCTGGAGCTCGACGACGTTGGTCACGTTCCCCGCATCGAAGAACTCTCCCTCGCGATTGTCGACGAACTCGTTCGAGCCGAGCGTCAGCCAATCGGCATGACGCGCGTAGACGCCCCAGCGATTCGACTCCAGCTTGTTGCGCTGGATCACCCAGTGGTACGCCTTCCACGCAGCGCCGCCGGTCGCTTCATCGCCGCGCAACACGATTCCGCCGCCCTGATTGTGATGGCACCAGTTGCCGTCGAGGAAGGTGTGGCTCGAAGGACCGTTGACGAAGACGATCCCGCCGTGGCCAAAACTCTCCGGCGCGTTGTGGAAGCCGTCAGGCGAGCCGTTGAAACCCGCCTCGTTGCCGATCAAGCGCGTCTTGTCCGACGCGCCGAGCCAGAAGCCGTAGGAGCAGTGATTCGCCTTGTTCCTGACGTACGTGTTCTCCGGCGACCACGCTTCGAAGCCGTTGTTGTTCGCGTAGCTCGTGTCGTTGCCTTCGAAATAGTTGCGCCGGCTGGTCCAGCCGTTGAGCACGCGGATGAAGATGCCGTCGCCGCCGTGCGTGCAGTCGTTGTCGAAGAAACGGTTGTCGTCGGAGCCGCTCTCGATCAACACGCACGTCGAATCGCGCGCGTGCGTCTCGCCGGGTTGGATCCGCAGGCCCCAGGACAGGTTGTTCTTCCGGAACTCGTTCCGCGACGACGTCCAGAGCTTCAAGCACGTGTTCGACGCGTGGGAGAAGTCGTTCTCCTCGAGCACGAGCTCGTCGCAGCGCGTCAGATTGCACGCATCCCAGTTGCGATTGCTCTTGGTGCGCCCGATCGACGAGCTCTTGACCTCGGTCCACACGATCCCGCCGCTTGGCGGCAGCTCGCCCCAGCCGAACTCGGGGTCGGTGAAGTTGTCGGAGAAGTCGCAGTCCTCGACCTTCCAACCGGATCCGCGCTCGACCTTCAGCCCGATCTCGAAGCCGCGCACGCGGACGTTCTTCAAGGTCACGTTCGACACGCCGCTCGCCGCGATGCCGACGCCGGCGAACGCGGGCGCCTCGACGCCGGGCCGATGCTCGATCACCGCGCCGTGCCCATCGATCACCACGTTCGACGCGCGGATCACGAGCCCGGCGTAGGTCTTCGCCGGATCGAGCACGGCGTCCGCGCTGACGACCAGCGGCTCTTCGGCGCGCGCGAGCGCCGTGAGCGCGACGAGGACGAGCAGGGTTCGCATGCCGGTGAGGCTACCGCGCCGGGGCGGACATACGGTGCCGCACCACTTCTTCCCGCGTCCGCAGAACGCAAAGGCGACCACGACGCGTCATCGCGGAACCTGGCGGCAGTACTGCGACGCCGTCCGTGAACGCGAGAACGACTCCGACGCGCCACCGCGGAATCTGGAAGCAGTGGTGCGGCACCGTATGTCGGGCGGATTCCGCGCGCCGGGCTGACACCGTTTACGACTTGGAGGTGGAATGGTGGACCTCCGCGGCATTCCCCCCGCATGCACACCCCCGGCACGATCGATACGCGCGAGCTCCTGCACCACGGCGATTGGATCCGGTCGTTGGCGCGCTCGCTCGCCCGGGATCCGCACGAGGCGGCTGATCTGGAGCAGGAGGCCTGGCTCGCCGCGCTGAAGCACGGACCGAGCCGCCAGGACAACGTCCGCGGTTGGTTCGCGACCGTCCTGCGCAACGCGGCGCGCATGCGCAGTCGCGCGTCGAGCCGCCGCGGCGTGCGCGAAAGTGCGGTCGCGCGGAACGAAGCCTTGCCTTCGACCGCCGAGCTCGTCGCGGAGGCGTCGCTGCACGAGCGCTTGGTCCAGATGCTGCTCGCGCTCGACGAACCGGAGCGCAGCACGTTGCTCCTGCACTTCTTCAAGGATCTCTCGCTCTCCGAGATCGCGCGCAAGCAAGGCGAGGCCGTCTCGACCGTCCACGCGCGCGTGCAGCGCGGCGTCGCGAAGCTCCGGCGGCGCCTGTACCACACGTTGGGCGCGGGCGCGTGGCTCGGCGCGATCGCGGAGCTCGCGCGCGAGCCCGCGGCCGCCGGGCCGCTCGGGCCCGCGCTCGCGACGCCCCAGGCGAAGCTCGGGGGCGGCGCCGTCGTCGCGCTCGCCGCGTGCTTCTTCGCGTGGACGTGGTTCGGCGGCGCGACTCGCTCCGCGGAAGCACCGAAGCCCGAGACTTCGCTCGCGGCCGCCCCGACGATGACGCCTCGCGCGCGCGGCGAAGCGCTCGCCGAGCCGGCGGTCGACCCCGAGCCGGAACGCGGCGCGTCCGCGCCGGCCGAGGAAGTCGAAGCGCCGCTCGCGACGAAGGCGCGGCCGACGCCGCTCGGCGTTCACGGACGGCTGCTCGACGAACGCCGTGAACCGCTCGGTTACGGCCGCATCGTCGCGCGCGCAGGCGGGAGGACTTTCGCGACCGCGGATGTCTCGAGCGACGGCACGTACTCGTTCGGCACGTTGCCGCCGGACACCTACGACTTGCTCGTCGACGAAGCGCCCGCCGGATACCTCGCGCCGTTCGCGCAGGACGCATGGAGCTTGCCCGCGGTCGACGGACAAGGGCCGCACCACTTCGCGACCGAGATCGTCGTCGCGAGCGAGCGTTCGTCCCACGCCGTCAGCCTGACCGCGTACCGCAAAGCGCGCATGCTCGGATTCGTCGGCGACCCGACGTGGCGCGGCGTGCCGAACGTGCGCCTACGCTTGCAGTGCGTCACGGCAGGGCTCGAGTTGCTCGCGCCCGAGTTGCGCTCGCAGCACGACGGCACGTTCGAGTTCCGCGACATCTATCCTGGCACGTACCGCCTGGAGGTCCTGATCACGCCGGAGGAAGCGCTCGACGGCGCGGTCGCGCCGCTGCCGAAGCTCGTGACGCTCGAGGGCGGCGAGCGCGAGGACGTCGACCTCTTGTTCGCGCGGAGCTCGACGCCGGTCGTCGGGCGCGTCGTCGGCAAGTTCGCTCGCTCGTCGGACATCGAAGTCTGGGCGGTCGCGGCGCTGCGTGGCGCGGCGAGCGGCAAACCGGTGTCGCCGGAGAATCTGGTCGCGATCACGCGCACGTCCGACGACGGCTTCTTCGAGTTCCCGTCGCTGCCCGAGGGACCGATCTCGGTCTTCGCGTTGCACTCGCTCGGCTCGTCGAGCGGCGGCCGCGGCCGCGCGTGGTCGCACTCGGTCCAGGTCGAGACGTCGTCGCTCGGTCGCCCGCTCGACGTCGGCATGTTGCTCGTCGATCGCGACGCCGCGAAGTGGATCGAAGTCGAGTACGACGAGCAGGCGAAGCGTTCACCGATGTCGGGCAAGGCGAACAAGTACAAGCGCAGCGTGGAGTCGTCGGTCGAGTTCAGCTCGCCGTTCCTGAAAGGCACGCCGCGAACCGATCGCGTGTCGAAGCGCGCGGTGAGCTTCGCGACCGAAGGCGCGATCTTCGGCGCGCTCTACGTCGACCAAGGTCGGCGGCCGCCGCTCTTCGAGTGGCTGCTGTTCCCGGACGAGGAGTTCGCGCGAGCTACGATCCACCTGCGCTAGCATGGTGCGCATGCTCTCGCTCCTCGTCGCTGTCGTCCTCACGTTCTCCGACGCGCCGTCGGTCGACGACAAGCCGCTCGCCGAATGGCGCGCGAGGATCGCACCGGCGGAGAGCGAGCGCGCGTGGAGCTCGATCGGTTGGCGCGCCAACTTCTGGGCCGCCGTCGAGGAAGCGAACGCCGCGGAGAAGCCGATCTTGCTCTGGGCGATGAACGGGCACCCGCTCGGCTGCACATGAAACAACGGCGTGATCGCCCGACGGTCTGTCTGGGCGGATGAGCAGGTCGCGGAGCTCGCAGCGAAGTTCGTCTCGGCCGCCGACGAGGTGCATCACCTGCAGCGCGGCGACGACGTCGAGTGCAAGCTCTTCCAGAAGCTCGCCGAGCAAGGTCACTACGCCGGCCGCACCGAACCCAGCGACACGCGTCAGGGGATCTACGCGTGCACCGCGACCGGCGTGTTGCTCGCGTCCGTCAACACCAACGAGCCGCGGCGGATGCGGCGGATGCTCGAGCGCGCGTTGGAGCGTTGGCAGGAGCTGCCGCTCGAACAGCGCGTCGTCGCGGACCTCGGCGAGCCCGTGTTGAAGCGCCTCGAGGCGCGCTATCCGACCGACGGGCTCGTGCTGCACCAGTACTCGCGCGATCTGGAGCGCGAGCCCGCTCTTCGCGACTGGCGCGCGAACGCGTGGAACCAGGATTTCGTCTGGTTCACGCGCGTGGAGGCTCGCGCGCTCGCGCCCGCGACGCTCGAGGTCGGCGCGACGACGCCGTGGCCGTCGGAGCTCGCGCGCCGGCTCGCGCGTTGCCACCTGGTCGACAACGTGCGCGGTCAGGTTTCGGCGTTCCGACGCGGCTCGGTCGAGAAGGCCGAGCTGCAGAGCTGTGTCACTTCCGTCGCCGATGGACGCGCGACGCTTGAGTTCCGCGGCGTCTCGCGCGCGACCGAGAACGGCGCGTGGCCGGTCGCAGGGTTCAAGGATCGCGTCGCGCCCGGCGAGCAGTCGCGCGGCTTCCGCGCAGAGCTCGCGGGGCGCGCGGTCTTCGAGCTCGCGAGCCAGCGCTTCGTCGAGTTCGAGCTCGCGGCGGTCGGCACGCGCTTCGGCGGCTCGCAGTTCAACGGCCGCGACGGCGACTTGGAGCCCGCACCGATGGGCGTGTGGTTCGAACTCGCGTCCGACGCTCCGGCGGAGCGCGTCGCACCGGCGTTGGTCTGGGAGTACGGCTGGTGACCTACCGAGCCGCGCCCGTTCTTCGACCTACCGAGTCGCACCACTTCTTCCAGCTTTCGGCGAGCGCGACGGCGATCGCGACGCGCTGCGGCTGACATACGGTGTCGCACCGTTTCTCTCCGCTTCCGCCGAGCACGACGGCGACCGAGACGGCGACGCGCTGCGACATACGGTGTCACACCGTTTCTTTCCGTTTCCGCCGAGCCCCATCGCGACCACGACGCGCCATGGAGAGAGCGGGCACACGGCGGAGCACCAGCGCTTCCCGCCTCACATACGGTGTCGCACCGTTTCTCGCCGCGTCCGCCGAGCCCCACCGCGACCACGGCGCGCCATGGTGGGAGTGGGGATACGGCGCTGCACCAGCTCGTCCCGCTTCCGCCGAGCGCAAGCGCGACCACGACGCGCCACCGCGGAAGCGGGAAGAAGTGGTGCGACACGGTATGTCAGCCGCTTCCCGAACTCGCCCAGTGCTCGCGCAAGAGCTCGACTGCGCGCGGATGAGCTTCGCTCGTGACCACGAGCCACCACGAGCGTCGTCACGTCGACGTGTTGCACTCGGCGGGCGCGACGATGCGGCCTTCGACGCCGCCGCGGGCGAGCATCGCGCGAAACCCTTCCATCGAAGAGCGCTCGCCTTCCGCGAAGTAGGTCCAGCCGTCGAGGTCGCTCATGTTCGTTCGGCGCTCGATCCTATCGGACATACGGTGTCGCACCACTTCTTCCAGCGTTCATCGAACTCGAAGGCGACCGCGACGCGTCACCGCGGAAGCAGGAAGGTGCTCTGCGCCGCCGTGGGCCCCCTCGAACGCGAAGGCAACCACGACGCGTCAGCGCGGAAGCTGGAAGAAACGGTGCGGCCCGGTATGTGGTGTGCGCGTAGACGTACGCATGGCACCACCATCAGGAGGAAACTACGATGCACCTTGTGCCCGAAGACATTCATCAGCAGACCGGACGCACCGGAGGATCTTGGCCGTTCCAATGAACGTCTTGTTCACCGATTCTGGACCGACGCTGACGGCGTCCGACATTCTGTCGTTGGAGATGGAACTCGGAGCGATTCTCCCCGCTGAGTACAGGGCGTTCTTGCTGCGCACGAACGGTGGCAGGCCGAAGCCGAATGCGATTGACGTTCCCGAAGCTCCGTGGCGCGCTACACCGGTGAGGGTCTTCTTCGGGGTGCGTCCCAATCATCCTGCGAATTCACTTGTCGCGAATCGGGATCTCTATCGCTCACGACTTCACGATGGGCTCATTCCGATTGCGACGGACTCGTTCGGAAATCCCGTTTGCATCGAGACTCGTCCGGCAACACGCGGGCGCATCGTCTTGATAGATCGTCAAGGTTCGAAGCTCGTCGAGTATCCTCTCGCCCGTAGTCTGACGGAGTTTCTACGAAAACTGCGCCCCCCCGATGAGGTGTAAGAGCGTCCCGTCCACGCGATGCGATGCGTCGTACCGCGAGGGCTCCAAGACGAACTTGACTCGACGGCAGGTGTTCCCGTGGCGACATCCCGGGATAGGCTCATCGAACGCGACGGACCACGACGCGTCACCGCGGAAGCTGGAAGAAGTGGTGCGGCTCGGTATGTCCGAAGGCGCACGACGCGCCACCGCGGAAGCAGGAACGTGCTGTGCGCCGCCGTGGGCCCCCTCGAACGCGAAGGCAACCACGACGCGTCACCGCGGAAGCTGGAAGAAATGGTGCGGCTCCGTACGTCTGTCGATGCGCGACGGCGGAAGTGGGGAGGAGTGGTGCGACTGCGTAGGTCGGCGATCCCAGCAACGAGTCCGCGATCGAGCGCTGCGCAACGTTCGCGCGCTCGACGTTGCTACGATGCGCTCGCGGTCGCTCGGAGCGCCTGAAGCGCCGGCGGAGAGGCGGCCGCAGGAGAGTTCCAGTGTCCGAAATCGCAGCGCGCGGTGAACACGTGGCCGAGCTCTCGGTCCTGCACCTGACCGAGAACCCCAACGAAGCGTTCCTGCTGCAAGCGGAGCTCGCGGGCGAGCTCTTGCCGAGCCGCGTCGAGCGCGTTGTCGACGCCACGGCATTGCGCGCGCGGCTCGCGGGCGACGGCTTCGATCTCGTGATCGTCGACCTGCCGCTGCCGCCGAGCGTCGACCCCGGCTTGCTCGACGAGCTCTCGCGCGAGCGCCCCGAACTGGCGGTCGTCTTCCGTTGGGGCCTGCACGGCCAGTGGGCGACGGAGGCGCCGGGCACGCAGCTCGGTCGCTCGGTGCGCCAAGCGCTCGCGCTGCGCTTCGATCGGCCGCAGAGCGCCGAGGAGCGTCGCCAGCTCGTCCAGCAGCTCGCTCGCCAACAACAGGCGTTCCTCGAACTCACGAAGAGCGACCTGTGGGACTTCGACGCGGCGTTGGAGCGCATCACGACGACCGCCGCGCGCGTGCTGCGGGTCGCGCGGGTGAGCGTGTGGGAGTTGAGCGCCGACGACAGCACGCTGCACTGTCTGGCCTTGGTCGATGCGCGCACCGGCGCGCGCAGCCGTTCACCGGACCTGCGCTCGTTCCCGAGGTATCTCGAATCGCTCGAGAGTTCGTTGTTGCTCGCCGCACACGACGCGCAGCGCGATCCGCGCACGCAGGAGTTTCTCGCGGGATACCTTCAGCCGCTCGGCATCACCGCGATGCTCGACGCGCCGATCCGCCGCGACGGTCGCGTCGCGGGTGTGATGTGCCACGAGCACGTCGGCGACGAACCGCGGCGTTGGTCGGTGCTCGAGCAGTGCGCGGCGTCGACACTCGCCGGGTTGGTCGCGCGCGCGCTCGAAGTGCGCGATCGCCGCCAGTTCGAAGCGCGTGCGGAGCGGCTCGAGCGTTTCGAGCTGATCGGCGGGCTCGCCGGCGGCGTCGCGCACGACCTGAACAACCTGTTGACCGTGTTGCTCGGCAATCTCGAGCTCGCGAGCGCGGCCGGCGCGGGCTCGCCCGAGCAACGCGCGAGCCTCGACCAGGCACGCGCGTCCGCGCAGACGATCCGAGTCTTGACCAACGACCTCCTCGCGGTCGGCCGGCGCAAGCGGCTCGATCGTCGCACGATCGACTTGCGCGCCTGGCTCGCGAAGCAGGAGCCGTTCCTGCGTTCCGCGATCGGAGCGCACGCGACGCTGAACGTCATCGCCGACGCCACGCCCTTGCACGCGGAAGTGGACGCCGACGTGCTCGCGCGCGTGCTCTTGAACCTGGTGAAGAACGCCGGCGAGGCGCTGGCCGCGCCGGGCACGATCGATGTCTCGCTCGCGCGCGTCGTGCTCGGCGCCGGGCACGGCGACCTCGCGCCCGGAGCGTACGCAGCGCTCGCGGTGCGCGACGACGGCTGTGGGATGCCGCCGGAGACGCTGAGGCACCTGTTCGAGCCGTTCTTCAGCACCAAGGAGCTCCGCCAAGGCCACGGGCTCGGCCTCGCGACTTCGTACGGTCTCGTGCGCCAGCACGGCGGCACAATCCGCGTCGAGAGCGAGCCCGGGCTGGGCAGCCGCTTCCAGGTGCTCTTGCCGCTCGCGAGCGACGGCGTCTGACGCGCGGCGCGACGTGCGGCTCGGCGTGCAGCGCGACGCGCAACTCGGCGTGCACGCTCGGGCGGCGCGACTCGCCGCTCACTCGGTCGCGCCCGCCTCGAGCAGCAACCGCGCGAGGCGGCCGTCGGAATCACGCCGGGCTGACCGGTCCGCCTACGCGATCAAACCCGCGCAGCGCGGCTTCCGTCGGCCGCTCGGCGGCAGTCGAAGCTATTGCGGTCGACGCTACTGCGGCTGCCGTTCGCGGCGCTCTTGCTTGCGGCGGTCCATCTCCGACAGCAGCTTCTTGCGCAGGCGGAGGAACTTCGGGGTGATCTCGACGAGCTCGTCGTCCTCGATGTACTCGAGCGCTTCTTCGAGCGACATCCGGTGCGGCGGCGGGAGCTTGACGTTCTCGTCGGCGCCGGAGGAGCGGATGTTGGTCAGCTTCTTCTCGCGCGTGACGTCGAGCTCGAGGTCGCTGTCCTTGTTGTTCTCGCCGACCATCATGCCTTCGTAGACCTCTTCACCGGAGTCGATGAAGAACTCGCCGCGGTCGAGCAAGCGGAAGAGCGCATACGGCACCGCGCGACCCGCGCGGTCGGCGACCAGCGCGCCGTTGACGCGCCGTTGGATCGCACCGCCGTCCGGGGCCCACTTCTCGAAGACGTGGGAGAGCACCGCCTCGCCGCGCGAGAGCGTCATCATCGCCGTCCGCGCACCGATCAGGCCGCGCGACGGAACGAGGAACTCGATGCGCGTGTGCTCGCCGAACGGCTCCATGTGGACCATCTCGCCGCGGCGCTTGCCGAGGTACTCGATGATCTTGCCGGCCGATTCGTTGGGCACTTCGATCGACGCGCGCTCGATCGGCTCGCAAACGGTGCCATCGATGCGCTTCAGGATCACGTGCGGTTTGGCGATCGCGAGCTCGAAGCCTTCGCGGCGCATGTTCTCCGCGAGCACGCCGAGGTGCATCACGCCGCGACCCTTGACCTCGAACGCGTCCGGCGTCGCGGTCGGCGAGACCTGGAGCGCCACGTCGCGCAGCATCGCGAGTTCGAGGCGCGCGGCGATCTGGCGGCTGGTGACGAACTGACCTTCGCGGCCGGCGAACGGCGACGTGTTGACGCAGAACACCATCGAGATCGTGGGTTCCTCGATCTTGATGCCGGGCAGCGGATCCTGCTTGTCCGGCGGGCAGAGCGTGTCGCCGATCGAGATCTCGTCGACGCCGCCGACCACCGCGATGTCGCCGGCGTGAACTTCGTCGACCTGGACGCGCGCGAGCCCTTCGTAGCGGAAGAGCTGCTTGATCGGCGCGAGGACCGCGGTCCTGCGATCGGGGTGGCACACCGCGATCCGTTGGCCGGCGCGCACGGTGCCGCGCACGACGCGTCCGATGCCGATGCGCCCGACGTAGTCGTCGAAGTCGATCGTCGCGGCTTGGAACTGCAGCGGCGCTTCGTCGTCCTGGTCGGGCGTCGGCACCCACGCGAGGATCAAGTCGAACAACGGCTCCATGTCGAGCTTCGCGCCCGGCTTGAAGTCGTCGGGGTCCTTGACGACGAAGCCGCCGCGGCCCGAGCCGTAGAGCACGGGGAAGTCGAGCTGTTGATCACTCGCGCCGAGGTCGACGAAGAGGTCGAACACCTCGTCGAGCACTTGGTGCGCACGCTGGTCGGGCCGGTCGATCTTGTTGATCAGCACCATCGCGCGCAGACCGTTCTCGAACGCCTTGCGGAGCACGAAGCGCGTCTGCGGCATCGGCCCTTCGTGCGAGTCGACGAGCAGTAGCACCGCGTCCGCCATCTTCAACGTGCGCTCGACCTGGCCGCCGAAATCGGCGTGGCCCGGCGTGTCGACGACGTTGATGCGCGTGCCGGCGTACTGGATCGCCGTGTTCTTCGCGAGGATCGTGATCCCCCGCTCGCGCTCTTGGGGATCGGAGTCCATCACGCACTCCTGCATCTCCTGGTTTGCGCGGAAAGTGCCCGCGAACTTGAACATGGCATCGACGAGAGTCGTCTTGCCGTGGTCGACGTGGGCGATGATCGCAATGTTGCGAACCGCGGGGTTCTTCTTGGCTGCCATAGGAGGGGGTTCGGGCGCGCTTGGAGGGGCGAAGATCATAGGCGCGCAAGCCCGCAGCGGCCAGCGCCGAATCCGCCGGGCGCATGCAACGCCCCGCACGCTACTCGCAGGGCCTTCAGGCGAGGACGCGTTGCACGCGATCGAGTCGGTAGGTCTTGAGCGTGCCCGAGCGTCGGCATTCCGCTTCGAGGTAGCTCTTGTCGCCCAAATCGTAGAGGAAGTGCGGGAGCACGCGCAGCGGCAAGACGGGCTCGGGAGGCTCGCCGTAGACCAACGTAACCTCCTCGCGCGCGTCGCAGGCGTCGGCGAGCGGTCGGTGCTTGGGCTTGAGGTTGCGGGCGACCCGCGGCTTCGAGCGTTCGACGGTCACAGGCGCGCCGGCGAGAGAGACGAGCTCGGCGAGACCGATCGGCTCGCCGTTCTTCGCGCGCGCCGCGCACTCCTCGATCACCTTCCAACACCAGGTCGCGTCGGCGAGCGCGCGGTGGTGCGTGCCTTCCTCGAGCTCGAGGTGCTCGCAGAGCGTCACCAGCCTGTGATCGGGCGCCTCGCGGATCAGTTTGCGCGAGAGCTTGAGCGAGTCGACGATCAGGCCGCTCGGCACGGCTCGCCGCCAGCGCACGCACTCGAAGCCGAGCACGCGCGCGTCGAATTCCGCGTTGTGCGCCGCCATCCAGTCGTCGCCGAGCCACGCGAGGAAACTGTCGAGCACCGCCTCGGTCGGCGGCGCGTCGCGCACCATCTCGTCGGTGATGCCGTGGATCGCGGTCGCTTCGGGCTCGATCACGACCTCGGGCCGCGCGAGCGACTCGAAGTGGTCGACGACCTCGCCGTCGACGACTCGGATCGCTCCGATCTCGAGCAGATGCGGCGCGCCGCGACAAGTCGCGGTCTCGGTGTCGAAGACGACGAGCGGGCGGTCCATGGTGCAGAGAGTAGCCGAGGAAACCACACCCGAGGCTGCGAGAGACTCGAGACGTGGCGCGCAAACGCGGCTCTCGTCGATCGAGTCGCATGACGATCCGGCCCCCGTTCATCGCACTAGATGAACGGGGGCCGGGGAGCGATTGCTGGCGAACGGCTCGCTGGTCCTACGGGCAGCAGCGGCGGACTTCGATCACGACCTTCCCGTTGCTGACCGTCGGCAGGATCCCGCGCCAGCTTTCCCTGCACAGGTTTCCGCTCGCGTTGCAGCAGAAGAGCACAGCCTCGCTGTCGACGTAGCTTTCGGGGACGACCGCTACGCCGTCGCGCACTTCTACGGAGCGTCCGTCGGTGAGACGCAAGACGTGTGGGGGAAGCGGTGTTCGGTCGTCGGCGCGGAATTCGACGACCACGTTGTCCGGCTCGTACTTGGTATCCACGAAGGCCCAGATCGAGATGAGGCTCCCGAGGATGCCGAGAGCAACGATCAAGTTCTTCGCGAACTTCCGTCCGGTGGGCGGACGGCGCGGAGCTGCGGCGTGAGACGACTGGGTCGGTTGCTGGTTCTTCATCGTGACTCCGTTGGTGGGGGCATGAAGCTGTCGCTGGGGTCCGCGACGCACTCGATGCTCGCCGCGCCCGGTGCAGTCGGGGAAGTCACGAATCAAGTGTTCTCGCGGTTCCGCTTGGCGGCCCAACCTCGTGCGTCGCAAGGTGTTACGGTTGCACGGGATCGCTGGCAACGTTGCGCAGCCCAACGCCTGGTGCCGCGCCGTCAAGGTCGTGCGCGCCGATCGATCAAGGATCGGCAAATGGTCGGCAAGGTCCGGTCTGGCTCGCAGCGAATTCGCGAGCGACCGCGCTTGCGTGCCGCGCGCGAGTCGTTCGGACGGCGCGCGGCGGGTGGCGGTCGATGACGGGCCGCCGCGCCAGTCGCGCAGGCGAGACACCGGTCGCCCTCGCACTTGACAGTCTGGTCAGCCCCGCCAGACTGCGCCACCCTCGGTTCGGGCCCTCGACGAGGCCCGTGTCCGTGCGACCGAACTCCCGCGGTGCGAATCAAGAAGCGAACTCCGGTCCTGAGCAAGGCCGAGCGCCTGCTACACAACGATCTCCGGCGCTACGCCAGGAATCGCTGGAAGGCGCGCATGCGCAGCGACGGCGTGCTAGGCATCACGGCGCGAACGCCGCGCACGAAACTCGAGAAGCTCATCAAGCAGGCGTATCCCGCGGCCGCACCACACGTGCCCAAGGATGCGGGGAGGTTCTCCACGCTTTTTGGCGACTCGACGGAGCTACCGCGCGGACCGATCGGGGAGATCGCACTCCTCTGGTTGCACATCTGCGGGCCGGATCTCAAGTCGAAGGACGCAGCGTCGGCCATCCACGCGCTCACGGCCGAGCACAGGGTCAAGGGGCGGCAGGTGCTCAAGTCAAGCGACGCGGCGCCTATTCGGGTCGAGCTGTGCATTCCGCCGGCGCTCGATGCCATCCTGCTCGTACCGGACTGCATCGTAGGGTTGGAGGAAGGTTCGTCGGGCAGACGGAGATCGCGTACGAGCGTCGACACGGATCCAACCGGCGTTCTCCTCGAAGCACCGATAACGCGTACCCGCTACGCAGAACTCGTGGCCGACGTGCCGGACGGCCAACGGCGTTCATCCAGGCTCTTCTACGTCAGTTGGCAACGCGCCCTAGATGCCCAGGACGAGCTGAACCGCCGACATGTCGATGATCCCATCCTGGTCCTGGACAAGTGGATGATGGCGGCGACGCCGTCGTACTGCCTGCTACAGGCTGGGGAACCGGGCACACCTCGATGGACTCTTCTCGAACGCGCGATCGAGGAGGGGGAAGTGACGAACGATGCTCCGGGTCGCCGCCGGTGGCTTGCTGACAAGCTCAACCGCCACAAGACGATCACCACCAAGGAAACGACTTCGGAGCGCGCGTTTCGCACGCTGCTCGAAGAGCTGAATCACGACAAGCTCTTGCACTGCACCACCGAGCCCGTGGTGGTGTCGTTCATGACGGTGCTTACGCAATTGCTCTCTCAGCGCGCGATTCCGTCGGACTGGATCGTCGTTGGGGGGCCGCCGCAGTACTGGACAGTCTTGGACCAGCACACGTGCTCCATCCTCGACGCATCACAGCCTGATGCGAAGCGGGTCAGCGTGGAGGACAAGCTGTCGTTCTACGTGATCGCCACACGCCGCCGATATCTGCACCCGGCGGATCCGGACGGGGTGCAGGCCGGCGCACACTTCCGCCAAATCGGGACGAGGGTTCGGGAGCAATTCAACTCGAACGTCGTGCCTGCTCGCGACAAGTACCGCGCGCACATTGCAGAGCGACTTCGGGTGCTCTACGACCGCATCGAGGGGCCGCGGGCCGGAATGAGCAAGGAAGGGATCATCAAGTTCATCGATCGCGGGATGCAGTTGTCGAGCGAAGCCGCGGGTGGATTCGTTCCGCTCCGGGACTTCAAGCCGCCGACGGTGGATCGACGGTGAGGGCCCTCGATGCCGCGCGGGTGGGCGACGGACACATCGGGTGACGGGCGGGACTTCGATCGCGCGCCCACCACGGACATCGGTGCGGGCTCCAGCGGCGCTACGCGCCAGCCGTCGTCTCACAACTCGAAGTCGGCGAGCCCGATCGCCTGCACGTCGTTGCCGAGCGGGAAGCGCTCGCCGCGCGGCGTCACACGACCGCGTCGCGAGGGCAGCGCGCTCAGCCGGGTGAGTTCGTGGACCCCGCGCTCGGTGGTCTGTGGTGATTCCCTTGCAGATCTTCCACGCGATGGAAGATCTGCAAGGTAAAGAGGCGCGTCACGCTTGCTCGGAGCCGCGTCGTGTCCGGTCCGGCGGGCGGTCAGCGGTAGAGCCGCAAGCCCGCGCGCTGGTCGCCGACCAGCCAGTAGCGCTCGTTGCCGATCACCGTCGACGTCACGCCCGCCGCCCAGCCCGGCGTGTCGAGCAGGACGTCGGGCGAGAGGTCGTCGCCGGTCGCGGAGAGCTCGACGCGGATCAAGCCGGCACGCGTCGCGGCGAGGTAGGCGAACACGCGGCCCGACGCTTGGTCGGTCGCGATCTCGACGTCGAACAGGCTCTCGCGCTCGCCGTCGTAGCCGCTGACCGGCGCCTTGAAGCTGCGCACGAGCCTCGGCTTGGTCGGATCGTTGACGTCGAAGATCAAGAGTTGGCCGCCGGTGGTCGCGACCGCCGCGCAACTACGGCGGCGGATCTGACAGACGTCGACCGCGACCGCGAGGCTCTGCTTTTCGTCGCCCCATGCGACCGCGAGCTGCTTCGGCGGCGTCGTCGCGCCGTTGGTGACGTCGTACAGCACGAGCTGCGGCTTCTCGAAGTGTTCGCTCGCCGGATCGGTGTTCGAGCCGGCGGCGATCGCGGCGATGCGTCGGCCGTCCTCGAGCACGAAGACCTTCGTGCGCCACGTCGAACTCGCCGCCTTCTCGCCGTCGAAGTGGGTCGGCAACTGCCAGAGCGGCTTCGCCATCACGCGGCCGCCGGGCTTGGTCTCGGCCAGCACGCGCGAGAGCTGTTTGATGGAGTAACCGACGAGTCCGAACCGCGTGCCGTCGTGCGTCGCGAGGACCAGATCGCCGTCGCAGGTCGAGTGGAAGACCGAGCGGCCGCGCCCGCCGCCGGTGGTCGCGTCGAGCGGAGCGGGCGGGACGAGTTCCCAACTGTCGACGCCGATCTTCGGCCGGTGCGTGAAGCGCTGGATGCGCCAACCGCGCGCGCCGTTCGACATGAACCACTCGCGCGAGGTCAACGCGTCGGGCCACTGCGCGCCGACGCTCGTGCCGATCGGTGCTTGCGTCGCGAGCTCGGGCACCGGCTTCAACTGATCGCCTTGCACCATGCGCAGGAAGCCCTTGCCGTCGGAGCCGTACGTGTCGACACCGAAGAAGAAGAGGCGCGGATCCTGCAGGCTCGGTTTGCCGTCGAGGCACGCGAGCCCGCGCGGCTTGCGCTTTCCGACCGAGGTCACCGAGCCTTGCAGCGGCACTTTCGCCTCGCCGGCTTGCGCGACGCGGGGCTGCAGCGCGAGCTCGCGCACGACGACGCCGAGCTTCGCGTGCTGCTCGTAGATGCGCCGGCCGCGCAGCGCGAGCGAGCGCCACGACGAATCCTCGATCGGCTCGATCGCGGAGAGCTCCAGTTGGCCGCCGTCGACGTGTTGGAAGACCCAGAGCGCCTCGCTCGAGCCGGGCTGCCACTGACCGGTCGGGATCGAGGCGGTCGCGAGATCCCACGGGATGCCGCCGAGCAACCCGTACGGCGCCGCGTCGCCGATCAACGCCGGCATGCGCGCCGTGCCGACCGCGACCTGATCACCGCGCGCGTCGACGCGGACGGCGTAGGCGGGACGGCCGAGGTACGTCAGCGGACGCGCGACGAACGACTCGGTGGTGCCCCAGGGCTTCTCGAGGTCGATGTCGACGAGCCCGGTGACGTCCGCGGCGACGTAGAGGCGCGAGCCTCCGATCGCGACCTCGCGAGCGAAGGCGCGCTTCAGCTTGAAGTGCTCGGGCACCGGCACGAGCGTCAGGTCGGGCCCGCGCTCGAGCTTCGGTTGCTTGACGAAATGGAGGTCCGCGCGCACGACGCCGAATTGGCCGAGCGCGAGGTACGCGAACGAGTCGCGCACGGCGATGTCGAGCGCGCGCCCGGGCAGCTTGACCGAACCGATCGCTTGTTTGCCGCCGCGCATGTAGACGCGCAGCTCGGACTCGCGCTCGGACGCGAACGTCGCGAGCAAGAGCTTGTCGGTGACCGCGACGCACGTGCACGGCCGACCCGGGGCTTGGTCGAGCCACTGCACCTGCGGCGGGGGACGCGGAGGCGCGGGTTGGCCTTCGACCGCGGGCTTCGCCGCGGGCGGGGCTTCGAGGTCGAGCACGCCGACGCCTGACGTTCCGCCGGCGATGTAGAGCTTCTTGCCCGCCGCCTGCAGCGCGAGCACGGTCGCGTCGAGCTGCACGCGCGCGAGCTCCGGCAACGTCGGCTGCTTCGCGTCGAGCATCACCAGCGACGTGCCTTCGATCGAGTAGACCTGAGTGCCGTCGTCGGCGAGCGCCAGCGCGATCGGATCGCCCGAGCCCGAGACCGACGTGAGCTGCGGCGGTGTCGACTCGGGCAACGCGGGGCGCGTCGCCGCGGCCTTCGCGCGCTGACCGGCGCGCGCTCCGGCGCCCGCCTTGCCCGCACCGCCGGGTCCGGCCTTGCCCGGTGCGCGTTTGCCGGGCGCACCTTTGGTCGGAGCTCCGTTGCCGGGTCCCTGCTTGCCCGGCGCGCCTTTTCCGGGCGCCTGCTTGCCGGGCGCCTGTTTTCCGCCGCCTTGTTTTCCGCCGCCCTGCTTTCCGGGCGCGCCTTGTCCCGGCTTCGCGGGCCCTTGCTTCGCGGGAGCTCCGGCGCCTTTCGCCGGCGGCTTCGCGGGCTCCTGGCCGCTCGCGATCGCCGCGCAGAGGAAGGCGGCGAGCCAAGGCAACGGGGGGAGGCGCGGGAGCAGACGGAGCAGCAGACGGAGCATGGGCCGTCGAATTGTATGCGCGTCCCGGTCGTCGCGCCGCCCGTCCGGAGCGCCTCGGTCGCTCGGCGGAGTTTTTTTCTGCCGCGGCGCCGCGCTTGCTCCTTTCGGCAGGTCGCGTTTTCGGTTCCGGCGCGAGCTCGAACCTCTCCATCGAAGCGCCCGGCGTCCGAGAGCACTCCACACCCCCGCCGCGATGCGCCTCGCCCCCTTCGTGTTCGCGCTCGGTTCGAGCCTCCCGGCGATTGCGGGGGGTGGGCAGGCGGCGTGGAGCCCGCGCCTGCGCGCCGATCGCGCGGCTCCGCTCGCTCCGGCCGTAGCGCAAGCGCTCGGGGCCCGCGCGGCGCGAGCACGCGAACCGGCGAGAGCTGGAGCGCTCGAACCGGCCGACGCTCGGTCGCTCGCGCCGGCCGGCGCGCAAGCGCTCGAAGTCGCCGAAGCGCACTCGCTCGGGGCTGCCGCAGCGCAAGCGTTTGCGCCGACGGAAGCGCTCGCGCTCGACCCCGGCGCGGTGCGCGCGGCGCTCGGTTGGCCCGGCGAGATCGAGCTCGTGCCTCGGAACGACCCGCGCACGTTCGCGGCGACGTTCGACGGGCTCGCGATCGAAGGCGCGCGGCCGCGGGTCGCGCTCGATCGACGCGGCCGGCCGTTCGCGGTCGCGGGCGGCGCGCGTAACCTCGTCGCGCGGCCGCTCGGCGAATTCGAGCTCGACGCGAGCACGCTGCGGCGCCGCTTCGCGCTCCCCGGCGCGCGCCTCGGCGCCGCGCGGCCCGCGTGGGGGCCGACCGACGCCGGGCTCGCGCCCTGCTGGGTGCTGACCCGCCAACGCGGCGCGCGTTCGTTCGAGGAGCTCGTCGTGGATGCGCGAAGCGGCGAGCTGCTGACGTCGCGCGAGCGCGTGCGCTCCGGCGAAGGCGTCTATCCGTGGTTCGGTGAGCGCGTCGCGTTCCCGACCGGCTCCGCGAAGGCGTCGGTCTACGCGAACGTCGCCGACGCGCTCGCGGAGCGTGCGAGCGTGCGCAATCTCAAGGCGTGGTCGCTCGGCGTGCCGGCGCCGGTCGGCTTGCCTCGCGGCTTCCTCGTCGGCGCGCGCGTCGACGTGTACGACGCGCTCGGCGAGTGGGCCGTGAACCACGCGGGCAAGTTCGTCTACGGCGTCGACGCGTTCCCGCAGTTCTTCGACCAAGCGAATGCGTACTGGCACGTCGACGCGTTCCATCGTCACTTGCGCAAGGCGCTCGGGCGCGAGCTCGCGACCGACTACGCGCTCCCGGTGATCGTCAACGAAGCGGACACGCTGCCCGGCGGCTACTACACGCCCGCGACGTTGCCCGACGGTCACGCGGCGGGCTACGTCGTGCTGTTCGATCTCGAGGAGTTCCTCGGGGCCGGCGCGGATTCCGCGCGCGACGCGACGCTGGTCGCGCACGAGTACGTGCACGCGTGGCTCGATCGCGACGGTCGCGCGTTCGACGGCGCGGTCGGCGATCCGACGCGTGCGTTGGAGGAAGCGCTCGCCGACTTCTTCGCGCTCGCCAAGCAGAAGGACACCGCGGTCGGGCGCGTGCTCGCGGAGTTCGCGGGCCCGAGTTGGCTGCGCGATCTCGACGACGACGATCACCTGCTCGAGTCGTTGACCGAAGCGCAAGCGTGGGCGACCCAAGGGCTCTTCGACGAGCACCGCGCGAGCGAGGTGTTCGGCTCGCTCCTGCTCGATGCGCGCCGCCAGCTCGGCGTGAAGCACACCGAGCGCTGGGTCGACCGCGCGATCGAGCTGATGCCGCACTCGCTCGGCGAACTCGGCCTCGACGCGGTCGGGCCGACCGAGGCGATCGACGCGGCGAGCGTCTGCTTCGCGTCCGCGTCGCTCGCGCTCTTGACCGCGTCCGACGGTTTCGACGAGATCGCGACGTTGATCGGCGCGGCGACCGCACGCGGCGTGTTCGGCGATCCCGCGTCGGCGATCGACGTCGAGCTGCAGCTCGAGGCGTACCCGAAGCGCGCGTTGACGCTGCCGTCGACCTTCGCGCGCGGCGACGAGGTGCACGCCTACTTCTTCCGCGCGAATCCGAGGCGCGAGCTCACGCTCACGCTGCGCGCGGACGGCTCCGACGTGCTTCCGGACTTCGAGCTCGTCGGTCCGCTCGGTTCGCAAGGTCCGAAGACCTTCACCGACGGCGGTCGACGCGTGCGACAGACCGGGATCGAGCTCGTCGGCCCGCTCGGCACGACCTACGAGGTGCGCGTGCGCTCGACCGACGGCGCGAGCGGTCGCTATCGCTTGCGCCTCGACGCCTGACGCGGCGCCGCGACGGCGGCGGACGCCGATTGGTATCGTCGGTGCATGTTGATCCCGATCCTCATCCTCGGATTCTTCCTGTTGCTCAACGGGATGTTCGCGATGGCGGAGCTGGCGTTGATGACCAGTCGCCAGACGCGGCTCCAGGCGGCGAGCCGCGCCGGGAACAAGGGCGCCACGGTCGCGCTCGCGCTCGCGCGCGATCCGACGCGCTTCCTCTCGACCGTCCAGGTCGGGATCACGTTGATCGGCGTCTTCGCCGGCGCATTCGGCGAGAACTACCTCGCCGACAATCTGGTTCCGCTGGTCGCGCGCGTGCCCGCGTTCGAGCCGTACGCGGAGAACATCGCGTTGGTGCTCGTCGTGCTCGCGTTGACGTACTTCTCGCTGGTGATCGGCGAGCTGGTTCCGAAGCGCATCGCTCTCGCGTACCCGGAGTCGATCGCGGCGACGATCGCGAGGCCGCTCGACGCGCTGTCGGTCGCCGCGGCATGGCCGATCCGGTTGCTGAGCGCGTCGACCGACGCCGTGCTCGCGGTGCTCCGGATCAAGCCGCGCACCGGCGACGACGTGTCCGAGGACGACGTCAAGGCGCTGGTCGCGCGCGCCGCGAGCACCGGCGTGTTCACGCCCCAAGAGCACAAGCTGATCCAACGCACGATGCGCGTTGCGGACCTCACCGTGCGGGACTTGATGGTCTCCCACCAGCAGATCGTCTGGATCGACGGACGCGATTCCGCGGACGACGTTCGGCGCACGTTGATCGCGAGCCCGCACACGCACTTTCCGGTCTGCGACGGCGATCTCGATCGCATCTCCGGCGTCGTGCCGATCAAGGAGCTGATCTCGCGAGGCTTCTTCGCAGGGACGAACGTCGACATCGAGGCGCTGGCTCACCCCGCGTTGCTGGTGCCGGAGAGCATGCCCGCGCTGAAGCTGATCGATCAGTTCCAGCTCGCGCGCACGCACGTCGCGTTCGTCGTCGACGAGTTCGGCGGAACGCAGGGACTGGTGACGATGGACGACGTGACGGCTGCGCTCGTCGGCGAGAGCCGCGGTTCGCTGAACCCAACGCACGCCGGACTCCAACAGCGCGAGGACGGCGCGTGGTTGGTCGACGGACGCGTCCCGGTGCACGAGTTCGTTGCCGCGCTGGGGCTTCCGCTCGAATCCCAGGACGACCTCCCCGACGCGAGCACCGTCGGCGGACTGGTCTCGGCGCTGCTCGGCCGGATCCCGCGCGAAGCCGAGTTCGTCCGTTGGCAGGGCTGGAAGCTCGAGGTCGTCGACATGGACGGCGCGCGGGTCGACAAACTCCTGGTCAGCCCGAGCCCCTGAGCCGCGAGTTCGTGCGTTGAGCGCACGTGTCGAGCTCCAGTGTCGAGCTCACGCCCAGCCCACGCATCGAGCCCAAGCGCGCGGCCTCGGGGCGCCGAGCGCGTGGCGCCCCCGAGTTCACTTGTCGCGATCGTCGGGAGGCGTCCGCGTCGGTTTCTCGACGCGCACGCCGCGTGGCGCGGGCAGATCGAGCGCGAGGTTGCGTTCGAGCGCGGGCGGCGCGTCGTCGGCGAGGGTCAACGGCTCGAGCGCGTGCCGCCGGCCTTGGTACTCGAGCACCCACGTCGCCTCGCGCGCGGCGGAGAGCGCCAGCTCGAGCTCGTACTCGCCGTCCTTGCCCGTGAGCGCGCTCGGCAGCTCGACCTGGTGATCGCGGCCCGGCAGCGCGCGGATTCGGGCCCCGCGAACCGGCTCGCCGTCCGAAGTGCGCGTCACTCGGCCGGTGACCAGCAGCGAGCGTTCGAGCGCGAGCTCGAGCGGCGTGTCGAGCGGCAGCGTCACGTCGCGTTCGAGCAACGCGAAGCCGTCCGCCGAGACGAACACGCGCACCGCGCCGAGCGGCACGCTCTCGAGCTGAACCGCGAAGCGGCCGTCGTCGTCGGTCGGCGTCGTGTCCGCGTACTCGATCGCGACCGACGCCGGCATGCCGCGCGGCTCGATTCGCACTTCGACTTCGGCGAGCGCCTTTCTCGTCGCGCCGTCGAGCACGCGACCCGCGAGCGTGCTCGGGCGCGCAAGCCGGATCTCCGTGCCGTCCGCGAACTTCGCCAGCCCGTCGAGACGTTGCGTCGCGAAGCTCTTCGCTTGCACGTAGAGCAGCGCGTCGGCGGGCGGCAGGTCGCCGAGCGGGAGCTCGAACGAGCCGTCCTCGGCGGTGCGCGCCTCTTCGCCGGCCTCGGCGAACTCGTCGATGCGCGACGACGTTTCGACGCGCGCGTCGGCGATCGGCGCGCCGCCGTCGGCGGCGACGACGCGGCCGCGGAGCACGCGCGGCTCCTCCAGCAACACGTCGAGCGTCAACGTGTCCGCTCCGGCCGGCACCGCGAGGTTCGCGAGGTGCGCGGGCTGATACTCCTCCGCGAGCACGACCAAGTGCAGGCCGTTGCGCGGCAAGTCCTCGAGCTCGTCGATGTGGAACCGGCCCTTGTCGTCGGAGAAACCGTCGTTCCAACCTTCCTCGAAAGCCTCGCCGTCGGCGAAGACCTTGAGCTCCGCGCCCGCGATCGGTTGCTTGGTGCGCGCGTCGAGCACGCGCCCCGCGACCGCGAACGCGCCGGGCAGCGCGAAGTCGATCACGAGCTCGCTCTTGCCGCCGTCGGTCGCGATGTCGGACACGAGCAACGCCGCGCGCTCCTCGACGAACGCGGCGAGGTCGAGCCGCGCGGGCGCGCCGTCGATCTCGAGGCGGTAGAGCCCGGCCTCGTCGCTCTCGGTGTCCATGAAGGACTCGCCGCCGCGGTAGCGCGCTTCGATCGTCGCGCCGAACCACGGCTCGCCGTTCAACGCGTCGTACACGCGACCACGGATCACGATTCGGCCGGTCGCGGTCGGCGGATCGATCGCGGGCGCGCGGGTTTCCTCGGGCTCGGCGACGTCGGCGGGCTGCACGTCGGGCGCCGTGGTCGGCGTAGTCGGGCGTTCGGAGCTCTCGCTGCTCCTCGCGCCGGCCTTGTCGGCGGTCGCGAGCTCGGCGTCGGGCGCGAGGTTGGTCTTCAAGAGCCACGCGCAGAGACTGCCGACGGCGAATGCGAGCAGCACCAACACGATTCGACGCGCGTTCATGGTTGCGGTGCAACGTACCTCCGCCGCGGCCGATCCGGAAGCACTCGGCGCCCTTGACCCGCGGCAAACGGACGCGCACGCTCGGGAGCCCGATGACGCAGTTTTCCAAAGCAGCCCTGCACGGACGCACCGCGCTGGTCACCGGAGCCGGTCGCGGGATCGGCCGCGCGATCGCGGTCGCGCTCGCCCGTGACGGTGCGCACGTCGTGTGCATGGGCCGCACCGCGGAGCGGCTCGCCGAGACCGTCGCCGAGATCGACCGCGTCAGCGGATCGGGCGAAGCGCTGGTCGCCGACGTGACCGAGCCCGCGTCGCTCGCCGCGCTCGATGCGTTGCGCCGTCCGATCGACGTGCTCGTCAACAACGCGGCCGCGTTCGCGCCTTACGCGCACCTCGAACGCGTGCCGGCCGAGGCGATCCAGACCGTGCTCGACACGACGCTCGGCGCGCCGCTCGCGCTCGCGCGCCACCTGATCGGCGCGATGAAGTCGCGCGGCTTCGGGCGCGTCGTCAACATCGGCACGATCGCGGGCGAGGTCGGCGCGGACGGCCAGGTCGCATACTCGACGGCGAAATCGGGCCTGATCGGTCTGACGAAGAGCCTCGCGGCGGAGAGCGCGCCGTTCGGTGTCACCGTCAATCTGGTCGAGCCCGGCTTGATCGCGACCGAGCGCATCCGCGAGAACGTCGCCGAGGAGTACCAGCGTCGCATCCTCGCCAACACGGCGATCGGTCGCGCGGGCACGCCCGAGGAAGTCGCGGAGGTCGTCGCGTTCCTCTGCTCACCGAGGGCGTCGTACGTCACCGGAGCGGTGATCCCGGTCTCGGGCGGTCTGGGCGTCGGCTTGTACGCGCGCGAGTTGCCGCGCTGAAAGTCGAGACGCACGCGTCGAGCACCGCGGGTCGGTCCCCGCCGACCTGTTCGTCGGCGATTCGCGATCGGGTTCACGCACGCACGAACGTGCGCGCCCGCCGCGGCGACCTTGCTCGATCGAGGCTGCTCGAGGTTGCGTTCGCCTACGGTGCCAGCATCACGAACTGGGCGTCGGATGCGTTGACCGTGGGGGTCGCACCGACGAGGTCGCGATAGAGGAACTGCACGTTCCACGGCACGGCGGGGGCGACGGCGTGCGCTCCAGATCCGAACGGGTGCGACGTCAAGTCGATGGCGACGGAGACCATGCCGTTGGGGTCCGCGACCAAGGCCGGCGCGACGAACTGCGCGCTGCCGCCGACGCAGAGGGAGCCGACGCCGAAGGGCACGTGCTGCAACTGCGGACCATAGAGGAACACCCCCGGCCTTCCGGGCGGCAACCCTTGGACTCCGAACACCAGGTCGTTCTTGGTCAGGCTGGGACAACCGTCGATCGTGAAGCGAGCGCCCGAGGTTCCCGCGGAGTTCGGCGCGGGCGGAGCGCACGTGACGACGGTCGAACCGCAGGCGGGCGCCGGCTGGACGAGCGCCGCGCTGAAGTAGATGCCCGGCGCGATCGAGCTCACGACGAAACCGCTAGGGAGCGTCGGTGGAAGGTTGATCCCCTGTGGGCCGTCACCCCAGAACACGAGCGCGCCATCGGACCGGCGCGCGACGCAGCGTTCCTCGCCGGCGACCGCGGTCACGTACGCCGTGCCCGACGGGAGCGGCGGCACGTTGCACTGGCCTTCGAAGTTGCGCCCCCAAGCGACCAGGGCTCCGTCGCTGCGTCGAGCGAGGCCATGCGCGTCGCCGAGCGAGAACTCGACGTACGTGACGCCGGCCGGTGGCGTCGGCACGTCGCACTGCCCCTGCCAGTTGTAGCCCCAAGCGACGACGACACCGTCGCTGCGACGGGCGACGTTGAAGCCGTAGCGCTCGACGCCGCCGGAACAGAGGTCCACGTACGTCACGCCCAGCGGAAGGGCGGGCACGTCGCACTGTCCGTGCGTGTTGTTGCCCCAGGCCAAGATCCGACCGTCGCTGCGGAGCGCGGTGCTGTGGTCTGCTCGCGCGGAAATGCGCGTGTAGGTGAGCCCGGGAGGCAGCGGCGGCACCGTGCACTGGCCGCTCGCGTTGTCACCCCACGCGAGCACCGTTCCATCGTCGAGCAGCGCGAGCGTGTTTTCTTCCGTCGGCGCGATGTCGACGAACGTCCTGCCGGGCTGGAGTTGCGGGATCTTGTCCTTGCCGCCGTAGTTGCTGCCTGCGGACACCGCCGTTCCGTCGCTCTTCAAGACGAAGATCGTCGTCGTCGTCCCCACGATGCGTTCGTAGTGAACGCCGCTCGGCGCAGGCGGGACGCCGCACTGGAAGCCCGAGTTGTCGCCCCACGCGACGGCACGCCCGTCGCTGAGACGCGCGGTCGAGTGGTGCGCGCCGGCAGCGATCTCGACGTAGGTGGTTCCGGACGGCAGGGGCGGCACATCGCATTGCCCCGAGTCGTTGCGACCGAACGCGACGATCGAGCCGTCGCTCCTCAACGCGAGCGTGTGGTCCTCGCCGGCAGCGATGTCGACGTATTGCATTCCGCTGGGAAGCGCGGGTGGACTCGCTTGGGCCCACATGTCGTTTCCCCAACCGATGGCCGAACCGTCGCTGAGCCGTGCGACGGTATGCCAGCCTCCTGCGCTCAGTTGCACGACGCTCGTTCCGGGCGGCAGCGGCGGAGCGTCGCATTGCCCCATCTGGTTTTGTCCCCAACCGACGATCGAACCGTCGCTGCGTCGCGCGACGCTGTGGCTCCCGAAGTAGTTTCCGCCCGCGGTCACCTCCACGTAGGTCACACCGCTCGGCAAGTGCGGTACCTTGCACTGCCCGTATCCGTTGCCGCCAAACGCGAGCACGACGCCGTCGTCGCGCAACGCGAGCGTGTGGAAGAGACCGGCGGCGATCTGCGTGTACACGCGCCCGGCGGGCAGCGGCGGAACGTCGCACTGGCCGTGGCTGTTCGTGCCCCACGAGATCGCTGAACCGTCGCTGCACAGCGCGACCAGGTGGTAGTACCCGCCGTCGACGTCCACGTACGTGACTCCGGCCGGCAAGCTGGGCACGTCGCAGTTCTTCTGGAAGTTGGAGCCTTGGACCGACAGCGTGCCGTCCGGGCGTCGCCCCGCGGTGACGAAGTTCCCGGCACCGACGCCGGCGAAGGTCGTCTGGTTCCATTCCGTGTCGCAGCGGCATCCGCCCCAGACGATCACGCGGTCTTGAGCCCGCGCAAGACCGGCATGCCAAGCCACGACGAGCGCGACGAGGGCGAAAGACTTCGAACGAGCGAGAGTCGAGCGCATGCGAGCACCTCCGAAGCCGTCGGTCTCTTCGTCGCTCGCGCGGAAGCTGCGGTGTTCGACGGAGACGTGAGTCGGACTTCGCGGTCGAGCTTATCACGATCGCGGGATCGCGTATCCGGCGTGGTTCGTACCCACCACGGAAGCCCGGTTCGACTGCGCGCGAATCGTCGCCGGCTTCCTTCACGATCGAGATCGAGGCTCGCCGCCGCCTCGCCGTTCGGACATGCAGCCCGATGCCGACCGAGGCGCCAACGCCGAGGAGCTCGCGTCGGCCGCCGCGGTCGGCGCAGGCGAGCTGTCGAAGGGCGAACACGCGCTGGAGGAGCTGCGCCCGCGTGGCGCGCTGTGGCGAGCGCGCGCCGTGGGGCGTGAAAGCGTGGCCTCGAGAAAGCGTGTGGCTTCGAGCGCGGTGCGACGCGCTCGCGCCGCTGCGTCGCCGGCGCGAGGATCCCGCGGTCGGTGAGGCGACGAGCGCGCGGCCTTGGATCGAGTGCCACCACTCGCTCGACGAACGTCAGGTTCCGCCGAGCTCCCCAGGACGCGCCGAGCGTGGCAACATGCTCGCCGGAGCCTCGACGAGCATGCCGCATCGAGCGCTGTCGGTCCTTTGCGTGCTCGCGCCGAGCCTCGCGCGCGCCGAGGTCCGTGTGCCGGCGATCTTCGGTTCGCACATGGTGCTCCAACGCGAGCTCGCCGTGCCGATCTGGGGCCGTGCCGCGCCCGGCGAAGCCGTCACCGTCGCGTGCGCGGGTGTCGAGCGCTCGACCCGCGCCGACGCGAGCGGCGCGTGGCGCGTCGAGCTGCCGCCGCTCGCCGCGGGGGGGCCGTACACGCTTTCGATCCGCGGTGCGAACGAGCTCGCGTTCGACGACGTCCTCGTCGGCGAGGTGTGGCTCGGTTCGGGCCAATCGAACATGCACATGCCGGTCTCGTCGTGCAGCGACTTCGCCGCGACGCGCGCGGCGGCCGAGCTGCCGCGCATGCGGATGTTCCGCGAGGACTCGTTGCCCGCTTCGGAGCCACAGTTCGACTGCGTCGGACGCTGGGTCGTCTGCTCGCCGGAGACCGTCGGCGAGTTCTCCGGCACGCTGTTCTTCTTCGGAAGCGAGCTCGCTCGCGACCTCGACGCGCCGATCGGGCTCGTCGACTCGTCGCTCGGGGGCACGACGATCGATCGCTGGATCCGCGCGGATGCGCAGCTCTCTTCGGTCGAGCTCTGCGAGCACGCGAGCGAAGTCGACGCGGAGTACCGTCGCTTCGACATCGTCGGGTACCTCGCGTCGTACTGGCCGGAGTACGAGCGCTGGCTCGAAACGTGTCGAGCCGCTGCTCTCGCGGGCCGCGCGCCGCCCGAGAAGCCGCGCAACGGCGGCGAATACCTGATGCGCGTCGGCAGCGTCGGCCACCTCTTCAACTCGAAGATCGCTCCGATCGCGCCGTTCGCGCTGCGCGGCGTCGTCTGGTACCAAGGCGAGAACGACGTGATGCGCGCGAGCGCCTATCGAGCGTCCCTGGAGCTCTTGGTACGCGAGTGGCGCGCTTGCTTCGGCCGAGACGAGCTGTGGTTCGCGTTCGTGCAGCTCCCGAATTTCGCCGAGGGTCGGTCGGACGCCGATTGGCCGCTCGTGCGGGAAGCGCAGCGGCGTGCGACGTGCGTGCCGCGCACGGGATTGGTCGCGACGATCGATCTCGGCGAGTCGAGCGACATCCACCCGCGCAACAAGCGCGAGGTCGGAGCTCGGCTCGCGCGCTGGGCCGCGCACGCGGTCCACGGCCGCGCCTCGGTCGCGTCCGGCCCGGAATTCGTCGGCTGGGCGCGCGAGGCGGACGCGGCGGTGCTCAGCTTCGCGCACCGCGATGGCGGCCTGGTCGTCCGCGGCGACGGGTTGCGCGGCTTCGAGCTCCTCGATCACGCCGGAGCGTGGCACCCAGCGGATGCGCGGGTCGATAGCGAGCGCGTCGTCGTCCGCAGCGCCGACGTCGCCGAGCCGCGAGGCGTGCGGTACGCGTGGGCCGCGGATCCGCCGGTGACGTTGTTCGGCTCGACGGGCTTGCCCGCGGTGCCGTTCACCAGCGTCGAGCTCGATTGACCTTCGCGCGCGAGTCTCCGCGGCGGCGCGGGAACTCGAGCGGAACGTGAGCGAACGCGGGCGTCGAAACGCAGGAGCTCGGCCCGCGGCGGCGAGAGATGTCGCGATTCTTGTCCCAACGCGCGGCGCCTCGCCACTTGGTCAGCACGGCCAGGAATCTCTCCGTCCTCTCCAAGGAGTCGTCCATGCGCAAACAAACCTCGACCATGCGCGTTCATCGCGCGCTCTCTCTCGCCGCCGTCGCTGCGACGTGCGGTGCCGCCCAGGCCCAAACGGTGTTCTCGATCGAGTACCGCGGTCCCACGATCGCGGTGCCCGACAGTTGCACCTTCACTCCGATCACCGAAGGCGATCTCCTGTCGCCGGCGACGCCGGGCGGCGTTCCGGCGCTCGGACCGTTGCCGCCGCCGTGCATCTTCATCACCGCCGGCCCCGGCGGGCTCGGGCTGCCGACGTGGGCCGCGTGCGTCGGTCACCCTCCCGGCATGCCGTGCGGCGTCGAAGTCGACGCGGTTTCGTTCGGCACCGACGGTCCGCTGCTCGCGGCGATGCCGCCGGGCCGCGTCGCGTTCTCCGTCGACCGGTTCGCGGTGGGCATCGCCGGCGTCCCGAAGCCGCCCGCGGTCTGGACCGAAGGACCGCCGATCTCCGAGGCCGCCGGCGACGTGTTCGTCGACCTCGGCCTGCCCGCCGGTCCGATTCCGCCGGCGGCGCTCGGCATCGGCCACACCGGCATCATCGACGGCAACGGCATGGCGTTCCCGAGCCCGTTCGCGTACCCCGGCGTCGGCATCGTCGAGCCTCTGCCTCCCGGTTGCTTGCTGCCCGATCCGGGCGACAACCTGGACGCGATCGACGTCGACGGACCGCTCGGTTCCGCGATCGTCTTCTTCTCGCTCGACGCTGCGTTCGTCGATCCTCTGTGCGGCATGCCGTACAGCGGCTCGGCGGCGGCGAACGGGCTCCTGCCGGGCATGATCGTCGCCAAACCCGGCGGCGGCGCGGCGGTGATCTACGCGGCCCCGCCGATGCTCGGCCTCGACCTGGTCGGCGGCCCGGGCAGCGACGACCTCGACGCGCTCGCCCTCTTCGAGAACGGTATCGGCGGTTTCCAGCCGTCGCCCGGCCCGTACATGGGTTGGGGCGGAGCGACCGACATGCTGCTCTTCTCCGTGCGCCGCGGTTCGGCGGTCATCGGCATGCCGGACTCGATCTTCGGCGTGCCGATCGAGCCGGGCGACATCCTGATCCCGCCGGTCGCGGGCGGCGTCTCGCCGTTCCCGGGCATCCTCTATTCGGCGGAGAGCATCGGTCTCGCGACCGCGCGTTCGTTCGCGATGCCGTTCGGTGACGAGCTCGACGCGCTCGACATCATTCGCGTGCCTCGTTTCGACTGCAATCAAAACGGCATCGAGGACGCCGTCGACATCGCGATGGGCGCGAGCGACTGCAACCTGAACGGCATTCCCGACAAGTGCGAGTTCTCGGGCGTGACGAGCTACTGCACCGGCAAGGTCAACAGCAATGGCTGCGTGCCGTCGATCGGCTTCGCCGGTCCGGACATCGTCAGCGTCTCGTGCGCCGCCTCCGGCGCGGTCGCGAACATCACGGTCACCAATCTGTCGCCGCGGCCGGGCGCGCCGTCGCACATCGGCCAGCTCTTCTACAGCACCACCGGACCGTCGGCGATCCCGTTCCTCGGCGGCACGCTGTGCGTCAAGGGTCCGATCAAGCGGATCCCGCCGCTGGTCAGCACCGGCGGCACGATCGGCTCGACGACCTTGTGCGATTCCTCGGTCACTCAGGACTTCAACGCGCGCATCGCGTCGGGCGTCGACCCGGCGTTGATCGCGGGCGCGACGGTCTGGTGCCAAGGCTGGGCGCGTGACACGGCACCGTTGCTCGGAGTCCAACTCTCCGACGCGTTGACGTTCACGATCGCTCCGTAGAGATCGGTGGAGCCGTCGACTTCGTTCGACGGACCTCGCCGAGCAAGACGGGTGCGGCCGGTCGCTCTTGGGGGCGGCCGGCTGCTTGCTCATCGGAGGACGGAAGGTCGCGACGCATGGTGGCGTAGCTCGGCGGTTGAGCTAACTTCGCGGCATGCCGCTTCCGAGATTCCTGCGCGAGTGGCCGTGGCTCGCCCTCCTCCTCACCGCGTGCGCCGCGCCGATGCCGAAGAGCGACGTCGCGGATTGGCTGGAGCACCACGGCGTTCCGACGGACTTCGACGACGGGGATTTCGAGGCGTTCGACAAGCTGTTCGATCGCGTGCGCGTCGTCGGGCTCGGCGAGGCGACGCACGGCCAGCACGAGTCGTTCGAGTTGAAGCGCGAGCTGACGCTGCACCTGATCGAGGAACACGGCTTCCGTTGGGTCGCGTTCGAAGCGAGCTCGACGCGCGCGCGCGCGACCGAGGAGTTCGTCCAGGGCCGGAGCGACGACCTCGCGGCGGCGATGAAGGGCCTCGGCATGCTGATCTGGGACGTCGAGGAGAACGCGAAGCTGCTGCGCGACCTGCGCGCGTGGAATCGCGGCGCGAAGGCATCCGAGCGCGTGCATTTCGTCGGCATCGACGTGCAGGATCCGCCGGCGGCGGCGCGGCGGATCGCCGAGCTCTTGCCGGCGCATCCGGAGCTCGGCGCGCGCGCGATCGAGCTCGCGGAGCAGCTCGAGCCCGCGGTCTCGAAGCTCTGGTCGGGCGAGCTCGAGGACTACGAGCGCGTCGCCGCGGCGACGCAGGCTTGGACCGACGAACTCGCGGCGGTGCGCGCTTCGACGCCCGCGCCAGAAGTCGAGCTCGAACTGCGCGCGACCGAGCTGCGTCTTGGCTTCGAGATGTTCCGCTCGCAGGGCGGACGCGATCGCGCGATGGCGGAGATGTTGCTCGCCGCGCTCGCGCGCGCCGGACCCGACGCGCGCGCCGTGGTCTGGGCGCACAACGGGCACGTGATGCGCTCGCCGCTTCGGTATCTCGAGAGCGACGAGCTCGCGATGGGCGGGCACCTCGGTGCCGCGCTCGACGACGACTACTACGCGTTCGGCTTCCTGTTCGGCTCGGGCGGGTTCCAGGCGAACGATCGCGACGCCGCGGGCGCGTGGGGATTCAGGCGGTACGAGCTCGGGCCGCCTCCGCCGGGCTCGCTCGAGGCGCCGTTCGTCGAAGCCGATCGCGGCGACTTCCTCGTCGACCTGCGCATCGCGCCGAGCAACGGTCCGATCGGCGAATGGTTCGGCGCGGGCCACGGTCAGCGTTGGTTCGGCGGCTACAACGTCGCGCCCGACTATGCGGAGCAAGCGAAGGAGGCTTCGCGCTTGCCGCCGACGTTTCCGCGCGCCGACTTCGACGGACTCGTGTTCCTCGCACGGACGACGGCGGCGCTTCCGCGCGATCCGACTCGCATCCTGACGCCGTGACGCGCAACGGATCCCGGAGCTCTCGCGCATGAACTCGCTCGTCGCGCTGCTCGTCGCTTTCGTGCCCCAAGCGGCCTCGATCGGTGCCGAGCGCCACCACGCGGTCGACGTCGTCGCCGCCGGCGGACAGTTCTCGGCGCGCGTGCGCAAGGCGGAGGGGCAAGAGCAAGTCGACGACGTGCTCGCGCGTTGGCTCTTGACGGTCGAGATGCTCGATCACGACGGGACGCGCACCGCGCTCTGGTCGAACCTCGTCCGCCATCGGCCGGGCGAGCGCAGCCACTTCGTCGCCGACGACGGCTTCTCGTTCGTCGAGGTCGATCCGAGCTGCGAGACCGAGCGCGAACTCGTTCGAATCTGGCGCGTCGACGGCGAGGAGCGCGCGCTCGACGCGTCCCAACTCGGGCTCGACCGCTGCACCGGGCCGTGGCTCGCGAACGCGGCGATCGAGTGGATCGAGACACCGGTTGGTCCGGCGCCGCAGCTCCTGCTCTGGCTCGCCGCGGGAGGTCTGCGCCGCGTCGACCTCGCGAGCGGCCTGGTCGCGTCGACGCGCGAGTGGGCGAGCGAGGTGACCGCTGGTCCGCTGGTCGATCCGGAGTTCATCGCGGCCGCGCAGGCGTCGTACGTGAAGAGCGCGAGCGCTCCCGAGCGCGTGCACTGGGGCGAGCCGCTCGAGCTGGTCGTCCAAGGCGCGCATCCGACACCGAATCAGCAGTTCGCTGGGTTCTCGGTCGAGCTCGGCGGCACGTTCCGCGACGCGGCCACCGGCGGCGACGCTACCACTGGCGGTGACGCTGTCGCGGGGGGCGAGCGCACCAGCGTCCTGGTCACGCCGCTCTCGTTGCCGCCGCCGAACGATCGGCCGCAGGCGCAGGTGCTCGTGGACTTCCGGCACACCGCGACGATCGTCGGCCTCGCGCCCGGCCGCTACAGCGTGCGCGTCATCGGCCGCGGCGACCGGCCGATCGAGCCGCTCGCCGTCGAGATCACGCACGCGCGTCCGTGGGTCGAGCTCGGCTTCCAGGGCGGTCGGACGGTGCGTCTCCACGCGACCGGCGTCGTCGTCGACGCGGGGGGCCTGCGAGGAGTCGCGCCGCGGATCCGCGTGCTCGACGCCGACGAGCGAGCGCGGCTCGAGAGCGCGTTCCGCGGTCTGCCGAAGCGTTCGAGCGGCGCGACCGCGTCGTCGGAGTACCGCTTGAGCTGGACGGTCGACGGAAAGCACCTCGACGCGCGCTTCGGCGGCGGTTCGCTCGACGCGGCATTGCTCGCGTTCGTGCAGGTGCTCGGCGGCGCGAATTCGGAGCGCAAGTAGCGCGTCGCGTTCGCCGGAGACACTGCCTCTCACCGCTGTGTCGAAGACGCGCGCGGACGTGCGACCGCCGATCGATTCGGTCGCGAGCGTGCGACCTAGGGCGCAAGCGACGCGTCGAATTCACCGCCGGCGCCGATCGAGCTTCCGCGTCACCGTCGGAATCCGGGTTCCAGAAGCGGATTCGCACCGAATCGGTGGTTCCGAGTATCCGAGCGAACGAAGACCCCGAGCGATCCCCCCGCGCACGCGCCACGCGGTGTGCGTGAGCGAGCGCGCTCGATCGGTGTCTCGTCTTCGCGCTCGGTGCGTCCGCACGCGCGGTCCGACCGAGGCGCGCAACGCGAGCGAGCGACATCGTGCGGGTCGCGGATGATCGTTCGCGGCGGAGCCGGCGTGCTCACGACGCTCGCGGCCGTGCAACGAGTTCCCGTTCGGAAGAGATCGACCATGCTGCACTTACCCTTCGCCCTCGCCCTCGCGTCTTCCCCGGTCGCCGAACCGACCGCGCTCCTCGCCTCGCAACCGACGCTTGCCGCCTCGGAGCTCGCGCTCTTCGTGTCCGCCGCCGCGCCGACGCTCGTCGCGGACGCAGATGCGCCGTTCAGCTACACCTACCTCGAGGTCGGCGCCGTTTCGTTCGACGTCGACGTGATCGACGACGAAGCCGACGTCCATTACGGGCGCGCTTCGATCGAGCTGCTCGGCTTCCTGTACGTGTTCGGCGGGCACTCGAACCTCTCGATCGACTACCAGAACACCGACACCGACCTGATCGAGCTCGGCGCGGGCGCGCACGTCAACGTCGTGCCGAAGCTCGACCTCTTCGGCGAGGTCGGTTGGCTGTACGCCGATGTCTCCAGCGACCTGACGGCGCTCGACGACACGACCAACGGCTACGAAGTGTTCGGCGGCGCGCGTTGGATGGTGCTGCCTTGGTCAGGCGGCGGGCTCGAGCTCAACGGCGGCCTCGGATACGTCGACTTGGAGAACCAGGTGTCGAGCGACGACAAGACGACCTTCTGGGAAGTCGGGGTGCGCGTGCACGTGCTCGAGGTCCCCAGCGTCGGTGCGACGTACTCGAAGCTCGAGGACGACGATCAGGTGAGCGCCGGAGTCCGTCTCTCGTTCTGATCCCGATCGCGCGCGGGAGGACGCGACGCACGAATGGCCGGTCCGCCCCGACGCCGGATCGAGCGATCGTGAATGCGCGGCGCGCGCCCGGACGGAAGGATTTTCCAGGGAGTGCGCGCCTTCGCGCGGCCCGAGTTGCTCGCGGGCGAGAATGCGCGCGGGTCGTTCGATTCGGGCAGCGGCTGGGCGCGGCGCGGACCGATAGTCCGATGCGAGCCCGAGCACTTCGGGCACCGCCATGCCCTTCGAAGTCACCTCACGGCGCGCACGGTTCGCAGCGCGCTCGGCCCGTTCCGTTCTCGCGGCGCTCACGTGCGCGGCGTGCGGTGCGTCGGCGTTCGCGCAGGAGCCGGAGCCGCCGGCGACGGAGGAGCTCGAGCAGGCGGACGACCTCGCGGAACTCTCGCTCGAGGACTTGCTCGGCATCGAGATCGAGACGGTGCACGGCGCGAGCCGCCGCGCGCAGTCGAGCTTGGAAGCGCCGAGTTCGGTCGCGCTGATCGAGCACTCGGACTTCGACCTCTTCGATCGCCGCACGCTCGCGGAGGTCCTGCGCTCGATCGGCGGACTCGACGTCACCAACGATCGCAACTACGAACACCTAGGCGTGCGGGGCTTCAATCCGCTCGGCGACTACAACAGCCGCGTCCTGCTGTCGCTCGAAGGCCACCGCCTCAACAACGCGATCTACGACACGGCTCCGATCGGCCGTGATCTGCCGATCGACATCGCGCTGCTCGAGCGCGTCGAGTTCGCGCGCGGGCCGGGTTCGTCGCTCTACGGCAGCAACGCGTTCTTCGGCGTGCTCGAACTCCGTCCGAAGACCGGCGGAGACATCGACGGCTGGGAGCTCGAGGCCGGAGGCGCGAGCTTCGGAGGTCTCGAGAGTCGCGCGACGTTCGGCAAAAAGCTCGCCGACGGCGCCGAATGGCTCGTTTCGGCGAGCGCGTTCAGCACCGACGGTCCGACGCTCACCTACGACGAGTTCGCGGGCACGCCGACCGACGGCACGACGCGCGGCACCGACTACGAGGAGAGCTACAGCTTCTACTCGAGCTGGCTGCAGGGCGATTGGACGGTGCTCGGCGGCTTCGGCTCGCGCGAGAAGGGCATCCCGACCGGCTCGTTCGACACCGTGTTCGACGCCGACAATCGCACGACCGACGCGCAGGGCTTCCTCGACGTCGCGTGGAGGCCCGAACTCGCCGCCGACACCGAGCTCGAAGCGCGCGTCGCGTACGACCAATACGACTACGATGGCGTCTACCTCTACGACACCACCGGCAGCGGCGGCCTTGCGGAGGAGCCGTACTTCGACGACGGGCACGCGACGAGCCTCTGCGCCAGTCTGCTGCTGACGACGACGACGTGGACCGACCACGCGGTTTCGGTCGGAGCGGAGGCGAGGCGCAGCTTCGCGCTCGATCAGCACGCGTACGACGTGTTCGGCGACTACGTCGACGACGAACGCCAACGCACCAACTGGGGCGTATTCGCCGACGACGAGTGGAGCTTCGCGGAGCGTTGGCGCTTGCGCTCGGGGCTGCGCTTCGACGACGCGACCGACGACTCGCCCGAGCTGAGCCCGCGGCTCGGCCTGATCTGGCTCGCCGACGAGTGCAGCGCGCTCAAGTTGCTCTACGGCCGCTCGTTCCGCGCGCCAAACGCGTACGAGTCGTTCTACGGCGACGGGGTTCTGAGCAAGCCGAACCCGGCGCTGCAGCCGGAGGAGATCGAGACGTACGAGCTCGTCTGGGAGCGCGTGGTCGCCGGCCAGTGGCGCGCCAGCGCGTCGATCTACCACTACGAGATCAGCGACATGATCGTCGAAGGCGTCGACCCTTCCGACGGCGTGCCGATCTTCCAGAACCAGGAGCGCGCGATCGCGAACGGCCTCGAGCTCGAAGGCGAGAAGCACTTCGACGGCGGCTCGCGCGTGCGAGCGAGCTGGAGTCTGCAGAAGGCGATGAACGACACGCTCGACGAAGAGCTCGTCAACTCGCCGCGCCAGCTCGGCAAGTTGGGCTTCGACACGCCGCTCGGCTACGACGACGTCCGGCTCGCGCTCGAAGCGCAGGCGACGAGCGCGCGCCTGACCTACGATCGCGATCGCACCGAGCCGTTCGTCGTCGTCAACGCGACGCTGCTGACCCGCAGGCTCGGCGAGGGCGTCGAGCTCGCGTTCGGCGTGCACAACCTCTTCGACAGCGACTACTACGATCCGGTGGGGAGCGAGTTCCAGCAGGACTCGCTGCTGCAAGACGGTCGCAGCTTCCGGCTGCGCCTTTCGATCTCGCGTTGAACGTGCGCGAGTTCGGACCGCGAAGGCCCAAGGCCACTCGCGGGGTCCACCTCGTTCTCGGAGCGCGCGTCCGGCGCGCGTCCGCTCACGCGACGAGCTCTTGGAACTCCTGCAACCCGCGCAGGACGTCGAACTCGGCGTTGCGGGCCTCGGCGCGGACGTAGAAGCCGCGCGCTTGCGCCGCCTTCAGCGCGTCGAGCGCGTCGACCGCGTTGCCGAGCAGCGCGTGCACCGCGGCGCAGTGGAAGGCGGTGAAGCCGTCCTTCGGCGCGATCTCCCGCGCGCGCTCGAGCTCCGCCATCGCTTCGTCGCGCAAGCCCATCCGCGCGAGCAACATCGCGAGGTGCACGCGCGCGTCCTGGTCGTCGGGCACTCCGTGCAGTCGCTTGCGCGCCGCGCCGATGCCGGAGTCGGCGACTTCGATCGCCTCTTGATAGCGGTCGAGGTGGTTCAGGACGTTGTGCAGGTGGTCGTACGTCGAGATGTACGTCGGCTTGATCGCGATCGCGCGCTGGAGCAGCGGCGAGGCGGCCTTGTGGTTGCCTTCACGCGCGAGCAGTGCGCCGAGCAAGCGGTGCGCGAGCCACTCGCTCTGGCTGAGCTGGATCGCCAGGCGGTACTCGCGCTGCGCGTCGACGGTCGAGCCGCGCAGGTGATAGGCGAAGCCGAGCGACGTGTGCGCCTCGGCGCAGCTCGGATCGAGCGCGAGCGCGCGCCGCGCGTGCTCGCGGGCCTCGTTCAGGAACGACTCGTCGCCGTCCCAGTACAAGAATTTGCGCGCGAGCGCCTCGGCGAGCCCCGCGTAGCCGAGCGCGGATTGCGTGTCGGCTTCGATCGCGCGACGGAAGAGCGTGATCGAAGCGAGCAAGTGCCGCGTCATGCCGCGGTGCAAGAGTCCGTGCGCCTTCAACGACAGCTCACGCGCGGCCTTGGGGTCGCGCGTCGCCGGCTCCTCGAGCTTGAGAGCGTTCTCGGCGAGCTTGCGCCTCAACGCGCGCACCGCGGAGCGCACCAGCATCGCCTGGAGGTCCCATTCCTCGCCGGTGTGCTCGATGCGCTCGCGCCAGACCTCGCGAGTCTCGTCGCAGCGCGAGTTCTTGCACTGATCGAGCGCGAGCTCGAGCGTGCCCTTCGCGCCGTCGAGCTTGAACGCGCCGTGCAGGTAGAAGTCGGTCTCGACCTCGCGCGTGCCGTTGCCGGGGAGCAGTTGCACGGTCATGCCCGCGCGCTGGAGCTCCGTCGCGAGGTCACGGCGCGTGCCGGTCGCGAGCGCCGCGGCCGTTTCGCCGCCGTCGGTGACCGCGATCGGCGCGATCGCGATGCGTCCCGACAGGTAGCTCGAGTTCGACACGCCGGTGCCGGACACCAGGCTGTCGCTGATCGCCATGATGACGCCGTGCGCGACCTCGGCGTCGGCGTAGCGCTCACCGGGCTCGCTCGACATGCACTTCATCACGAACTCCTCGAACGTCGTCGGCAGGCCCGAGCGCAGCTGCGAGAGCGGCTTGGGCCGGCCTTCGAGGATCGTCATGCAGACTTCCGGGAACGAGTTGCCCGGGAAGGGCAGTTGCCCGGAGAGCGCGTGGTAGAGGACCGCGCCGAGCGAGAACACGTCCGAGCGCGCATTGAGCTCGTCGCCGCGCACCTGCTCCGGAGACATGTAGAGCACGGTGCCGACGAGCATGCCGTGTTGCGTGATCCCCGATTCGTTGTTGGCGCGCGCGATGCCGAAGTCGAGCAGCTTGACGGTGCCGTCGTGCAGCACCATCACGTTCGCGGGCTTCAAGTCGCGGTGGATCAGGCCGGAGCGGTGGACGAGCGCGAGCGCGCTGGTGAGCTGCACCGCGATGCGCAGGCCTTCGTCGACGCCGAGCGAGCGCTCCTTGATGATCTTGTCGAGCGTGCGGCCCTGCAGGTACTCCATCACGATGAAGGAGCGACCGCCGTCGGAGCCGTACTCGTAGATCCGCGCGATGTTCGGGTGCTCGAGCTGGCTCGTGTGCCGCGCCTCGCGCGCGAAGCGCGTGTCCGCTTCCGGATCGATGTCGACGTTGGCGCGCAGGATCTTCAGCGCGACCGTGCGGCCCAAACGCTCGTCGACCGCGCGGTACACCTCCGAGAGCGGCCCCTCGCCGAGCATGTCGGTCTTCGGGTCGAACACGAAGTGGGAGAAGCGCATCCGGAGCTCGCGGGGGGACATCTCTGCCCTATCGGCAGGGCGGTCGGGGGAGCGTGATTCTAATCATGCCGCGCGCGGCCGACCCAGTCCGAGTCGTCCCTCTCGGGATCAGAAGTCCAAGGCGTGCAACGGCGCGCGCCGCGCCCGAGCTCCGACGCCGACCTCTGGCGTCCGCCCTGCCACGTCGGCATCCTCTCGCGCCCGAGAGGATCCCGTGGCCAAAGACGACGACGAACCGAAACCGCTCGACGCGCTCGCTCCGTTCGAAGAGGGCGACTTCCATGCGCTCTCCGACTCGCTCTCGCGCGACCCGCAGTACAACGACCGGCGGCTGATGGCGCGGCGCAAGCTCGCGGCGATCGGGAAGGAGGCGCTGGCGAAGATCGAGGCGGACGGTGGGCTCGAGCTCCTCGCCCGCACCAGCCTGCACACGCCGCACATGTTCAACCACATGCGCGTGCGCCGGCTGTGGACGTACCTCTGCCGCGGCAAGGACGCGAAGAAGCGGTTGAAGGGCGTGCTCGGCGCCGAGCTCGGCAAGGATCTCGACGCCGCGTACCGCAACGCCTACCTGTGCGTCGCGCTCGAAGCCGACGTGGTCGAGGTCAGCCTTCGGATCCAAGTCGACGCGTGGTACGACGGCCAGAACCTGATCAACCGCGTGAAGAAGGAAGGCTTCGACGGTTGGCTGAAGGCGTTGAACGCGCTCGACGGCTTCTTCCTGCGCCTCGACAACTGGAAAGGCGAGTGGCGCTGCGGCGCGCTCGATCGCAACAAGCTCGAGGACTTCCTGAAGTACTACAAGCCGGGCGAGCACGCGCTGCGCGTCGAGCGTCGCTTCCCGGCGCCGCCGGGCAACCGCGGCGCGGTGCTCGCGCCGCAAGCGCCCGCGCGCCTGGTCTCCGAGCTCGCGCGCCTCGCGCCGCTCTTCCGCTACACCGCGTGGTCGGCGGAGAGCGACTTCCTCTTCTCGCGCTGAGCGCGTGCGAGCCAATCGACTTCACGATCCTCGGGATCGGTCGGCTTCGAGCTCGCCGACGGTCTCGAACCTCGAAACACGGGCTCACGTCGCGCGCGGACGCGCTTCGCTCCCACTCCTTGAGCGACGGGCCGGGGTCGACGCCTCGTTCGCGCGCCGGCGGATCGTCCACCGGCCGACGATTCCGGCGGCGCAGGGCCGTGAGGTCGGGAGCGCGGTGACCGCCGGGCCGCGCCGCGGTAGCTCGCGAGCGGTTCAGCGCTGCCCGCGCGACGCGCCGCATTCTTGGCGAATCTGATCGACAAGCTCGCGGTTCCGACGTCCTGGGTGGGTGTGCACCTCGGCGTGGAGCGACCCGGCGATGGGGGTGTTCAACCTGCCGTTCCGTTCGCCGGTCCGCCCACCGTTCCCCTCGGCGAGGGCGACGAGCTCGCGTTGCGGGCCGCGCTCGGCGACGCGGACGCCTTCGAAGCGCTGGTGCGCGACCACTACCGAGCGGTGTTCAAGACGAGCTACGCGATGACCCGGAACCTCGAGGATGCCCACGACCTGACGCAGGAGTGCTTCACGCGCGCGTGGGAGCGCCGCGCGGAGTACCGCGCCGACGCGCCGTACCGCGCGTGGCTCGCGTCGATCGTCCGCAACCGGCTGCGCGACGAGCTGCGCGCGCGACATCGGCGTGGGACGGCGCAGCAGCTCGGCGACGAGCTCTTGCTCGACGAACGAACGCTCGATGTCGGGCTGCTCGACGAAGAGCTCGAGCTCGGGCTCCAACGCGAGCTCGCGCGGCTTCCGGAATCCGAACGGCGCGCGCTCGTCCTGCGCGTCGTCGACGAGCGCGAGTACGACGACGTCGCGGCGACGCTCGGCGTCCGCCCGGCGACCGCGCGCACGCTGGTGATGAAAGCGCGCAGGAGTTTGCTCGCGCGGCTCTGGAACGTGTTGGGCGGAGGTCGGCCGTGAAGTGCGACGACGCACGCGAGCTCGCGCTCGAGCTTCTCGACGCCGAGCGACCGATCGATGTCGGCTCGACCCTCGTCGCCTCGGCCCCCGGTGCCTCGGCCTCCGGTCTCTCGGCCCCGGTCGCCCCGCGCGAGGTCACTCGGGAGCTCGCCGAGCACCTCGCGCGATGCGCCGAGTGCCGCGAGCACGTCCGGCTCGCCCGGCGACTCGCGTTCGCGTTGCGCGAGCTCTCCGCGCCGGAGCTCGACGCCGCCGAGGTCGCGCGCGGCGCGCGCGCGGTCACGCGGACCGTCACGTCGCCGGTGACTCCGCCGGTGACGCATTGGCGCGTCCGACGCACGCTCGTATGGCTCGCCGCGGCGGCCGCGGTGGTGCTCGCCGCGTTCCTCTGGTCGCGCCGCGCGGCGCCCGAGCGCGCGTCCGAGCGTCCGATCGCGAGTCCCGGCTCGCCGTCCGGCGCGCGCCCCGGTTCACCTTCGGGCCCGAGTCGCGACTCGACATCGGGCTCGACCTCGGACTCGACTTCCGGCGCGAGCTCCGAGTCGCCGCACGTCGTGCCCGCGCTTCCGGAGAGCACTCCGGACGCCGCGACGGACTTCACCGCGCCGTTCGAGCCTCGCTCGCCGCGTTCCGAGCGCGTCGCGGTCGATGGGCCGCTCGTGCCGAGGTCCGACATCGTCGCAGTCGACGTGCCGCTTGCGCCGAGGTCCGAGGAGCTCGCAGCCGACACACCGCTCGCGGTCGAGGTCGATCCCGAGCTCGTCGCCGAACGCGAGCGTCTGCGCGACGCGTTCGCGGCGCGCGCACTCGCGCCACTCGCGGCGCGCGCCGAGGTCGAGGGGTTCGCCCACGCCGTCGAGGTCGGCGGCGAGTTCGCGAGTGCGGGCACCGACGCGGGGCTGCGACGGGTCGAAGCGCTCCTGCGCGATCCGGAGGTCGCGGTCGCGACGCGCGCGGCTCGCTACGTCGGTCTGCGCGGCGATCGGCGCTCGCTCGGCGCGCTTTCGAGGGCGGCGGTATCGCGAGAGGAGCTCTCGCTCGCGCTGCTCGATCTCGCGACCACGACTCCCGAGGCGCTCTCGCTCGCGCTCGCGGAGCCGACCGGCCGGGGACGCGTGCTCGAACGCGCCGCCGAGCTCGAACTGGAGCCGCGCGCGCTCGTCGACGCTCTCGCACAGGCGCGCGAGGTCGCTGACGATGCTTGGCGCGACGTGCTGGCCCGAGCCGACGCCGAAGAGCTCGTGCACTGCGTCGAACTCGCCGGGCGCGGCGGTCCGGCGATCGCGTCGATCGCCGCGGAAAGCGCTCGCCGCGCGGACCTCGGGCCGGCGTTCGCCGCCGCGGCGTCGGTCGCGCGCGGTGAGCAGGTCGACGCGTGGCTCGACGTGCTCGCGCTCGCGCCGCGCGCGGAAGCGGTCGGCTGGTTGGTCGGGAACCTCGCGGACCGGCGTCGCCACGATCGAGCGCTCGCGGCGCTCTCCGCGTTCGCGGGCGACGAAGGGCTCGCGGAATTGCTCCGCGACGCTTCGCGCGGTCGGTCGCGGCGCGCCGACCTCTGCGCGGTGTTGCGCGCGCGCGGAGAGCGCGAGCCGCGGGTCCTGCGCGCGTTCGCCGAGCGCACGCTGCAGGGTCGCGACGACGCCGAAGCCGAGCTCCTGCTCGATGCGTTGATCGAGGCCGAGAGCGCCGAGAGCGCCGAGAGCGCCGAGAACGCCGAGAACATCGGCGCCGCCTACGCGCTCTGCGCGTTCGCGCTCGATGCAGACCTCGCGCCCGAGCTGCGCCTGATCGCGCTCGAAGCGCTCCGCGAACGTCCTTCCGCAGACGCCGCGACCGAGCTGGCCTCCGGGTTCGAGCGGTTCACCCGTCGCGAACGTCGCTTGGCCGCGGTCGCGCTGCTCGCGGTGAAGCGCCACGGCGACGAAGCGACGCTGGACACCGCGCTCGCCGGCTTCGACGAAACCGAGCGCCGCGCGATCCGCGAGTTGCTCGAGCGCGGCGCGCAGACCAGCGCGAACACCGTCCAACTGGCTCGCTTGCTCGAGGCACGTCTGCCCGAGGACGCGCGCCTCCACTTCGACACGCGAGTCTCGTGATGAATCGAACGATCCTCTCCGCTGCATGGCTTCCCTTCGCGTGGTTCTTCGGCGGCGAGACGCCGAGCGCGCCGGCCGTCACCTGGCGCACGTACGACCTCGGCGCGATCGCGCCGCGGCTCGCCGACGAATCCGCCCACGTGAACCTCCTGCCGGTGCTCGCGCCGATGCGGGACTTCTCGCACGCCGGCGCAGCGCCGCTGCGGAGCTGGGCCGATTCGCTCGCGCAGTTCGCGATGCTCGCGACCGGCGACGAATTCGAGCGCGAGGGCCGCACCTGGTCGACGAACGACGACGATCTGCTGCACGTCTGCGCCTCCGCGGAGGCGCACAAGCTGCTGGAGCGCGAGTTCGCGTTCTTCGGTGAAGCGCTCCGATCGACGATCGTGGTCCGCGTCGACGTCGTCGAGGGGGACTTGGGGGCGCAAGGCGTGTCCACGCGCTTGCCGACGGCCGCCGCGGACGAGCTCGTCGCGCGCGCCGCGGCGCAAGGCAAGGTCCGGACGATGCAACTGCGAATCGCGCCGGGCGCCGAGGTTCGCGTCGACAACACTCGCGAGCTGCGCGTGCTCTGCGACTACGACGTCGAGGTCGCGCAGCAAGCGCTCGCGTTCCAACCGATGATCCGCACCTATCGCGTCGGCACGCAGCTCTTCGCGCGCGCGGCGTTCGTCGCGGAGGGCGTGCAGCTCGCGTTGGTGCTGCGCCAAGTCGACGAGTCCGCGCCGATGCGCGAACGCATGGTCGAGTACGTCAACTACGTCGCGAACAGCCAACTGGTCACCGCGCCGTCCGCGGCGCTCCAGTTCCAATCACCGAACATCGTGCAACACGCCGAGGCGCTGACGACGTTCCTGCCGAAGGGTGAGGCGGTGCTCGTGCGCTCCTCGTACGCGAACCTGGACACGAACACGCACTGCACGTTCGTCCTGCGAGCGCTCGGCGAGGCACCTGCGCCCGTGCAAGGCGTCGACCTGTACGAGAACGGCTATCGCATCGACCTCGTCGACCTCACGCGCTATGCGCCGCCGCGGGTGCAGGTCGAAGGGCGCTTGCTCGAGCGCGGCGAAGGTGGCCTCGCGCTCGACGGCTTCTTCGCCGACGGCACCTGGAAACCCGGGGATCCCTTCGTCGCCAGTGCCGAGCAATCCGGCGACGAGCTCGCGCTCAGCCGCGAACGCTTCTTCCCGTCGCGCGACGCGCTGTTCGGTGAGATGCTCGGACCCTGGCTCGTGCTGCAGCCCTCGTCGGTCGACCCGGCGGCGACGCACCCTCGCAACTTCGACCCGGCGGCGCTCGGCGCGATCGCGAGACCGAGGCTGACCGAACTCGACGTCACCCTGCGGCGCGGCGAAACGGTCGTCGCGCGTTGGAGCGGCGCCGTCGTCGATGGCGAGCGCTCGGCCTTCACGGTCGGCGCGGAGAGCCTCGGCCTCGACACCGCGACCATCGAGATCGCGCAGTCCGCGACGGTCTTCGATCCGCAGGTGCGGGTCTGCTTCGACGGCCTGCTGGTCGCGCTCGAGCCGCGGCGCCTCGCGAACGGCGCGTTCGACGTCCGCGTCACCGCGCGGGCGCGGGTGCTCGACGCCGCGCCAACGCTCGCGGTCGGTATGAAAGGCGCGACTCCGCCGGTCGACACCGCGACGTGGACCAACCTGGTCAGCGACGAACGGGTGCTGCTCCCGGCGGGCGGCGACGCGCGGGCGTCGCTCGGCGTCGCGGGCAAGGGCGGGCTGGTGCTGGAGATCGGCGCTCGTTGAAGCGCGTGTGGGGGAGCCGATCGGCGGTGGCGAGCACCGATCGGCGGTGCCACACGCAGCGCGACGAGGCGGGGATCGAGTCGCGGCGCGCGTTTGGCGTCCAGGCAAGGGGCGCGCTTCGCGACACCGCGCCTCCAGCGAAGCGGGGCAACCAGCGACACGGCACGTCCGGCGACACGGCGCGTCCGGCGAAGCGGCGCGCCCAACGAAGCGGCGCGCCCAGTGAAGTCGGGCGCCCAGTGAAGTCGGGCGCCCAGTGAAGTCGGGCGCCCAGCGAAGCGGGGCGCCTGGCGAAACGCTCCGACACCAGCGAAGCGGTGCGCCGCGCGATGCGGGGAGCTGCGGCGCCCCCGCGGCCCGTCGCCTTCTTTTTTACGCGTCGGCATAGACGCTACGTCTCGTTTCGGGTGCCTGGACGGACTCCCGGGGCTGGGTTCTGCTCCGCCGTCGGCCTGCGTGCCGCGCACGCGCCGGTCTCCGTCCGCCCCCCAAAGTCCGTCCCGCAACGGCCGTCCCAACAAGGAGCGTCCCATGTTCTCGATCTTGATCCCGTCGCTGATCGCCGCGACGTCGGGCACCGCGCCCGGCGAAGAGGCGAGCTGGAGCAGCCTCGACCGCGAGCTCGCAATGCTCGCCGCCCACGCCCAAGGCAACCCCGCGGCCCCGTCGGTTCGCATCTGGGGCTACCTGCGCACCGCGGTGCTGTTCGGCGACTTCGACGTCAACAACAACTCCGTTCTCGACGCCGGCGACGACGAGGTCGGCGGCACCCGGATGCTCAACGCGCGGCCGTACTTCGAGGCGACCTCCGGCGACTACTCCGCCGTCATCAGCCTCGAATGCGCGAGCGGCACCGCCGTGCTCTACCACGGCTACGCGAAGTGGAAGTGCAACGAGTACTTCTCGACGTACTTCGGTCGCTTCAAGCAGCCGTTCCTGCGCTCGTTCATGCTCTTCGACAACAAGCTCGCGTTGATCGAGCGCACCGCTCCCGCACTCGCGGTCGCGCGCTTCGACACCGGGATCATGCTCGAAGGCAAGTTCCAGGAGCGCGTCCACTGGTGGGCCGCGGTCCAGAACGGCACCGACGGCATCGCCGACGAGCAACTGCTCAGCGGCCGAGTCGCGTTCACGCCGATCGGCCAGGAAGTCGCCGGAGCGGAAGGCGCGATCGCCGGGCGTGACGAGCTCGATTGCACCGTCGCGGTCGCCGTCGCGGACGAAGGCTCGGTCTCCGACGGCACGTCGTTCGCCGTCGACGCGGTCGTCAACCAGCGTCCGTGGAGTCTCCAGGCCGAGGTCGTCGACTTCGACAAGGACATCGGCGACCGCACGCCGTTCAGCGCGACCGCCGGCTGGCTCTTCCAGCCGCAGTGGGAAGGCGTGCTGCGCTACGACGATCGCGACGACGGTTTCAACACGTCGCGCATCACCGGGGGCGTCAACTACTACGTCACCGGGCACGACGTGAAGTGGCAGCTCAACGTCGGGTCCACCGACGCCGACACCGGCGGGGTAGACGGGACCTTCGTGCAGCTAGGTCTGACGTTGACGATTTAGAGGTTTGGGGAGGTCTGCACCGACGCCCGACGCGCCTTGACGACGCGGCGGGCGTCCTACTTTCCGTTGCCAGGACCCGAAGCGCGAACTAACCTCGCCGGGCGCTTCGTGGCGCGCCCCGCGCGCGCCTCCAAGTTCGGTCGTCGAACTCGGTCGAAGTCGGTCGCCGAGTTTGGGCGACGAGTTCGGCCGCCGAGTTCGGTCCCCGAGTTCGGTCGAACCGGAGCGCAGGTCGCGGATTCGGGGCGTTCGCTCGACATCCGCGGATCGCGAGCGACGAAACGGGTTCGAGCATGGGGCACGGCAGGGAATCAGGAGCTCTCCGACGGCCGCCGGCGTTGCGCCGGCGTCGTCCGTTCGTCGCGAGCGCTCCCCGGATGCCGACCGGAGGCCGCGCGTGACCGAGACGATGGTCGAATCGCCCTTCGGCGATCGCCTCCCGGCCGAGGACCTGAACGACGCTTGGCGTCTGCTCGACACCGCCGAGCGCGTCGACGGTTTCCGACTGCTCGCGCCCGCCGACGCGCACGAGTTCTTCCTCGGGCTCGCGCCGCCGGATCAGATGGATCTGATCCTCGGCCTGCCCTCGAACGAGCGGCGCCTCTGGATGCGCTTGCTCGCGCCCGACGACGCCGCCGACGTGATCCAGTCGGCGGAGGAGTCGCGGCGCGGCGAGCTGACCGGCCTGCTCGACGATTCGGCGAAGCGCGAAGTGTCGAGCCTGCTCGCCTACGCGGAGGACGACGCCGGCGGACTGATGAGCCCTCGTTTCGCGCGCGTGCGCCCCGAGCTCAGCGTCGACGAGGCGATCACCTACATGCGCAAGCAGGTGAACGAGAAGCTCGAGACGATCTACTACGGTTACGTCCTCGACAGCCAGCAGCGCCTGCGCGGCGTCGTGTCGTTCCGCGACCTCTTCTCCGCCAAGGGCGCGGCCAAGGTCGCCGACGTGATGAAGACCGACGTCATCACGGTGCCGGACACGATGGACCAGGAAGCGGTCGGCCGGCTCTTCGCGCAGTACGACCTGATGGCTTTGCCCGTCGTCGACGCCGACGGTCGCATGCAGGGCATCGTGACCTTCGACGACATCGTTCAGGTCGTCCAAGAGGAAGCCACCGAGGACATCCAGAAGATCGGTGGTAGCGAAGCCCTCGACGCGCCGTACCTCGAGGTCACCCTCGGCTCGATGGTCAAGAAGCGCGCGGGTTGGCTCGTGATCCTGTTCCTCGGCGAGACTCTGACCGCGACGGCGATGACGCACTTCGAGCACGAGCTCGCGGCCGCGTTGGTGCTCGCGCTGTTCATCCCGTTGATCGTGTCGAGCGGCGGGAACTCGGGCTCGCAGGCGACCACGTTGGTGATTCGCGCGATGTCGCTCGGCGAAGTGCGCCTGAAGGACTGGTGGCGAGTGATGCGGCGGGAACTCGCCTCGGGATTCGCGCTCGGCGCGATCCTCGGCGTGATCGGCTTCCTGCGGATCGTGCTCTGGCAGCACTTCGGGTCCGACTACGGGCCCAACTACCTGTGGCTGGGCGTCACGATCGGGATTGCGCTGCTCGGCGTCGTCGTGTGGGGGACGCTGTCGGGCGCGATGCTGCCGCTGGTGCTGCGTCGCCTCGGATTCGACCCGGCGAGCGCGTCGGCGCCGTTGGTCGCCACCCTGGTCGACGTCACCGGCCTGGTCATCTACTTCAGCGCGGCGTCGGCGCTCTACCTGCGCGTCGCGCCGGCCGGCTGACGACGATCTACGCGCTATCCCTCGCGCAAGTGCGTACATCGCCGTAGGGTCACGATCCGAACGGGGCCTACCTTGGAACGGGTGCGAGAGTGCGCATGACTTCCTCCGAACTCGTTCTACTCAGCGACCCCCCGCTCGACGATCGAAGCGCGGAGCTACGTATGAATGAGACCGTCGAAACCGAAGGTTCAGTCCGAAAACGCGGCAAGAAGTCGGCGAAGGGCGAGCCCGCTCGGAAACCTGCGCGTACGCAGCCCGTTCCGTCCAAGGTCGAACGGTCGCTCGAACGCCGCGTGCTCGACCTCGAACGCGAACTCGCGAAGCGCACGCGCGAACTCGAGCGCGGCGAAGCCGAGAGCGCGCGCACCGAAACGATCCACCGATCGATCCTCGCCGCGGTCCTCGATCCGACGTTGACCATCGACGAGCGCGGCACGATCGTCACCGCGAGCGCGTCGGTCGAGCGCGTGTTCGGTTGGCGACCCGAGGAGCTGATCGGCAAGAACATCAAGGTCCTGCTGCCCGAGCCGCACCGCTCGAAGCACGATGGGTACCTCTCGACCTACGCGCGAACCGGACGCACGAACATCCTCGGTCGCACGCGCGAGTTCGAGGTCGTCGGGAAGGATGGGCGGCAGGTCTCGATCGAGCTCTCGGTCGCGCGCGTCGACATCGCGGGCGAAGGCCGGCCGCTGTTCACAGGGTCGTTCCGCGACGTCACGTTGCGCAAGGAGACCGAGGCGAAGCTGCGCGAGAGCGAGACCCGCTTCCACGCGATCTTCGACCAATCCTTCGAGTACATCGGCCTCCTGAGCCCGGATGGGATCGTGCTCGAGGCGAACCAGACCGCGCTCGATTCCACGGGCGTGACGCGCGACGAGGTGGTCGGCAAGCCGTTCTGGGAAACCCGCTGGTGGCCGACGACCGGCGACGCGCGCGAAAAGCTCCAACGCGCGATCCGCGCCGCCGCATCGGGCGAGTTCGTCCGCTACGAGGCCGAGAATCGCGGCCGCGGCGACGAAATGCGCACGATGGACTTCTCGATCAAGCCGGCCTGCGACGCGAGCGGCAAGGTCGTCCAGTTGATCCCGGAAGGCCGCGACATCACCGAGCTCAAGCGAGCGCAGCGCGCCGAAACAGCGATGTTGCGCGCGCTCGCCACGGTCGGCGAATCCGCCGCGATGCTCGCGCACGAGATCAAGAACCCGATCACCGCCGTCAACCTCGCCCTGCGCGCGGTCGCGCAACAGCTCGGCGAGGATCACAAGGAAGTCCTCGAGGACCTGGTCAGTCGAATGAAGCGCGTCGAGGAATTGATGCGTCGCACGCTGACCTTCACCAAGCCGCTCGAGCTCAAGATCGCTTCCATCGACGCCTCCGAGTTGATTTCGAAGGCGCTGGGGCAGTTGAGGCCGCAGATCATCAAGTCGGGCTTCGACGTTCGCACCAATCTTCCCGAGACGAAGCTGCCGTTCGAGGGCGACCGACAGCTCTTGGAGGAAGTCATCACGAACCTCTTGCGCAACGCGCTCGAGGCTCAACCGAACGGCGGGCGCATCGAGATCACGCTCGAGCGCGCGTCGCGAACCGCGCGCGTCCTCATCGACGACGACGGACCCGGCATCGCCGAGTCCGTGCGAGGCACGCTCTTCCAACCGTTCGTCACCACCAAAACACAGGGCACCGGCCTCGGCCTCCCGTTCTGCAAGAAAGTCATCGAGCAGCACGGTGGGACGATCGCGGCCGGATCGAGTCCGCTCGGCGGTGCCCGTTTCTCGATCGAGATGCCGATCCAATGAACTCTTCACTCATGACCACGCCCGACGCTCGCATCAAAATCTTCCTGGTCGACGATCAAAGCATGTTGCGCGCGGCGTTCCGGAGCCTGCTCTCGCAGCAAGAGCGCTTCCAGGTCGTCGGCGACAGCGGCGACGCACGCGACGCCGTCAATCGGATCGGCGAGCTGCGTCCCGACATCGTGTTGCTCGACATCACGATGCCTGGGCTGTCCGGCCTCGACGCGATCAGCATGATTCGCAAGGTGCATCCGCGCGCCCGGATCCTGATGCTGACGCACCACGAGGGCGAGTCGTTCGTCGAGCAAGCGCTCAAGGCCGGCGCGGACGGATACCTCTCGAAGGATTCCGATCCCGTCGAGCTCGCGCTCGCGATCGACGCGGTCTTCAAGGGTGATCCGTTCCTGTCGCCGAAGGTGGCGGGCGTGTTGCTCGGGAAGAAGCGCGCTCCCGACGGATCGACCGACATCGGCGGCAAGCTCAACTCGCTGACCCCGCGCGAGCGCGAGGTGTTCCAGCTGCTCGCGCTCGGCAAGAGCAACAAGGAGGTCGCGAAGGACCTCGGCATGAGCTTGGGCACAGCCAAGAAGCACCGCGAGAACCTGCAGCGCAAGCTCGATTGCCACTCGGCGGCCGAGCTCGCTCGCCTCGCGATCCGCGAAGGCCTGCTGAAGTCCTGAACGTGAGGTAGGAGCGCCGAGGGCCCGAGTCCGCCGGGCTTTCAGGGCTCCGCCGATGCGTCCCGCGCGCCGCGGGAGCGCTGCGGGAGCGCCGCGTGGGTGCGCGCGCGCCGGCGCGCGATCCGGCCACGCAAGCCGTGGACTCGACGCCCGCGCGCAGTGAGTCGGCGCTCCGCCACCCGGCGCTTTTCGCCGCGCTCTCCGGTCGCGTGCGTCGCGTGGAGCCGCGACGCGAGGCTCGCGCCGGCCGCGTGAAGCTGGGCCGCGACGCCGTTCGGGAACCTGCGCGTCGCACGCGCACTCCCAGTGGGCTCGCCGCACGGGGCGAGCGCTCGCGCGCCGAGCGACGACCTCCTGCATTGCCCACCTCTACCCACTTCGAACCCGAGGTCGTACCCCTTCGGTCCGGCCGAGACGGGCTCACTTCGGGCTTAGGAGTCCGCGGAAGCGAACTCAAGCGGACGAGTGCCGCTCGCGCGGCCGTCCAAGGAGGCTTGCGATGCAACTGATTCCCTGGCGCGAACGCGGAGACGTGACGACGTTCCGGTCGGAGTTCGACAAGCTCTTCGACTCGTTCTTCGCCGACGGCGGGCGCTTCGAGCACCTGCCCGAAGCCTTCCGTCGCGGACCGATCCCCGCGGTCAACATGGCCGAGACCGACAAGGACTTCGCGGTCTCGGTCGAGCTCCCCGGCCTGGACGAGAAAGAGATCCAGGTCCAGCTGCTCGGCAGCGATCTCGTCATCTCCGGCGAACGGAAGTGGGAGGGCGAGAAGAAGGACAAGACGTATCACCGCGTCGAATCCCAGTACGGCTCGTTCCGGCGCGTCATCGAGATGCCCGAGGGCGCGCGTTGCGATCCGGACGCGATCGTCGCGACATACTCGAAGGGCATCCTCGAGATCCGAGTTCCCAAGGTGGAACCGAAGCCCGCCGCGAAGATCGCGGTCAAGGCGAAGTAGCTGTAACGTGGTTCGGCCGTCGCGCCGCGCACCCGTGCGGCAAAAAGGGGCTCCTCCTCTGGCGACGCGGCGGCCGAACCTCTTCCAAGCTGGTGAGCGTCGGTGACCGTGCCCGGCGCGCGCGCGAAAGTGAATCCATGAAGAAGATCCTGGTCGGTGTCGCGGGTGGAGAGCGCTCGGACGAAGCGGTCGTCGCCGCGCTCGCGCTGGCGAACAAGCTGGGCGCCGAGCTCGAGCTCGTGCACTCGGTCGACGTGCACGCGGCCCACTGGCCGGTGGTCGCGCGCGCGCGTGCCGACGCCGAGATCGAAGCGGCCCGTCGCTCGGCCGGCGAAGCGGTCGCCGCGCACCTGCGTTCTCGCCGCGACGGCGGAGCGCCGCTGACGCTGCGCGGAGCGCCGATCAACGATTCGCTGCGCGTCGAGGTCGGCAGCCCGGCGAAGGTGCTGCTCGAGCGCGCGGTGGCGCTGCCGGCGAATCTGATCGTGCTCGGCTCGCACCGCAAGCGCGGGATCTTCGACTTCGGCAACACCGCGCGCGCCGTGCTCGCGAAGGCGGCGGCACCGGTGTGGGTCCAGCACGGCTGGGCGCGAGACGTCCGCACGATCCTCGCGCCGGTCGACCTGTCCGATCACAGCTTCGCCGCGCTCGCCTCCGGGCGCAACCTGGCGAAGAAGCTCGGGGCGAAAGTCACGACGCTCTACTGCTTCGTGCACCCGGGCTACGTCTACTCGCTCGACTCCGGAGCCCCGATGGCGATGGCGATCGAGCGAGTGGAGGAGCTGCGCGAGCTCGCTCGGAAGGAGTACGAGAAGCGCATCGAAGGTTTCGACTGGCAAGGCGTCGCCCACGAAGCGCGTTTCGTCGACGACGATCCGATCCAAGGGATTCTGGCCGTGCAGGACGGCGCGGACCTGATCGTGATGGGAACGCACGGCGTGACCGGGCTGTCGGCCGCCGTGCTCGGCAGCACCGCCTACGGCGTGCTCAGCTCCGCACGTACGCCGGTGCTCGTGCTGCCTCACCCCGAGCGTCGTTACCAACTCTGAGCCGCGCGGAGCGCGCAGCTTCGCAGTGTCCGCGGAGCCGTCGGCCTCGAAGGCGACGACTCCGCGGCTCCGCATCGGCGTTGACCGATTCGAGCGTGCGTGGAACACTCGTCGCGCCATGAAGCCCGATCTCTCGTTCCTGCAGGGTCACGACCTGCTCGTGTACTCGACCGAGTGGTGCCCGGACTGCGTGCGCTTGAAGCGCTTCTTCGACGGGCTCGGCGTGACGTATCGCCAGCTCTCGATCGACGACGACGCGGCCGCCGGTGAGAAGCTCGAGCGCGAGACCGGCAAGCGCGGCGTGCCGTACATCCTGCTCGATGGGAAGAACTGGGTGCGCGGCTACCACAAGGAAGCGACGTCGCGCTTGGTGCCGGAGACGCTGTTCCGCGAGCTGCAGGACGCGCTGCGCGCGTAGCGCAGAGCTGGCGAGTCGACGGGGGTGAACACCGGAGGCGTCGCGGGCGAGTGCCGGCTTCACGAGCGGTGGAGATCTCCCGTCCGCCGAGCTCCCGCCGGGGACTCCAGGCCGTCGGAAACCGACGCTAGTGCTTCAAGTCGATCCAGTCCTCGAACGTGTCGAGTCCCTGGGCGGCGAAGTACGCGTCGTCACCGACCAGCGGCGGACCGTCGAACACTCCATCGTTGCTGGCGTCGACGAGCATGATGCGTTTGTGTGATTTGAATGCCGTGCCGAACTTGATCACTCGGCCGAGCGCGGTGTGATCGGCCTTCTGGGCGTACCGCACGTCGTTCAGTTCCGGAACCGCAGTCGAATTGCACAGCACCACGGGTGGCGTCGAAGGGTTCTGCGCATTGATCTGCAATAACGACACCTCGCCTTGCGGGTCTCGTATCGCGCAGACGACGTAGCGACCGGCGGGGTCGTACTCGAAGGCCACCGCTCGTTGGTTCGGGGCGCCGGTGTAGACGCGCGTCTTCAGGAACCGCTTCGGAACGAGCTGCGGAGACGTGGTTTCGCCGCTGCTCCCATGGAGCACGACGGTTCCCGCCGCGGCAACGAGATTCCAGAGCTCGACCACCGGCTCCTTGTCCCGCGTGAGGCCGAACACCGCGAATCGGTCGAGAGACCCGGAGGTGACGTGCATCACGGAGAAATTGGCGCTGCTTTGGTGCGTGACCGACTGCCAGTCTCCGCCGGCATCTTGCACGGAGTCCATCACGAGCACGGAGTTGAAGTTCACCGCGGTGAAGCGTTGTTTGAATCCCGGTGCGCGCCAACCGAGGGGATAATCACCCTCGATGTAGCCATCGTCCCCTTGGCGGTAGAAGACGGTTGAATCGCTCCCCAGCGCCGGCCGGATCGCCTCGTCTTCGGTCAGGGTGTCGCCGGACGAAGCGGAGCGAGGAGCGCCCGGCCCTCCGCACGTGATCGCGAACACGCACACGGTCGTGACACAAGCGAGTGTCTTCATGTTCGCTGAGTCTACGTTTCGTGATCGCGAGGACGCACTGCGTCGCAATCGGGGATGCGTTCGTCGTCAGAGCGTTGTGGTTGGCGGTCGCACCCGCCGCGCGGGCGGGGAAGTCCCGACCGTCGGTGAAGTCGTCGCGCTCCTTCTCCTCGTTCCCACCACCCCACGTTCCTCGTCCGAGCACGGGCACGCGCGGCCGTCGCGGCGTTGTCGCTTGCGTTCCGGGGATCCTGGAGCTTGCCGTACGCCCGTTCACTGCGCGAAGCGCAGCTCGAGCTCGGCGGCGGGCGTGCGTTCGGCGGTGAGCGCGAGCTCGAGCCCCGGGCCGGGCGTCACCGCGCGCTCCCATTCGCCTTTCGGCTGCGTGCGCCGCGCGACGACTGTCATCGCGACTCCGCGCGGCAACGCGAGCTCGAAGCGGCCCTGCGCGTCGCACCAAGCGGTGTCGACAGCGCGGCCGAGCTCGTCGCGCGCCTCGACTCGCGCGTGCGCGAGCGCGGCGCCGTCGACATCGAGCACACGACCGCGCACGACTTCGACCGCGGCGAGGTCGAGCACGACGCCGTCCATCGGCGCATGCACCGTGCGCGTCGTCGGAGCGAGCTCGCGCTCCGCCGGAGGCGTCGCACGCAGCTCCCACACGTCCGCGGTCAGCCCCGCGAGCTCGAACGAGCCGTCGCGCTCGGACTGCGTGCTGCGCGTGTCGTCCGGCGCGCGCGTCGCGGCGATCGTCGCGCCTTCGACGGGCACCCCGGCGGGATCGCGGACCGTGCCGCGCACGACGGCGCCGGCGGGAGCGAAGAGCTCGAGCTCGACCCGCTCGCCGACGGCGAGGTCGAACTCCGCGCTCGCGCGTTCGCGCGACGCGGCGGTCGCCGTGCCGACCCACCACGCGCCTTCGGGCAGGTCCTCGAACACGAAGCGTCCGACCTCGTCGGTGCGTGTGCGCGCGAACGCGCGGCCGGCGGCCCAGCGGCTCGGCTCGACGCTCGCGCTGCGCGTCCCGCGAGGTCCGAGATCGAGCAGGACGAGCTCGATCTTCCCGCGCGGAGCCCGTCCTTCGCCGAGCACGCGCCCGGTCGTGGTCGAGCCCGGCGCGAGTTGCACGCGGCCGAGGTCGACGAGCTCGAGTTCGCGCTCGTTCGGCGGGAACGAGACGTCGCGCGGCGCCCGACCGGCGTGCCACACGAGCAACGAGTGCTGGAGATCGGGCCGCAAGCCGTCGAGCTGGAACACGCCGTTCGCGTCGGTGCGTCCCGACACGCGATCGAACTCGTGCCGAGCGCCGATCCAGACGTCGGCGACCGCAGCGACCGACGCGTAGGGGAGCGGCGAGCCGTCGACGTCGAGCACCGCGCCTTCAGCACGCCGTCCTCGTTCGAGAGCGAGCTCGAGCACCAAGCCCTCGCGCGGCAGCGGTTCGATCGCGATGCGGCGCGTCACGTGCTGCGCTTCGCGCACACGCAGTTGGACGCGGTCGAGCGCCGCGGGAACCGCCAGCGAGAACTCCCCGCGGTCGTCGGTGAGCGCGCTCGTTCCCGCGTCGGGCTCGAGCGAGACCTCGGCGTCGGAGAGCGGCGCGCGCGAGACCGCGTCGAGGACGCGTCCGCGCACGCTCGCGGTTCTGTGCAGCGTCAGGTCGAGCGTGCGGCGCTCGCCGGCGGCGAGCTCGACCGAACAGGTCGCGTGCGCGCCGCGCGCGTCGAACGCATCGACGCGGTAGGTGCCCGGCGCGAGGCCGGTCACGCGCCAACGGCCGTCGTCCTCGGAGCTCGTCATCGTCCGCGAACCGTCGGCGGCGCGCACGCGCACGTCGACGCGGCCGAGCGCCATCCCGCCGAGCTTGGTTCCCCCGGGTTCGGTTCCGCCGAGCTCGAGTCCGCCGAGCTCGAGTCCATCCGCACCGAGCGTGCGGCCGACGAGTTCCGCTCCGCGCGGCAGGTGCACGACGAGCTCTTCCGTCGGAGCGGCCGCGAGCGCGGCGCGGGCCGCGCCGAAGTCGACCGCTCGGACGTCGAGCGCGCTCGAGCCGGCGAAGCGCTTCGCGATCCGGAAGCGGCCGTGCGCGTCGCTCCGCGTCTCCTCGAGCACCGTCGGCTCCAGCTGGAGCGGCGGATCGAAGCGGCCGAGCCGCGCGCGCGCGTCCGCGACGAGCCGCACGACGGCGTCGGCGATCGGCGCGCCGTTCTCGTCCTGCACGCGGCCGGTCCACGCGGAGTCGCCGATCGTCGAAGGCTCGCGTGCGACCCGTCCCGCGGGGGCATCCGAGCGCGCGCTCGCGCCGACCGGCGCCGCGACTTCGGAGCTCGACGTCACGACCGCCGGGAACGCCGCGGTGCTCGGTGCGCCCCGGAAAGCGCCGTTCGCCATCGCGAACGCCAGACCGACGCCGATCAGCAGCACGAAGCCAGCGCCGACGAGCCACGCGGCCGGCGCGAGGGTGCGCGCGCGTTCGCTCGCTGCGAACGCCGCGAGCCCGGTGAGCCACGAGTCGCGATCCTTCTCGTGCTCGCGATCGAGCCGCGCGCGCAGTTGGGCAAGCCCGCGCCTCAAGCGCGTGTTCACGGTGCGCACCGGCACTCCCTGACGCCGCGCGATCTCGCGAGGCGGCAGCTCGTCGAGGTACCGCAGCAGCAGCGCGCCGCGGTAGGGCTCATCGAGCGCGAGCACGGCGGCGACGAGCTCGCGATGCAACGCCGCGCGCGCACACACTTCCGCGGACGAGTCGATCGCTTCCGGTTTCGCCGCCGTCTCCTCGCGGGCCGTGCGCCGTGCGTTGCCCCGCCGCGCGCGGCGGACGAAGTTGCGCAGCACGCGCGCGAACCACGGCTCGAGCGGCCGACTGGTGTCCGGACGCGCGCGCAGGAACGCGAGCCACGTCTCCTGGACCAAGTCCTCGGCGAGGTGCGGATCGGAGACCAGCTCGTGCGCGAGCCGGCGCACCCAACCGATCTGCTCCGCCAGTCGATCCGCTTCGAGGTCTCCGGTCATGTGCGTCCTTCCAGTCTCCCTCACACCGAGGGCGACCGGAATGACTCAAACCGGAAGCGTTCTCGACGCGAGCGACGAACCGTCGACCGGCGGGTGCCGCGCGCGCTCCTCCGCACGCCGGAAACTCGCGATCCGCGCTTCGAATCCGGCGGGGAGCTCGCTCCCCAGCGGCGTGCCCAGCGGCGCGCGCCGCGGCGCGAGCCGGTCGTGTGAGCAGCAGTCGACGAGCGCAGGAGCCGCGGTCAGCGAATCACGCCGCCAGGCGCGAGTTCGTTCACCAGCGGCGCGAGCAGCCGCGCGAGATGCTCGTTCGCGTGGATGTTCAGGTGCATCTCGCTCCAGTACCAACGCTGGTCGAGCGCGAGGTGGTCGCGCAGGTCGAGCCACGTGCCTCCGCTTGCGCGCGTGCGCGCGAGCAAGGCGTCCGCGAGGCGATTCGCGGCTGCCAGGTCGTCGTCGGAGAGCGCGAGCTTGCCCTTCGCGCGCGCGCGCACGTCGGCCCACGCGTCGAACGGCAGATCGAAGACCGACGGCACGTACACCGCGAGCCACGGCACGCGTCGTTCCTCGCAGAGCCGCCGAATCCCGTCGAATGCAGCGCACGCGGCGGTCAAGGCGATGTCGCGTTGCTCGGGATGCTCGCGGAAGAAGAGCGCCTGGTTCAAGCCCTGGAGCAACGGCCCCTCGCCGAGGTCGAGCGCCGCCACCAGCTTCTCGAAGTAGCCCTCGGGCCGCGGAGGCAACGGAACGCCGCGCTGGAACGCGTACGGCCGCAGCGTCTCGATGAAGTCGTTGCCGCCGTACATGCACACGATCACGCAGTCGGGTCGCTCCGGCAGGAACTTCTCGAGAACGCCCCAGTAGTGGAAGAGCGAGTAGCTCGACGTCCCGGTGTTGTAGACCTCGATGCGCTTGCCGGGGCGGCGTGCGGAGAGCTCGCCCTCGAGCCGGTTCGGCCACGAGTCGGCGTTGTCGCACAGGCCCTCCGTGTGCGAGTCCCCGATCGCGAGCACGAACGTGTCGAGCTCGTTGCGTGCGAGCTCGTGGTCTTCGCGCGCTCCCTCGGCGTTGGTGCGCCGCGTCCAGAAGCCCTTCGGCATCTCCGGGAACTCCCAGCGCTCCTCGAGGCCGCCGCGGAAGCGGTAGTAGCAGTCGGGGTCGAAGTCCATGTTCGGAAACGCCGCGAAGACCGCGTGCGTCTCCGCAGCGCTGAGCCGCACGCGCTCGATCGGCCGCGCGGTGGCGCGCGCGGTCGGATCGAACTCGAGGCCGCGGGGAGCGAGCTGGCGCGTCGTCAGCGCGGCGACGAGCTCGGCATTGGCGACGTTGGAGTCGAGATCGATCGTCGAGCCGCGCAGTTTCCACGCGACCGCCGCGAGCGCGGTCGCGACCACGAGCCCGAGGCCCAACGCCAAGGCGCGATCGCGGTCCGCCCGTTCGGTCGTGGAGGGATTCGGCACGGCTGCCTACAGTAACAACGTGGTTCGGAGTGTCCCGCTCGCCCTGATCGCGCCGATCCTCGTGTCGCTCGCCGGATGCGGGGAGGTTCGCGACGTCGAGATCGGGCGCTCGGCCGTCGGCGCGCGGCTCTCGGCGCGGCTGGACCGCGGCACGCCGACGTCCGTCTGGACCCAGCGCCATCCGGACGGTCGGGTCGAATGGACCGGCGCGTTCGAGGACGGTCGCAAGCAGGGCGAATGGCGGAGCTTCCGTTCCGACGGCGTGCCGCTGACGACGTCACATTGGAAGGCGGATCGCGAGCACGGCACGTGGACGGAATACCACCCGAACGGCGCGCGAGCGGTCGAGGGCGAGTACGTCGACGGCCTGCGCGAAGGCGAGTGGCATGCGTGGCGCACCGACGGCGGCGAGAGTGCCGTCGTGCACTACGTCGCGGGCAAGTTGCACGGCGCGGTGCGCGAGCTCGCGCCCGACGGCGTCGTGTTGCTCGCCGGCGAGTACGTCGCAGACGTCGCGCAGGGGGCGTGGACGAGCTCGTACGCGAGCGGCACGCCGCGCCAAGCGACGCGCTACGTCGACGGGCTGCTCGATGGACCCACCGAGCAGTGGTACGAGTCCGGCGCGCTCCAAGCGCGCGGTTCGTATCGGCGAGGCGAGCGCGACGGTGATTGGACGGAGTTCCATCGCAACGGCGAGCGCAGGCTCGCGCAGACTTGGAAAGACGGGAAGCTCGACGGTCCGGCGACCGAGTACCACGACGACGGATCGCTCGCCGCGCAAGGTGAATGGCGCGACGGCCGCAGGTCGGGCCTGTGGCGGACTTGGCGCGCGGGCGGCGCGCTGGACAGCGAGGCGTCGTACGTCGACGGCGAACTGCACGGTGCGTGCACGCGCTACTTCGCCGACGGCAGCTCGTGGTGGAGTGCGCAGTACGTGAAGGGCAAGCGCACGGGCGCGTTCGAGCAGCGCTGGGAGTCCGGCGCCGCGCGGGCGAAGGGCGCGTACGTCAACGGGCTGCGCGAGGGGCGCTGGACGTACCACACGATCGAAGGCGCGCTCGACGCCGCGAAGAGCGGTGTGTACCGGCACGACGTCCGCGTCGGCGAGTGACCTGCCGGGCGGCGCGCGCCGCTCCGGGCCCGAGTGACGCGAGTGACGCGAGCTGGCACGAGGCGCACGAGCTGGCGTGAGCTCCGCGCGAGCCGTTCCATTCGCTTCCGACCGACCGGACCGTACGTTCGAGCGCCCTGGTCGAGCGAATGGAGGCCGTGGAGCGCGTTCCGCGGGCTGGGGCGCTTCATTCGCGCGCGCGGCTAGGTATGCGCATAAAGATTCGATTGAACAAGAGCGCCGCGACTGATTATTCTCTCCCCGTGACTCAGACCGCAGAACGCCGCGCCGCCATCCGGGCGCTCCTCGCCGAGGGCGAGGTCAAGAACCAGTACGAGCTCGAGGTCCGCCTCAAGAAGCGCGGCTACCACGCGAGCCAACCGGTGCTCTCGCGCGACCTGCGCGCGCTCGGCGTCGCGAAGCAAGCGGGCGTCTACCAACTCGTCGAGAGCGAGCGCATCACGCCGCTGACGGCGCTGAAGAGCCTGCTGCGCGCGGCCGAGGTCGTGCCGCACTTCGTGATGGTGCACTGCGAGCCCGGCGCCGCCAGCGCGGTCGCGCGCGCGCTCGAGGCCGAGGAAGTTCCCGGCCTGATCGGCTCCGTCGCCGGCGACGACACCGTGCTCGTCGCCGTTTCCTCCGCCGCCGTCGGACAGCGCGTCCGTCGTCGCGTCGCGGAGCTCCTGCAGTCCAATTCCTGACGCCCCCAACTCCGAAGGAGCTTTCGATGCGCGTCCTGTTGGCCTATTCCGGCGGTCTCGACACGTCTTGGTTGATCGCGTACCTCACCCGTGAAAAGCACGCGGAGGTGACGGCGTTGACCGTCGATTGCGGCGGCTTCAGCGAAGCCGAGAAGGACGAGATGCGTTCGCGCGCCGCCGTGCTCGGCGCGGTCGAGCATCGGTTCGTCGACGCGCGCGCGGAGATGTTCGAGCGCGTGCTGCGCTGGCTCGTCGCCGCCAACGTCCGCCGCGGAGGCGTCTATCCGTTGTCGGTCGGCGCCGAGCGCGGCCTCCAAGCGGAAATCCTCGCGCGCGTCGGACGCGACGAGGGCTTCGACGCGGTCAGCCACGGCTGCACCGCGGCGGGCAACGATCAAGTGCGCTTCGAGGCCGCGCTCGCGACGCTCGCGCCCAAGCTCCAGGTGCTCGCCCCGGTGCGCGACCTCGCGCCGAGCCGCGACGACCAACGCGCGTACCTGACGGCTCGAGGTCTGCCGGTGCCGCCGTCGGGCGGCAAGTACTCGGTCAACGCGGGGCTGTGGGGGCTGACGATCGGCGGCGGCGAGCTGCACACGTCGAACGAGGCGCTCGCGGAAGACGCGTGGCAATGGACGAAGAACGGCTCCGGTCGCCGGCACATCCGCATCGGCTTCGAGGCGGGCGTTCCGTGCTCGCTCGACGGTCGTGAACTCGATCCGGTGACGTTGATCGAGACGTTGAACCGCGAGGGCGGCGCGCTCGGCATCGGCCGCGGCTATCACCTCGGCGACACCGTGCTCGGCATCAAGGGACGCATCGCGTTCGAGGCGCCGGCGGCGGAGCTGCTGCTCGCCGCGCACCGCGAGCTCGAGAAGCTCGTGCTGACCGAGGACCAGCGCTTCTGGAAGGACCACCTCGGCGAGGTGTACGGCAAGCGCCTGCACCAAGGGCTCTTCCACGATCCGTTCCAGCGCGACCTCGAAGCGTTCTTCGCTTCGTCGCAAGCGCGCGTCACGGGCACGGCTTCGGTCGAGCTCGCGAACGCTCGCTCGCTCGTCGACGGCGTCGAATCGCCGTTCAGTCTGCTCGCCGCGTCCGACGCCAAGTACGGCGAGCGGGCGGGCTCGAACTCGGATCCGCGCGGAGCGCTGGGGCTCGCGCGCGTGCTCGCGGAACCGGCGCGCTTGTTCAAGCGCGCGGGCGACGCACAGGCCGCTTTGGAGGTGACGCGATGAAACGCGTGATGCTCGACAAGATCGCTTCGGTCACTTTGCGACTGGAGCTCGACAAGAACGCCGTGCTCGGGGAGGAGATCCCGGCGGAAGCGGGTACCGTCGTCGCCGCGCGCATCCTCAACGCGAAGACCACGTACAACACGCTCGAGGACGTGCACGGCCGCATGGTCGCGCTGCACCCGGGCGACGTGATCGCGGGCGCGCTCGGCCACCGCGACGCGCTGTACGGCTACTCCGGCCGCGTGCCGAAGAAGGTCGCGGTCGGCGACGAGATCCAACTGCTCAACATCGGCGGCGTGATCGGCTCGGGCGCGAAGGCGACGCCGGGCCTCGGCGAGCCGTTCCGCATCGAAGTGCTCGGCTCGATCCTGCGCTTCCCGTACCTCGGGACTCGCGTCGGCGTGCCCGCGCAGGTCCAACAAGCGGCGCTGCCGCATCGTCCGCTGCCGGCGAAGGTTCCGCCGGTGGTCGCGCTGGTCGGCACCTGCATGGACGCGGGCAAGACCACGGCGGCGAGCGTGATCATCGGCGAGCTCTCGCGCGCGGGCCTGCGGATCGCCGCGGGCAAGCTGACGGGCGTTTCGCTGCGTCGCGACGTGCTCCAGATGCACGACTGCGGGGCGGACGCGGTCTCGATCTTCACCGACTTCGGCGTGGTGACGACCAACGAGCAAAACGTGCTCGCGGCCGCGTACTCGGCGATCGCGCACCTCTCGGAGTCCGAGCCCGACCTGCTCGTGCTCGAGATGGGCGACGGCCTGCTCGGCACCTACGGCGTGCACACGTTGCTCTCGGATCCCGCGTTGCGCGCGACGCTGCAAGCGATCGTGCTCTGCGCGCAAGACCCGGTCGGCGCGTGGGGCGGCGCGCAGCTGCTCGCGGATCGCTACGGGCTCGCGGTCGACGTGTTCTCGGGTCGCGTCACCGACACGCCGGTCGGCTCGCGCTTCTGCAACGAGAAGCTCGGCGTCCCGGCGTGGAACGCGCTGCGCGACGGCAACAAGCTCGCGCAGACGATCAAGGCGAAGCTCTTCAGCGGCGCTTCCGCCGAGGTGAACGCATGACGACGGTCGCGACCCACGAGAAGTCGCGCGTCCAAACCGTGCCGCTGTGGGTCTTCGGATCGAGCGGCATGCTCGGCGGCGAGCTCCTGCGTTTGCTGGAGCAGCACCCGGCGTTCGTGCCGACCGCGGTGTCGCGCAAGGCGACGCCTCTCGCGGAGAGCCAGCCGCACGTGCGCTCCGGCGTCGCGTCGGCGTCGGTCGAGGACGCCGAGCGCGCGCTCGGCGCCGCGTTGGAGCGCGGGCCGGCCGCGGTCGCGCTTTCGCTGCCGCACGGTGAGTCGGGCGAACTCCTCAAGCGTCTGCGCGCGAGCCTCGGCTCGCGCCTCGACCAGCTCGTCGTCGTCGACCTCGCGGCGGACTTCCGGCTCGCGGATCCCGAGCTCTATCGCGCGACGTACGGCCACGCGCATCCGTGCGTCGACGAGCTCGCGGACTTCGCGTACGGCTTGCCCGAGTTCCACCGCGCGCGCATCGTCGAGTCGCGCCGCGCGGCGGCCGCCGGTTGCTTCGCGACCGCGATGCAGCTCGCCGTCGTGCCCGCGGCGCGCGCGGGGATCCTCGACGGCGCCGCGCCGTGGATGCTGCACGGCATCACGGGCTCCAGCGGCTCGGGCGTCGAGCCCAAGCCCGGCACGCACCATCCGTATCGCCACGGCAACCTGTGGGCGTACTCGCTCGACGGCCACCGGCACGAAGCGGAGCTCGCCCAGGCGATCCAACCGCTTCGCGCGAAGCTCCACTTCGTCGCGCACTCCGGTCCGTTCGCGCGCGGCATCCATCTGACGTGCGCGCTGCCGCTCGCGAAGTCGCTGTCGACCGCCGACGTCCGCGCGATCTACTCGCAGACGTTCGCGGGCGAGCCTTTCGTCGACGTGCTCCCGCTCGAAGGCGGCGTGCCCGACCTCCGTCGCGTCGCGGGCTCGAACCGCGCCGCGCTCGGCGTGAACGTGCGAGGCGAGGTGCTCACGGTCCTTTGCACGCTCGACAACCTCGTCAAGGGCGGCGCCGGTCAAGCGCTGCAGTGCCTCAACCTGATGTTCGGCTTTCCGGAGACGTGGGGACTGCCTCGTTCCGGGCTTGGAGTTGCGTGATGAAGCTCGTGGAATTCAAGGCCTACAAGCGTCTCTCGATTTCGGTCGTCTCGGCGGAAGGTTGCGAGCTCGTGCTCGCCGACGGACGGCGCGTGCTCGATCTGTACGGCGGTCACTGCGTCAACACGCTCGGCGCCGGCGACGAAGAGCTCGGCGAGACGCTCCAGCGCCAGTGGAAGCAGTTGTCGTTCGCGACCAACCTGCTCGACCACGCGCCGCGGATCGACTTCATGCACGCGTTCGCGCCGAACCTGCCGGACGGTGAGTGGCAGTTCTTCTGCTCGAACAGCGGTGCGGAGGCGAACGAGAACGCGCTCAAGCTCGCGCTCACGGCGACCAAGCGTTCGAAAGTCGTCTACTTCAACGGCGCGTTCCACGGCCGGACGGCGGCCGCCGCGGCGGTCAGCGACACCAAGCTCGCCGCGTTCCCGCACGCGCCGTTCACAGCGATCAAGCTGCCGTGGGGCGACATCGACGCAGCGCGCGCCGCGATCGACGGCACCGTCGGCGCGGTGATCCTCGAGCCGATCCAATCGCTTGCGGGCGTCGTCGAACCGACGCCCGGCTTCCTCGAAGCGTTGCGCGCGGCGTGCGACGCCGTCGGCGCGCTGTTGATCTTCGACGAGGTGCAAACCGGCAACGGACGCCTCGGCGAGCCGTGGGCTTCGCAGCACTTCGACGTGATCCCCGACCTCTTCACGACCGCGAAGGGCGCGGCCGCGGGCTTGCCGATCGGCCTGACGGTGCTGACCAGCGACGTCGCCGCGCGCGTGCCGGGGAACCTGCTCGGCTCGACGTTCGGCGGCGGGCCGTTGGTGCTCGCGGCGGCGGCGGAGACGGCGCGTCGCATCGCGGCGCCGGGCTTCCTCGAGCGCGTGCGCGCGACGTCGTCGGCGCTCGCTCGCGCTTCGATGCGCGGACCGATCCAGTCGGTGCGCGGCGCGGGGCTCCTGCTCGGTCTCGTGCTCGAGGAAGGGCACAGCGCGGCGGTCGTGCGCGACCGACTGCTCGATCAAGGCGTGCTGGTCGGCACGAGCGACGATCCGCGCGTCCTGCGCCTCTCGCCTTCGCTGACGCTCGAACCGTACCAAGCCGCGCGGCTCGAAGCGGCGCTCGACGCCCTGACGGTGTCGGCGTGAACGGCTTCTACCACCTCGGCGAGCTCTCGACCTCGACGGTCGAGCGGCTCGCGCATCGCGCGCTCGAGTTCCGCCGCGGCGTCGAGCCGGTGCGGTTCGTCGGGCGCGGGCTCGGTCTCTTCTTCTTGAGCCCGTCGCTGCGCACGCAGGCGTCGTTCCAACGCGCGGCGGCGAAGCTCGGCCTCGATCTGGTGCAGCTGCAAGGCGGCGGCAACGGAGTGTGGCAACTCGAGCTCGCCGACGGCGCGGTGATGAACGGAGCGAGCGTCGAACACATCCGCGAGGCCGCGGCGGTGCTCGGGCGTTTCGTCGACGTGCTCGCGATCCGCGCGTTCTCGGGCGGCCAGGATCTCGCGCTCGACCTGTCGGATCCGATCGTCAACGGCTTCCGGCGCTTCGCCGGCGTGCCGATCGTCAACATGGAGAGCGCGCTGTGGCATCCGTGCCAGGCGCTCGCCGATTGGACGACGCTCGAGATGCTCGGCGTCGAGCGTCGCGCGAAGTTCGTGCTGACGTGGGCGAACCATCCGAAGCCCTTGCCGCACGCGGTGCCCAACTCGACGCTCGCGATGGCGCTCCAGCGCGGCATGGACGTCGTGCTCGCGCGCCCGGACGGCTACGACTTGCATCCGCACGCCATGGCGGAAGCGAAACGCCTCGCCGCGGAGTCGGGCGGACGCCTGAGCGTCACCAACGATCGCAACGCGGTCGAAGGCGCGGCGGTCGTGTACGCGAAGTCGTGGGGCTCGCTCGAAGCGTGGGGCGATCTCGCGAAGGAGCAGCGCATGCGCGCGTCGCTCGCGAATTGGTGCGTCGACGGCGAGCTGATGCGTCGCGCGGGCCCGAAAGCTCGCTTCATGCACTGCCTGCCGGTGCGCCGCAACGTCGTCGTGAAGGACGAAGTGCTCGACGGACCGACGTCCGTCGTGATCGATCAAGCCGAGAACCGCTTGCACGCGCAGACCGCGTTGCTCGAGCGGCTCTTCTTGGAACTGGAAACGCAATCGAAAGCTAGGAAGAGCTCCCTGGAGCTCGAGGAGGTTCGCCCGTGACCGATCTCGTCAAAGCCGCCCCGCACATCCGCATGCACCGCGGTCAGATCTTCGTGATCAAGGCCGGCGGAGGCACGATCGCCCGCACCGCGTCGATGCGCGCGTTCGCGCGCCAGGTCGCGGTCGTGCAAGCGCTCGGCTCGCGCATCGTCGTCGTCCACGGCGGCGGGCCCCAGACCGACGCGCTCCAACGCTTGTTCGGAGAGGAGCCGCGCATGGTCGACGGCCGTCGCGTCACCAGCCCGCTCGCGTTGCGCGCGCTGCGGCTCGCGACCGGCGGCGAGGTCAACAGCGACCTGACCGCCGCGCTGATCGCCGAGGGAGTGCCGGCGCTCGGCCTCGGCGGCGGGGGCGTGTTGACCGCCGATCGCCGTCCGCCGGTGGTCACCAGCGAAGGCATGGTCGATTACGGCGAGGTCGGCGACCTCAAGGGAGTCGACGCCGCGGCGCTGAACGCGCTGCTCGACGCCGGTCGCGTTCCGGTGGTGTCGCCGCCCGCCGGCGACAGCCGGGGCAACTTCCTGAACGTCAACGCGGACCTCGCGGCGGCGCAGATCGCGCTCGCGCTCGGCGCGGCGAAGCTGGTGCTCGTCACCGGCGCGCCGGGCGTCCTGCGCGATCCGAAGGACATGGGTTCGTTGGTCTCGGCGCTCTCGCTGCCGGCGCTGGTCGAGCTCGAGAAGTCCGGCGCGCTGCAAGGCGGCATGAAGGTCAAGGCGGCGGCGATCAAGAAGGCGCTCGAAGGCGGCGTCGGTCGCGTGCACGTCGTGTCGGGCTCGGACCCGGAAGCGCTCTTGAACGAGCTCTACACGAACCACGGCGCCGGCACGCTGGTCACCAGGGAGCCCGAACGGGCGCCGCAAGCGGTGACGGTGTGACGCAACCCTGGCTGGGCTGGCTTTCCGAGCTGGTCGCGATCCCGAGCATCTCGGGCGACGAAGCTCGCGCCGCGGAGTGGGCCGTCGCGCTGTTTCGATCGAGGAAGCTCGACGTCGAGCGCGTCGGCAACTCCGTGATCGCGCGCGTCGTGCGCGGCCGCGGGCCGACGTTGCTGCTGCATTCGCACCTCGACACCGTTCCGATCGGCGAAGGCTGGACGCGCGATCCGTACGCGGCGCAGTGGGACGACGGCAAGCTCGTCGGCCGCGGCGCGAACGACGCGAAAGCGTCGGTGGTCGCGATGGCGGCGGCGTTGATGGCGTTCGCCGAGGACTGCGACGTGCACGGCGAGGCGATCGTCGCGTACACCGCGTGCGAGGAGACGACCAACGCGGGGATGGCCGACGTGCTCGCGAAGATCGGCCGCCCCGACGGCGGTTTCTGCGGCGAGCCGACCGGCTTGGAGATCGTCCGCGCGCAGTCCGGCCTCGCGGTGCTCGTCGCCGAGTGGCACGGGCGATCGTGTCACGCCGCGCACGTCGCGCGCGTGCCGCACGAGAACGCGCTCCACGCGGCGTGCCGCGAACTCGCGGCGACCGCGCCGTATCTGACGCTCGCGGGCGAGCATCCGTTGCTCGGCAAGAGCACGACGGTTTCGACGGTGCTGCGCGCGGGCGAGCGCTCGAACGTCGTGCCCGATCGCGCCGAGGCGGTGTTCGACGCGCGGCTATCGCCGTTGCACCGCGCGAGCGACGTGGTGAACGTGCTCGCCGAACGCATGCCGAACGCGAGCCTGCGGATCCGTTCCGAGCGGCTGAAGCCGGTCGAGACGCAGGAGGACCATCCGTTGGTGCGCGCCGCGCTCGCCGCGGCGAACAAGCCGCACGCGATCGGTTCGAACACGATGTCGGACATGGCGCTGCTCGCGGGCGTGCCCGCGGTCAAGGTCGGCCCGGGCGAGACGGCGCGCTCGCACACGCCGAACGAGTTCGTCCTGGCGAGCGAACTCGACGCGGGCGTCGCATTCTACACGCGAGCTCTGCCCGCGGCGCTCGAAGCGCTCGCCGCGCAAGGAGTGCACGCATGAGCGAGCTCCAGAAGCCGATCTGGGATCGCGGCGAAGCGATCGATCCCGACATGCTGCGCTTCACGATCGGCGACGATTGGTTGCAGGACCGCCGGCTGGTCGAGCACGACATCAAGGGCTCGTTGGTGCACGCCGAGGGGCTCGCGCTGGTCGGCTTGATCCAGCCGCAGGAGTTCCAAGCGCTGCGCGACGGCCTCGCGAAGCTGCGCGAGGGCTTCCGCAAGGGCGAATGGACGGTCGAGGAAGGCGACGAGGACGTTCACTCGGCGGTCGAGCGACGGTTGATCGCGCTGGTCGGCGACGTCGGCAAGAAGCTGCACACCGCGCGCAGCCGCAACGAGCAGGTCGCGCTCGACGTCCGCCTCTGGCTGCGCGAGGCGAGCGGCGACGTCGCGCGTTCGCTCGAGCGTCTGATCGCCGCCGCGCACGCGCAGCGCACCGCGCGCGGCGAGGTCGCGCTGCCGGGCTACACGCACCTGCGTCGCGGGATGCCGTCGACGCTCGGCGAATGGCTCGGCGCGCACGCGAAGGCGTTCGAAGAGGATCTCGCGGACTTGCGCGCGGCGTCGCGACGCATCCGGGAGTGTCCGCTCGGCACCGGCGCGGGCTACGGGTTGCCGGTCGAGCTCGATCGCGACTTCACGGCGCGCGCTCTCGGTTTCGAGCGGCCGGAGAGGCCCGTGACGTTCACGCAGCACGCGCGGGGACGCGCGGAGCTCGCGTACCTGACCGCGCTCGAGGGCGTCGCGCTCGACCTCGACAAGCTCGCGCACGATCTGTGGCTCTTCTCGAGCGAGGAATTCGGCTTCGTGCGGCTGCCGGTCGCGTTGACGACCGGCTCGTCGCTGATGCCGCAGAAGCGCAACCCCGATCTGATCGAGCTCATCCGCGCGCACGCGCGCCAAGTCGTCGCCGATCGCGCCGCGTTGCTCGACGTGCTGCGCGACTTGCCGTCGGGCTATCACCGCGACTTCCAGCTGCTCAAGCCGCCGCTCTTCCGCGCGCACGACCGCGTCGCGGCGATGTTGCCCTTGACCGCCAAGCTGGTCGCGACGCTGGACTTCGACGAGGAGAAGCTCGCCGCAGCGGCGTCCGATCCGAAGCTGCGCGCGACGGAACGCGCGCTCGAAAAGGCGAAGAGCGGCGTGCCGTTCCGCGACGCGTACCGCGAGGAGAGCCTCGAGGCATCGAAGTCCGGCGAGGATCCCGCGCGCGGCGGCGGCCGCTGCGGTTGAACGCGCGCGAGGCCCCAGCTCGACGCGCTGACCTCGCGAAGCTCGAACTCGGGCCCGACGCCGCATTCGAATCCCATCGACCGAATCGTGGCGCTCTCGCGCTCAGCCGTTCCGCCGACGCCGCGAGCGACCCGACCGCGCCCCGCCCGGGTCCGGAGCGACGCGGCGCCAGGCGGCGCACGGTCCGCGACGGCGCGCGCGGGGCGTGGGCGGCTCGCTCCACGGCCTGCGCCGATCGGGCGCGCGGGAGCGGGCGTGCCGGCGGAACGCTTCCATCGAAGTGCGAACGAAGGTCGGCTCGCCGCCGCCGTGCGGGAGAGATCGTGAGAGCAATGACCGCGCGAATCGCGGGGGAGAGAGGCCCTCGTTCCAGTTGCCGAGCTGACGACGCGCGGCGAGCCGACACCCTCCGACACGCTCCGCGCGCGGAAACGGGTTCAACGGAATGCGCGGGTCTCGCGCGAGGGACGGCTCAGGCGATGACGACGATCAACAGCGTGATCACGACCGCGACCGCGATCACCCGCAGGTCGCGATCGGAGAGGTGCAACGAGACGTCGCCCGCCCGGGCGCGACCGAGCTCGGGCGCGCAGAGGCTCGCGGCGCGCAGCGCACTGCGCTCGGAATCCTCGAGCGCGAGCGCACGCGGAACGGTCTCGTGCACAGTCGTGCGCGGCGCCGGCACCGAACCGTGCACGGCGAGCCCGGGCGCGAACGTGCAGAGCCCGAGCGCGAGGAGCGTGGGGGCGAGAAGCGTGGGGGTGACGATACGCATGACGGTCTCCGTGGATGGCGGACGTAGCCTCGGAGTCTAGGCGCTCGCGCGCGACCCGCAACTCACGGCAGCACCGAGAACGCGAGCGCATTCGTGAGGCCGCTGTCATTCGGCGGCGCGAACCCGGGGTCGCGGCTCCAGAACTGCGCGAACAGCACGGCTCCGGCGCCGACCCCCTAGCTCGCCATGAACGCCTGATCGAACGCGAAGGTGCAGGCGCCGCCGCACGGGCCCGCGCCGCCGGAGTTCTGCACGGGCGTGCGCCCGAGCGGCGATTGCACGCACAGCGTCCCGCCTCCGAACGGCAGCGCCGTCGCGCCGACCCCCCAGATCAACAGCCCGTTCTTCGTCGCGAGCACGCCGACGGCGACGAGCCGGGTCGCGGTGCTGAAGATCGCGACGAGCATTCCGTCCGTCGACGCCCGGGTTCGCGCGCCGCGCGGGCGTCAATCGCGATCGAGCGGCAACGCGAGCAACGTGAAACGCCCCGCCGCGTTCCACGCGCGCTCGAAATCGCTCTGTTCGAGCACCGCGCGCCCGCGCCGCCCGTCGACGAGCACCACACGCCGCGTCAGCGGATCGTGGCCGGCGACCAAGACGTAGTGCGGCTCGTCCTCGAGGTGCAGCATCACGAGCACCGGCCGCCCGCGATCGACGTGGTGCAGGACCGAGAGCTCCGAACCGTCGAGCGCGCCCGCGAAGAGGAACGCCTCGAAGCCGGAGCGTTCGAGCGCGGCGACGAGCTCGTCGCCGGAGAGGCCGCCGTGCTCGCGCGCGAGCGCCGCGAGCTCGCGATCGAGCTCCGCGGGGATCGTGTGACCCCAGTAGCGGGCGAGCGCCTCGAGGGCGACCAGGCCGCATTGATCGAGCTCCTCCTGACGCACGCTCGGCACGTCGAGGACGATCGCGTCGGGCGAGAGCGCGAGCTCGGTGCGGCAACCCGCGAGCGCGACCAGCAAGAGCGAGAGCAGCGTCTTCATGTCGTCACCAACCCATCTTGACGCGCAGCTCTTCGGCCGCGTTCGGATCGAGAGCGCGGAGCAAGTAGAGCTCGCTCGCCGCCGCCGCGGCTTCCGCGTGCTGCGCGAACCCGAGGATCAGGTTGTAGCGCGTCGCCGAGTCCCTGGGACGGAGCGCCAGCGCTCGGCGGTACACCGCAATCGCCTCGACGACGCGCGAGCGAGCTTGGAGCGAGTACGCGAGCGCGCCGAGCGCCTCGAAATGGGCCGGATCGGCCCGCAGAGCTCGTTCGAAGAGCTCGCCGGCTGCGTCGAAGCGCTGCGCGTCGAGTTCGGCGACGCCGCGCGCGAACAGCGCGTTCGCGCCGCTGCTCTCCAGCCGCGCGGCGTGCGCGAGCTCGTAGAGGCGCGCCGCGTCGGCGAAGCCGGCCGCTTCGAACGCGCGAGCGAGCGACAGCAGGTCCGCCTTCGGCGCGGAACCGAGCCAGCGGCCGGGGAACGGCGTCGCGAGCTCGCGCAGCTCGCTCTCCGGTCTGGCCGCGTGCGCAACGTCGCGCAGCAACGTCGCGAGGTCGCATTCGCCTCGATCGACGGCGACCACGCGGTTCTCGCGATCGACGACCAGCAGCGTCGGCGGCGTGAGCCGGCGCCCGCGCTCGGTCAACGCGCGGAGCAGCAGCTCGACGCGCGCGGCGAGCTCGTGCTCGGCGAAGGCGCTGTCCGCGGCCCAACCGACGCTCGCGAGCGCGTCGGCCGCGTCCTGGCGGCGCGTCGAATCGTCGAGCGAGAGCGCGACCAGGTCGAAGCCCGACGGTCGCGCGTCGGCGCTCGCGAGCGCGAGTCCGCGCAGCGCGGCGAGGCTCGGCGCGCTGTCAGCGCGCCAGAGCAGCACCGCGAGCGGCCGCGCGAGCGCGCCGAACTTGCGGGTCGCGCCGGCCGGGTCGAGCGCCTTGAGCGGCGGCAAGGGCGGGCGCGCGGCGAGTGTCAGGTGACCGTCGTTCGCGCCTGTCGCGACGTTCGACCCGGAGCCTTGCGCGCCGATTGATCCGGAGCCTTGCGTGACTTTCGATCCCGCGCTCGTGGCAATGTCCGAATCGGAGGTCGCGGCGACTTTCGAGCCGGCGCTCGCGCTCGAATCCGAGCTCGACGTCGAGCCGGAGTTCGCGCCCGAGCCGAAGGCGGACGTCGCCGGCGCGACCGGCGCCGAGGCGCGCGGTTCGGCGCGGCCGGTGCCCCGCGCGAGCCGCCAGCGCCCGGGTGCGGAGAGTCCTTCGAACGTCTCGCGCTCGCCGTCCGGCCAGCGCACGATCGCGCGTTCGACGCGCGCGTCTCGCGCGACCGCGAAGAAGAGGCGCTTCGTCGACTGCGCGAGATAGCCTTCGCCCGCGCGCACCGCCGCGATCCGCCGCCGCGCGTCGCCGGCGACGACGAGCTCGACGCGCGCGCCGATCGCATCGCGATTCCTCGCGCCGCCGACGAGCTCGAGCTCGAAGGCCGCGCCTTCGCCGGCGCCGCCGCGCTCGCTGTCGCCCGCCGCCTCTCCAACGGCGGAACCGAGCACCAGCCGCAGCCCCGGTGCGCCGCGGCTTTGGAGCCACAGATCGACGCGCCCGTCGCCGTTCCAATCGCAGCGCGCCGTCGCGCGCGCGTCGTCCGCGAAGTCGAGCCCGCTGACGCCGGACACGTCCGCCAAACCCGCGGCTCCGACGTTCAGCACGACGCGATTGCGCTCGCGCCCGTGCCAAGAACGCCCGGCGCGCAGGCCGGCGAACGCACCGGTCCACAGGCTCGTGTAGCGGCCGAGCGAGCCGACCGAAGTCGAACCGAAGTGCGCGAGCACGTCGCTCGGGTCCGAGCCGGTGACGTAGCCGCGCGGCAAGACGAGGTCCTCGCGCCCATCGCCGTCGACGTCGACGAACAGCGCGCCGAGGCACCAGCCGCCGGCGGAGACGCCCGACTCGCGCGTGACGTCCGCGAGCGTGCCGTTGCCGCCGTTCGCGAACAGCGTCGCCGTGAAGTCGGCGCGACCGGAGACCAGCAAGTCGAGATCGCCGTCGCCGTCGAAGTCGGACCAGCTCGCGCTCGCGCTCGACTTCGAGCTCGCCGAAACCCGTTCGAAGCGTCCGGCTTCGTTCCTGAAGAAGGCTGAGTCCCCGAAGTCGATCGCGACGAACAGATCCGCATCGCCGTCGTCGTCGTAGTCCTCGAACACCGCGCTTCGAGTGAAACGTCGACCGAGGCTCTCGAGCCCGCTCTCGCGCGTCGCGTCGACGTAGCGGAACGGCGCCTCGCAGCGCAGCAAGACGTTGCGGAAGCCGTTGCACGCGCCGTCGATCGGGAACGGCACACGCGCCTCGGCATCCGGCGCGCGGTAGCAAGCGACGTAGAGGTCGAGATCGCCGTCGCGCTCGACGTCCGCGGCGGCGAGCCCCGACGCATCGGGCACCGCGAGGCGCGCGGCGAGCTCGAAACGGCCCTTTCCGTCGTTCCTCGCGAGCACGAGCTCGTCACCGATCGTCGCCGCGAGATCCTGATCGCCGTCGTCGTCGAGATCGAGGAAGAGCGCGGCGCGGGTCGAGTCGAGGAAGTCGAGCCCGGCCTCGCTCGCCGCCTCGCGCGCGCGGCCGTCGGCGGTGCGCAGGAACAGACGATTGGGCAAGCCGCCGGGGCGGCACACGTAGAGGTCGTCTTCGCCATCGCCGTTCGCGTCGCCGACCGCGAGGCCGGTTTCGGCGAGCAGCGGCTCGCCCAACGAGCGATCGATCCGCACCGCCCAGTGATCGGCGCCGAGCCGCAGGTCGTCGCGCCACGCGGCGCTCGCACCGAGCGCCGCTTCGGTCGCGTCCTCGAACCACGGCCGTCGCGCTCGGACTTGCTCGAGCCCGGCGACGTCGAGTGCGATCAGCTTTCGAGGCTGCGTGTCGCTCCACGTACACGTCCAGTCGGCGCCGAGCTGGTGGAGGCCGTCGGCGGCGCGCCAGCGAGCCGCGAAGCGCACCACGGACTCGGCGCGGGGACGCACGGTGACGAGCTCGAGCTCGACACGCAGCGCGCTCGCGCCGCGCCAGCGCTCTGCGAGCGCGTCGAACGCTTCGGTCGCGCCGTCGACGCCCTCGAGGACGCGCTCTCCGACGGTGCCGCGCTCGATCCGGAGGTCGGCGTCGTCGCGCAGGACGCTGGTGCTCGCGGCGACGAGCCCGCGCGAGCGAAACGTGTCGGTGCAGAGCTCCGCGACCCGCTCGCGCGCCGGCGGCGACGCGGCGCCGAGCTCGCGCTCGAGCTCCGCGAGCCGCGCGACGACTTCGGTGCGCAGCTCGTCGAACTCGGTTGCAGCGGCGTCCGCCGCCGCGTCGGCCGCGTCAGACCGGGGCTCCGCCGCCCGAAGCTGCGCTCGGCGCGGAGCGGCGTGCGCGAGCGCGAGGAAGCCCGCGAGCGAGAGCCACGCGACCGCGAGTCGTGCGCGACGGATCATCGCGCGCCACTATACCGGCGGGATGGCGCGCGCCCGATCACGGCTCGACCGTGCGGAAGCCCGCGAACAGGTCGCGGCGTTCGGGATCGGCGAAGCCTCGCGCGGTGGTCCGCGCCTCGCGCGCGCGCGTCGCGAACGAGCCGCCGCGCAGCACGCGCGCGCGCCCGAAGTGCGGCGACGCGCGCTGGAGCTCGTGCCCGCGCTCGAAACCCGGATATGGCCGCAGCGCCGACGCCGTCCACTCCCACACGTTGCCGAGCATCTGGCGGCAGCCGTGCACGCTGTCGCCGAGCGGGAACGCGCCGACGTCGACCGGACCGATGCGCAGGCCGTCGAGGTTCGCGAGCTCGGGCTCGAACGGCTTCCAACCCCAAGGGAACGGCTTCTTCACCCGCATCAACCAGCCCGCGGCGAACTCCCACTCGGCCTCGGTCGGCAGCGCGCGCGCGGCGAAGCGACAGTACGCCTCCGCCTCGTGCGCGTTGACGTGCATCATCGGCAGATCGGGCGCGAGCTCGACCATCCGATCGAAGCGCTTGCAGAGCCAGTTCCCCGCGCCGTCGCGTTCCCAGTAGAGCGGCGTGTCGGCGTGCTCGCGCTGGCGCCAACGCCAACCGACGTCGCTCCAGAACTCGCCGCGCTCGTAGCCGCTCTCCGCGACGAAGCTCGCGAACTCCGCCTGCGTCACCGGCGCGCGCGCGATGCGCAGCGGGCGAACATCGACGGCGTGCGACCACTTCTCGTCGTCGTGGACGAAACGTCGCTCGGGCTCCGCGCCGAGCAGCATCGGCCCGCCGCCGAACGCCGCGTCACCGGGGCACGGTCCGCCGACGGGCGCGCCGGTGACCAGCAGCGTGGGACGCGGCGCGGGGAGACCGAGCGTTTGACGCTGGCGAGTCAGCGACTCCGCGCACGCGTCTTCGTGCGCGAGGACGAGTTGGTGGTAGTAGCGCTCGTCGTCGTCGACCTCGACGCGCGCGAGCCGCGCGAGCGCACGTTCGAGCGACTGCTCGAGCCAGCCGAGCGTCTCCTTGCGCGTCGGGAGCGGCGCGTCCCAGCGCGAGCCGTGCGTCGCCGCGTCGCCGAAGATCGCGTCGGCGTCGGCGCGCGGCGCGGGCTCTCCGTGGCGACGCAGCAGCCAGCGCTCCTGGAACCACGCGACGCGGCCGAGCTCCCAGAGGAACGGCGAGAGATTGACGAGCCTTGGCACGACGAGCTCGCCATCGTCGAGATCCGCGACGAGCTCGAGCGTACGCCTGCGAGCATCGCGCAGCGCCGCCGCGGTTTCCGCCTGCGTCCAGGGATTCGACGTCAACACGTCGTGGCATTGGAACCCGCCGCGCGAGCTGCGTCGAGCATCAGCTCGCGCGCGTTCCGTCGCGAAGCGCGTGACGGCGAGCGAGCGCGCGCACGCTCGGCCCGGGCTCGATCCCCGCGGGCAGGTCGGGCGCGGGAATCGGAGCGCCCGCGCAGAGCGCCAGCGGCACCTCACCGGCCCACCACGGCCCGTCTACGTCCGACGGCGCATCGCGCGGCGGTCCGGTGCGGAGCTTCGCGCCGCTCTCGGCGAGCGAGAGCGCGACGACCAACGTCGCGCGGACCTCGTGCTCGCTCATCGGCCGCAGTTCGGTCCAGCGTCCGGGCACGATGCGCTCGGTCAGTTGCCTCAGGAACTCGGACTTCTCCGCGAAGTCGGTGACCTCCCGCGCGCGGCCGAACACGACGACCGAGCGGTAGTTCATCGAGTGGTGCATCGCGGAGCGCCCGAGCACCAGTCCGTCGATCAGCGTGAAGCACGCGCACGCCTCGGCGCCGCGCGCGAGCGCCGCGAGCAACGTGCTCTTGTGGGAGCCGTGCAGCACGAGTTCGTCCCCGACGCGTCCGTGCACCATCGGCGCGATGCGCGGGAAGCCGCCGTCCGAGGTCGCGACGTGGCAGCAGAGCGCTTCGTCGACGATCGCGCGAATCGTCTCGAGCTCGGAACTCGCGCGCGAGGGAAGCGTGCGCGGCGTCGTGCGTTCGGTGCGCTTCACTTCGGTCATCGGGTCAGCTCCGTTTGCGTCCGACGAAGCCCCACACCGGCGGCGTCAGGAAGAACGCGCCGGGCTCGCGCTCGCGGGCGTCGAAATCGCGCTCGAACTCGTCGGCGTCGGCGTGCGTGATCAGTCCCATCTCGACGAGCTTCGGCAGATAGGTGCGGAAGAAGAGCCGCGGCCACTGCCACAGCGCGGAGCCGGGCTTCGCGGCGCGCGGACCGCCGCGCGGCGGCGCGCAGTCGAGCCCGTGGCGTTCGAACATCGCGCGCACGTCGCCGCCGACGTCTAGCGAGCCGCCGGCGCGCCGCCAGCTCTCCTCGACCGCCGCGGCGACGCGCTCCATCGCGCGGCTCCGCGGCGACAGCGCCATCAGGCCGTAGCGGTAGTAGTCGAGCACGACGAAGCTCGCGCCGGGCTTCAGCGCGCGCGCGACGTTGGCGACGACGCGCTCGGGCTCGGCGAGGAAGCACAGGACCCAGCGCGCGAACGCGCCGTCGAGGCCGGCGGGCTCGAGCTCCAGCGCGTGCAGCTCGGCGTGCCGGGTCTCGATCTGCGCGAGCCCGAGCGCGTCGCGCATCCGTTCGAGCGACGCGAGATAGCGCTGCGAGCCGTCGATCGCGAGCACGCGGCCGCGCGGGCCGACCAGGTACGCGAGGTCGAGGCTCGCGAAGCCCGGCCCGCAGCCGAGGTCGAGCACGGTGTCGCCGAGACCGAAGCCCGCGTCGTCCCAGAGCTCGGTGGTTTTCGAGGCCCACACGCGGTGCTGGAAGCCGAGTCGAGCCTCTTCGGCCGTGTCGGTGCCGAGCAGGTAGTCGTCGCCGGTCATTTCACGCGCCATGGAGCGTCTCCGTTGCGCGCGCGGCGCGTTCGGCGTCGGGGAAGTCGCGGTAGAGCGCCGCGCGGAAGTCGCACACGAGCGAGTAGACGCGCGCGTGGAGCTTCTCGACCTCGCCGTCGCGCGTCGCGACCTCACCGAAGGCCCGGTCGAGGTCCGCGAGAGTGGGGAAGTCGAGCACGAGGTGGAACTCGCCGAGCTCCGGATGGCCGAAGCCGAGCTTGCGGCGCGTCAGCGACCAATTCGCGAGCCCGCCGGAGCCGCGCAGCCCGTCGAGGTACTCGCGCACCGCCGAGGCGAAGCGCAGGTCGTCGTGCGACTGCTTCAGGTTGCACCAGATGTGGTAGTGGTTCACGCGCTCCTCGCGAGGGGCTTGCGCGCCGCGGCCGGCGCGATACGGTGTGCTAGTACAAAATGCAGTACGAGCTAGCACAGACTGCCGCCGCGCGCGCCCGCGCGCAAGAAGGGGTACACGTCGTGAACGCGCTCTTGAAACGGATCCGCGGTCGGACGACCCGCGAGATCGCGGCGTCGGTCGAGCTCGCGGCGCGCGAAGGAGCGCTCGGCGGAGGCGCACGGCTGCCGACGGTGCGCGGACTGGCCGCGGCGCTCGGCGTCAGCCCGGCGACCGTCGCTTCGGCGTACAAGGAGTTGCGCTTGCGCGGCGTGCTGGTCGCGCGCGGGCGCCAGGGCACGCGTCTGAGTCGGCCGCCGCGCGCGGCCGTCGCCTCCCAGGACGCGTTGCCGCGCGGCGTGCGCGACCTGCGCGACGGCAATCCCGACCCCGCGCTGCTGCCGCCGTTCGGCGCCGCCTTGCGGCGTATCGACGCGACGCATCATCTCTACGGGGGCGATCCGGCGCTGCCCGGGCTCGCCAAGTTGGTCGCGCGCGATCTCGCCGACGACGGCGTGCGCACCGGCGAGGTCGCGTTCGTCAGCGGCGCGATGGACGGGCTCGATCGCGTGCTCGCGGAGTCGTTGCGGCCGGGTGACGCGGTCGCGGTCGAGGATCCGTGCTTCGGCAACGTGCACGAGCTCGCGCTCGCGCGCGGCTTGGTTCCCTTGCCGGTCGGCGTCGACGACGAAGGCGTTCTGCCCGACGAAGTCGAGCGCGCGTTCGCCGGCGGGGCGCGCGCGTTGATCGTCACGCCGCGGGCGCAGAACCCGTTCGGCTCCGCGTTCACGCCGGCGCGCGCGAAGGCGCTGCGGGCGCTGGTGCGCGCGAGACCCGAGGTGCTCGTGATCGAGGACGATCACGCGAGCTTGATCACGCGCGCCGAGCTCGCGCCGATCCACGTCGACGCGCGGCGCTGGGCGCACGTGCGCTCGTTCTCGAAGGGGCTGAACCCCGATCTGCGGCTCGCGGCCGTCACCGGCGACGAGGAGACGCTGCGGCGCGTGCAGGCGCGTCAGCGAGTCGGCGAGCGCTGGGTGAGCCACCTGTTGCAGCGGCTCGCGCTCGAGCTGCTCTCCGACGCCGGCGTTCGCCGCGGCTTGCGCAAAGCGGCCGACGTGTACGCCGAGCGACGCGAGGCGTTGCTCGCGGAGCTCGAAGCGCGCGGCGTCCGTGCGTTCGGGAGCTCGGGCTACAACGTTTGGATCCCGGTCGAGTCGGAGTCGGCGACGCTCGCGGCGCTCTTCGCGCGCGGCTTCGCCGTCGCCGCGGGCGATCGGTTCCGGATGCGGAGCGCGCCGGCGGTGCGGGTGACCGCCGCGTCGCTGTCGCCGCGCGATGCGAAGGCGTTCGCCGCGGCGTGGACGAGCGTCGGGGGCGGATCGTCGGCGGGCGTCTGAGCGTCGGGATCGCTCGCGCGCTCCCGCGCGGGCGCGAGCCGACGCCAGCGGAGCACGAGCAGGGCACGAGAACAGCCCGAGCACGGCACGAGCACATCATGAGCACAGCGCGAGCCCGGCACGGGCGAAGCACGCGCGGGGTGCATGCAGGGCGCGAGCACGGCACACGCACAGCAAGAGCGAAGCGCGAGCAGGGCACGAGCAGGGCACGAGCTCCGCGCGAGCAGCGCGCCGGGGTCGTCGAAGACAGCTCAGTCGAGCGTCGCGTGCGGCTCGACCCGCACGTCGAGTGCGTCCGCCGCGCGGCGCGCGCGCTCGAACGCGCGCGTGCTCGAGCTCGGATCGCTCGCCAGCGCCCACGCGAGGTGCGGGAACGCCTCCGGATGCGGCGCGACGTGCCACGGGTCGCCGACGCGCACCGTCGCGGCCGCGCGGATGCCTTGCGAGCCGAGCGCGGCGAGCGCGTGCTCGCTCGGCACTGCCGCAACCGCGCCGCCGACGAAACCGCATTGGTACGCGAGGCACCAGTGCTCGCGCAGGCGAGCTTCGAGGCCGGAGAGCTCGCCGAGCGCGAGCTCGATGCACTTCGCGAGCGGCACGAAGCCCAACGCGGCCTCGAACAGGTCCGCGAACGCGTCGTCCTCGCCGAGCCGCGCGTTGACCTCGATCACGCGCACGTCCTCGCCCTTGGCTCGCAGCTCGATCGAAAAGCCTGCGCTGTCGACCGCGCTCGCCGTCAGCGCCGCGCGCGACACCGCTTCGACGACGCGCAGGAGTTCCGGAGGCCGTTCGGCGGGCAAGCAATAGCTCTCGACGTAGAAGCGCGGCGGCGGCGTCAGCGTCTGCTCGATCACGCCGAACACGCACGCCTTCCCGCCGAGCACGATGCCGTCGGTCTCCAGCGGCGCGCCGTCGAAGTAGCGCTCGACCAGGAACGTCTCGAGCGGATCGCAATCGACTTCGAGCGCGGCGAGCTCCGCGTACTCGATCAATCGCCGCACGTCGTGCGACGCGCCGAGCCCGGCTCTCACGCGCGCGACCGCGGCGTCGACCAGATCGGCGCGCTCGACCTTGGTCACCAGCCGACCGAGCGACGACGCGCACGCCTTGAGCACCACCGGATAGCCGTGCTCGGCCGCGAACGCGCGCACGTCGCTCGCGCTCGCCGCCAAACGGAACTCCGGCACCGGCACGCGCCGTTCCGCGAGCCGCGCGCGCGACACGTTCTTCGCGAGGCACGCGAGCGCGCCGTCGACGCCGACGCCGGGAAGCCCGAGCCGCGACGCGAGCCACGCGCCGGGCGCGAGCGCGGCTTCGCCGGCGGCGAGCACTCCGTCGACGCGCCCGCTCGCGGCCCAGCGCTCGAGGGCGCGTGCGGCGGCGAGCACCTGCTCGGGCGGCGGGAGCTCGACGAACTCGTCGAACAGCGCGCGATCGCGCTCGCTTTGCCAGTCGTTGGCGAGCACCAAACGCACGCCGCGCTCGCGCAGCCGGGCTCCGTGTCGGCCGAAGAACGCCGCGCGCTCGCTCGCGGAGCCCGGATAGACGCAGAGCAAGTTCTTCACGCCGCGCACTCTACGCCGGGCTTACTCCGCGAAAAGGCCCTGCACCTCAAGACGCGCGGACGCAGCCTCCGAGAAGCGGGCCCGGACCTGCGCGCCGCGGGGACGATGGGGAACGCAGTGCATGGGGAGCACTGCGCGTCCGCACGGGCGCGAGCGTCCGCATCGAAGGGGTTCGCCGACGTCGCGGAGCGAGGGTGCATCGAGCCCGAGCTCCCACCGCGCGGCGCAGAAGGAAGAGTCATGGATCAGAAGCGCGTGAACACGCGCCGGTCGCGCGTCGCGGCCGGTGCCGAGCCGAGTCTATCGATCGTGCTGACGCTCGAAGACCAGGCGCGCATCGTCGGACGGACGCTGAAGCAGGTGGTCGGCCACTGCGCGGAACGCGGCGGCGGCGCTGAGTTGATCGTCGTCGACGATGCGTCGACCGACGGCTCCGCGGAGGTCGCCGCGCGCTGGACGGAGCACATGGACGGCCTGCGCGTCGTGCGTCACCACGCGCGGCGCGGCCGCGGAGCCGCGGCGCGCACCGGCGTGTTGCTGTCGAAGGGGCGCAAGGTGCTCGTGCTCGGCGCCGACCTCGCGGTCGACCTGGACGACCTCGACGACGTGCTCGACTTGCTCGATCGCGGCGCCGATGTCGCGGTCGCGTCGCGGAGGATGGAGGAATCGGACATCTCGCGGCGCGCATCGCTGTTGCGCCGCGTGTCGGAAGGCGTGCTGATCGCCGTGGCGCACTGTCTCGTCCGTCCGGGCGTGCGCGATTCGTTCTGTGGAGCCCACGCGTACCGGCGCGGCGCGGCGAAGTCGGTCGCGGAGCGCGCGCACTCGACCGGCGACGGCTGGGCGGTCGAATGGCTCGCGATCGCGCAGCGCCTCGGGCTGCAGGTCTCCGAATGTCCGGTGCGTTGGGCGAGCCCCGACCTCGGCGAGACCAAGCTGCGCTTCCTACCGACGCTCGCCGAGCTCGCGCGCGCCGGCCGGCGCCTGAAGAACGTCGACTACCTGGCGCCGTTGCCGGCGCGTCAGACGCTCGCGGAGACCTCGTTCGTCGATGCGGCGGTCGCTTCCACGCGCTTCCGATCCCGATACGAGCCGAAGTGAGCCCGCGAGTCCCGCCGCGAGGATCGAAGCGGCGGTCGCGCGAGACCCGCCGTCGAATCCGCGCACCCACGAGGTACAGTTGAGGCCGTTCGGGCCGATCCCCGCGGCGCCCGACGGCTCGACGGCCCGGCGGCCCGACGATTGGATGAGCAAGATCATGACGCTTCGTAGTCCGTGGTTCGCGACGTTCGCCGTGCTCGTGTCGAGCTCGCTCCTCGCAGCCGCTCCCGCCCAGGACCCCGTCGTCCACGTCGACGCGAGCCCGCTGCGCGACGCGCTGGCGTGGTATCGCGGCACGCTCGACGAAGCGTTGGTCCGCGCGCGCGCCGAGGGTCGCCAGGTGGTGCTCGTCTTCCAGCGCAATGGCTGCAAACGCTGCGAAGAGCTCGTCGAGAAGACGCTGGTCAACCCGGCGGTCGTCGCCGAGCTCGCGGACTCGCTATGTCTGTCGATCGACGGCGAGAGCACGTCCGGCGCGCCGCTGGTCGCGCGCTTCGGCGTCGCGGAGTACCCGACGCTCGTGTGGCTCTCGCCCGACGGCTCGCTGCGCGATCGCGTCGTCGGCGTGCTCGGCGCGACCGAGCTCCTGCGCGAGGCCCAGCGCATCCGCTCCGATCGAGAGACCGTCGGCGAGCTCCGGCGACGCGTCGCGGCGGACGAAGGCAACGTCGACCTGCGTTGGCGCTTGTCGCAGAAGCTGCGAGCCGCGGGCGACGGCAACGGCGCGCAGGCGGAGATCGAGCGCATCAAGAAGCTCGACCCGACCGGGCGCTCGAAGCCGATGCGTTTGATGCGGCTCGACGATCTGCGCACGCAGGTGCGGCGCACGTACGACGAGACGCGCGGCGCGTTCGACACGCAGGCGATCGTCGCGTTGCTCGAGCGCGACTTGGATCCCGAAGTGCTCTACCGCGGCTGGACGATCGTCGCCGACTTCGAAGCGGGCGCGCTCGCGCGGATCCAGAAGGCGCGGCTGTCGACTCCCGCGCAAGCGGCGGCCGCGCGCGGGCGCAGACGCTCGGCGCTGAAGTCCGCGTGGCCGCACTGCCCGGTCGACGAGCTCGTCAGCTTCGGCAACGGCCTCGCGTGGAGCTTCTACGAAGCCGCGGAGGAGCTCGCCGCGGAAGACCGCGCGTTCGCGCTTGCCGTCGCCGAGCGCGTCGCGGAGCGGGCGGGCGATCAACCGCCGGTGCTCGACACGCTCGCGTGCTGCCTCTACATGAACGATCGGAAAGCCGACGCGGTCGCGCTGGTGCGGCGCTGCATCGAGCTCGATCCCTCGAACGACCAGTGGCCTGCGCGCCTGGTCGAGTTCGCGCCCTGACGGCGCGGACGTGTACGAAAGCCGCAAGAGCTCCCGACGGCTCTCTCGCGCGCCTGGCGAGCGTCCGAAACCAGGCTAGAGTTCCGCCGATCACGATCTCGGCGGCCCCTCGCCTGTCGCGCCACCGCACCATGTTCCTCGCACTCCGCGCCGCTACCGCCGTACTTGGCGCACTTGGCGCACTTGGCGCCTTCATCGCCGCCCTGCCGCCGCACGCCGATGCGCGCGAGCCCGTCCAAGACGGCCCGACCGGTGCGCCGGCGCGCGCGCACGTGATCGTCACGACGATCGAGGCGCGCGAAGCGAGCGGAGCCGACGAGTTCCACGGCAAGGTGCCGTGGTTCGAGGGCACGTACGCGCAGGCGCTCGCTCGCGCGCGCACGAACGATTCGTTGGTGCTTCTCGACTTCTGGGCGGGCTGGTGCCGGCCGTGTCGGCGGATGGGGAAGACCACGTTCTCCGACGCGACCGTCGTCGCCGAGCTCTGCGGCGTCGTGTGCGTCAGCGTCGACACCGAATCGAACTCGGGCAAGGTCCTCTGCGAGCGCTTCGGCGTCAAGAAGCTCCCGACTCTCGTCTGGTTGTCGCCCGACGGCGAGCTGCGCGACGTCGTCACCGGATTCCACGGCCCCGACGAGTTCCGGCGCGAGCTCGCGCGCATCCGCGCGGATCGCGACACGCTCGCCGCCCTCGAACGGCGCGTGCTCGCGAACACGGAGGATCTCGACGCGCGCTGGCGCCTGGCGCGCAAGCTGCGCGACCTCGGCGACACGAAAGGCGCGCAGTATCAGCTCCGCGCGATCGCAGAGCTCGATCGCGAGCAGAAGTCGCTGCCGATGCGGCTCGCGAAGCTCGAGGCGCTGTTGACGCGTTCGTACGCGACGTTCGACGAGCGCGCGCACGGCTACGACCTCGGCGGGCTCGAGGCGTTCCTCGCCGGTGAGACCGAGCCGCAGGTGCTCTTCGAAGGCTGGTTCGCCCATGCGCGGATGCAGGGCGTGCACGTCGAGGAGCTGCGGCGTCGCAAGGCGCCGAAGGACGAGCTCCGCACCGCTGCGCTCGCCCAACTCGCGACGTATCGCGAGCGCGCCTGGCCGCATCGCTATCCCGAGCGCACGGCGCACGCGGCGAACGAGATCGCGTGGAGCCACTGGGAGGCCGCCGAGTTCCTCGACGACGACGCGAAGCGCTTCGCGCTCGGGGTCGCCGAGCTCGCCGCCGCCGCCGAACCGGATCAGGCGGCGATCCTCGACACGCTGGCGTGTTGCCGGTGGATGAACGGCGATCACGACCGAGCTCGCGAGCTCGTCGAGCGCTGCATCGCGCTCGAGCCGAAAAATCCCGAGTGGAAAGCGCGCCGCGCCGCGTTCGCGCGTTGAGGGAGTCCGACCGGATGTCCCGACCCGACGAGAGCGCCGTAGCGCGCGAGATCGAGGCTCAGATCGGCGCGTTCTTCGAGCGCGTGCTCGACAAGGTCGACGCTCATCCGCGCTACGGCGCCGCGGTGCGCCGCGCGATCGAGGAAGGGCGCGCGCTGATCCTCAACTACCACACGCACGGGCCGCAGCACGGCTGGTGCGTCTCGATTTGCGCCGCGGGCACCGGCGTGCCGTTGCTCGGGCTCGACGCGCCGCTCGACGAGCTCGCGCACATCCGCGGCATCGCGCGCGAGGAGTCGCACTGCGATCCGCTGATGGCGATCTTCGCCGATCGCCTGATCCGGCGCTTCGCGCTCGCCGCGCCGCCGCGCGTGTACCTGAACGGCGCGCCGCGCGCCTGATCAGCCGGCGGAGAGCTCGCGCCAACTGCGCCCGCCGACCGCCGCGGTCGCGCACGGCAGTCCCAGCGCCTGCCAACCGGCTTGCTTGACGCGTCCGAACGCGTCGGTCGCGCCGACGAAGCCGCCCGCCATGTTGACGAGGTCGCGATAGCCGAGCCCTTCCGCGACCTCGCAGGCCTTCGCCGAGCGTTGGCCGGAGCGGCAGCCGAACACGAGCTTGGTCTCGCGCACGAACGACTTGGTCAGCGCGCTCGCGAACGCCGGATTCGGCACCATCCCGCCGGAAGCGTCGCGCAGCAGGATCGGGAGGTTGAATGCGCCGACCGGATGACCCGCGTCGAACTCCTCGACGCTGCGCACGTCGATGTACGTCCAACCCGCGTCGACCAACTTCTTCGCGCCCTCGGGCGCCTCGGTGCGGTAGCTCATGGCGCGCCAAGCTAAGCGCCGGCGCTCGGATCGACAACCGGTTCAGTCGAGTCCCGCGAGCTGTTCGCGCACGCCGTCGTTGCGCGCGAGCTCCAGCGCGCGCGTCACCTCGTGCATCCGGAACGGCTTCACGAGGGTCGCGCGGAAGCCGTAGCGCGCGGGGTGGGCGAGCACCGGGTCGCTCGCGTAGCCGCTCATCGCGATCAAGCGCGCTTCGGGATCGGCGTCGAGCACGCGCCGCGCGATCGACACGCCGCCCGCGCCGCCGGGCATCGTCAGATCGAGGAGCGCGGCGTCGAAGGGCTCGCCGCGCGCACCGGCTTCGAGCCAGCGTTCGACCGCTTCGTCCTCGCTCGCCGTGCAGACCACGCGCGCGCCGAGGTGAGTGAGCACCGCGTCGAGCACCGCGCGCACCTCGCTCTCGTCGTCGACGACGAGGACCCGCGCGTGGACGCGCGTGACATCGCGGCGCTCGATCGGCGTGAGCTCGACGGAACGTTCCGACGCCGGCAAGTAGACCGAGAAGCACGTGCCCGAGCCGACGCGCGAACGGACGGTGATCGCACCGCCGTGGCGCTGCACGACCGAGTACGCGGTCGCGAGCCCGAGCCCCGAACCGCCCGGCTTGGTGGTGAAGAACGGATCGAAGACGTGCTGCAGGTGCTCGTGCGCGATGCCGGCGCCCTCGTCCTCGACGTCGACGCGCACGTAGCGTCCGTCCGAGAGCGCGGGATGCTGACGCCGCCCCGCTTGTTCGTTGTGCACGCGCACGACGACGCGTCCGCCCGATGGCATCGCCTGGCGAGCGTTGATCAGCAGGTTCTCCAACAACTGTTGGACCTGCGTGCGATCGACCTCGACCGGCCACGGTTGCGACTCGAACTCCTCGACGGCGCGGATGCCCGAGCCGCTGAACGCGAGCTGGTAAGCGTCGCGGACGAGCTCGTCGATCGCGAGCGATGCCCGCACCGGCTCACCGCCGCGCGCGAAGGTCAGCAGTTGGTGCGCGAGGTCGCGAGCACGCTCGAGCGCCTTCTCCGCGGCCCGCGAGTGCTTGCCGACGTCGGTCGATTCGCTCGCGGCGAGCGTGATCAACGAGACGCGACCGCCGACGGCGGTCAGGACGTTGTTGAAGTCGTGCGCGATGCCGCCGGCGAGGATGCCGAGCGAGCGCAGCCGGTCGTCGCGCGCGACCTCGCGTTCGAGCCGCGTGCGTTCGCTGACGTCGCGCAGGACGATCACCGCGCCGCCGGTCCGCGCGCCGTCGTGCGAGAGCGGCGCGACCGCGAGCTCGATCGGCCGCGACTCGCCGCGCGGTGCGAGCAATCGCAACCCCGAGGCTCGCGCCGCGTCGTCGATCGCGATCGGCTCGCAGAGCTGGGCGGCGTCGAGAGGCGAGCCATCGCCCCTCTCGATGCGCACGACGGTCTCGACCGGCCGGCCGACGAGTTCCTCGCTCGGCGCGCCGAGCGCGCGCTCGGCCGCCGAGTTCGACCACGCGACGCGCCGGTCGGCGTCGACGGCGACGACGCAGTCCTGGATGCTCTCCAGCGTCGCGTGCAGACGCTCCTTTTCGCGCAGCACCTCGGCGCGCGAGAGCGAGAGCTCGCGGGTACGAACTTCGACCTCCGCGGCGAGGCGCCGCGTGTAGCGCCGCTGTGCGATCGCGCGCTGCACGAACCATCCGACGGCGAGCGCAGCGATCGAAACGAACCCGGCGAACCACGTGCGGCGCCAGAGAGGCTTCTGGACGCCGAACTCCGCCGAGCGGACGGGCTCGCTCCAATCGCCGCCGAAAGCCCGCGCCGCGAGTTCGAACCGATAGCGCCCCGGCGGCAGGTTCGCGTACCGCAGCTCGAAGGCCGTCGTGCCGACCGAGGTCGACCAGTTGGTCTCGAAGCCGTCGAGTCGCCAGCGGTATCCGACCTGGTGCTCGTCGACGAAGGAGACCGCGCGACCGCGCACGAGCAGCGCGTGGGTCGAGGCGTCGAACTCGAAAGCCGCGTGCGGATCGACCCGACGCCCGGCGACCTCGAAGTCGGTGAGCTCGACGTGCGGCGCCGGCGGCGCCGGTTCGTCGGCGTCCGCGGCGCCGATCGAGAGGCCGCGATCGGTGCCGATCCACAACCGGCCGCGTGCGTCGACGTGGAACGCGCCGCGGTTGACCTCGCGGCCGACGAGCCCATGCTCGATGCTCGTGCGGCGCACGGAAGCGCCGTCCCATTCGAGCATGCCGTCCGAAGTGCCGAGTCGCAGCTCGCCGTTCGGCGACTCCGTGATCGCGTAGACCGGTCCGATGTTCGCGCCGAGCTCCACGGGCCCCGGCCTGAGGCCGTCGGCGGTCAGCAGCGCGAGGCCCGCGCGCGTTCCGACCCACACGCGGCCGTCGCGGCTCGCGCGAACGCACCACGTGTCGTCGAGCGGGCCGTACTCGGGAGCTCGGTGCGAGTGCCACCAACCGTCGCGCCACTCGACCACGCCTCTCCACGCGGTCGCGCCGTAAAGCGTGCCGTCGAGGCCGCGCGCGAAACGGCGGACCAGGTGCGTTCCAAGGCGCGTGCCGGGGAGCTCGCGCAGCGTTTCGCGCTCGACCGCGACCGCGCCGCAACCTCCGCCGATCCACAGACGCTCGGGCTCGCTCGCGTCGACGTCCGCGACGTGATCGAGCTCGAACACGAGGCCGTCGACGACCGTCTCCGCGCCGCGCGCGTCGACGTGGAGCAACGCGTTGGTCCACAGCGCGGCGAAGTACCCGTCGCGGCCATCGCTGCGCAGGCTGATCACGCGCGGAAATGCGTCGTCGACCAGCGCCTCGGGCGGCAGCTCGCGGGTCGTGATCCGCTCGCCGTCGAGCATCGACAACGCTCGACCGTGGCCGAGCACGACGCGGCCGTCGGCGAGCTCGAGCACCGCGGCGACCTCGTCCTCGGCGAGTCCGAGCGAGTAGTCGAAGTGCTGGAATCGCAAGCTCGAGAGCCGCGTGATGCCCGCGCGTTGACCGATCCAGAGGTTGTGCTCGCGGTCGATCGTCAGCGCCTGGAGTCCGTCGCTCGGCAGGCCGCGACGCGCGTCGAACGCGACCGGTCGCGGCGCGCCGGGCGCGAGGTGCCGACCAAAGACCTCGTTGCCATAGAACAGTCCGAGGCGCGGCGACGCCGCGGTGCGCAGGAAGCCCGCGGGCGAGGTCGGAACCGGCTCGGCGAGCTCCGCGCGACACGCGAAGCGCCCGCGCTCGACGACGCCGATCCAACGATCGCTGACGAGCCAGAGTCCGTCGACGAGCTCCGGCGCCGCCGCGCGGTCGGAATCCGGAGCCCACGCGAGGCCGAGCACTCGTCCCTCCGGCACTCCGAACGTCGCGTCGACTTCGATGCGCCGGCCGTCGGAGTCGATGCCGATCAGTCCGTCCGGAATCCCGAACAAGAAGCCGCCGCGCCACGCGACCACCGCGGCCGCGAAGAGATTGGCGTTCCGATCGTCGCCGCCGACGCTCTTCCAGCTTCCGCCGCGCGAGAGCCGCGCACCGCCCGGCGCGGTGACCGCAGCGAAGATTGGACGCTCGCCGGAGTCGTTGATCGCGATGACGAAGCGGCTGTCCGCCGAGAACGAATCGTCCGCGCCGTGCGAGACCCATTCGCCGTCCTCGAGCGAGTAGATCGCGCCCCGCGGCCCGATGCACCACGGGATGCCGCGGCGGTCGAGCACGAGGTGCAGCAGCGCGGCGTTGTCGAACGGCACGGCGAAGCGCGTCCACGAGTGCCCATCGAAGCGCGCCAGCCCTCCGCGCGTCTGGATCCAGAGCACGCCGTTGGGTTCCTCGGCGATGTCGAGGACCGACGAGTTCGCGAGGCCGTCGTACTCGGTGAACGTGCGCAGCGTGTAGCTCTGCGCGACGGCCGCGCCGGCGAGCGCGAGCCACGCGAGCATCGCGACGAGCCTGCCGCGCAGCGCGCGGCCCGAGCCGGGCCACTGGCGTCCCATGGAGCTCGCCAGACTACACCAGCCTCCGCGGGCTCGCGCCCCGCGCGCCGCGCCGCCTGCTAACTTCACGGCGTGCGAAGCACCGGTCGACGCTCGAACGCGCGCAAGGGGGTCGATTCTCTCGGCGATGTCATGCGTCAGCGCATCCTCGCGACCGTCGATTCGATCCCGCGCGGCGCGGTCGCGAGCTACGGACAGGTCGCGGCCGAAGCGGGCGCTCCGGGGCGCGCGCGGCTGGTCGGGCGAGTGCTCGCGTCGCTGCCGAGCGGGAGCGCGCTGCCGTGGCATCGCGTGCTCGCCGCGAGCGGTCGCATCAGCGTCGTCGGCGCATCCGCGCGCGAGCAACGTCGTCGCCTCGCGCGCGAAGGCGTGCGCTTCCTCGCGAGCGGTCGCGTCGACCTCGCCCGTCATGCGTGGCGGCCCGGGTAGATGCGCGCCGAGCGTTCGCGCGCGATCGCGCGGCTCGGGAGCCGCTGCTTGCTCTCGGGGCGCGCGTTTCGGGTCGTCGCGGTGCCGGCGAGCCGGTTCTCGCGCGAGCCGCGCGAAAAGAACGCCCGGAGCTGAGTCGGCCCGGCGCCGCGGTTACGCTCTCGGCTCGCGCGCGGCACTCGCGCGCTCCAAAGCATGCCGAGCCACGATCCCCACGCCATGTCCGTCACGCCGCTCGAGTCGTTCCCTCCGATGGAGAAGTGGGACGATTGGGTCGAGTACGAGTCCACGAGCTGGCCGAAGCGCGTGGAGAAGCGGTACATGCTCGTGCCGACGACGTGTTTCAACTGCGAGGCGGCGTGCGGGCTCGTCGCGTACGTCGACAAGGACACGCGCGAGATCCGCAAGCTCGAAGGCAATCCGTTCCACCCGGGCTCGCGCGGCCGCAACTGCGCGAAAGGACCGGCGACCAAGAATCAGATCGACGACCCGCAGCGCATCCTCTATCCGCTGAAGCGCGTCGGGCCGCGCGGGTCGGGCAAGTTCGAGCGCACGACGTGGGACGAAGTGCTCGACACGTTCGCGAAGCAGATTCGCAAGGCGATCGTCGAAGGGCGCAAGACCGAGGTGATGTACCACGTCGGTCGGCCCGGTCACGACGGGTACATGGACCGCGTGCTCCAGAGCTGGGGCGTCGACGGCCACAACTCGCACACCAACGTGTGCTCGGGCGCGGCGCGGCTCGGTTATGCGCTGTGGACCGGCGCGGATCGGCCGTCGCCGGACCACGAGAACTCGAAGATGATGCTCTTGCTCTCTTCGCATCTCGAGACCGGCCACTACTTCAATCCGCACGCTCAACGAATCATCGACGCGAAGATGAAGGGTGCGAAGCTCGCCGTCGTCGACGTGCGGCTCTCGAACACGGCGTCGATGGCGGATTGGTGGCTCGCGCCGTATCCGGGGACCGAGGCGCTGATGCTGCTGGCGATGGCGCAGGTGATCTTGAAGGAGGAGCTCTTCGATCGCGCCTTCCTCGAGACCTGGGTCAATTGGCGCGACTTCCTGACGCACAAAGCGCCCGGCGTCGCCGTCACGTTCGAGAACTTCATCCGCGAACTGCGCGAGCACTACGCCTACGCGACGCCGGAAGCCGCGGAGAAGGAGTGCGGCGTGCCCGCCAAGACGCTGGTCGAAGTCGCGCGCGCGATCGGTGCGGCGAAGAGCGCGTTCGCGTCGCACGTCTGGCGCAACGCGGCGTCCGGCAACCGCGGCGGTTGGCAAGTCGCGCGCTGTCTGCAATTCGTCGGTGTGCTCGTCGGCTCGGTGTCCGCGAAGGGCGGCACCAATCTCAACACCGCCGACAAGTTCGTGCCGCCGCCGTTCTTGAAGCCGCCGCCTCAGGACGTGTGGAGCGAATTGCTCTATCCGAAGGAGTGGCCGCTCTCGCACCACGAGCTCTCGTTCCTGTTGCCGCACTTCCTCGCCGAAGGCCGCGGCAAGCTCGCCGCCTATTTCACGCGCGTCTACAACCCGGTTTGGACCAATCCGGACGGGATGATGTGGGAGCAAGTGCTCCGCGACGAGCAGAAGATCGAGTTGCACGCGGCGCTGACACCCAATTGGAGCGAGACCGCGCAGTACGCCGATTACGTGCTTCCGGTCGGCATGGGGCCCGAGCGACACGATCTGATGTCGCAGGAGACGCACGCGGCCCGCTGGATTTCGTTCCGCCAACCGGTGGTGCGCGTGATGCGCGAGCGGCTCGGCGAAAAGATCGAATGGACGCACCAGTCCAATCCCGGCGAAGTGTGGGAGGAGGACGAGTTCTGGATTTCGCTCTCGTGGCGGATCGATCCCGACGGTTCGCTCGGCATCCGCAAGTACTACGAATCGCCGTATCGGCCGGGCAAGCAGGTCACCGTCGACGAGTACTACCAATGGATCTTCGAGAACTCCGTGCCCGGTCTGCCGGCGGCGGCGAAGAAGAAGGGGATGACGCCGCTCGAATACATGCGGCGCCACGGCGCGTTCCTCGTCGAATCGGGGACGTGGGACGGGCACATGAAGAAGGTGCCCGACGCCGAGCTCGCGGGCGCGGAGACCGACGCGACCGGCGCGGTGAAGAAGGCGGGCAAGCCGATCGGCATCCACGTCGACGGCGCGGCGCGCGTCGGCTTCAACACGCGTTCGAAGCGTTGCGAGCTCTGGTCGCAGACGATGGTCGATTGGGGTTGGCCCGAGTACGCGCTGCCCGCGTACATCGAGAGCCACGTTCATCGCAAGCACTTCGACCACGCGAAGGGCGAGTATCCGCTCGTGCCGACGTTCCGGTTGCCGACGCTGATCCACACGCGCTCGGCGAACGCGAAGTGGCTCTACGAGCTCTCGAACACCAACCCGGTGTGGATCCATCCCGAGGACGCGGCGCGGATCGGCGTCGAAACGCTCGATCTCGTGCGCGTGTCGACTCGGATCGGGCATTTCGTCAACAAGGTGTGGGTGACCGAAGGCATGCGGCCCGGCGTGGTCGCGTGCTCGCACCACTTGGGTCGTTGGCGTCTGTTCGACGGGCAAGGCTCGGACTGGGCGACGTCCAAAGTCGTGCGCGAGGAGCTTGCGCCCGGCACGTTCCGCTTCCGCCGCATCGAGGACATCAAGCCGTTCGCGTCGAAGGATCGCGACTCGAAGCGCGTGTGGTGGACCGACGGCGGCGTGCACCAGAACCTGACGTTCCCGGTGCAGCCCGACCCGGTCAGCGGCATGCACTGCTGGCACCAACGCGTGAAGGTCGAGCGCGCGCACGAAGGCGACCACTACGGCGACGTCCAGGTCGACACCAAGAAGTCGATGGAGGTCTACCGCGAGTGGCTCGCACTCGCGCGTCCGGGCCCGGGCCCCGACAACCTGCGCCGCCCGCTGCACTTCGCACGCGCGGTCAAACCGACGACGGCGGCTTACCGGGCACCCTGACGCATGGCCAGTTCACCGACGAGCAAGTAACCTGAAGCCATGACGCACCCCCGCATCGAGATCGATTCCAACGTGATGCTCGGCAAGCCCGTCATCCGTGGCTCTCGCGTGCCCGTCGAGTTGATCGTGCGCAAGCTCTCCGAGGGCGCGACCGAGGCCGAGTTGCTAGACGCCTACCCGCGTCTCTCCACCGACGATATTCGTGCCGCACTCGCTTACGCGGCAGACGCGCTCGCCCACGAGACGATTCACCTCAGCAAGGCGGTATGAGCCCGTCGAGAATGCGCTTCCTCGCCGACGAGAGCTGCGACTTCTCGGTGGTCAGGGCCTTGCGCAACGCTGGATTCGACGTGCGCGCAGTCGCAGAGGAGACGGCAGGACTCGACGACGCTTCGGTGATGCGTGCGGCCGTGGAGGAAGAGCGTTTGCTGCTGACCGAGGACAAGGACTTCGGTTGGCTGGTATTCGCGAGCAGCGAGTCGAATCCGGGCGTCGTACTGATTCGGTTCCCCGCCGCCACGCGCTCGACCCTTGTCGCCGCGGTGCTCGCTGCAATTCGGGATCACGGACCGGATCTCGTCGGCGGCTTCTCGGTACTTCAGCCTGGTCAGCTCCGGTCTAGCCGGCGACTCTAGGCACCCGCTCTTCGCTCGGTCGTTCGGCGCGGAGTCAGGCGGCTATCCATCGATCAGCCCTTGCCGACGCCATTCGCCGAACAACCACTCCCAGAACGGCCGACGGCGGCCGAGGTGCGGCGCGAGTTCGTCCCAGCGGCGCGCGAACTCCTCGGGCGTGATGTAGCGCCACACTTCGGTGTCGCGCGCCTCGCGCAGGATCTTGCCGAGCAAGCGGGTGCGTTCCGGCGGCGACGCGGTCGCCAGGCGCTCGCGCAGCTCGGCGTTCGTCATCGGATCGTCCCACAGGAAATAGGGGTACGCGTCGGGCGTGTCGAGGTCACTCGAGAGCAGCACAGCCATGGCTGACGTTCCGAACGCAGGACATCGCGAGGGCGAGCCGATGCCAGCGGGACGCAGGCTCGACATTGCGGAAGTCGCCCGACGCTCCGCGGGGCGTAGAATGCGGCGCCCAGCTGCGGAGATCAGGACATGGTGCTCACCCCCTCGACGATGTTGCCGCTCGGAACGCGGGCGCCGGATTTCTCGCTCGTCGAGGTCGTCAGCGGGAAGCAACTCGCGCTCGCCGACTTCACGAAGAAGAAGGTGTTCGTCGTGATGTTCCTCTGCAACCACTGTCCGTACGTGAAGCACGTGCGCGACGGGTTGACGAAGTTCGCGCGCGACTACGAGCGGCCGGAGGTCGCCATCATCGCGATCGGCGCGAACGACGCGGAGTCGCATCCGGACGACGCGCCGGAGAAGCTCGCCGAAGAGGCGCGCGCGAACGGCTGGAAGTTCCCGTACCTCTTCGATGCGACGCAGGAGGTCGCGAAGAAGTTCACCGCGGCGTGCACGCCGGACTTCTTCGTGTTCGACGCGTTCAAGAAGCTCGTGTATCGAGGCCAGTTCGACAGCAGCCGGCCGGGCAGCGAAGTGCCGGTCACAGGCGCGGACCTGCGCGCGGCGGTCGACGCCGTGCTCGCGAAGAAACCCCAGGCCGCGATCCAACGCCCGAGTCTCGGCTGCAACATCAAATGGCGCGCGGGCAACGAGCCGATGTACTTCAAGCCGAAGGCGTGAGTCCGCGGATGTGCGCGGAGGCGAATTCGGAGCTCGAGAGCACGGACCTGCGCGCGACGCGGAGGCGATAGGGTTCTCCGCATGTCGCGCCGCGCGTTCGACGAGTTCACCGAGCACGTGCTCGACCGCCTCGGTCGCGTCGCGCCGGTCGTGGCGAAGCGCATGTTCGGCGGATTCGGGCTCTACGTCGACGGCGTGTTCTGCGCGCTGATCGCGGACGGACGGCTGTACTTCAAGGTCGACGACTCGAACCGCGCGGACTTCGAGCGCGCGGGGATGGAGCCGTTCCAGCCGTTCCCCGATCAGGCGACGACGATGGGGTACTACGAGGTGCCGGAGCGCGTGCTCGCCGATGACGCGCGCTTGAAGCCGTGGGTCGAGAAGGCGCTCGGAGTCGCGCGCAGCGCGGCGACGAAGAAGAAACCGGCGCGCAAGAAGGCGAGCGCGAGCACGCCGATCGCGAAGCTCGACAACCTCGGCCCGCAGAGCGCCGCCTGGCTCGCCGCCGTCGGCGTGAAGACGCGCGCGGACCTCGTGCGAGTCGGTTCGGTGCGCGTCTTCGAGCTGGTGCGCGCTGCAGGCTTCGCCGCATCGCTGAATCTGCTCTGGGCGCTGGAGGCGACGCTGCTCGGCGTGCGTTGGAATCGTCTCCCCGACGACGTGAAGCGCGAACTCCGCGCTCGCGCAGGTCGGTCCGCACCGAAACGCAAAGCTCGTTAGTCGACGAGCCGCGGCTCGGCAGTGCGCAGCCGCTCCACGATCCGCTCGGCGAACCACGCGTGGCCGTCCGCGCGGCGAACGTCTCCTCGAAGTCGACGCCCGCGCCCCACGCGAACGAATCGCCGAGAACCGCGAGCGTGCGCGCGCCGGTCGAGGGCGTCTCGCCGATCTGGAAGTCGCGCTCGTCGAAGAGGTAGGCGTGTTCGCGCCCTTGGGTCGCCTGCACGACGCGCGTCCCGGGCCGCATGCGCCAACCGAGCATCGGATCGACGCCGAAGTGCTCATCCGGCCGCGGCTCGTGCTCGCCCCGATACGCGCGCGGCTGCGGCTTCGGATAGCCGACGACGCGCAGACCGAGCTCGAGCACGAGCAGTGCGACGACGGTTGCCGCGAGCGCACGACGCAGCCAGCGGGAACGCGCGGGGGACGGGGGCACGCGGTTCGATCGTGGCGCGACTTCGCGGGTGTCGTCAGCGAGCGTAGGATCGCGGACATGGGCCTCAAGGTGTGGAACTGGGTGACGGCGCTCGGCGTTGGTGGCTGCGCTCTCACGTGTAGCGTCTCGCTCGGCAGCTGCGGGTCGAGCATCCGCGACGGGATCGAGTGCGAGGAGAACATCGTCGAAGCGCGCTCCGAAAGTTCCGGTGGCGGAGGTGTGGACCTCAGCTCGACGCCCTTGGGCGCGGTCTTCGTCACTTGGCTCGAGCCCGTTGCGAGATCCGAACGCATCGCGTTGCGTTGGGGGCGTCGCGATTCCTCGCAAGCCGTCGAATCGGTTTCGTTGGCGGGCGCGACCATCCTGGAGAGCGAGCGACTGTTCGTGAACTGGGCTGATTTCCCGCACGTGCTCGCGCTGTCCGAATCGAACGCGATCGTCACGTACCTCGAGCGGCTCGGCGACGGCAAGTACGACTACGGCGTGCGTTTCGTGTGCACTCAGGACGCCGGACGGACGTGGAGCGAGCCTCGGTGGTTGCACGACCACGTCGGGCCCGGAGAGCACGGTTTCGTGTCGCTCGCGCGCGAGGACGATGGCACCGCAGTCGCCGTGTGGCTCGACGGACGCGAAATGGGCGAGGGCGAGCACGGAGTGACCGGCGCGATGACGTTGCGTATGCGCGCGGTAGGCGTCGACGGGAGGCTCGGGCCCGAACGATTGCTCGACCCGCGCGTGTGCGACTGCTGCCAGACCGATGTCGCGACTGTCGAGCCGGGCGTGTGGCTCGTTGCCTATCGCGATCGAAGCGAGGACGAGGTGCGCGACATCAAGGTGCTGCGCGTCACGGCCAACGACCTCACGCCCGTGTTCGACAGTCTCGACCGATTCAAGTTCCCGGGCTGTCCGGTCAATGGCCCGGCGATCGCGACCCGCGGGCACGACGCGGCGCTCGTGTGGTTCGCTCCAAGCGTTCAGGGCGGTGGGACCGTCCGAGTCGCCACGTCACGCGACGACGGGCACACGTTCTCGGCGGTGGAGACGCTCGATGACAACGCGCCGTCCGGAAGGGTGGAAGTGTGCTTCGATCGTTGCGACGAGACCTACTCGCGACCGTCGCACGGGTACGCGCTGTGGCTTGGACAGGGTGACGGTCAGCCGGCCTGGCGCTACGCGAGGTTCGATCCGTCGCTGACCGGCGAGCAACTCGTCAGCTCCGTCTCGCTGGGCACGCTCGCCACGACGACCGGCGAACGTGACCTCGGCTTCCCCCGCGCCGTCGCGGATTGGCACGTCTTCCTCGCCGCCTACATCTCCGCCGACCCCGAGCGTCACATCGTGCTGCACCGCGCCGGTTGGTACATCCCGTGAATCACGAGCTCGCGCGCTGCGCCGCGCGAATTTCCGGCGCGACGATCAGCGACTTCGGGTGCTTCTTCGTCAGGTAGCCGAGCCACTCGCCCCACGACCACCACAGCACCATCGTCGTCAGCGGGAAGAGCGAGCGCAGGAAGTCGCGAGTCAGCCGCGGCGAGCGGAACGCCTTCTGCGCCATGCGACCCAAGAGCATCACCGGCAGCGCGGGCGCGAACAGGCAGTAGAAGAGCCGCTTCTCGGGCACGAAGAGCAGACGCGTGCAGCCGAACAGACGTCCGAACGCGTAGCGCTCGTAGATCGCGTGTCCGAACTCGACGTGGCGGCCCATCGTTACCTCCGCGTCGGGCTCGAGCACGAGCTCGCCGAAGCGCTGCCGCAGCGCGTCGTTGATCGCCGTCTCGTGGAAATACACCTCCCACACGTCGCGGATCGCGGCGAGCTGCTCGCGCTTGTACGACACGTTGCACACCGTGAGCGTCGGCGAGCCGCCGCGCGGCGCCGGACGCGCGTAGCGGAAGAAGTCGACGAAGTAGAAGGCCCAATCGGTCGCGCTCGCCCCGTCGGCGATCTCGACGACGCCGCCGATCACGCTGCGCCCCGGCGTCTCGTGCGCCCTGACGAGCGTCCTCACCCAATCCGGCCGCGCGATGCAGTGGTCCTCGGTCAGGCAGAGCACGTCACCGCTCGCCTCCTTCAGCGCGCGCGACGCGAGCTCCAGCGGATTGCGTTGGCCCGCGTTGGAGACGAAACGGACCTTCGGAAAGCGCGTCGCGACCTCGTCGACGCCCTGGAGATGCGGGTCGTACGCGACGACGATGTCGAACGGCGGCGCGCTTTGCTGGAGCTCGAGCGAGCGCAGGCAACGCTCGATGTGCTTCGCGCTGCAGATGCCGACGACGGCAACGGAGACGCGGGGCGAGCTGGGGTGGCCGGAGGCGATCGGAGAGCTCATGGCCGGAGCGCGATCTTGTCGGCTCGGCGCCGCGAATCAAGTGAGCGCGCTTTGCCGGTGCGCGCCGGATCGCTAAAGAAGGAAAGAACTTCGAGGCGATGGAGCCTCGCCCCGCGATGCAAGCCGAACCCCAGGACCGCGCGCCGACGTCGAGCGCGCGTTGGATCGTGCTCGCGGTGTCGGTCGGCCTAGCGCTTCGGGTGTGGGAGGCGTGGGAGTCGAGTTTGTGGCTCGACGAGCTCCACACGCTCTTCCACTCGAGCCGTCCGACCGTCGACGGCGTTTTGCAGTCGGTCCGCAACGACTTCCACGTCCCGGGCTTCTACGTCTTCTGCCACTTCTTCGGCGACTTCTCGACCGGCGCGTGGCTGCGGTGGATCCCGATCGTGTCGACGCTCGCCGCGCTCGTGCCGCTGGTCGCGCTCGCGCGCGAGTCGAAAGGCGGCGAACGCGCGGCGATCGCGGTCGCTTGGCTCTACGCGCTCCTGCCGTACCAGGTCCACTACGGCGCCGAGCTGCGGCCCTACGCGTGGCTCGAGCTCTTCACCGCCGTCGCCGCGTGGGCCGCGTTCAGCGAGCGCGGCTCGAAGAAGCTGCGCGGCGGCGTCTTCTTCGCGGCCGTCGTCCTCGGCATGTTCACGCACGTGATCATGGCGTTCGCGGTCGTCGGCATCGGCGCGGCGCGGCTCTTCGTGCGCGGACCGAAGCGCGTCGGCCTGCCGGTGCTGATCGGCATCGGCGCCGCCGCAGTCGCACCGGTACTGCCGTGGTTTTTCTGGTTCCACGAGTTCTCGACCAAACAGCGCGAGACGTTCGTCGAGCAGGTCGGCGAGTCGCGGTTGCGGCCGCAGCTCTTGCGCGAGATACGCGACGTGCCGATCCGACTCGTCGAGCCGTACATGGGCTCGCTCGGGTCGCCGTGGTCGTGGCTTGCGATGCTGGGCTTCGCGAGTTTCGTGCTCGCGTGCTGTGCGCTCGTGTGGTTCGCGTGGCGAGCGCGGCGCGAGCGCACGGAGCCGCGCAAGGACCCGTTGCTCACCGCGGCGCTGGTCTACGGCGCCGTGCAGTTCGCGATCATCACCGCGCTCTCGATCCGCAGCTGGGATCGCGTGCCGCTCCAGTACTACGTCGGAATGTCGTGGGTCATCCCGTTCGTGCTCGCGGCTTGGCTCGCGAGCGTGCGTGTCGACGGGGTGCGGCGCGCGCTCGGGCTCGCGCTCGGCGCGGCGACGCTGATGATGAGCATCGCGCTCGCCGGCGGCGAGTCGCGCGAACCGTATCGCGAAGCGGTCGCGGTCGCGCGCGAGTGGGGGCGGAGTCTCGCCGCTTCCTTCCCCGACCATCCGCCGGTCTACACGTCGGTGCTCGCGCAACCGAGCGGCGTGTTCGATCACAAGCTCCCGTTCCTCGCCTATGGCGCCGACCTCGGCGCGGTCGAGCCCGAGGAAGTGCCGACGGCGACGCAAGGCGATTTCCAGCGCCCGGTGATCGTGATCCGACGCGCGCTCGCACTGGAGCACCCGAAGTGGAAGACGATCACCGAGGGCCGCAAGCTCGTGCGCGAGGAGCGCCTGCACGATCGCGTGTGGGTCTACGTCTTCGCGCCGTCAAACCCGTAGCGAAGGAAGCGCGCCGCGCTCGAAGCGGATGCCGCCGAGCGCCGCGAGCACCAGCCCGTACGTCGCCGCGCCGGCTCCGATCGCGACGAGCACGTGCGTTTCGGGCAGGCAGCGCAGCGCGAGCGCCATCGCTCCCGCCGCGACCGCGCTCTTCCAGAAGCGCGCGAGGCCCGTCAGCGGATACTCGAGCTTGCGCGCGCACCACGCGGCGAATCCCGCGCGGATCGCCTCGGTCGCGAGGGTCGCCCACGCCGCGCCCCACATGCCGAAAGGCGGGATCAGCGCGATGTTGAGTGCGAAGTTGAAGCCGACCGCCCACGCGGTCATGTGCATCACGGTCTTTTCGCGTCCGCCGGCGACCAGCGCGATCAGATCGACCTCCTTCGAGACCGTGAACGGCATCGTCCAGACGAGGATCGCGAGGATGCCGGCCGATTCGTCGAACTCGGACTTGTAGACGAGCTCGATGATGCCGGTCGACAGCATGCTCGCCCCGACCGCGATCGGGATCGCGAGCGCGAACATCGTCGCGGCCGCCGTGTGATAGAGCGAATCGCGCGGCTCGCGCTCGTGCTGCACGCGCGAAAGGCCGGCGAGGAACGACAGTGAGTACGCCGCTGCGAGGTTGATCAGGAAACTGATCAGTTGGTACGCCGCCGCGTACTTGCCGCTGGTCTCGCGGTCGCGCAGGAAGCGCAGGAAGATCAGGTCGGAGTTGTAGATCGTCAACCCGAGCAACACGTTCGCGACCAGCGGCCACGAGCGCGCGAAGATCGGCTTGACGAGCTGCCAATCGAACGCGAGGCGGATGCGAAAGCCCTTCGCGCGCAGCCAGACGAACAGCGTGGCCGCGATCAACACGTCGCCGCAGAGCTGGAAGAGCGGTACGCGCGGCAGCTCGGCCGCTTGGCCGACGAACGAGAGCACGAGCACGAGGTACAGGCTCTCGCCGAGCGTCCGCGCGACCGCGACCGGCCGTGAATCCTGGAGCCCGAGGTGGATCCACTTCGTGTTCGGCCCGATCGCGATCAGGGTCAAGCCGTAGAACGACAGCACCCAACCGTCGACTTCGGGCAGCGCTCCGAGCGCCGCGAGTCCGAGTCCGAGCCCGAACACCAACGCCGCGAGCACGCACGACACGACCACGCGCGCGCCGAGGATTGCCGGGGCGACGCTCTCGATCCGCGACACGTTCTCGGAGATGTGTCGCACGCCGAGCAGGTCGATGCCGCACTCGGAGAGGTTCTGGAAGTAGAGCAGCACCGCCGACGCGAAGAGCACCGCGCCGAACGCGCCCGGCCCGAACTCGCGCGCGACGTACGCGCCGGCGAGGAACGCGACGATGCGCGCGACTGCGTCGCCTCCGGCGAGCGCGAGGAAGTTGCGCGCGACCTTGCGCTCGGGAGCGTGGTCGGCGCCGGGCCGCTCGAGCTCGGCCTCAGCCATCGCGCGTGCGTCAGCCTTCGGCGCGCTCGACCGCGCGGTTGTAGATCGCCGCGATGAGCTCGCCGGCGAGGAAACCGAGCGCCAGCAGGTACGCGAAGCCGATCAAGCTGCCGACGAAGTCGACGCGGAAGCCCGGCAGGTAGACGTGCAGGTTCGAGAGGAACGCGCCGGGGTGCTCGCCGCCCTTGACGTCGAGCAGATTGGTGACGGCGAAGAGCACGAGCCCGCACGCCGCGCCGAGCGTCAGCCCCCACGCCTTGCCGTTCAGGCGCACGTGGGTCGTGCCGGAGGGCTCGCGCGTGCTCGAGAGCGGGCTGCGCGGTCCGATCAAGCGACCGAGGCCGTACCCGACGACGAACCCGTAGACCAGGCCGACGAACGCGCCGAGCCAGCTGACGCTGTAGCCCGGCAGCACGTTGGTGAGCCGGCCGAGGTGTTGCCCCATGTAGGGTCCGCCGCGAACGACGAGGACGATCGTCGCGAGGCAAAGTCCGCCGCCCAGGATCAGTCCGGTCGCGATGCCCCAAGCGCGCGCGTTGATGCGCGAGAGCGTGCCGTGCACGACGTCTTGTTCGGCCATGTCAGATGTGATCCAGGAAGCCGCGGCTCTCCGCGAGCTCGGCCTTGGCGTGCAGCACGACCTTGGCGATCGCGAGCACGACGTTGCGCGCGAACGCGAAGAACCAACCGATCACGAAGCCCGAGAAGAAGCCCCAGCCCGCGCCGATCAGCGCGCCGAGCGGGCTGACCGAGTAACCGGGCATGTACTGCGAGAGCAGCACCAGGGGGAAGGGCTCGTCCGGCGAGCGCAACAAGTGCAGGACCGTCGCGAGCGCGACGACCAAAGCGAGCGTGACACCGACCGCGACGCCGAGGCAGCGTTTGTGCAGCGGCGTGAACGCGAGGGCGAGCTCTTCCTCGAGCTCCTGCTCCGCGCGCGGGGTTTGTTGGGCCTGGGTCATGCGATCGAGCATCGCACGCCCGATGCGGGCAGTGCGAGCTTCGTCACTATAGTTCGGCCGACGACGTCGCTTCCACAACCGCGGGCTCCGAGAAAGTGCCGTCGGCGGGCCGGACGCATCCCGGTCGTCGTAGGAACTTCCTTCCGGCGATCGACCGAGCGCGAGAGCGTTCGCGCCCCCAAGGCGAAGTCGTGGTTCCCGGGCGCGAGCCCGACCGGCGCGGCGCTCAAGGCACTCGCGGATCCGGACGATCGGGCGAATTCGACCCGCTCCTTCCCCCCCAAAGGACCCCGATTCGCATGTCTCACCCTACCCATCGTCCCAGCGCACTTCCCTGGCTCCTCGCGCTCGCTTCGGCCGCCTGCGGAGGCGGAGGCAGCGATGCCGACTCCGGCGGCTCCTCCGCCGACTGGAGTCGGCCCGCGGCGACCGTCGCGATGGGCGACGTCAGCGCCGACCAGCTCAGCGAGCTCGCGATCACCTTCCACGAGCTCGCGTTGCTCGGCCCGGGCGGCGCGACGTACTTGATCGAGGACGGCGTCGACGCGCCGGTCACGGTCGATGCGCTCAGCTACGAGGGCACCGCCGCGCCGATCGCGTCGCGCGAGCTCGCTGCCGGCGACTACGACACGCTCAGCTTCACGCTCACGATCGCCGCCAAGGATCTCTCCGACCTCGACGTGCCGGTGTATCCGCTCTTCGATCCGCTCGGTTCGCTCTATGTCGAGGTCGCGACGACGTTCCCGCTCGGCGCGATGAACTCGTTCTCCGTCGCGGAGCCCGCCGCCGACAATCAGCCGTACCTCTTCCTGCACATCGACGTCGCCAACTCGGTGAGCGACGGTGAAGTCGCGGGCTCGATCACCGTCGGGCCGCGCATTTTCCTCTCGACGCGCACGCCGATGGCGTTGACCGGCACGGTCACCGACGTCGACGCGACCGCGGGGCTGCTCGCGGTCGACGACGGCAAGGGCGCGAGCTACGTGGTCGAGCCGACCGACTGCACGAGCTTCGTCGCCGGCTTCGACTCGAGCAAAGCGGGCGTCGGCCCGTCGATCCTGTTCGCGAACGTCGCCGTCGGCGACGTGTTGTCGATGGAGGGCATGCTCGGCATCGATCCCGGCTGTGACGATCCGGACCAGAAGGCGGTGCGCTATCACCCGCACTTCGTCCGCACCGCGTTCGACACCGTGGGCGTCGACCTCGTCAACGGCATCGTCGAGAGCGTCGACACCGGCGGCGGCACGCCGGTCGTCACGCTGACGATCCGCCGCGTCACCGAAGCGTCGACGGGTCAGCTCGTTGCGACCAACCCCGGCGACACGTTCTCCGCGGACTTCGACACGTGCTTGCTCTTCACCGGCCTCGGCGAGGTGCACGACCTGTCGGGTGCCGCCGACCGACTCCAGCCCGGTGAGGTGCTCGGCGTCGGCGTCGAGAACTTCGCCGCCGACGGACCGAACGCCTGGACCGGCACGCCGCGCTGCGGCTTCCTCCAGATGAGCAACCTGTCCGGCATGGTGAGCGCGGTCGACGACACCGGTCTGACGCTCGCCGCCGCCGGGACCAAGAAGGGCAGCGGCGCGGCGCACCCGGCGCAAGCGTGGCTTCCGGGCAATCCGGGACCCGCGACGGTCGTCGATCTGCCGGCGGACGTCGACGTCGCGGTCGGCGCGGGCTCGCAGATCTTCGTCGGGCCGCAGAGCGGATGGTCGCTCTCGCAGATCGTCGATCCGTTCTTCGACAATCAGTTGATGGGGCCGCTCGGGATGGACAACCAGTCGCTCGGCGCGCCGTGCGCGGACTCCACGCAGATCGACATCGACATCGACGTCGGCGCGCTCAGCGGCTTCGTCGACCACGCGACGGGCGGCGCGAACACGTGGACGATCCAACGCTTCGACGTCAACGTCGCCTCCGACGCGACGCAGAAGTACGTTTCGTGGGAGAGCGGCACGTCCGCTTGCACGCTGCCGACCAACGGCGCGTGGAACAACAGCTCCTGCATCGCGATCGACTCCAAGCACCGCGAGGCCTCGGTGCTCGGCAACTCCGGCGATCCCGCGTGGCACAACTACGCGCAAACCGGCGCGGGCGCGTTCGGGACGTCGATCCTGAACTCCGGCGCGTTGGTGCCTGGCGCCACGATCCCGCCGGGCTCCGACACCGCGGGTTGGGACGACGTCAATGAGATGGTGCTGCTCGGCCTCGACTTCGACGGCGACATGTACCCGTTCGACGACTACGCCGATTCGTGCACCGGGCTCGAGGAGCGCGTGTGGGTCGACCTGTCCCAAGCGATCTTCTTCTACTTCTCGAAGGACGCCGGCACCGGCACGGTCGACATGCAGTACCTGTCGAGCTACGCCGACTTCAAGGCGAAGGTGATCGCGTTGCAGACCGCGCAGCAGTCGCAGTCCTGCGGCGTCGGCTTCCACGAGAACGCGGGCTTCGGCTTCGCGGGCGTGATCGACAAGAACAGCGTCGAGACGCTGGTCGGCGGCGCGATCGTCCCGATCGTCCGCGCGATCGACGGCCGCGTGTTCAACGGCGGCTGCGTGGCGGACTGAGGCGTAGCCGGCGTTCGCGAGCGAGCCCGACGCGAGCGATCGCGGCGGGCTCGCCGCGTCGTGTCGGACGCGTCAACGGCCGAGCGTCGCGCGCACGCGCCGGGCGAGCGCGCGGAACGCGATGCGGCGACGGAACGAGCCCGTGCCCCAACGCTCGAGCCCGTCGCCGCGCCAGTAGTAGGCGTCGAGCCTGGGCAGCCGGTGCAGGTCGGGCGCATCGGGAAGCGCCGCGAGCTCGGTGGTGACCGCGACCTCGTAGTGCTTCTTCGCGACGGCTACGCAGCGCTCGTCGAACGTGCCGAACGGATAGCACAACGCCTTCGGCCGCGCGCCGGTGCGCTTCTCGATGTCTTCCGCGGAGCCGGCGAGCTCGCGCTCGAGCCTCGCGTCGTCGAGCGTTTCGAGGTGCGGGTGCGTGCGGCTGTGCGAACCGAGCGTGAGGCCGTGCTCGACGAGCTTCGCGACGGTCTCCCAGCTCATCAACGGCAGTTCGGGGATGCCCTTGTGCTTCGTCCCGCCCCAGTCGTTGCGTCCGCCGAGCCGCTCGGTCGGCACGAAGAGCGTCACGGGCAAGTCGTTGTGCTCGAGCAGCGGCCACGCGAGGTCGGCGAAGTTCTGGAAGCCGTCGTCGAACGTGATCGCGAGCGCATCTCGATCCGCGGGGACCTTGTGCAGCCACTCCAACGGCACGATTTGCACGCGCCGCGACGCGAAGAATCGGATGTGCTGGCGCAGCTCGTGCTCGCTGATCGAGATCGCCGAACCCGACGGGTCGACGGAGTGATAGGTGAGGATGCCGCGCATCGGTCGGAGTGTAGCGCTCGCGAAGCTCGGTCGAGGCGGCTTGGGCGCGACTGGAGTCGACCGGGCACGACCGGGACGCGCGAAGCGATCGATTCACGAGCTCCGGCGAGCCCCCTCGCCGTTTCGCGCAATCCCTACGAGCGCGCGAGCGCCTGGTTGATCCGCTCCGCCGACTTGTAGGCGTCGATCATGCCCCAGATCCAGAGCAGCGGCGTGGTGAGGAAGCCGATCAAGACGAACATCAGTCCCCATGAGATGAAGTAGAGCACGATGAACACGATGCCCTTGCCGATCTCGCCGTTGTAGATCTGCCCGAGGCCGGTGCAGAGGAACGACAGCACGGCGGCGATCGACGGGTTCTTGTAGAACTTCGGGACTTGCTCGGTCATGGCTCTCTCTCCTGTGGTGCGAGCCGGGCGTGCGCGACTCGGATGGTAGCGTCCGTTCACTCGCTCGCGTCACGCGGTCGACGTCGCGGTCTGGACGTGCGAGGATCTCGGGATGGACGATCAGGAGCGCAAGCGGGATGTGATGCGCGACGTGGCACGCGTCGAGGAGATCCTGCGCCGCTGGGATCCGATCGGCGTCGAGCCCGGCGTCGCCGGTCCGGCCGACGAGTACGACGGGTACGCGCCGTCGCTGGTCTCGCTCGCGGGTGGTGGCGCGACGGTCGACCAACTCGCGGCGCGGCTCGGCGAGCTGAGGACCGGGATGATCGGAATGCCGGCGAACGAGGGCGACGACGCCGCGATCGCGAAGCAGATCCTGGAGGCGCTGAGCGCGCCTTCGGACGCTCCGCACTCGCCGCGGAAGCCGAAGCGGAGGACCGAGCGCGACGAAGGCGTCTACACGTGCCCGAGCTGCGGCGAATCGATCGTCGTGCCGCTCGATCCGACCGCGGGCGACGAGCAGCGCTACGTCGAGGATTGCCCGGTCTGCTGCAACCCGATCGTGATCCACGTCGAGTTCGTCGGCGACGACGAGCCGGCGCGCGTGTGGGCGGAAGCGGAATGAGCCCGGCGGATCGGCGAGCGCGACCCGGCACTCGACCTGGCGCGCGAGGTGGCCCGCGACATCGAGCTCCCGCGTAGACTCACGCCGCGTGACTCACCCGAACGAAAGGACCCGCTCGTGATCGACACGCCTGTGCTCGTGCAGACCGAGTTGCGGCACACCGCCGTCATCCGCATCGTGACCCCGCGCGCCCAGATGCGCTTCGTGATGGGGCCGGCGATCGCCGAGGTGTTCGCCGCGCTGACGTCGCTGCGCGTCGCACCGAGCGGACCGCTCTTCTCGCATCATCTGCGAATGGACCCCGCGACGTTCGACTTCGAGGTCGGCGTGCCCGTGGTGCAACCGATCGAGCCGACCGGCCGCGTGATCGCGAGCACGCTGCCCGCGACCACCATCGCGCGCACCGTCTACCGCGGCGCGTACGAGTGGCTCGGCGGCGCGTGGGGCGAGTTCAGCCAGTGGATCGAGAGCAACGGCCACACTCCCGCCGCCGATCTCTGGGAGTGCTACCTCGTCGGGCCGGAGTCGAGCCCCGACCCGGCGAAGTGGGCGACCGAGCTGAATCGGCCGCTGATTCCGCAGCGCTGACGTGCGCCGACTCGCGATCCTGAGCGCGACGCGAAGCTCCGCCGCGAGTCCGCGACGAAACTCGCGCGTCACTCGTGTCGGAAGTTCGCGACGCGCGCTCGATCCCGGCGCTACGCGGGCACGCGGAAGCGCGAGACCGTATCCAACATCACGGCCGATTGGTCCGAGAGCTGCGCGGCGGTCGCGGAGAGCTCCTCGGTGCGGGCCGCGTTCGCCTGCGTGACGGTGTCGAGCTGGCCGATCGCGATGCTGACCTGCTCGATGCCGCCGGACTGGCTGCGCGCCGCCCGCGAGATCTCGGAGACGACTTCGCCGAGCCGCTCGACCGCGCCGACGATGTCCGTCAGTTGTGAGCCGCACTTACCGACGAGCGCTGTACCGCGCTCGACCGTGCCGAGCGAGGTGTTGACGAGCGCCTTGATTTCCTTCGCCGCGTCGGCGGAGCGGATCGAGAGCTGCCGGACCTCGCCGGCGACCACCGCGAACCCGCGACCCTCCTCGCCGGCGCGGGCGGCCTCCACCGCGGCGTTCAGGGCGAGCAGGTTGGTCTGGAACGCGATCTCGTCGATCGTGTCGATGATCCTCGCGATGCTCTTCGACGCTTCGTCGATGCCCTGCATCGCTGCAATCGCCTCACGGGCGACCTCGCCGCCGGTAGTCGCGACCGTTCGCGCTTCCGAAGCGATCCGTTCCGCGCGGCCCGCATTCTCAGTGGTCTGCTGCGCCGTCGTGTTGAGCTGCTGCATGCTCGCCGAAGTTTGCTCGAGGCTCGCGGCGGACGATTGCGCGCCATCGGAGAGCTCGCCCGCCCCGGCCGAGAGCTCGGCCGACGCTGCCGAGACCGAACGTCCGGAGTTGCCGATGTCTCGGACGACGGTCGCGATGTTCTCCACGGCGACGCCGACGGCGGCGAGGATCTGACCGATCTCGTCGCGCGACTCCGCTTGGACCCGAGCGGTCAAGTCGCCCTTCGACAGGGACTCGACCGCTGTCAGCGCGCTCGCGACGGAACGCGCGGTGCTGCGCGCGATCACGAAGATCAGCGTCGTCGCGATCGAGATGGCGATGACGAGCGAGCCGATTCCGATCGCGAGCGAGCGCTCGGTTCTCGCCAAGCGCTCGTCGAGCTTCGCGCCCAGGAGTTCGCTGGCCGTTTCGATCACCGCGTACTGCGCGTCGATCGCCGTGGTCATCGCGGCGAAGTACTCGGCCGGCGGAAAAGTCAACTCCGCCGGAGCCACGAGGTTCGTATCGATGGTCGCGACCGCCGCCTCGAACGCCGCACTGGCTGCTCGCGAAGAGTCTTGGATGCGCGTGACGAACGCGGGCTCCGCCGCCAACGACTTCGTGAACGCGGACTGCGCGTCACGGAACCGGCCGCGGACCAGCTCGGACGTCAGTCCGAGCTTCACACGATCCTCGGTCGAGATCTGCCGCCGCGTGAGGAATCCGGCACCCCGAGCCCTGGCTTGCCCGAGGACTTCCGTCACCGCGGGGAGACTGTCGAACGCTCCCGCCACCAAGTAGTGCGTGTCGATCGAGCTGTCGCGCGCCAGCCCGGACGCATCGAGCACGTCCTGCAGCAACGCGAGCTCTTGCTCGATCATCGCGGTGTGCCGTTGGAAGCTCTCCGGCCCGGTGAGTGCACGCGCCTCGACGTCGGCCGCGAGCGAGGCGAAGGTCTTCGCGATCTGAGTTCGCTGCTCCAGCAACTCCGGGGTTGCGATGCCGCTCAACGCATCGGCGACCGTTGCGATCGAGGCTTGGACTTCGACCTGTTCCGCGGCTCGCGCCGAAGCTCGACTTTCGTCGCCGGTGAGCAGTCCCGCGGACAAGCCGCGGTGCTCTTGCGAGTTGCGCACGAGCTTGATCAGCTCCCACGCCGGTTGAACGCCGGACGACTCCGCCTGTTCGATCGACAGCGCCGCGAGCTCCGATCGGACGTACATCCAAGCGGAAGGTCCAGCCATGAACACGCCGAGGAGTCCGATGACGGCGAGCTTCCGCTGAATGGGGAGATTGGTGATCCAGCTCATAGACGAGTGACAGGAAGGGGGTCTTTCGGGGGTCGAACCGGCCTGAGGTCCGGATCGGGCGTACGGAAAAGCGCGCATCGGCTACGCGGGGCGCGCGGCTGAAGGGTTTCCGGAGGAGCGTGGTGCGATCTCGCCCAGGGCCGGGCCATCGGGTTCCGTCCGCGCGACCGACGACCGTGGGGGCCCGTCAGGCGGTCGAGACGACGCGCGCACTCCCGACGCGTCAGGGGCGTCTCCCGAGTGGTGACCGCATTCCGGGAGCGTTCGCGCGGTCGCCCGCGGGCCCGTTGGTTCCGTCGGCGGTCGCACCGGGACTCGATCGAGGTGCGCGGTGCAGTCGGCCATTCAGGACCGGTCTCCGAGCGAGAACCTGAGCCGCCGCGCCGGCCGCCCCCCGCGTGGTCGGGCGCGCCGACCGCGCCGAGCGCATCGATGTCGCGATCGACCCCGCGCACCGTTGCTTCGAGCACCGACACGAGCACCGGTGTCAACGCGCGCCCCTCGCCTGGAGCTGGACGGGGATCGCGAGCGGCCGACCTCCTTGCACGCGCACCGGCTCACCGCGAGGGACCAATGCATGACGAGCCCACGCCCTCGGCCTCGATTGGGTCCGCGAACGGCGTTCCCGGCGCGGACACGCCGATCGCGCGTGGGGGGTCTCGACGCCGATGCGGCCCGCGCCGAACGAAACGCCGGGGGTTACACGCAAGGCTCGACGGTACGGCTCGGACGTTCGGAACAGTCGACGTGAGCGATCCGCGCCGCCGTGGAAGAGGCCCGACCGTTGCGTCGAGCTGCGGCCGACCCGGCTTGGCAGCGATCGGACTGCTCGATGGGTGCGAGTCGAGTTCAGGGCGGTGACGGGCCCGGATCGGACCGAGCCTCGAACACATCAAGCCGTCGGCGCCGCGACCGATCGTCCTCGCACGAGCAGGTAGTAGACCAGCGGCACGACCACCAGCGTGAACACCGTCGAGGCGACTAGGCCGAAGATCAGGCTCCAGGCGAGGCCGGAGAAGATCGGGTCGAGCGTGATCGGCCATGCGCCGAGCATCGCGGCGCCCGCGGTCAGCAGGATCGGGCGCAGGCGTTTCGCGCCGCTCTCGAGCACCGCTTCGCGCGGGCTCGCGCCTTCGGCGATGCGGTGGCGCATGAAGTCGATCAGGATGATCGAGTTGCGCACGACGATGCCCGCGAGCGCGATCATTCCGATCATCCCGGTCGCCGTGAACCAGACCGGACTCGCGTAGCCTCCGATGTCTTCCGAGACCAGCAGGTTCAGCAGCCAGAAGCCCGGCAGGATGCCGATCGCGCCGAGCGGGATCGCGAGCATCACCAAGAGCGGCATGCCGAACGAACGCGTCTCGACGACCAGCAGCACGTAGATCGCGATCAACGCGCCCGCGAATGCGAGGCCGAGGTCGCGGAACACGTCGAGCGTGATCTTCCACTCGCCCTCGCCGCTCCAGTCCGCGCGCGCGCCGCCCGCGAGCGGTCGTTCCTCGAGCTCGCTCTGCATTCCAAGCACCGCGTCGGCCGGCGGCAGCCCCGCGACTTCGCCGAGCACGAACACGACGCGTTCGAGATCCTTGTGGAAGATCGTCTGGTCGTCGAGGCGCTCCTCGAAGTGCCCGAGTTCGCCGAGCGGGATCGGTTGCGAGCCGCTGCCGCGGACGGCGATGCGCGAGAGCTCCTCGGCTCCGCTGCGGTTCGCGCGGTCGAGCGCGACGCGCAACGCGAGTGGTTGGCGTTCGGACGGCTGGTGGACGGTCGCGGCGACGCGACCGGAGAGCGCGAGCTCGAGCGTGCTCGCGATCTCGGCGGTGGTCACGCCGTGCAGCGCGGCCTTCTCCTTGTCGGCGACGAAATCGAGGCGTCGACGCGGGCTCTCGCCGCTGTCGTCGACGTCGACCACGCCGTGGAGCTTCGCAACCCGCGACGCGAGGTCCTGCGCGGCGCCGATCAGCTCTTCGTAGCTGCGCTCGGGCGGCCCGGTGACCTCCGCGGCGAGCGTCGCGAGCACCGGCGGGCCCGGCGGCACTTCGACGAACTGGATCTTGGCGCCGTGGCTCGCGGCGATCCGCTCGAGCTCCGGCCGCAGCCGCAGCGCGATCGAGTGGCTCTGCGCGTCGCGCTCGTGCTTGCCGAGCAGGTTGATGCGCAGATCCGCTTGGTACGGCTCACGACGCAGGCCGTAGCGCCGCACCAGGCCGTTGAAGTCGACCGGGCTCGCCGCGCCGACGAACGTCTGCACGTGGTCGACCTCGTGGACGCGCGCGAGGTAGTCCTCGAGCTCGCGCGCGACCGCGTCGGTCGCTTCGAGCGTCGCGCTGCGCGGCAAGTCGACGACGAGCTCGAGCTCGCGCTTGTTGTCGTACGGCAACATCTTCAGCGGCACGCGCCCGGAGAGCGCGAGCCACACGGCGAACACCAGCAGTCCCCCGATCACGCCGAACAGCGCCCAACGCGGCGCCGTGCGATCGACCAGCGCGGAGAGCCAGCGATTGTAACCGCGTTCGACCGCGGTGTCGGGCTCCTCGTGCTCGCCGTCGTGCCCGCCGTGCGGCTTCAAGAGCAGGTACGACATCCACGGCGTCACCGTGAACGCGACCAGCAGGCTCATCGCCATCGCGACCGGCACGTTGATCGCCATCGGCCGCATGTAGGGGCCCATCATCCCGGTGATGAAGACCAGCGGCACGAACGACAGGATCACGGCGAGCGTCGCGACGATCACCGGCGGTCGCACCTCGTTCACGGCGAGCAGCACGGCGTCGAGCGGCTTGAACTTGCGCTTCGCGAAGTAGCGGTGGATGTTCTCGACGTCGACGATCGGGTCGTCGCAGACCAGCCCGAGCACCAACACGAGCGCGAACAGCGTCACGCGGTTGATCGTGTAGCCGAACAGCAGGTTGACCAGCAGCGTCAGCGCGAACGTGATCGGCACCGCGGCGGCGACGATCAGGCCCTCGCGCCATCCGAGCGAGAACGCGACCAGCCCGATCACGGTCACGATCGCGAGCGAAAGGTGCGTCAGGAGCTCGTCGACCTTCTCGTCGGCGCTCGCGCCCCAGTTGCGCGAAACGGTGAGCCGCATGTCGGTCGGCAGCACGTCCGCGGCGATCCGCTCGGCGGCGGCGACGACGTGCTCGGCGACGACGACCGCGTTCGTGCCCTTCTTCTTGGAGAGCGCGATCACGACGGCGGGGTGCGACGTGCCGCGTTCGGCGTCGGCCGCGGCGTGGCCGGCTTGCGCGGCCGGACCGAAGCGCACGCGGGTCAGTGCGCTTGCTTCGCGCGGACCGTCGACGACGCGCGCGACGTCGGAGACCCGCACCGGGCGGTCGTCGTACGCACCGATGACGAGCTCGCCGACCTCGCGGCTCGTTCCGACGCTCGGGCCCGCGACGACGACCGTGCGCTCGTCCGCGCGATCGAAAGCGCCGGCCGCGAGCGACGCGTCGGCCGCGCGCAACGCTTGCACGACGTCGAGCGGCGCCAGTCCGCGCGCCGCGAGCGCCTCCGGCACGAGCTCGACGCGCACTTCGCGCGGCAACCCGCCGACGATCTCGCTGCGCGACACGTCTTGCACGCCGTCGAGGCGCGCCGCGAGCTCCTCGGCCGCGCGCCGGAGCTGGCTCTCGTCCGCGCTCGCCGACCAGAGCGTCAACACGACGATCGGAACGTCGTCGATCTCGACCGGCTTGACGACCCAACCCGACACGCCGGGCGGCGCTTGGTCGCGGTGCGCGTCGATCTTGCTCTGGAGGCGGACGAGCGCTTGCTCGCGATCCTCGCCGACGAAGAAGCGCACCGTGACCATCGCGCCGTCGCGCCGCGACATCGAGTACACGTGCTCGACGCCGTCGATCTGCCACAGCAGGCGCTCGAGCGGAGTCGTGACGAGCTTCTCCACCTCTTCCGCGCTCGCGCCGGGGAACCCGACGAGCACGTCCGCCATCGGCACGACGATCTGCGGTTCCTCCTCGCGCGGCGTCGCGACGACCGCGATCACGCCGGCGAGCGTCGCGATGATCAGGAACAGGGGCGAAAGCGGGCCGGTGACGAACGCGCGAACCGTCTTCCAGAGTACGCCGTGCTCGTGAGCGCGCACCTCGGGCGCCGCTTCGTCGAGCTCGCTCACGGCGCGTCTCCGCCGAGGCCGAGCTTCTCGCCGCCGACCAGGCCGGAGAGCACTTCGACTCGGTCGCCGTCGAGGTCCGACCCCGTGGTGACCAGCCTGCGTTCCCAGCGTCCGCCGATCTCGACGACGACCGTTTCGAGCTGGCCGACGCGCACGATCGCGCGACGCGGCGCGGCGACGAGCTCGCGCTCGCCGATCGCGAGCCGCGCGCGCCCGAACATGCCCGGCCGCGCGCCGGCGAGCGCCGGCAAGTCGACGCGCACCTCGAAACTGCGGCTCGCGGCGTCGGCGCTCGGCAGGAGCTCCGCGACCGTGCCGGTGACCTTGGCGTTCGAGGACGGGAGCTCGACTTCGAGCGGCGCACCCGCGCGCACGAAGCCGATCGACTGCTCGCGCACGCGGGCTTCGAGCCGCAGCGCGTTCGGATCGAGCACCGTCAACAGCGTGCGACCGGGCGAAGCCATGTCGCCGGGCTCGACCGCGCGCTCGGAGACGACACCGGCGATCGGCGCGACGATTCGAGTGTGGCTGAGCGCGATCTCGGCCTCGTTGACGACCTGCGCGGACTGAGCGACCTGCGCGCGGACCGCGAGGATCGACGCTTCGGCGCCCGCGACGGCCGCGCGCGCGTCGGCGAGGTCGGCTTGCGCGCTCTCGAGCTGCTGCGTCGTCGCCGCTTGCTGTTGCTGCAGGCCTTGGACGCGCTTCTCCTCGGACGTCGCGCGGGTCAGCCGCGCTTCGGACTGCAGCTTCGCCTGCTCGGCGCGCGCGACCGCGGCCTCCGCGGCGGATTTCGCCTCGGTCGCCTGCGCGAGGCGCGCGCGGAACTCGCGGTCGTCGAGCACGACGAGCTCCTCGCCCGCCGCGACCGTCTCGCCGGCCTGCCGCGCGACGCCGATCACCCGCGCGACCACCTGCGGCGAGATCGCGATCACGCGCCGCGAACGAACGGTGCCGATCGCTTCCTCGAAGATCGGCGCGCGCAGTTTCTCGGCGAGCGCGGTCGCGGTCGGCGCGGGCAGTCCCGCGGCGCGCGGATCCTCGCCCGGCGCGACGCGCTCGCCTCCGAAGAAGCCGGCGGCGTAGAGCACGACGGCCGCGCACAGCGCGAGCAACAAGAGCCAGCGGAAGGCCTTCAGCGGAATGCGGGGCATCTTCATGGTTCAGCGTCCGAGCAGTTCGTCGATCAGGGCTCCGCGCGCGCGGGCGAGCTCGAGCTTCGCGCGCTGGACGTCGAGCGTCGCTCGGACCACGGCGCTCTTCGCCTGGGTGCGCGCGCTCTCGGCCTCCAGGAAACGCGTGACGACCACGCTGCCGGCCTGGAATTGCTTGGCGACGAGTTCGAGCGTTTCGTCGCTCGCCGCGAGCGCCGTGCGCGTCACTTCCAGGCGCGCGCGGGCCTCGTCGAGCTGGAGCCAGGCCTGCTGCACGTCGAACTCGACCGCGCGGACCGCGGAGGCGTCGGCGCTCGCGAGCGCGCGTGCGAAGGCGCGGGCTTGGCGACGATCCGCCGCGCGCGCGCCGCCGTCGAAGACGTCGAAGGAGAGAGCGAGCCCGAGCTGGTAGTTCGGATCGTCGAAGTCGACGCCGGAATCGACGTCGGCGGACCAACCGCGAGCCTCGAGGTCGAGGCGGGGGAGCCATGCGCGGTCCGCCGCGGAGCTCTGCGCGCGCGCGGCGGCGAGCGCTTCACGCGCGGCGACGAGCTCCGGCCGGCGCGAGTACGCTTCGGCCAGCGCGTCGTCGAGTGTCGCGGGCTCGCGCGTCGGCGCCGCGAACTCGCCGGGGACTTCGCCGGCGAGGTCACCGGCGAGTTCAAACGTCGCGTTTGGCGCGAGCGAGAGCAGGCGTCGCAACGCGGCGGCGGCGAGCCGCTCGCCGAGCTTCGAGCGCAGCACGCGCTCGCGAGCCTCCGCGAGCCGAACCTCGAGCGAAAGCACGTCCGAACGCAGCGCGGCGCCTCGGTCGACGCGCGCCTGCGTTTCCGCGAGCTGCGCTTCGACGGTCGCGATGCTCGCTTCGGCTGCGGCGCCGAGCTCGCGGGCCGCGCGCGCGTCGACCACCGCGCCGACCGCGGCCGCCGCGAGCGCGTTGTCTAGCGCGCGATGCTCGGCCACGCGCGCTTCGACGTCGCGACCGGCGGCTTCGGTCGCGAGCTCGTCGCGCCCGCCGTTCCACAGGTTCCAGCGAGCGCCGACGCCGAGCTCGGTCGCGCCGAACCAGCCCGGATCGTTGAAGCTCGCGCCCGCGGGCAGCGCGTGGCCGTCGATGTGCTTGAAGAGGTAGCTCGACGGCGCATCGCTGCGAACGTACGACGCCTGCACGCCGACGACCGGCCACAGCGACGCCTCCGCGCGCGCGAGC
>JACRIN010000028.1 GCA_016220085.1 Planctomycetota bacterium
GGCATCTATGGCAATTGCCAAATAGACAACTATCGGCTCACCGCCGCGCCGCCTTGCCCACATTCGATGATTCACCGCGGTACTTTCGACGAGGACCAGCCCGACGGCGGTCGATTTGTGGGTAATCGAAAGGTTCGCCGGCCGGATACGTTCAACGCGTCTTCGCCGAGTCGTTCGCTGTCGCGGGCCGCGCCGCATGCCGAGAGGATGACGATCGGCGGCACGACCTTCGGGCCGCGGTCGAGGTCGGTGCTCCAGAGCTCGCCGAGCCCGTCCTTCGTCTCCGCGAGTAGCAAACCGGCCGGGCGTTCGCGCTTCGGATCGTGGATGCCGTGGCGGAGCACGTGGAGGATCGCCGTATCGCCGAGCTCGAGCGCGAGGAACGCCTCGCGCGTCGCGTGTTCGCCGACCCGGGTCGACGCGAGTTTGCCGAACGGTTCACAGAGCTCGCGCAGCTTGGCGTCGTCGAGCGGGAACGGCTCGGCGGAGCGCCACACCGCCTGGGAGCGAGCGCTCGTGCTCGGCGCGCCGACGAACGCCAACGACTGACCCCACGCTTTCGGCGCGGGCGCGCGCGCGGCGAGCGCCATGCCGAGCGGGATCGACGGCAGGTACTCGATCGCGACGTCGAGTCCGAGCAGGCGCTTGCCGTCGAGCGAGAGAGTCTCGAACGGCACACCGCCGACGAGTTCGCCTCCGACGACGAGCAGCGTGCGCCACTGCGCGACGCGCGCGCGCACTTCGGGCGGCAACAGCTTGTCGGCGAGCGTCTTGCCGCTCTTCGCGAGCCGGTCGCGCGCCTTCGTCGCCGCGGCGGTGCTGCGATCGCTCGGCAGCGTCAGCGTCGGCCGTTCGTTCAGCAGCTTGACGAGCTTCGAGCGATCCGGGACGAGCTCGTACACGAGCGACTCTCGGTCGAGCGCGAACACGTGCAGTTCGTCGCCGACCGGCAGGAACACCAGCGCACCGCCCTGCTGGGGCAACAGCTTCGCGCGCACATCGGCGACCGTCGCCGGAGCGAGCGCGAGCTTGCGTCCGATCGTGCCGCAGGTCTGGGCGGCGATCACGCGCTCGAGCGCTTCGCGTCGGCCGGTCTCGCCGTGCTGTCGGATCAACTCGTGGACGAGCTCTCCGAGCACCGCGCGTCGATAGTCCGCGTACAAGAAGCCGACGCCGCCGGGGCGCATCGGCGTCGAACGCCATTGCGTCAGGAAGTCGTCGAACGAGGCTTCGAGTCGCGCGAGATCCGCGTCCCGACGCTCGGTCCCGCCTTGCTCTCGCTCGATGCGGGCAGCGTAGGCTTCGAGCAGGCCCCAATGCCGCGGCGGTCGGTTGTCGGGCCCCCAGCGCGCGCGCTCGGCCTCCGGGTAGATCGAATCGAACAGCGCGCGGGCCTCCGTCAGGTACGTTTGCGCCGCGGCCGGATCGCGGTCGCGCTCCAGCGCGGTGTGCGTCAGCGCCATCGCGGCGTGCATGCGATCGATCGGACCGAGCGCCGGTTCGCGCATCGACGCGACGAGCAGTCCCTTGCCTCGCTCGTCCTCGCTCGAGCCCATCGCCGACGAGCCGCGCAGCGCGATGCCCAGCCGATACTGCAGCACCGCACGCAGATCCGCGCGCTGGGCGTAGAGCTCGGTGCGCGCGAGCTCGTTCTCGAGCGCGTCGCGCGCGCGCTCGAGCCGTCCGGAATCGATCAGGATGTCCGCCAGACCGCGCACGTGGTCCGATTGCGCGATCGGGTTCGGCGGGGAGGCTGCGATCAACTTGTCCTCGGTCAGCCACCACGTGTGGGCGATGTCCGGCAACCCGAGTTCGAGATAGAGCTTGCTGTAGGCTGCGCAGAGATCGCGTCGCACGGCGAGCTCACTCGGCGGCGGCGCGCAGGTGCTGTTCCGCGAGCTCCCAATCGCCGCTCGCTCGTGCGACATCACCGGCGAGCACGAGCAGCAGCGCGTAGTCCTCGGGCTTGACTCCGCGCAAGCCGTTCTTGCCACAGTCCGCGAGCCAGACCTCGAGCGCCGCGCGCGCGTCGTTGTCCCGGCCGCAACCGCGAGCGGCCAACGCGGTCGCCAGCGTGGCGTAGTAGTCGAGCCAAAGCCGTCCGGCCGGGTCGGGGATTCGCATCGCCGCGGCGTGCGCGAGCCGTGTGAGCTCGAGCGTCGAGTCACAGTCGCGACCCAGTGCGACGAAGCTGCGGTACACCCAGCGCACGAACTCCGTGATCGCCGCGGCATCCGGAACCGCGGAGTCGAGAGCGCGAGCTCGGAGCAGCTCGGTCAGCGCTTCCGCTTCGGTGCGCAGCGCGTCGTCGGGCGAGCCGTTGGCGGCGAGCAGGGCGTTGGCGAGCGTCTTCGAGTCGCGGGGCGCGTCTTGCGCGATCGAGAACGACGCGAGCGCGGCGAACGCGAGCGCTACCCGCGCGGGCCCTCGTAGGACGCCGTTTCGCCGTCGCCGCTCAATGGGCGCGACGTCACGTCGATCCTGACCCGTTCCGGCCAGGCCTGCAGTTCCTCGGCGGTCCACGTGCACTTGGTTTCGTTCGCGTGCTTCGGTTCGCCGATCACGATCGAGGGATCGGCGGCATCGCGCACGATCACCTCGAAGTCGGCGTCCACTTCGCTCGTGTACTCCCACTCTAGCGTGGCGAGGATCGGCCCGGTGGTCGTGATTCGGAGGTGGTCACCGCCGTGGAGTTCGAACGACTGCGGCGATCCGGGTTCATCGGTTCGCCACAGCGTGACCGCGACGAGCACCGCCGCCGCAAACGCGAGCATCGACGTCAGGATCACCCAGTGCGGCTTCGGCCGACGTGCGGGCTGGACGCGAGCGACGAAGTCCCGCACGAGCGCTTCGGCCTGGGCGCGATCGGGCGTCGCCAGCGCTTCGCGCAGGATCTCGTCCTGCTCGCCGGCGGCGCCGTGCAGACGGCTCTCGAGCTCGCGCAGCTCGCTCCAGATCCGCGCGCACTCCGCGCAGGCCGCGATCCGCCGTTCGGTCGCGGCGTCCGGTGGCTTCGAGCCCGAAATCAACTCCTCGAGCAGCTTCTCGTGCTCGGCATCGTGAGCATTCACTTCCCGTCTCCCTCTTCCGCCGCGAGGAGCTCGTTGAGTCGACGCAACCCGCGGTAGTACTGTGTCTTGGCGGTGTTCGGTGAGATCCCGAGGCGCGCGCCGATCTCGTCGAACGTGCGCTCCTCGAAGTGCTTGAGTTGCACGCAGGCGCGCTCTTCGACGGAGAGCCGGGCGAGCCCGCGGTAGAGATGCTCGTAGCGCGTGAAGCGCGTCTCCGCATCGACGTGCGTCGGGTCGGGTTGCTGATCGCCGAGAACCTCGCTTCGCCGTGCGCGCCTGAGCTTGCGCACCGCGTTCATCAGCGTGTTCGAGCAGAAGCGGTAGACCCAGGTTTCGAGCGTCGCTCGACCCTCGAAGCTCTCCAGGCGCTGCCAGATCAGCGTCAGCGTCTCCTGCGACGCGTCGTTGAGCTCCGCCGGCCCGAGCGTGCGTCCGAGGCGTGTGTTCTGCGCCGCCAAGATCAACGGCACACACGCCATCCGCTTCACGAACATCTCGACCGCGGCGGGCTCGCCGCGGCGAACGCGCAGCAGGAGCTCCTTGTCCGCCTCACCCGAGTTCTCCGTGTGCAGCATGCAGCGCGACCCTTGGCCCTTCCGTTCGTTCTTACGGAAGAACCGGCGAGTCGCTACCGGTGCGAGTCGCGAGCAACGGTTTTCGCAGCGGGTTTCGCGAGGTGCGGGGGTGCATGAGGCTCGCGAGCCAAGGACGAAAATCGACGCTTGCATGGACACAGCGGGAAGTCAGTGTCCCAGGACGCACGCAGAGTTTTGCCTATCCGGGGATCCAGGGCAAACGGCTCGCCCGCGCTCGCGTCAGCCTTCGGGAGCTAGAGTGGCGCGCTCGCGATGGCCGCCCTGCTGCACGAAAGCCTGCCGAGTCTCACCGCCGAGCAGTTGCACGCGCTCCCCGACCGGGTGTGCATCGACCTGCGCAGCCCGAGCGAGTTCGCCGAGGATCACGTGCCCGGCGCGGTCAACTTGCCGTTGTTCGACGATGTCGAGCGCGCGGTGATCGGCACGCTGTACCGGCGCGAATCGCCACAGGCGGCCTTCGAGGAGGCGCGCGGGATCGCCAGGCGCAAGCTCATCGACCTGGTCGGCTCGATCGCGCGCGTCGCGGGCTCGGAACTTCCTCACGCCGACCTGGAAGCGCGTTTCGCGCGGCTGACCGAGCACGGGATCGCAGCGCTGGAACGCGGCCTCGAGGCGCGGCCCGAAGCACTGCCGATCGCCAGGCCGATCGTGCTGCACTGCTGGCGCGGTGGGTTGCGGTCGCGGAGCGTGGTCGCCCTGGTGCGCGGGCTCGGACTCTCCGACGCGCGCCTGTTGATCGGCGGGTACCGCGCGTATCGGCAAGGCGTGGTGCGCACGCTCGCGGAATGGAGCGCGCCCGCGAGCTTCGTCCTGCGCGGTTGGACCGGCGTCGGCAAGACGTTGGTGTTGCGCGAGCTCGAGCGATTGCGGCCGGGCTGGACGATCGACCTCGAAGCCGCGGCCGGGCATCGGAGCTCGATCCTCGGGATGGTCGGGCTCGAGCCGTGTTCTCAGAAGGAGTTCGAGTCGCGGTTGGCGACGCGCTTGCGCGCCGGGTTCCCCGGACCGGTCGTGTTCGAAGGGGAGAGCCGCAAAGTCGGCGACGCGATCGTCCCGCCGAAGCTGTGGGACGCGCTCGACCGCGGCACCAACGTGCTGCTCGAAGCGACGGTCGAGCGCAGGATCGACGTCCTGCTCGCCGACTACCTGGAGCGCTCGGAGAGCCGCGACGAGCTCCGCGCGCGGCTGCCGTTCATCGAAGAGCGGCTCGGCAAGGTGAAGTGGAAGGGGAAGCTGGTCGCGCTGCTCGATCGAGGCGAGGAGCGCGAGCTCGTGCGCACGCTGCTCGACCTCTACTACGATCCGCTCTACCGCCACTCCGAGAAGTGCCGCCGGTACGCGGCGACGATCGACGCGACCGACCCCGCGCGGGCGGCTCGGGCGGTGGTCGAGCACGTCGAGGCCTCGCTGCGTCGTTGACCGTGCGGGCGCGAGCGACTTCCGGCGCTGACCTCTCGACACCTCGACTCCGCTACGCCGCGGCTCGCGTCTCCCGCGTGCCACGCCAGACGAAGTAGGCGCCCGCGGCGACCAGCGGGCCCGACATCAGCGCGTACACGGCGCCGTTGTGGAAGAACCACGCGGTCACGAGCCCGAACGCGACGAAGAGGACACCCGCCCACAGCGGTCGTTTCCACGCGAGCCACGCCGCACCGACGATCGGGATCACGATCGTCAGGCCCTCGGCGAGCAACGCGGGCCCTTCGTTCCAGTGCGAGGCGATCACGAACCAAGTCCAGAACGCGGCGACCGCCCATACCAGGCCGAGCACCGTGCGATGGAGGACCTTGGAGGCCCCCGATTCACCCGGGTCGCGCGATTCACTCGTTCCGTTCGTTTGCACTCTCGTCATCGTCATCTTGCACTCCTGCCGCCGTCGGGCGGCGTTTCGAGATGACTCCAGGATCGACGTTCACCGCCACGCGCGCCGCTCAGGACTTCCGATCGGATCGCCAAGCAGCGGTGATCCGCGGGGAGAGCTCTTCGCTCAGCGAGCTCGACGCTACGAGTACGCCGTGCTGCGTCGACCGACGTACGCGCCGACGAAGCGCGCGCCGAAAACAGTGGCGCCGAACGCCGCGCGAAGCCCTTCAGGTGTTGCGCAGCAGCAGCGCGAGGCCCTCGCGCGCTTGCGCCTTGAGCTCGTAGAGGCTTTTCGCGCTGCGCAGGCGTCGCCAGAGGTAGCTCGGGCGCAGGTAGAAGCGGCGAACCATGCGCTTCTTCATCGCGAGCATCGCGTCGCGGTCGAGCGTGCGCGTCGGCAAGAACGCTTCCGCGCCGCCTTGGTCCATCACGAGATCTGCGGGATCGACGAGCCCGAGCTCGATCGAACGCGCGCGGAACGGCGTGCCGAAGCGCGGCACGGCCATGTTGACGCTCATGAAGTCGAGGTCGAGCTCGATCGCGAGTTCGAGCGAGCTCTCCAACGTCTCCTCGGTCTCCTCGGGCAGCCCGATGATGAACGTGCCGACCGTGCGCAGACCGTGGCGCTTCGCGCGCGCGAAGCCCGCGACGACGTCCTCGCGGGTGTAGACCTTCTTGTACTTCGCGAGCAGCTCGTCGTCGGCGGTTTCGACGCCCATGATCAACGTGTGGCAACCCGCGCGCTTCATCGCGGCGAGCAGCTCGTCGTCCGCGCGATCCGGGCGCGTGAACGTCGTCCACGAAAGGTCGCCGCGCTCCTCCAGCGCCTTGCAGAGCTCCAACGCGCGCGCCTTCTGCACGCCGAACGTCTGATCGAGGAAGAAGGTCTCGCGGATGCCGCGGGCGCGCAGCTCGTCGAGCTCCTCGAGCACGTCCTCGACCGGCCGCGTCTGGAACCCGAGCGTGCTGATCACGCAGAACGTGCACTGGTACGGGCAGCCGTAGTCGGTCAGCACCGTCGCGAAGCGCGCGTGCTTGGCGAAGGAGAAGTGGTAGCCGTGTTCGGGGAAGAGCTCGTGCCTCGGCCGCGGCACACGGTACGCGCCACGTTGCGTGCGCCGGCCCTTGATGCGCCACACGCGCGCTCTGTCGTCGCGAATCGTCATCTCCTCGACCTCCGGCAGATTGCCGGCGAGGTAGTGGACGACGTCTTGGTTGGTGAAGACGTGCAGCGCGGCTTCGAGCCACGGCTCTTGCTTCAAGCGCTCTTCCGACCGCTCGTGGAGCACGTCGCCGAGCGCGAGCACGCGCCGGCCGCGCTCGGCCTGATCGGCGAGGAACGCGCGGTCCTGCTCCCACGACACCGAGCCGACGAGGGACACGATCACCTCGGGCCCGAACGCGTCGACTCGACTGCGCGCTTGGTCGGGAGCGAGCCGCTCGGCGATGCAGTCGAGCACCTGCACGTCGTGGTGCGTCGCGAGCGAGCCCGACATCACCACCAGATCGATCGGGTGGAACAGGTAGTTCGACTTCGTCGTCTTCGAGCAGAAGTAGTCGCGGATGTAGACCTGCGCTCCCGGCGGATTGAGCAGCAAGACGCGCATCGAATGAACCTCGGGGCCGCCGGGAGCCTCGGGGACCCCGGGGCGCTCGGCGAACGACGAGGGGTTCGGCGCGGCGCGCGGGCGCTCGGGGACGAGCTCGAAATCCTCGCCGCGCATCAGGCCACGCGCGTTGGCGAGCACTTCGTCGACGGAGATCGCGACCAAGCACTGCGGGTGGCCCCAGATGCAGCTCGAGAGCTTGTTGTCGTGCACGTTGATGCACGGGCTGCACGGCGGCGGACGATAGAGAGCGCGCGCTCGCAAGCCGATCGGACCGTACATCACCGGCGTTTCGGGTCCGAAGAGGCCGAGCGTCGGCGCGCCGATCGCCGCGGCGAGATGCATCGGGCCGGAGTCGTTGGAGACGACCACCGACGCTCGCGCGAGCAGCGCGACGAGCTCGGGCGTCGTCAGCTCGCCCGCGAGGTTGAGCACGCGGAGCGACGCGGCGGGCTCGCACGCGAGCGCCGTGTACTCGCGCTCGCGCGCGGAGCCGATGAACACGACCGCGACGCCTTCCTCGCGCGCGAGCCGATCGGCGAGCACGGCGAAGTTCTCGCGCGGCCAGCGGCGTTCGAGCGAGAGCTCGCCGGCGTTCGGATTGAGCACTGCGAACGCGTCCTCGCGTGCGACACCGCGCGCTTCGAGCAACGCGTCGACGCGCTCGACGTCGCGAGCGTCGTAGCGGTGCGGCGCGAGGTCGTTCGCTGTCACGTTGCGGCCGTTCTCGCCGCCGGCGAGCACGCGGAAGTTGCGCGCGACGTGCCAGTAGCGGTTGAACGGCGCGCTGTCGGTGTGGAAGCCGCCGCGCCAGACGTTCGGTGCCGCGAAACCGTGCGTGCGCGGCGCGCCGGTCGCGAGCGAGATCAGCGCGGAGAAGCGCGTGAAGAACTCGAAGTCGTAGACCTCGTCGAAACGCTCGCGCCGAAGCCCGCGCAAGAGCCGCGCGATGCGCCCGAAGACGCCGAGCCAGCTCGCGCTCGTGACGTCGACGCACAGGACGCGATCGAAGACGCCGAGCGCTTCGGCGCTCGCCCGGTTCTGCGCGAGCGTCAGGAAGACGAGCTCGGCGTTCGGATGGTGCGCGCGCAGCGTCGCGATCGCCGGCGTCAGCAGTTGGAGGCTGCCGATGCCCCAGAACTTGATCGCGAGCACGCGCTTCACCGGCCGCGCCGGCGACCATAGCTTGCGCGCCCAGCGCCACGGCTGCAGCGCGACGCACGCGAGCGCCCCGAGCCGCTGGTCGGCGTGCTGCAGCGCGTGCATCGGGATCGGGCGACGTTCGGGCACGGCGTGACCAGTCTAGGGGGCCGCACCGGAAGTCGCATCGGGCCCGTGCGAAGCGTCGCTCGACCTTACGAAGAGAATTCCGCCCGACGCGCTCCGACTCGGCGCGCTTGGCGCCGATTCGCGGCGTTCGCGAACTGGCCAGCGAGGGAGGCGAGAGCCCATGACGGTCCTTGCATGTCCGCTGTTCGCCTTCGCGCGGTCAGCAAGCTCATCGAGAAGAACGCGAAGGCGCTGCAAGAGGAACTCGAAGCCCGGAAGCCGGGTCAACCGGAAACGGCCGAGCTCGTGAAGTCCGCCGTCGCGCTGCGCGAGCCGGTGGTCGAACGCGCGGACCTGCCTGCGGCGCTCGCTGACACCGGCTCGTTGCGCGCCGAAGACGCCGTGCTGCGCACGCTGCGCGAGTGGAACGGCTCGCTCGAATCCTTCGTGGCCTCGGAGCTCGTGCCGAGCCACACGAAGGATCCGGATCCGCCGCGCGCGCGCCGTTTTCGCGGCGGCGACCGAGCTCTCGACGCGCCGCACGGCTGGCTGGCTTTGCGGGCTCTACCCGAAGTTCGAGGCGATTCGGGCGCAGCGACTGCCGCGGCCGCCTCCGATCGACCCGAACAAGCCGAAGGAGTTCGCCAAGGCCGCCGCCGCACTCCAGAAGCTCGGAGTCGCGGCGAACCAGATGATGGTCGTGCTGAACCTGGAGGCGGCGTCGACCGAGGAGCTCGCTCGCTTCGGCAAGAGCGCGGGTTTCGAATCGCCGCCCGCCGACGGCCAGCCGTCGGCCTAGTGGGGCAAGTGGGTCGAGCGCAACCTCTCGAAGCTCCCTGCGACGCGTGCTCCGGCGCCTGCGAAGTAGACCTGCGTTGAATGTCCGGTCGGCGAGAAGCGTAAGCTCGCCGCTCGAACTCCAAGGAGACGCCATGCAACTCGCTCATTCCCCCCGCCGCGGCGCGATCGCCCGCGGTTGCCTCGTCGGGCTCGGCATCGTGCTCTTGCTCGTGCTCGTCGGCGGCGGCTGCGCCGTCAGCCAGTACAACGGCATCGTCTCGGCGAAGAAGAACGTCGATGGGCGCGTCGCGGAGATCGACAACCAGTACAAGCGGCGCTTCGACATGATCCCGCAGCTCGTCGACACCGTGAAAGGCGCTGCGAACTACGAGAAGACCACGCTGCAAGCGGTCGTCGATGCGCGCGCCTCGGTCGGCAGGGCGACGCTGCCGCCGGACGCGACCGGCGATCCGGAGAAGCTCAAGCAGTACCTCCAGGCGCAGGATCAACTCGGCGGCGCGCTCTCGCGCTTGCTCGTCGTCGCGGAGCAATACCCCGAGCTCAAGGCGACCGAGAACTTCGTCGGTTTGCAGACGCAGATCGAAGGCACCGAGAACCGCATCGCGGTCGCGCGGCGCGACTACGTCGACGCGGTGCAGAGCTACAACCCCAAGATCGTCAAGTTCCCAGGCGTGTTGATCGCCGGGATGTTCGGGCATCGCGAGCTGCCGCAGCTCGCCGTCGAGGCCGAGCAGCGCGAAACGCCGAAGATCGACTTCGGGACGCAGAAGTAGCGCGCGGCGATGCTGGCGATCCTCCTCGCCTGGGTCGCGCTGCTTGCGCCCCAGAGCGTCCCCCAGAACGACGGTTGGGTGACCGATCGCGCGAAGCTCCTCAGCCCGGGCGAGGAGCGCGCGTTGGAGCAGGAGCTCGACGAGTACCGCGCGAAGACCGGGCATGAGCTCGCGTTGCTGACCGTGCCGAGCCTCGACGGCGGTTCGATCGAGCGCCTAGCGCTCGAAACCGCGCGCGCGTGGAAGATGGGCCGCGAAGGCGTCAGCGCCGCCGCGCTGCTGGTCGTCGCCAAGGACGAGCGCGAGCTGCGCATCGAGGTCGGACGCGGGCTCGAAGGCGAGCTCACCGACCTCGAAAGCGGAACGATCATCCGCAAGGTGATCGTGCCGCGCTTCAAGGGCGGCGACTACTACGCCGGCGTCCACGCGGGCCTGCTCGCGATGATGGAGTCGATCCAGCCCGGCTCCGGCGGACCGCGCGCGGCCGAAGCGGCGCGCCAGCCGCCGCAGGTCGGTCGGTTGCTGATCGCTTTCGTCGTCATCGGCGTGCTCGGTCTGTTCATCCTCGCGCGCGTGCTGAGCCTGCGCCGCAGTCGGCCGCACGCGATGGGGCGCCAGCTCGCATCCCAAGCCGCGTTCGACGTGTTGCGCGTGCTCGCGATCGTCGCGAGCTCTGGGCGCGGCGGCGGACACGGCCGGGGCGGCGGCGGCTTCGGCGGGTTCGGCGGCGGCGGTGGCTTCTCCGGCGGTGGAGCTTCGGGGCGATGGTGATGATGCTCGCGTTGCTCGAAGACTGGAAAGCGGTCGGCCACGCGCTCGCGACCGGCGATTGGATCGTGCGCGCGTCGGCGCTCGGTGGCGCGGCGGTGTTCGTCGGCTGGCTGCTCGTCGCCGCGACGCGCACGCGCCGTTATCGCGCCGTCGGTGTGCTCTCCGACGCCGATCGTGCCCGCGTGCGAGCCGCGATCGCCGCCGCGGAAGCCCGGAGCCACGGCGAGCTCGCCGTCGTCGTCGTCGAGCGTTCCGATTCGCATCCGCATGCCGACTGGTTGATCGCCTTGACGGCGATGGCGCTCGGCTCGACCGCGCTCGCGAGTTCGACGTTCGGCGAGCACGCGACGCTCGTCCTCGCCGCGAACGTGGCCTTCGCGCTGGCCGGTTTCGGCGCTTCGCGGCTCTTCCCCGATTTCAAGCGCACGTTCGTCTCCGCCCGCCGCGCCGAGGAGATGGCGCGCGAACAGGCGATCCAGGAGTTCGCGGCCCTCGCGATGCACCGCACCAGCGGTCGCACCGCGGTCCTGATCTTCGTCTCGCTCTTCGAGCGCAGCGTCGTCATCCTCGGCGACGAAGCGATCCACGCCAAGGTCGGCGACGCGGGCTGGCTCGAGGTCGACGCGGCGGTGCTCGAACGCGTGCGCGCCGAGTCGCTCGCTTCCGGCCTCGTCGCCGGCGTCGAGCGCGCCGGCGCGATCCTCGCGACGCACTTCCCGTCCGACGGCGACAACCCGAACGAGCTCGCCGACCACCTGATCGTGCGCGAGAGCTGACCGAGCACGACCTCGCGCACGGGGCCCGTCGCCAAGCGCAGCGCGCGCGCTGCACGCGAGACAGGTCGGACGTTCGCCGGCCGATCGCGAGCGCGTCGCGAATGAACGGTTCGGGCGCCACGCGAGCTGGAACCGAGCACGCAGCACGCTCGACCCAAGTCGGGCCTGCGACAGCCGCGAACGACCTTTGCGAGCCCATCGCGCGTGCGTTGCGGCACGATCGCGCCGGGATCGGCCGCAGCCGAGCTGCCGACTCACCGTGCTCACCGCACCGATGTCGGGCGACAACCGTGCGGGCCGGGCACAGGCCGAGCACGCGCTGAGCACAGCTCGAGCACGGGTCGAACGCAGGTCGAGCTCGGACTGAGCACAGGCTGGGCACAAGTCACGCACAGATCGAGCAGGGGCTGAGCGAAGGCCGAGCACACGCCGAGCGCTGTTCGAGCGCGGGTCAAGCACTGGCCGAGCACTCGCGCGGCTGGAGTCAAGCTGGATGGGTTGGGCAATCGAAGCGGCCGAGCTAGGTGAGCAAGAGGTCATGCGCCGCGGATGCCGCCGGCTCGCTCGCGGCGCCGCACTTGTGCAGATCGCCGCCGGCTTCGAAGGGCCGAGCGTTGGGCTCGGCGCGCCCGCCGAAGGCGGCGTGCGCGACTCGTCGGGTTTCCGAGAGCCGCGAGAGCTGCAAACGCGCCGGCGTTTCCTAGGATGCTCCCTCGCGTGAGCTTTCGGATCGGGGAAGCCGAGGCCGCGCGCACGACACCCCATGTGCGGATTCATCGGCATCTACGGTCCGGACGGCACCGACGTCGCGCTCGAGATCTACGAAGGTCTGATCGCGGTGCAACACCGCGGCCAGGACGCGGCGGGCATCACCACGTACACCGACTCCTTCCACGTGAAGAAGGGCCTCGGCCTGGTCCGTGACGTCTTCAACGAGCGCAACATGCCGCGCCTGCGCGGTGCGCTCGGTGTCGGGCACGTGCGCTACCCGACCGTCGGCCTCGGCTCCGACGAAGACGTGCAGCCGTTCCACATGAACTTCCCGTGCGGCATCGCGATGGCGCACAACGGGAACGTGACGAACTTCCTCGAGCTCAAGACCAAGCTGCAGCGCTCCGGCGTCCGCCCGGGCTCGAACTGCGACCTCGAGGTCATCCTCTTCGTGTTCGCCCGCGCGCTTTCCGAGCGCCTGAAGCCGGGCATACACGCCACCCCCGACGACGTCTTCGCCGCGATCCGCGCGGTCTACGCCGAGGTCAAGGGCGCGTACTCCGTCTGCGCCATCCTCGCCGACGGCGGCATGGTCGCGTTCCGCGATCCGTACGGGATCAAGCCGATCTGCTTCGGCGAGAAACTGACCGAGGAAGGCCGTTGGTTCGCCTGCGCGAGCGAGAGCGTGGTGCTCGACGTCACCGGGTACGAGAAGACCCTCGACATCGGCGCCGGCGAGGCCGTGTACGTCACGCCCGAGCGCAAGATCATCCACAAGAAGCTCGCCGACAAGCCGCACCGGCCCTGCATCTTCGAGCTCGTGTACTTCGCTCGTCACGACTCGATGTTGGACAACGTGTCCGTGTATCGCACGCGCCGCCGTTTCGGCGAGGCATTGGCGACCCAGTGGCGCGAGGCCGACGCCCCGCGCCCCGACGTGGTGATCCCGATCCCGGACTCGTCGCGCGAAGCGGCGATGTCGATGGCCGAGCACCTCGAAGTGCCGTACCGCGAAGGTCTGGTGAAGAACCGCTACATCGGGCGGACGTTCATCATGCCGTCGCAGTCCGCGCGCTCGCATGGCGTGCGCCGCAAGCTGAACACGATCAAGCTCGAGTTCGAGAACAAGAACGTGCTCCTGGTCGACGACTCGATCGTGCGCGGCAACACGTCGAAGCGGATCGTGCAGATGGCGCGCGACGCCGGCGCGAAGAAGGTCTACCTCGCGGTGACCAGCCCGCCGCTCGTCTCGCCGTGCCCGTACGGCATCGACATGGCGACCAAGACCGAGTTCATCGCCACCGGCAAGACGCCGGCGGAGATCGCCGACTTCATCGGCGCTGACTACCTGATGTACCTCGATCGCGACGCGATGAACGCGGCGGCGCGAGTCGGCAACCCGAAGATCGAGAAGTTCTGCAACGCCTGCTTCACCGGCGACTACCCGACCGGCGACGTCACCCGCGAGATGCTCACGGCGATCGAGTGCGAGCGCAATGAGAGCCACGCGCAGCTGACGATCTGGTCGTAGCGCGCGAGCGCTCCGAGCGTGCTGACCGCCGCGACCGCTCCGAGTGGACCGGGCGGACCTGGGCCCCCGCGCTTCGCGGCGCGGACGCCGGCCACTCAGCACACCGCTTGCAGGCGTTTAGCGCTTGGGGGTCACCTCCTGCCGGCGGCGCCTGCGTTCGGCGGCCGATGGGACGATGACCTTGGGCACCGCCGGAAGGGCTTCGTAGGTCCGGCGCCCGAGTTCGCGGCCGTTTTCCGCGCGCCGTAGTCCGCCCCAGCCCTTGAAACAGAAGCGCACCTTCGCGGCCGCGCACTGATCGCGGATCGAGAGCACCCAGTCCTCTTCCATCGGTCGCGCGTGGGGGCCGCTCTCGCCGCCGACCAGCACCCAGTCGATGCCGCGCAGATCGAGACGGCCGACGTCCGCGAGCAACGGCTCGAACACGACGAAGCGCAGGCCGGCCGGCGTCCGCCGGAGTTCGTCGATGCGCGGCAGGCCGTGCTCGCGATCCTCCACGCTGACGCCAAGACCGATGTGCGCGCGCTCGGCGATGCGAGCGAGCTTGCCCGTCACGAGCTCGCGCATCCGCGCCGCGCGCTTGGTCAGCACGCGATAGTGGTGCCAGTCGGCGAGCCCCATGATGGAGAAGACTCGCGCCACGTACTCCGGTTTCACGCGTTCCTGGAAGAGATCGCTCATCCACGCGACCTCGATCGTTCGCGAGCGGGTCCACGAGAGCGGCTCGAGCAACCTGTCGGGCACGAGTCGCAGCGCGAAGCCCTGCTCGTACGCGTGGCCCTCGACCCCTCGCCACCGGTGCGCGAACGCCGCGGCCCAGCAGTGATCGCAACCCGGACTGACCGCCTTGCAGCCTCGGACCGGATTCCACTTCGCGTCGGTCCATCGAAACACGTCATCGCTGCTCATCGTGAGCTCCTGCTTCGGTCGTGAGCGCCGATCGTCCTGCGGATGGTCGCCCGTGCGCACGAGTTCCCAAGCCGTCGCACGCGCCCGCGCGGCCGCGCAAGCCCGCACGGCGAAGGAGCGCGCGCACCGCGCCTCGACGACCGCTCTCCGCCTTCACGAACCGATAGATCGCACCGCGCGCACGCGGTTGCGGTCGATCCGGAAATCCTTGGTGCGCGTCAACGGACGCGCGCGGCGCGGGGCTCGAGCTCGTAGCTCCAGATCCGCGTCTGCCACGCCGACTCGCCGCGAGTCCGCGACACCGATCGAGCGCCAAAGTCGCGCTCCGGTCCTGCCGTCGATCGCGTGGACCTCGCCGCATCCACCGTCGCGGGACAGTCCACGATCGGCGACGACCGCATCCTCGAAGCCATCGCCATCGAGATCCCCGATCGCGAGCTCGACGCACTTCGACTGCGCGAGCCCGGCGCCCGCGAGCCCAAACGCCACGACCGCCGTCACGGCAACTAGCCGTCGCGCGAGCCCGAACCCCGAATCGTCGTGCATGCACCTTCTTGCGCCGAGCGCCGGCACCGCAACACGGAATCCGGGCGCTCCTACTTCTCGTCGGTCAGGCGGTAGAGGTACCAGCTCGCGACGGAACGCAACGGCCGCCAGGGTTCGCTGCGGGCGAGCACCTGTTTCGGGGTCGGGCGCTCGCGCAGGGAATCGAGGCGCTTCAGGCCCTCTTGGATGCCGAGGTCGCCGCACGGCATCACGTCGAGGCGGCCGAGGCGGAAGAGGAGGAACATCTGCGCACTCCATTCGCCGATGCCGTGGACGCGGGTCAGAGCTTCGATGACGAGCTCGTCGCGCTTGCGGCCGACGCGCGCGAGGTCGAGTTCGCCCGCGTGGACGCGCGTTGCGAGATCGCGCAACGCGCGCTCCTTGTTCGACGAAACTCCCGCGGCGCGCAGCGCGGCGGAGTCGAGGGCGAGCAGCTCGTCGGCCTTCGGAAAGCCGCGACCCGGCGTCAACGCGACCACGCGGTCGTGGATCGTCGTCGCGGCCTTCCAATGAAGCTGTTGGAAGAGGATCGCGCGGGCGAGCGCGTGGAAGTGCGTGCGCCGCGTGCGCTGAGCGGCGTCGGGGAAACCAGGGAACGCCGGCAGGCGGCGCATCGCGCGACCGAGCACCGGGTCGCGGCGAGCGAGGGCTCGCAGTTCTGCGGAGGTCGGCAGCACGGCGAGAGCATGCAGGCGCGGCGGTCGGCGATCCAGTCCGCGAGCTCGGTGAAGCGCGGATCAAGCTCGTCGACGCGGCCGGCCGATGCTCGCCGAGAGGCTCGTGCGCGAGCATCTTTGCAAGGCGGCTGTCGTGCACTATTTTGAACGGGCCATGAGCAGTCCAAGCGTCCTCTCGCAGCCCACGCTCGTGCTGAACGAGTCGTGGACCGCGATCCACACGGTCACCGTGCGTCGCGCGCTGCGCTTGGTCTTCAACGGCTCCGCCAAAGCAGTCAATCCCGAGTCCTACGAGGCGCACACGTTCGAGACGTGGACTTCGCTCGCGGTGCCGGCGGACGAGCCGGCGATCCGCACGGTCAAGCTGCGGATCAAGGTGCCGGAGATCATCTTGCTGACGCGCTACGACGGGTTGCCGTCGCTCGCCGCGGTGTTCTCGCGCCGCAACTTGTTCCGGCGCGATCACAACACCTGTCAGTACTGCGGCATCAAGCCCGGCACGTCCGAGCTCTCGATCGACCACGTGTTGCCGCGTTCGCGCGGCGGGAAGAGCACGTGGGAGAACTGCGTGCTCGCCTGCATGGACTGCAATCGCAGGAAGCGCGACCGCACGCCGCTCGAGGCGGGCCTCAAGCTCCACAAGAAGCCCGAGAAGCCGAAGTGGTCGCCGTTCTTCGAGATCCCGGTCGGCCGCGTGCGGACGAGCTGGGAGCGCTTCGTCAGCGACCGCTACTGGAACGTGCCGCTCGAGCCGTAGCGCGCTGCGCGAGCGCGCGACGGAGCGACCGCGCACGCCGTCGCGTCGAGGTGAGGCCGGGCGGTCGGGAGGTCGGGCGTGGAGTGACGCATCGACGTTGGCGGCCAGATCGTGAGGCGCGATCCGAACGGACCGGACGGCGCCGAGCACGCGGAAGAGCGGGGCGCGTCGATCCGTCGGACTCGTGGCGAACGTTCGAGGCGAACTCGCTGCGCCGACGCCGGAGGCCGGATCGTCGCGCGCGCGTCACGCGCGTCATCGGCGCCACGCAGTCACCGAGTCAACCGTGTCGCCCGACTCACGCAACCCACGCAACCCACGCAACCCACGCGACCCAAGCGACGCACGCGACCCAAGCGACTCCCACGGGTCACGCGAGCCAACGGAATCACCGAGTCAACTGCATCACCCGCGTCGCGCGCGTCATCCGCGTCTCGCGACTCCCAAGTGTCGGCTCGAGAAGCTGGGACATCGGGCGCTCGGCGAGCGTGACTCGCGAGCTCGCCGTTGCGTCCGTCGGTTCCCCGCGCGGAAGCGCCGGGAGCTTCGCGCCCACGGCCGCAGGCGGACGCTTCCCCACGAACCGTCGCGCGTGCGGCCCTCGACTCGCCGAGTCGCGCGCTCGAACCGGAAGCGAGTTCCAGACGCCGCGCCGCGCGCGTTCGGACATCTACGTAAGGTGCGGTAGCCGGGCGAAGCGGCGAGCGGAGCTTCCGCGGCGGCCGAGCGCGCGTCGAGCGGGTATCCTTCCACGCCCTCCATGCGCGTCCTGATCACCTCACCGGTCTTCCCGCCCGATCTCGGCGGCCCCGCGGTCTACGTGCCGAGCTGCGCTCGCTTTCTGGTCGAGCGCGGCCACCACGTGCGCGTCGTCGCGTTCTGCTCGGACCCCGAGCCGAAGGGCTACCCCTTCGAAGTCGTGTCGATCAGCCGCGGACGGCTCGCGGTGCGCTACCTCAAAGCGTTTTGGCTCGTGTGGAAGCACGCGCGCGAGTTCGACGTCGTGTACGTCAACGAGCACCTCGCTCTGCTGCACGTGCTCGCCGCGCGCCTCGCGTTCCGACCGGTGATGATCCGGATGATGGTCGACGGCGCGTGGGAGATCAGCCACCGCAAGGGCTGGATCGACGGCGACGACATCAACGTGTTCGAGACCAAGGACTACGGGTTCAAGGTCAAGTTCGTGCGCCAGCTCCAGAAATGGTGGTGGGGGCGCTGCACGCGGATCATCTCGTGCTCGAACTTCCTCCGCGACATCGCGGTCGGTCGCTACGGCCAAGCCGGCGACAAGGTGCGGCACATCAACAACGCGTATCACGGGCCGACGGCCGAGCAGTTCTCGCAGACCAAGGCGCGGGCCCGCGCCGAGCTCGGGTTGCCGCCCAAGCCTCGCTACGCGCTCACGATCTGCCGCTTGATGGTCTGGAAAGGCGTCGATCACATCGTCAAGGCGTTGAAGCAGCTGCCGGACGATGTCGAGCTCTTGGTTGCGGGCGACGGCGACATGCTCGAGCCGTGGAAGGCGGAAGCGAAGGCGCTGGGGCTCGAGAAGCGCGTGCATTTCCTCGGCAACGTGCCGTACGCGAAGATTCCGCTCTACATCCGCGCCGCGGACGTGTTCGTGCTGAACAGCGAGTACGAAGGGCTCTCGCACACGCTGCTCGAAGTCAGCGCGCTCGGCACTCCGGTCGTCGCGACCGGCGTGTGCGGCAATCCGGAGGTCGTCGAGCACGAGGTGAACGGCCTGCTGGTGCCGCCGAAGAGCCCGAAGGATCTCGCAGCGGCGATCGGGCGCCTGCTCGCCGAGCCCGAGCTCGCCGAGCGTTTCGCGAGGAAAGGCGTGGAGCGCATGGATCGCTTCTCGCGCACCGCGACGTTCTCGAAGGTCGAGCAGTCGCTCGCCGAGGTCGCGAAGAAGCCGCTCGCCGCTCCGTCGACCGCGACGAGTTGACGCAGCGTTCACGCGTAGCGCCGATGCGTCGCGCGCAACGCGCACGCGCGCGCATCGGCGTAGCTGCTACGCGACCGGGATAGTTCGCACGCGTCGCTCGCCGCGCGCTGCGTCGCACCCTATTGCTTGAAGGGTCGACGTGCAGCGCCGTCGGACGCGCCGCGTCCGCGTGCGCAGCCCGACGTGCAACGAGACGTGCAACGCGAGGCAGCCATGAAGGTGTTGTTCATCGAGGAGTTCCTTCCGCAGGAGATGCTCGGACTGATGTGGGTCAGCCGTGCGATCAAGGATGCGGGCCACGAAGCGAAGGCGCTCTTCCTGCCGGACACGAAGTGGGTGCAGAAGCTCGTCGAGTACGCGCCGGACGTCGTGTGCTACTCGACGACGACCGGCATGCACCTGTACTACGCGGACATCAATCGCAAGGTGAAGGAGGTGCTGCCGAACGTGCTCGCGGTGTTCGGCGGGCCGCACGCGACGTTCTCGCCTGAGTTCGTGAAAACGCCCGGAATCGACGCCGTTTGCCGCGGCGAGGGCGAGCACGCGATCGTCGATTTCCTCGACCGCCTGCGCGACGGCGGGGACATCAACGACTGCGAGAACTTCTGGGTCAAGGACAAGAAGACCGGCGAGATCCACGAGAACCCGCAGCGTCCGTTGGTGCAGAACCTCGATTCGCTGGGTTTCCCCGACCGCGACATCGTCTACGAAGCGGCGGCGATCTACCGCGACTCCGATCGCAAGGTGTTCGTGAGCCAGCGCGGCTGTCCGATGCCGTGCTCGTTCTGCTTCCACCACGCGATGAAGAAGAAGATCTACAACTCGCGCAACGGCGAGTACGTCCGCAAGCGCTCCGTCACGCACCTCCTCGAGGAGATCAAGCAGGTCCGCGCGAAGTACAACCTGAAGTTCGTCCACTTCGTCGATGACATCTTCAACCTGCGCAACGACTGGCTCGACGAGTTCTGCGAGCGCTACCCGAAGGAGATCGGGTTGCCGTTCGACGTGATCCTGATGGCCAACATGACCACCGAGGAGCACGTCAAGAAGCTCGAGTCGGCCGGCTGCGTCTACGCGCGCATCGCGTTCGAGGCCGCGAACGACCACATCCGCAACGAGATCTTCAAGAAGCACACGACGCGCCAGCAGCTGCTCGACGCGTCGCGCTGGATCCGCAAGCACGGGATCCGCCTCGGCTCGCTCAACATCCTCGGCGGCCCGGGCGGGACGATCGAGGACGAGCTCGACACGATCCGCCTCAACGTCGAGGCCGGCGTCGAGCATCCGATGGTGTCGCTGATGCAGCCGTACCCGATGTTCGAGATCAACGAGATCACCCAGGACATGGGTTACGCGATCTCGAGCCTCGACGAGTTCCCGGTCAACTTCCGCCGCACCGCGCCGATGCTCTCGGCGCACAAGCACCAGCTCGAGAACCTCCACAAGCTCTTCCCGCTCGCCGTCCGCAATCCGTGGATGGTGCGCTTCCTGCCGAAGCTGATCCGCGCGCGGTGGATGTATCGGCCGTACCTGGTGATCTTCATGCTGCACGCCGAGTACCTGGTCGCGGAGCAGGCGAAGATCTACTCGTCCGCGCAGGGCCTGTCGGGTCCGCGCTACTGGACGTGGGTCGACTTCGCCTACCGACTGTCGACCAAGGGAGCGCTGCGCGTGTACCAGACGCTGTTCGCGCGTTTCGCCCGGCGGTTCGCGAACGCCGAGCGCCAGATCCAGGTCTCCCTGCAGATGGGTGACGAGCGGGTGGTGTCCCACATGGATTGAGCGCGTCGCGCCGTCGCGCCGGTCCGCGGCGACGGGAAGAGCCTTCCGTTCACCGCCGACCGACCACGCCGCGGCGCCGTTGCTGTCCCGTCGACGTCGGCCGCACATGGCTTCGGCACGCGTTCGGCGAGGGTTCGGTGCGGCGAGCGCGCCTACGCACCTCGCAAGCGCGCCGTGCGGACGGCTCCGCGAACCGCCGCCATAAAGAAAGCGACCGGCGCGGACGGAACGACCTGCGCGGCAGCGCCTTGCGCCCACCCGATATACTTCCTGGCGTCGGCGGGGGTGCTCTGTGCGCCCCCGTCGCGCGTCCGAACATTGCCGCATCGCACCACACCGAGAGCCGACGGATGAAAGTACTGGTCATCGAAGAGTATCTGCCGCAGGAGATGCTCGGCCTGATGTGGCTCTCGCGCGCCATCAAGGACGCCGGGCACGACTGCAAGGCGCTCTTCCTCCCCGACAAGGAGTGGGTGTCCAAGATCGAGGAGTACAACCCGGACGTCGTCGCCTACTCGATGACCACGGGCATGCACCTCTACTTCGCGGACATCAACCGCAAGGTGAAAGAGGTCCTCCCGAACGTCATCTCGGTCGCCGGCGGCCCGCACCCGACGTTCGTGCCGGAGTACGTCGAGACGCCGGGCATGGACGCGATCTGCCGCGGCGAGGGCGAGGTCGCGATCGTCGACCTGCTGAACCGCTTGCGCGACGGCAAGGACATCAACGACTGCGAGAACTTCTGGATCAAGGACAAGAAGACCGGCGAGATCCACAAGAACCCGCAGCGCACGCTCGTGCAGGACCTCGACACGCTCGGCTTCCCCGACCGCTCGATCGTGTACGACGCCGGCGAGATCTATCGCAACACGCACCGCAAGGTGTTCACGAGCCAGCGCGGCTGTCCGATGCCGTGCTCGTTCTGCTTCCACCACGCGCTGAAGAAGAAGGTCTACAACACGCGCAACGGCGAGTACGTCCGCAAGCGTTCCGTGACGCACGTGCTCGAGGAGATCAAGCAGGTCCGCGCGCAGTACCCGCTGAAGTTCGTCCACTTCGTCGACGACATCTTCAACCTGCGCAACGACTGGCTCGACGAGTTCTGCGAGCGCTACCCGAAGGAGATCGGGTTGCCGTTCGACGTGATCCTGATGGCCAACATGACCACCGAGGAGCACATCAAGAAGCTCAAGTCGGCGGGCTGCGTCTACGCGCGCGTCGCCTTCGAAGCCGCCAACGACTACGTCCGCAACGCGGTGTTCAAGAAGCACACGACGCGCCAACAGCTCGTCGAAGCGTCGGCGCACATCCGCAAGTACGGGATCCGCCTCGGATCGCTGAACATGCTCGGCGGCCCGGGTTCGACGCTCGAAGACGAGTTCGAGACGGTCAAGCTCAACATCGAGTGCAAGGTCGACCACCCGCTGGTCTCGATCATGCAGCCCTACCCGTCGTTCGACATCAACGACATCACGCGCGAGATGGGCTACGCGATCGCCGCGTACGACGACTTCCCCGAGAAGTTCAACCGCACGTCGTCGATCCTGTTCGACAACAAGCACGAGATCGAGAACCTGCACAAGCTCTTCCCGATGATCGTGCGCTGGCCGTCGCTCTTGAAGATCGCGCCGTGGATGATCAAGCGCCGCTGGCTCGCCAAGCCGTTGTTGATCTCGTACATGCTCTTCTCCGAATGGATGGTCGCCGAGCAGGCGCGCATCTACTCGAGCGCGCAAGGCCTCAAGGGGCCGCGCTACTGGGCGATCACGGACTTCGTTTATCGCCTCGGCACGAAGGGCGTCTTGCGCGTCTACCAAACGGTCTTCGCGAAGGTCTTCGAGCGCTTCTTCGCGCCGAAGACGCGCCAGATGCAGATGCAGCTCCAGATGGGCGACGAACGCGTCGTCGCGCACATGGACTGACGCGCTTCACGCGCTCCGAATCGGTGGCCTCGCTCCTCTCGAGCGGGGCCGCTCGCTTTTCGGGGCCGCCGAGCGCGTCGAGTCCGTTGGCGTCGAGCGCGTCGAGGGCGTCGCCGCCGTCGCCGAGTTCGACAAGGTCGTTGCCGCCGAGTTTGGCGAGACCGTCGCGGGCGAACTCGACGAAGCCGTTGCCGCCGAGCTTGACGAGGCCGTCGCCGTCGAGCTCGACGAGGTCGTTGCTAGATTCGTCGCACGATGGACGCCACTCCGCGAGTGCTCGAGGTGCGGGTCGAGCGCGTCTCCAGCGCGGAGCTGCCGGGCGAGCGCCGTGACGCGTGGTGTCGGCTGCTGCGCGGGATGCTGGAGTCCGACGACCTCGTTGCGGCGACCGCGGAGCTGCGGGCGGTGCTCGCCGCGCGTCCGGAGCTCGCGAACGGACTGCGGCGAGCGTGCGCGGCCGTCGCTTCCGACAGGAGCGCGCTCCCGCTGTTCGCCGAGGCTGGACTGCCGGGAGAGCGCGGGTTCCTCGCCGAGCTCGTCGAGCGGGTCTTGCGACGCGCGGTGCCGGCTCCGAGCGCGGAGAACGACCTGCCGCGCTTGCTGGTGCGCGTGCTCGCGAACGACGACGACCGCGAGCGGTGGGAGCGACGTGACCCGCGCGCGAGCGCGGCGTTCTTCGCAGCATTCGTCGAATTGTGCGGCGTCTTTGCGCTCGGGTCGCTGCGAGTTGCGTTCGCGGATGCATTGCGCTTGCTCGCCTCGCGCGCGGCGGGCGAGGCGCACTCGGCGAAGTTGCGCGCGCGGACGACGAACACGCCGCTCTCGCAGTCGGCGTTCCACGTCCTGAGGCAGGCGACCGACGAACTGGCGGATCGTTGGCTCGCGGCGGAACCGCTGGAGGACGCGCTGGATCGCTGGCGACTCGCGCGCGCGGCCGTTCCGTCGACGCTCGCCGCGATGAAGCACGAGGTGGCGGACGAAGGCGTCAGCGTCGACATCGTCTACGGCCTCGAAGTGATCGAGCGCTCGCTCGCGCGCCTCGATCTCGCATTCGCCGTCCTGGCGACTCGCGGAGAACTCGAACGGGCGGAGGCGCTGAGGAGCTGGATCGCCGCGCTGGCCCGCGGCGTCGACGAGGAGCGACGCATCGGCGCGTTGGTGCGATCGACCACGCGGCGCCTGCACCGGCGCATCGTCGAGCGCTCGGGTCGGACCGGCGAACACTACATCGCGAAGACGCGCCGCGAGTACGGCGTGATGTGGCTCGCGGCGGCCGGCGGGGGATTGATGACGACGAGCACCGCGGCGGTGAAGCTCGCGGTGCACGGGCTGCATCTCGCTCCGTTCCAAGAGGGGCTGCTGTACGGGCTCAACTACGCGATCTCGTTCCTCTTGCTTCAGGCGCTCCACCTGACGCTGGCGACCAAGCAGCCCGCGATGACGGCGGCGCATCTCGCGGGCATGTTGCGCGAGCGCGCCGGCGCGGAACGGATCGAGGACATCGTCGACTGGACCGCGCGGATCGTTCGCTCGCAGCTCGCCGCGGCGATCGCGAACGTCTTCGCCGTGTCGGTCGGTGCGTTGGCCTTCGATCGGCTGTGGCGACTCGCGTTCGGACGCGCGTTCCTCGACCCAGAGTCGGCCAACGAGACGTACCTCGCGCTGTCGCCGCTCGACAGCGGCACCGTCGTCTTCGCGGCGCTCACCGGCGTGATCCTCTGGGCGGCGAGCTTGCTCGGCGGCTGGATCGAGAACTGGATCGTCTACCGCCGGATCCCGCAGGTGGTCGCCGAGCTCGAGACTCGGTCGCCGAGCCGTCGCGCGCGGCTCGCTCGCATCGCGGCGCGGCTCGAGCACGACTCCGGCGGTTGGGCGACGAGCATCTCGCTCGGGCTCCTGCTCGGCATGACGCCGGCGATCGGGCTCTTCCTCGGCGTGCCGCTCGACGTCCGTCACGTGACGCTCTCGACCGGCACGTTGGCGCTCGCGGCGGCGTCCTTGGATCAGGGCTGGTTCCTGCACGGGGATTTCCTGCGCGCGAGCTCCGGCATCGGCGTGATGTTCGTGCTCAACCTCGGCGTCAGCTTTGGCCTTTCGCTCTTCACCGCGCTGCGGGCGTTCGAGCTCTCCGCGCGCGACTTCTCGACGCTGCTCCAGCGCCTCGGACGCCGAGTCCTGACGCGCCCGCTCGACTTCGTCTGGCCGCGCGACTGAGCTCGCTGCGGCGCCGAGCGTTCGAGCCGGTGGTCGACGCGAACGCGCTGCTCGGAGAAGGCCGCGCTTGCAGGTCGGGCAGCGAAGGCGAGGGACGACGCGGCGATCGCAGCCGCGTTTGGAGCTGCCGCGCCGTCGGTAGAGGAACGGAACTCGGGGCGCAGACTCACGCCGGCGTCCGACGTGCGCTTGGGCGTGGGACGGGCAGTCGGAACGCGGGCAGGAACGGGGTTGGAACGCCATGGCGAGTCGATCCTTCTTTGGAGTCCAACCCACACAGACCGCACGAGCCCGCCGCGGTGGCGGAGATCGCGCGTTTTCGGCACAGCGGTGAGAGGCATTGTCTCGTAGGCTCGCTCCGCCGCCGAACGCGCGTCCCGCGTCGTTCGAAGTGGGAAGCGCATCGCATGAAGCTCCGCATCGCTGTTCTCGTCGCTCTCGCACTCCTCGTGACGCCCGGGTTCGCGCAGACCAAGCCGCCGCTCAGCAGTCGCGCGGAGAAGGCGATCGACGCGGGCTGCTTCTGGCTGCTGCGTCACCAGGGCGCGGACGGCTCATGGAGCGCGCTTTCGCTGAAGGAAACCTGCGACGGCGCGGTGGGCTGCGATCTCGGCAAGGACGAGAAGCGCGACATCTACGGCGAGGGTTTGACGGCGCTCGCGGCGCTCGTGCTCCTGCGCGAAGGTGTGAAGCCCGGTTCGACGAAGAAGCTCGTCGATCCGCTCGATCGCACCACCTATGTCGACGGCGAGGCGTTGACCAAGGCGCTCGCGTGGCTCGCGAAGACGCAGGCCGAGGACGGCAGCTTCGGCCGCTCCAGGCCGTTCCTCTACAACCACAGCCTCGCGACGCTCGTGTTCGCGGAGGCTGCGCGCATCACCAAGGATCCGGGGTACGCGGATGCCGCGCAGAAAGGGCTCGCGTACCTCGAAGGCGCGCAGAAGCCGAATCCGAACGGCGAGGGGCTGTGGGGTTGGCGCTACGCGTCGCGCCAGGACATCGAGGCCCGCAAAGCGACGCTGACGTCCGCGAAGTACGCCGAGGAGCTGAAGGACGCGGACACTTCGGTCACCGGCTGGGCTTCGCTCGCGTTGCACGCCGGTCGCGACGCGGGGCTCGTCGTGCACGACGAGAACATCGCGGGCGCGGCGCGTTTCCTCGACGCGATGACGCGCTTGGACGGAAAGGTCGGATACGTCGACGCCGAGCAAGCGGGCATGAAGGTCCTCGGCGAGCGCGACTCGTACGACTACCACCCGGGCACGCTCAGCGCGCTCGGCATCCACGTGCACTTGCTCGCCGGCACCGATCGCAAGCACGTGTTCTTCCAGCGCGCGTCGGACGAGCTCTTCGCCGACTTGCCGCGCGTCGACGGCTCCAAGAAGTCGGTCGATTACTACTACTGGTACCAAGGCACGCTCGCGCTCGACGACCTGCAGCACACGGCGAAGGGCAAGTTCGCGAAGAACAAGGCCTATCGTCCCTGGTACACGGCGACGGCGGAGTCGCTGCTCGAACTCGCGTCGGCCGAGGAGAAGAGCTGCTCGCGCGGGGGTTGGATCGTGCACGACCGTTGGTGCTACACGGGCGGGCCGACGTACGCGACCACGTTCGCGCTGCTGACGCTTCAGCTCTGTCGCGCGGCGCTCTGACTCGCCGAGCTTGAATCGCGAGCGAGCGGGTCCAAGAGGCGCGACCATGTCGATGCTGCGCGCGCTCTCGGACGAACTCTCTCACGTCGTGGATTCGGTTTCGCCGGCGGTGCTGCACGTCGCGACGTTGCGAGCCCGCGGGCGGCGAAACGAGCTCTCAGGCGGTTCGGGCGTGCTCGTCAGCGCCGACGGGCTCGCGTTGACCAACAGTCACGTCGTCCACGGCGCCGTCGGAGTCGAAACGACGCTCGCGGACGGCCGCACGTTGCTCGCGGACGTGATCGGAGACGATCCGGTGACCGATCTCGCGCTGCTGCGGCTGTCCGCGAGCGAGCTTCCGTTCGCGCAGCTCGGCGAGTCGAACGCGCTGCGCGTCGGCGAGTTCGTCGTCGCGGTCGGTTCGCCGTTCGGCCTCGCGCGGACGGTGACCTGCGGCATCGTCAGCGCGCTCGGCCACACGCTCGCGAGCCGCGTGCCCGGCCGAGCGATCGAAGGCGTGATCCAGACCGACGCGCCGCTCAATCCCGGCAACTCCGGCGGGCCGCTGCTCGCGTCCGATGGTCGGGTCGTCGGCATCAACACCGCGATCGTGCAGTTCGCGCAGGGGCTCTGCTTCGCGGTGCCGTCGAACACGGCGAGTTTCGTCGCCGCCGAGCTCGCCGCGCACGGCCGCGTGCGACGCGCGTGGCTCGGCATCGGCGCGGAGGACGTGTTGCTGCCGAAGCCGCGCGCGCACGAGCTCGGGCTCGCCGACGCGCGCGGGATCGCGGTGCGCTCGGTCGCGCCCGCTTCGCCCGCCGCGTCCGCGGGCGTGCAGCCGGGCGACATCCTGGTCGAGCTCGATGGCCGGCCGCTGCAGAGCGTCGCCGATCTGCACCGCGCGCTCGGTTTCGCCGCGATCGGACGCGTGCACGCGCTCACGGTGGTGCGGCGCGGCGAGCGCACGCTGCTCGCGGTCGAGCCGACCGAAGTTCGTCTCGAAGCTCGGTAGCGCGCGTCACAGCCGCCAGAGCAGCGCCGCGCGGTTGACGCCGCCGCCGAGGGCGGTGGACGCGATCAAGTCGCCGTTCGCCGCCGCGCCGCTCTCGAGCAGAGCATCCAACGCGATCAAAGCTCCCGCGGCGCCGACGCACGCGTCGCGAGCGAGCGTCGTGACGAGACGCGCGCGACCGACCGAGGCAGCGAGCAGCGGCGCGCTCGCGGCGTCGAGCTGCGGACGGCTGACGGCGTACGGCGCGAAGTGCGCGAGCTCGGCGCATTCGCGCGGGAACACTGCGACCAGCTCGCGCGACGTGGCGGCCCACAGCTCGAGCAGCGCGCCGCCGTACGCTGCGTCGGGCCGTTGGAAACGGTAGTCGCCGCGCTCGAGCGCCTCCGCGGTCGGAGGCAACACGCCGGGGACGGTGAACGGGCGACCGACGACGTGCTCGCTCGCGAGCAGCGCGCCGACGAGCCCGCGCTCGGCCGCGCTCGGGTCGCGCACGAGCAGCACCGCGCCCGCGCCGTCGCCGTAGAGCCAGGCGGAGCGCACGTCGTGCGCGTCGAGATAGAGCGAGCTCGTCTCGACGCCGACGATCAGCGCGCAGCTCGCGCCGTGCGCGAGGTACTGCGCGGCGGTGACGAGCCCCTGCAACGCGCCGGCTCCGCCCGCGCGCAGGTCGAGCGCGACGCCGCCGACGCCGAGCTCGCGCGCGACGCGGCTCGCAAGCGAGCTCGAGATGCGCGGCGGCGTCGAAGTCGCGGTGACGAGCACGTCGACGCGCTCCGCCGCGACTCCGGCGCGCTGAAGCGCGGCGCGCGCGGCCGCGGTCGCGAGCTCGCCGGCGTCGAGGCAACTCTCGGGCGTCGCCGCGCGTCGCGTGCGCACCCACTGGCGACGTTCGACGCCCCACGCGACTCGCGCGCGCTCCGGATCGAGGTCTGCGCGAGCGAGCTCGGCTTCGCAGTCATCGCCGAGCAACAGCCGCGCGACTTCGAGGTTGGAGAGCTCGATGCCCGCGCGCTCTCGCGCGAAAACGGCGTCGCACGGCCGCGCGGACCCGCTGGCGACCACGCGCACGCCGAGCAACGCGGAGTGTCGGAGCGTCATCGTGTCAGAACCGATGCAGCACGGCACCGAAGGTGTAGCCGGCGCCGGCCGACGCCATCAGCACGCGTTGACCGGGTCGGATGCGCCCGCTCTCCAGCGCTTCGGCGAGCGCGATCGGCACGGTCGCGCCCGACGTGTTGCCGTGGTGCACGACGTCGTTGACGGCGCGCTCCGGTGGCAAGCGGAGCTCGGCGAGCAACGCTTCGATCATCCGCGCATTGCCTTGGTGGGTGATGAAGAGGTCGACATCGTCGAGCGACAGACCCGCCTTCGCGAGCACGGCGTCGGTCGCCTCGCGCGCGAAGCGGATGAAGAGCTCGAAGATGTCGCGCCGCGCGTCGATCTGGAGGAAATGGTCGCCGGCGGCGAACGTCTCGGCGCTGGTCGGCAGCTTTGCGCCGCCGGCGGGGATGTGCGCGCCCATTTCCTCGCGACCTTCAGCGCCGAGATGCGTCGCGAGCAGCCCCGGTCGGTCGCTCGGCTCGAGCAACGCACCGGCGGCGCCGTCGGCGAAGAGCACGACGGCGCGTCGATCGCGTGTGTCGATGAAGCGGCTGCGGGCCTCGGCGGCGAGCACGAGCACCTTGCGCTCGCCTCCGCGCACGGCGGCGGCGCCGAGTTCGAGCGCGTAGAGAAAGCCGGCGCACGCCGCGCTGAGGTCGAAAGCCGCGCAACGCGCGCCGAGCTTGCGCGCGACGATCGTCGCGGTCGACGGGCTCGGATGGTCGGGCGAGATCGTGGCGAGGACGATGCGATCGAGCTCGCGCGCTTCGATGCCGCGTCGCGCGAGGATTTCCCGCGCCGCGCCGACCGCCAGGTCCGAAGTCGTCTCGTGCGGCTCGAGCCAGTGCCGTGAGCGGATGCCGGTGCGCTCCTCGATCCAGCGCGCGTCGACCTCGAGGCCGAAGCGCGCGATCAACTCGTCGTTGGTCAGCACTTGTTTGGGCAAACACTTGCCCGTGGCGGTGATCGCGACCGAGCTCATGCGCCGGATTCTAACCGAGCTTCAGCGCGCGCTGACCGGCAGAACGGCGTCGACGAGCGCGTCCGCGAGCGCGAGGTGTCCGCGCGGCGTGAAGTGCGTCGGATCGTCGAAATGGAAGCAGGCGGCGGCGCGGGTCTCCACAACTGCGGCGCGCGAGTGGTCGATGAAGCGGCCCCAGACATCCTGCGTCCCGAGTCCCTTCGCGGCGAGCTCGTCGAAGAGCGGCTGCATCGCGGTGCGGAAGCGCGGCCGCGGATCGACGAAGTCGACGCCGCGCTCGGCGCACCACTCGGCCCAATGATCGCCGAACCACCTGCGATCGGGCTCGGTGAAGTCGGCGAGCGTCGGCAGCGCGACGACGATCACCCGGGTGCCGAGCGAGCGCGCCTGCGCGAGCACTTCCTCGATCCGCGCGTCGAGCTCGATGCGCAGCAACAGGTGCTCGGGCGCGAACGGGTCGTCGGCGATCGAAAGCTCGACGTCGAGCTCCGCGCGCGCGAGCTCCGGGTGCCAACCGCCGCCGGCGATGCGTTTGTAGAGATCGAAGAGAGCGCTCGACTCGACGGTGCGCCAGAGCGGGTAGTGGACGCGATCGATCGAGGCGCGCATCGGACGGATGTCGTACGCGCAGAGAGGCACGATCAGGACGTCTGGGCGGAACGGCCGCACGAGGTCCTCCCAGACGCGCGCCATCTGCTCGAACGTGTATCCGGGCTGAGCGAAGTTCATCGCGAGCAGCGGCCGCGCGTTGGCGCCGTCGTCAAGTCGCCGCGCGGCGAGTTCCTCGAGCTGGCGATCGCAGCGTTGCTCGACGCGGATCCGGTTGCCGCCCCAGATCATCGAGTTGCCGAGCCACGCGACGCGGGTGCGCGACGGATCGGGCGCGGGTTCGCCCCACTCGCGATCTCGGAACCCGAGCGCGTTGGTGCGCGTCTCGATGCCGGTCTCGGCGTGCGCGACCGTTTGCTCGGGGAGCATCCGCCAGCCGTAGCGCGCGGACGACTCGCTGCCGACCACGTAGCCGAACCCGAACGCGCGCAAGGCGAACTCGAGGCCGAGCAGGCAAGCGAGCACGATCAAGAACCACTCTCGCGGTCCGAGAGAGCGCAGTCGGGCCGGCGAGGGGCGCTTCGAGACCATGGGTAGACGCCGGCGATTGTAGCGAGCGAGAGCGGCGCGTCCGCCTTCGTCGCGAACGACGCGACGCGATACGCTGGCTTCGTCGTGCTCGCACTCGTCGCGCTCCTCGTCCAAGTCGCATCGCCGTCGGCGGAGCTCGTCGCGGTCCACGGCCACGCCGATCCGATCGCGCTGGCGGTCGGCGAGGACGGTTCGCGCCTCTATTCGGCCGAAGGCGCGTCGATCGCCGAGCTCGAACTCGTCGACGGCCGTCTCATCGAGCGCCGGCGCGTCGCGGTCGATGCCACGTTGGTCGCGTTGCACGCGCGCGGGCGTCGGCTCTTCATCGCGGGCTCCGAGCGCGGCGCGGGAGTTCTGGAGCTCGACGCGAACCCGCCGACCGTGCTTTGGTTCGATCGCGCCGACGAAGCGGCGTGCACCGCGCTCGCGTTCGACGCGGAACGCTGCGTCGCGACGTTCGCGGGCCGCGGGCGCTCCGAGCTGCGCGTCTACGCCGTTCGAACGCTCGAGCGGCTCGGCGCGGTTCGCGTCGAGGGTCTCGCGCTCGACGTCGAGCTCGCCGACGGTCGCGCGTACCTCGCGCTCGGGCCGGCCGGCGTCGCGCGCGTCGACGTGCGCGCTCCGAGCGAGCTCGCGGTCGAGCCCGGGCCCGCGCTCCCCGCGTTCGTCGACCCGCGCGCTCGCGCGAGCCGTCGCGGGCCGTGGGCGCGCGATCTCGCGATCGCGGAGAGCACGCTGCACGTCGCGGCGGACGACGCCGGGCTCGTCGAGTTCGCGTTGGACGGCGCGTGGAGCGACGCGCGCCGCCGCGTCGTGCCGCTCGCGCTCGGCGGCAAGCCCGCGTACGCGATCCGCGTCGCCGTCGACGGCTCGCGCGTCGCGGTCGGCACGACCCGCGGACCGGCGGAAGCCTGCGACGGCGCGCCGTACGGGCTCTTCGGCACGATCGGTTGGAACCTCGACGTCGGCGCGGTCGACCCGCAGAGCTTCGAACTCGGCGCGAGCGAAGGCCTGTGGCTCTTCGAGCACGCGGGCGAGCGTTGCGAGCTCCGTCGCAGCGAGCCGATCGATCACAGCGGCTGGCGCAGCCTCGTGTTGCGCGGCGCGCGGACGTACGAGCAGCACCTGCGCATCGGGACGGTCGTGCGCGAGCTCGTGCCCGCCGCGCCCGGCGCGACGAGTCCGCCCGGCGCGTCCGGTTCGACCGCCACGCCGAGCGCGTGGGGCGTGCGCGAACTCGCGCGTCGCCAGCCGCCGGGCCTGCCCGCGATCGACGGCGCCGCGAGCCTGCGCGATCCGCGGCTGTTGCTCTTCGGCATCGACACCGCCGGCAGTCTCGCGCGCGGCTTGTTGCGCCTCGGCGAAGACGGAACGCTCGCGCTCGCGCGCGGCTTCGAGCATAGCGCGCCGCTCGGGCTCGGCGTCGGCGCGCAGTGGCTCGATCGAGAGCCGACGCGCGAGTGGTTCGTGTCGAACGGGCTGCTCGCGTGGCGGGTGCAACGGTTGACGCTCGGCGCCGAGCCGCGCATCGACAGTTGGGAGCTCCGACCGCCGGCGCCGCTCGACGCCGAGCGCGGCGGCGTGCGCGGCAACAGCTACCTGAACTCGACGCTCGCCGGCGAGCTGCTGTTGACGACACGCTACGGCTCGCGCTTCGGACTGCTCGGGTGGGCGGTGGAGGACGTGCGCGCCGCCGCGGCGAGTTCGAAGCCGGGCTCGGCGCTCGCGCTGGAGCCGCGTTGGCAAGTGCGCACGCACGAGGACGACGAAGCGGCGCCGTGCTTCACCTGGAACGCCTGCGTGTTCACGCTCGCCGACGGTCGCGCGCTCGCCGCGGTCGCCGCCGGGGCGAACGGTCGCGCGGGTGGCGAGCACTTCGAGAAGCCGCAAGTCGCGATCTTCGAGCTGTCGCGCGACGTCGCCGCGCCGCCCGAACGTCTCGCGTACGTCCACGGAGTCGGGGCGAAGGGTCTCGCGATCGCGGTGCAGGCCTTCGAGCTCGCGAAACGTCGACGTCTGGCGGTCGCGACCACCGGCGGCGAGCTCCTGATCATCGACGTCGACGATCCGAAGCATGCGCGGCTCGAACGGACGCTGGTTGCGCCCGAGCATCCGTACGACGGCGGGCGCGATCCGTTGCTCGACCTCGAGCTCTGGCCGAGCACCGACGGCACGCGCGTCACCGCGTGGATCGCCGCGGGGCGCAGCGGCTTGCTCGCGACCGAGCTCGGCGCCGCGGAAGCGCTCGCGACGTTGAGGGTGGTCGACGACACGCCCGGCTGGGCCGCTGGGCTCGCGACGACGACGATCGACGGCGCGCGCCGGCTGGTGCTCGGCGACCAACGCGCCGGGCTGCGCGTCTATCGGTGACGCCGAGGCTCGTGCACCGCGCGTCGGCCGAAGCGCGGGTCGGCCGCGAGGCGCGCACGACTCCGGCACGCTCGCGCTTTCCGTGCCCGCGGTTCATCGCGTCGCTCCGGCATCAAAAGCGGAAGTAGATGAACGGCAGCGGGTCGGGCACGCGCAGGAAGAGCGTCGCCGCCGCCAACGCGAGCAGCGCGAGCATGCGCAGACCGCTCGAACGCGCGTTCCAGAGCGCTTCGAGGTCGTGCTTCTCGCCCGCGACATGCACCGCGAGCGCGAGAGAGAGCAGCGCGCCGACCGGCAGGACGAACTGCGTGAGTTCGGCGACGTTGGAGCCCGCGAAGCCGAACAGGCGCGCGTAGTACTGACCCGCGAAGCGGAGGTCGGGGCCGAAGAAGAGCACCATGAACAGCGCGGCGAAGAAGAGGGTGCTCGTCCAACTCCCCAAGCGCGACAACTCGGCGCCGCCGCCCGGCGCGCGTCGCACGCCCGCGCGCGTCCGCGCGAGACGCCACGAGTGTCCGCTCGCGATCACCGCGCCGCCGGCGAGCCCCCAGACGAGGAAACTCCACGACGCGCCGTGCCAAAGTCCGAAAGCGCCCATCACCAAGAGGTTGTTGCGCCAGATCGTCGCGTGCGAGAGCCGCGAGCCGAACAGCGGCGCGAACGCGTAGTCGCGGATCCACGTGTAGAGCGAAATGTGCCAGCGCTGCGCGAGCTCCGCGAAACTGCGCGCCGCGAACGGACGGCGGAAGTTCTCGACGAGCTCGACCCCGAAGAGCCGCGCGCTGCCGCGCGCGATGTCGGTGTAGGCGCTGAAGTCGAGGTACAGAACCGCCTGCATCCCGAAGAGCGCGACGAGCAATCCGGCGGAGCCGTGCGCTTCCGGCGTGCTGAAGACAGGCCAAACGACGCTGCGCAGTTGGTCGGCGAGCACCCATTTCTTGAAAAGGCCCCAGAGCACGCGGCGGCTGCCGACCCAGGCGTTCTCGGAGCGCAGCGGAACCAGCCGCTCGAGCTGCGGCAGCAAGTGCTCCGCGCGCTCGATCGGGCCGGCGACGAGCGGCGGGAAGAACGACGCGTAGAGCGCGAACGTGATCGCGCTCCGGCACGCGGGGATCCTCCGACGCCACACGTCGATCACGTAGCCGAGCCCTTGAAACGTGTAGAAGGAGAGCCCGAGCGGCAACGCGAGATTGGGTCGCCCGAGCGGCTCTGCGCCGAACTGCGCGAGCAACGCGTTGACGTTGTCCACGACGAAGCCGCCGTACTTGAACACGATCAGCAGGCCGAGGTTCGCAGAGAGAGCCAGCGCGAGCCACGCGCGGCGTGCGCGGAGCGAACTCGCGCGCTCGAGCGACGTTGCGCACACGAAGTTGCAGACGATCGACGCCCCGAGCAGCAAACCGTGCCACGGCTGCCAGTAGACGTAGAAGCAGAAGCTCGCGATCAGCAACACCGCTTTGCGCGCGCTCGCCGGCGTCAGCTGGAACACCGCGAGGACCGCGAGCAGGAACGGCAGGTACTCGTACTGGGCGAAGGACACGCGGGCTCGTCAACGCGGTTGGATCGAGGGCCGCGCAGCCGACGCGCTCATGCGCAATCGATGGCGAGCTTGCCCATCAAGCGGCGTTCTTCCATCGCGGCTTGGGCTTGGGCGAGCTCGGAAAGCGGATACACGCGCGTCACCGGGGGGTGGAGTCTGCGTTGCTCGACGAGCTTCAGAGCATCGCGCCAGTCCTCGTGCGTGCCGATGTGCGAGCCGAGGAGGCTGAGCTGCTTGTTCCAGAGGTAGCGCAGGTCGAGCTGCGCCATGAACCCTTCGGTCGCGCCGCAGATCACCATGCGACCGCCCCAGCGCAGGCATTCGATGCTGATCGGCCATACCGTCTCGCCGACGTGGTCGAAGACGATGTCGACGCCGCGATTGTCGGTCAGCCGGCGCACCTCGGCGTGTACGTCGTGCTCGCCTTGCAGCAGCACGTGCTCCGCGCCCATCTGCTCGCAGAACGCGGCCTTCTCTCGGGTCGACGTCACGGCGATCGGACGCGCGCCGAGCACGCGCAAGAGCTGCAACGCGTACGAGCCCGTGCCTCCGCTCGCGCCCCACACCAACACCGTTTCGCCGGGCTGCGTCCTCGCGCGCGTCACCAACATCCGCCAGACCGAAACCAACGAAGTCGACACCGCGGCGGCGTCGGTCCACGAGAGGTGCTTGGGCTTCGGCGCGAGCTGTTGGACTTGAACCTTCGCGAACTGCGCGAACGAGCCGTCGTACGGGCCCGTTTGGAAGCCCCAGATGCGCATGCCGCGACAAAAGACCTCTTGGCCCGACAGGCACGCCGTGCAAACACGACACGCGCGCACCGCGTGGACGATCACTTCGTCGCCGACCGCGACGTTGGTCACGCCCGGCCCGAGCTCGACGATCTCGCCCGCGGCGTCGCTGCCGGAGACGTGCGGCATCGGAAGTTCGACGCGAGGAAGTCCCTGACGCGCCCAGATGTCGTTGAAGTTGCACGCCGCCGCGCGAACGCGCAGCACGGCTTCGCCTGGACCGGGCACCGGGTCCGGCACGTCGCCGTACTTCAAGACCTCGAGATCGCCGTGGCGGTCGAAATAGACGGCTTTCATCGCGGTGTCCTCGGAGCGCGCTGGAGTCTAGCCCTGGCCTCCGAAACGCGCCACGCGACCGAATCGGTTCAACGCCGCGCGCGAGGTGTTTCGGATCGAAACCTGAACCGACGCGTGGAGGCTCGCGCGTATCGTACGCGGCGCGACCCCGCCGACCATGCGCATCACCGACCTGCTCGACCACAGCGCGATGCTCTATCGCGACGACGAAGCCGTCTTCGACGGCCGGACGCGGTGCGCGTTCGGCGAGCTCTCGTCGCGCGCTGCCGCGACCGCCCGTGGGCTCGCGCACCTCGGCGTGCGCGCCGGCGAGCGCGTCGCGATCGTCTCGACGAACCGCGTGGAGTACGTCGAAGCGTACTTCGCGCTCGCGCGCCTCGGCGTGGTCGTCGTGCCGGTCAATTGGCGGCTGCGCGCGACGGAGCTCGAGTATCAGCTCCAGGACAGCGAGTCGGTCGCGGTGCTCGCCGAAGAGCGCTTCGTCGAGGCGTTGGAGCTCTGCCGAGCCGCCTGTCCGCGTGTGCGGACCTGGATCACGTTCGATGGGGATCGAGCGGGCTGGTCGCGCTTCGCGACGTGCTCCGTCTCGACCGGCGCGCCGTCCTACACCGCTGCGATCACCGAGAACGACGTCGCGATCCAGATGTACACCAGCGGCACGACCGGCGCGCCGAAAGGCGCGATGCTGACGCACCGCAATGTGTGCGCATTGGTGTCGAGCTGGATGCACGAGCTCCGGCTCGGCTCCGCGCCCGATCGGTTCCTCCAGGTCACGCCGCTGTTCCACGTCGGCGGCATGCTGCAGGTGATGTCGGCGGTCGCGGCGGGCGCGAGCTTGCGGTTGCTGCCCGAGTTCCTGCCGGGGCCGGCGCTCGACGCCTTGGAACACGAGGCCGTCACGCACACGCTCTTCGTGCCTGCGATGCTGCAGTGGCTGCTCGCGGAGAAGGACATCGCGTCGCGTCGCTTTCCGAGCTTGCGGTTGATCGTCTACGGCGCCGCGCCGATGCCGGTGCAGACGTTGACGCGCGCGCTCGACGTCTTCGGCTGCGATTTTCTGCAGGGCTACGGCCTGACCGAGACCGCCGGCGTCGTGACGACGCTGCGGCCGGCGGATCATCGCTTCGCGGCCGGCAGCGAGCCTCCCGCGCGTCTCGCGTCGGCCGGCCGCGCCGTGCTCGGTTGCGAAGTGCGCGTCGTCGACGCGTCGGGTCGCGACGTCGAGCTCGGAGCGATCGGCGAGGTGCTGGTTCGCGGTGAGCAAGTCGGCCCGGGCTACTGGCGTCGGCCCGAGGAGACCGCCGAGGCGTTTCGAGACGGCTGGTTCCGCACCGGCGACCTCGCGACGCTCGACGAGCACGGCTATGTGACGATCGTCGACCGCCTGAAGGACATGATCCTCGTCGCCGGCGAGAACGTGTATCCCGGCGAGATCGAATCGATCCTGCGCGAGCATCCCGGGCTCGCCGACGTCGCCGTGATCGGCATCCCGCACGAGCACTGGGGCGAGGAAGTGCTCGCGCTGGTCGTCCTGCGCCCCGGAAGCGAGGTCGGCGATCGCGAGCTCATCCAACACTGCCGAGCCAAGCTCGCGCGCTTCAAGTGCCCGACCCGTGTCGAACGCCGTGCGTCGCTACCCCGCAACGCCGCCGGCAAGCTGCAGAAACGCGAGCTGCGCGAACCGTACTGGGCCGGGCGATCCCGCCGGGTTTGACACCTGGTCGAACCGCCATTTCCTCGGACCGCGTGTAGATTGATCACGACCTGCGAGCCACACCCGATGCCGACCCAGACCGAACTGCAAGCGATGATCGAGGAGGCGACCCAGGCGTTGCCGGGCACGGTTACGGCGGCGACCGAGCTCGGAACGCTCGACGGTTGGGACTCGATGGGTCTCGTGATCTTCATCGAGCTCGTCCAATCCAAGGCCGGCGTCGAGATCGCCGTGCACGACCTTCGGGCCTGCGCGCGGCCGACCGACGTGTTCGCTCTCGTCCACAAAGTCGCCGCCGCATGATGACGGCCGCGCTCCGCTCGGTGCGGAAGCGCGCACGCGATTCGCTCCCGACCCGTTCCCTTGCGCGGAGATCCGATCGTGGCACGTGAGAAGGTCGACGCTCTCTTCTTCTCCTACTACGAAGACATCGACAAGTGGCACAACGACCACTTGGGCGACGGCGTGCAATCCGGCCTGACCGGGCTCCGTCCCGATGGCGGCGACGACCCCGAGGCTGCGAGCATGCAAGCGCGGATGTTGCGCCAGTCGGTGTCGATCGACGGCAACCACTACGACTTCGCGCGCTTCCTGTCGTGGGCACGGCACGGCACGACGGCCGAGTACCGTTGCTACTCGCCGTTCGCGCCGACGCAACTCGCAGGCAGCTACTTTCGCTCGCTGCTCGGTGCGCAGGGCTTCGACGTGAGGCACGTCCATCTCGCCGACCGCACGACGTTGGTGGGGCTCGGCGAGCGCTTCGATCCGCGCTATGTGCTGATCTCGACCACGTTCCTCTCGGAAGTCGCGCGCATCCACGACATCTGCCGCCGCGTGCGACGGCTCTGGCCCGACGCCGGCGTCATCGTGGGCGGGCTCGTGCTGATCGAGTTGCAGCGCAGTGTCGAGCCGGTGCAGTTCGAGCGCATGCTGCGCGCGTTCGGCGCGGACGCGTATGTGCTGAGCGCTCAGTCCGAAGAGAGCGTCATCGAGATCCTGCGCCACGAGCGCGGGGAGCTCGCCCGCCTCGACTTGCCGCACACGCTCGTGCGCACGGCCAACGGCTACGTAGCATCGTCGCAGCGCGAGGAGCGGCACTTCGGCCTCGAGGAGACGTACGTGCGCTGGAGCAAGCTCGACCCGGCGTCGCTCTATCACACGGTGCACACGCGGACTGCGCGGAGTTGTGCCTTCAAGTGCGCCTTCTGCACTTTTCCGCAGTTGCAGGGAACGCTCGAGCTCGCGCCGGAAGCGAGTTTCGAGGCGGAGCTCGAAGAGTTGAAGCGTTTGGGGAGCGTGCGCTCGCTGATCTTCACCGACGACACGTTCAATGTGCCGCCGCAGCGCTTCAAGGAGCTCTGCAAGATCCTCGCGCGTTACGACTTCGAGTGGTACTCGTTCTTCCGCCCGCAGTTCGCCGACGACGAGACGGCGCAGTTGATGAGCGATTCGGGCTGTCGCGCGGTGTTCCTCGGCGTCGAAGCGGTCGACGACGGGATGCTCAAGCGCCTCGGCAAGACGGCGACAGTCGCCAAAGTCGAAGTCGGCGTCGAAGCGTTGAAGCGTCACGGCATCTTGATGCACGCCAACTTCATCGTCGGCTTCCCGGGTGACGTGCCGGAGAACGCGCAGAAGATCGTCGACTTCCTCGATCGCCACGCGATCGACTTCTTCTACGTCAGCCCTTGGTACCACTCGCCGACCGCGCCGATCTCGAAGGACGCGGAGAAGTATGGAGTGCAAGGCAAGTACTTCCGCTGGAAGCACGACACGATGGACGTCGATCAGGCGCTCGCGCTCGAAGCCGAGCTCCAGCGCGCGCCCAAGACGTCGCTTTTCATGTCCGAGCTGACGCAGAACACCTTCTGGGGCGAAATCCTCTTCTATTGCAACGACTACGACCTGGCGGAGACTCGCATGGTCGTCGAAACGTACAACGCGTTCACCGGGCGAGATACACCGTCGGCCGAGCTGCGCGACGACGCGCGTGTCGTCCGACTGCGCGCGCTGCTCGGGCGGAAGCCTCTGCCCGTTCCGCCCGGCGTCGAGTTCGCGCGGACCGCGGCGCCGACCGCCGCACCCATGGAGCGCGGTTGATGCCCGAATCCGTCGACATCCTGTTCCTCTCCTACTACGCCGACATCGATCGTTGGCACAACGACTGGTCGAGCGACGTCACGCGCATGCCGGCGCGCGCGGCGCAGCCGGGCGAGCGCGATCAGTCGATGATGGGTCGCATCGAGCGTCAGAGCGTTCGAATCGACGGTCGACCCTACGACTTCGCGCGCTTCCTCTCGTGGGCTCGCTACGGAAGTACGCGCGAGTTCCGGCGCTACGACGCATACACGCCGACGCATTTGAACGGCGCGTACCACGAATCGCTGCTCGGCGCGAAGGGCCTGCGCGTGCGTCACGTCAACTACGCGGATCGGCTGGTGATCGCCGAGCTCGCCGAGCGCTACTCGCCGCGCTTCGTGCTCTTCTCGACGACGTTCATGATCGAGGCACCGACGATCCTCGATGGAATGCAGCGCGTTCGTCGCGCGTTTCCGGGTGCACGGGTGATCTCCGGCGGGTTCATGCTCGGAGAGCTCGAGAAGGACCTCGGTCGGCCGCGGTTCGAACGCTTTTTGCGAGCGTGGGGCGCGGATGCGTACGTCGCGTCGGCGATGGGGGAAGAGCCTCTGCTCGCGTTGCTCGGCGCCGACGAGCGCGACTGGCCGAAGCTCGCGCTCGCCAACACGTGGCTGCGGCGAGCCGACGGTGGTTACACGCCGCCGACGCCGGACGTGCCGGAACTCGGGCTCTCGATGAACGACACGTGGGTTCGCTGGGACCGGTTGGACCCGGAGAACCTCTATCACACGGTCCACGTCCGCACCGCTCGCAGCTGCACGTTCAAGTGCTCGTTCTGCAGCCTCTTCGTGCTCGAAGGCGAGCTTTCGAACGCGCGGCCGGAGACGCTGCGCGCGGAGCTCGAAAGCCTGAAGCGCGTCGGCCACGTCCGGTCGGTGATCTTCACCGATGACACGTTCAACGTGCCGCAGCGACGCTTCAAGGAGCTCGTGCGCGTGCTCGCCGACTTCGACTTCGAGTGGTACTCGTTCTACCGCAGCCAGTTCGCGGACCACGAGACGGTCCGCATGATGAAGGACTCGGGCTGCAAGGGGCTCTTCCTGGGGATCGAATCGATCGACGACGAGGTCCTCAAGATCATGAACAAGGCGACCACGGTCGCATCGTACGAGCGCGGCTTGGAGCAGCTCGCCAAGCACGAGATCCCGTATCACGCCAACTTCATCATCGGTTTCCCCGGTGATCGCCCCGAGAACACCGCGCGCATCGTCGATTTCGTCGACAAGTGGGACATGCCGTTCTATTCGGTGAGCCCCTGGTTCTGTGCGCCGTCGACGACGATCACCCACGAGCGCGAGAAGTACGGCATCGAGGGCAACTACTACGACTGGCGCCACTTCACGATGGACTCGAAGCTCGCCATCGAGCTGGAGCAATGGATGATTCGCCAGCCCAAGCGCGCGGTCTACATGTCGCAACTCAGCGCGGACGCCTTCTGGAGCGAAATCATGCTCTACGCCAACGGCTGGTCGGTCGCGGAAGCGCGCAGCGCCGCGCAGCTCTTCAACCGGCTCGCCGGCGCGGACACTCCCGCGGCGACGATACGCGCGCTGCCCGAAGCCGCGCACCTGACGATGCTCCTGACCTCGAAACCGCTCCCCGAACCCGCGCCGCACGATCGCTTCACGTCGGGCTCGAGCGACAAGGTGCTCGCCGCGGACGCCGCCGCGCCGTGACCCGATCGACCGGGTCGCCTGACGCGCGCCGATCTACGGCAGTGAGACGGATACGGGCTCGTTCGAGATGACGAGCGACCTGACCTGCGGTGCGTCCGCACCAACGGTGACTTCGAGCGAATAGACACCGCGGCCGAGCAGCACACGCCGTGGCGAGGCCGATCGCACGACGGTCGGGAGCAAATCCCTGCTCCCATCGCCGCGCGCGCGTCGATGCTACCGGACGTGGATCGGGAAGTCCGCGAGCGCGGCGTCGCGAACGGGTCGGCGCCATGGTGGATGGCACACGGACCGACGCTCGCCACGGCGCTCGCGCCGGCTCGATGCCGCCCGCTTTCACGCCGCGACGCCGTGTCGGTTCGAACGCTACTCCGAGGGCCCAAGTCGGCCCTTCGTGCTTCATTGGGCGCAGCTCGGTGCACCCGAACGACTTCGACTCAGGCGCCGACGAAGTACCGCATTCCGCGGTTGCGTCCCTGCGTCTTGACCGCGCCGTCCTCGATCAGCCGCTTCATCGACGGCCGCATCGCGAGCGTGGTGGTGTCGAGAGCGGACGCGATCTCCTCGCCGCGTTGGCCGGGGTGGGCCCGGACGTGCGCACGCAGGCGCTCGACCAGACCCTCGGCGTTGCCGCCGCCTCCGGTGCGGCGCACGCGAGCGCCCGGGGTCGCGGCGACACGCGGGGCGAGCACGCCGTTGAGCGCGAGGGTGGCGCTCAAAGTCGAGCGTGCTTCCTCCAGCGCCTGGCGAGTCGCGTGGTCCTCGGACTCCGACATCGCCTTCTCGATCGCCTTGAGAGCGGCGGACATGTGGCGGAGAGCGGGGTTGCGCTTGGTTTTGGCGCGCTCGGCCTTCTGCTTGATCGCTTCGATCTTGGCTTGGAGCTTGGCGATGCGTTCGTCGACGGAAATGCGCTTACGTTCGGCAGTCATGATGAGGGTGGAGAGAATCCAGGTCGCGCGAGCGATGGGGCGAAAGACAATACGCGACTGGCACGCGCGCGGCGAGTCGATTCGGTGCAAGGGCGCGAGATTCGCGCAAGGATTGAGTGTTAGGCCGAAGCGCTCGAGCGCGAGCTGACGACGTGACGTCCCCGACACTCCGTGCGCGCGAGTGCGTAGCCAACGCCAGAACGAGCGACTGAATCGACTATCCGGTCACGAATCGACCGCGCATGAACGGCGAAGCCGGACCGCACCGACGGCCTCGAACTCGCGCCGACGTTCCAATCGGCAACACCGTTCGACGCACGGCTGACGGGCGCCACACGCTGGCGTATCCGTTCCGCGAGGACGGAACGGGCAAGCCACGCTGCTGGGCGCGTCCGATCGACAGCCGAACCCGAACCGCGCTGGAGCGACAGGTGCTGCGGGCGCTCAGCCTCGGTGAACGGAGCGCGCCATGACCGCGCTGATGGACCACTCGTTCGCGACTTCCGCGACGAGTTCGTGCGTTGACGAAGCCGCGCGCGATGCGCGGAGAGAGAAGCGAACCGATGGGCAAGCGTCGCGTGCGTGCGTTCTTCGAAATCAGCCGAGACCGAGGACTCGAACCGGTGATCGTCAGTCGGGATCGAGTCCTCTCGGATCCGCAGATGCTCGCGACCGTGGAGTCGGAGCTGCGCGGCAAGTTGCTCGACATCGTCGAGGACATCGAGGGGCTTGGACTTCATCGCGACGACCCATGGTGGATGGTGGTGCGCGAGGCTGCACAAGAGCGGCGACGGGCGGCAGTGCCGAGGTGATGGGCTGGCGCGCGGCAGGGGCGGAGGTGCGCTGATGTCTGACATCCAACACGACCTCGCCCGCCTCGCCGCGCTTCACCGCGAGCAAGCCGAGGTGTTCGAACGGGTGACGACGAACCTCGCCGAGCTGTTTGCTGCGCCGCGCGAACCGAGGCTCATGGAGCCCATGGTCACCGAGCGTCCCGAACTCCTCACCGCCGCGGAGGTCGCGTCGCTGTTGCGTGTCGACGCGTGCACGTTGCGACAGATGCGCCGCATGGGCGAGACGCCTCCGAGCCTGCAGGTTGGCCGCCGACCGCGCTGGCGACGCGCAGACGTCGACGCCTGGTTGGCGGAACGAGGTGCGCCGTGAGTCGGCTTGGCCGCGCGCTCGGTGCAGGCCGGTTCTATCGGGTGCCTGGGTCGAAGATGTGGTTCCTCGACTTCAAAGACGGCAAGGGGCAGCGGCGTAGGCAGGCCTTGTCGACGGACAAGCGCGTGGCCGAGCGCATGCGCGGGGAGATCATCAACCAGCGCGACTTGGAACTCGCGGGGCTGGGCAGCGTGGAAGGCCAGAGCCGTCCGCTCGCCGACATCGTGCCGCTGTACCTGCAAGACCTCGGGCAGCGCGCGGGCGCGAAGCAACTCCTCAACGTCACGATCCACCTCCGTCGCATCCTGGCGTCGCTGCGGTCGAAACGCGTGCGCGACCTCGACCCGATCGAGCTGATGCAGTACCGCGCCGCGAGGCTCAAGCTCGGGCTTTCGAATCGCACCATCAACGTCGAGGTCGGGTCGTTGAAGGCGATGCTTCGGCGGGCTGAGAGTGCTGGGTTGATCGCGCAGAGCCCGATCCGCAACTTCAAGCCGCTGCCGTACTCGGAGCAGCACAGGCGGCACGTGAGGCGCGCGTTGAGCGACGAGGAGATCGAACGCTTCCTCGCGGCCGCACGCGACGACGACGACGAGCAGGCCGCCTACCGCGCCGCCGAGACGACGATCGGGAACGGCACCAAGGGAGCGGACTACGATGAGCGGCGGCGGCTGCCGCGAGTCCCGCAGCGGCTGTTGTTCACTGTCCTGCTCGAAGCAGGCTCGCGGTGGTGGGAGACCGTGAGCGTGACGTGGGCGGATCTCGATCGCGAGCGGGCGACGCTGAGGTTGCGCGCGGCGACGACGAAGAGCGGGCGGTCGCGGGTCGTGCCGCTTCGGCCCGAGCTGGTAGCGGAGTTGTGGGCGCTGCGCGCGGTGCTGACGGCAAGCAGAAAAGGGACCTCTGCGGCAGTCTGAAAAGGGACCCCCTTGGAGCTGGCCTGGGCCGGTCGGGGGAGCAGGGGGCGGAGCCCCC
>JACRIN010000027.1 GCA_016220085.1 Planctomycetota bacterium
CGCGCCGCCGATCGCGACGCCGTCCTTCTTCCATTGGTACGCGAACGGCCCGGTGCCGCTCGCCGTCGTCGCGAAGCTCGCGCCGCCGCCCGGGCAGATCGTCTGTTCCGCGGGCGTGGTCGCGCTGGTCGGCGTGTCGACCGTCAGCGTCGCGCTCGGCTCGATCGAGCCGCACGCTCCGGTGACGACGACGGAGTACGTCGCCGCGTCGCCCGCCTGGACGTTGGAGAGCGCGAGCGAGCTCGTGTTCGCGCCTCCGATCGGCGCGCCGTCCTTCTCCCACTGGTACGTGAACGGCCCGGTGCCGCCGGCGGTCGTCGAGAAGCTCGCCGAGCCGCCCGGACACGCCGCTTGGTTCGCGAGCGAGCTCGCCGTCGTCGTCGCGCCGACCGTCAGCGCGGCGGCGGCGGTCTCGTACGGACCGCACGCGTTGGTGACGACGCAGGTGTAATTGCCCGCGTCGCCCGCGCCGACCGAGGGGATCGTGAAGAGGCTCGAGTTCGCGCCGCCGATCGGCGCACCGTTCTTCTCCCACTGGTACGAGAACGGACCGGTGCCGCTCGCGATCGTGCTGAAGCTCGCGGGCGAGCCCGGGCACGCGCTCGTGCTCGACGGGTTGGTCGCGCTCGGCACCGCGCAGGACGCCGCGAGGCCGACGATCTTGACGTCGTCGATGTTCCAACCTCCGTAGGTGAGGCCGACGTCGGAGGTCAGCGAGAACTCGAGTTGCACGCTCGCGTTGTTGTCCGCGAGCGCGGAGATGTCGAGGTCGACGATCTGCCACGACGTGTCGATGTGGTCGATGAACGTGTCGTTGATCCACACCGTCGTGCCGTTGACCTTGATCCGCGCCTGGTCGTACTGGCTCGACTCCGCGGTCAGCCAGCGCGCGAGCTTCAGCGTGCAGCCGGTCTTGCCCGACAGGTTGATCGTCGGCGAGCGCAGCCACTCGTTGCAGTTGTCGGTGTACGCGCCGTTCCACGTCCCCGTGAAGCCGAGGTCGGTGCCCCAGATGTTCGTGCCGGCGTATGCGGACGACGGATCCATCGACTCGCCGGCCGCGCCGTTGCCGCCGAACTGGCTCGAGAGCTGCCAGTCGTCCGTGCCGGTCGACTTGCCGTGGGTCCAGCCGTTGGTGCCGCTCTCGAAGCCCTCGGACCAGTACACGACCTCGGTGCCGACCTTGAAGGAGAGCAGGCTCGTCGGCGCGTTGCTCGGAGACGTCGCGGTGTGCGCCGCGGAGTCGGTCGCGGTGACGTAGTACTCGACCTTCGCCGGCGACGCGATGCCCGGGATCGAGCCCGCCCACGTGTTGCCGGAGACGAAGCTCATCCCGACGGAGCTGAACGCGCCGCCGTTGACGCGGTACTTGACCTCCGCGACGGTGAGCGGCGGGTTGGTGTTCGCCCAGACGTTCGCGTTGACGACGTACGGGCCGACCGAGCTCTGCGTATCCGGGAGCTGCGTCACGCCCGACACCGACACCGCGGCGATCGTGTAGTTGGGGAAGCCCTGGTCGTGGAAGCCGCCGTCGATGTGCACGAAGTTCGGCGTGCCGTTGTCGATGTTGCCGTCGTCGTCGTCGAGCACCAGCCAGTGCGTGCGGACGATCGTCTGGATCTGGCCGTCGTTGTAGCCGTTCATCCAGCCGTTGAAGAGCGTGTTCGCCTTCTGGATGCCGAGCGCGCTGCCGTAGGCGTTCTTGAGGCGCGTGCGGACTTTCCACATCGCCCCCATCAACACTTCGCCGTCGGCGTGGACCTCGCCGTAGCAACCGCCGTTGCCGTCGCCGCAGAACTGGCGGTTGTTGTTCGCGTCGCGCACGTTGCATCCGGTGCCGCAGAAGTTGACGCCGACGATCGGGTCATCGGTGATGAACGTGGTGAAGTTGTCGGCGTTGCCCTCACCGAAGCCGTCGGAGCCGTTGCCCGACAGGTACTTCGTGTTGAGCCAGTGCCCCATCTCGTGCAACACGACCGTCGAGTAGGACGTGTTCACGCAGCCGCCGCCCGACTGGTAGAAGTTGACCGACACGCCGTCGTAGTAGGCGTTGCACGAGTTGCCGATGTTGACGTTGGCGGTCGCGAGGAAGTCGCTGGTCGCGTCCGCGGCGTTCACCGAGCGCGTCCACGCGCGCATCTTGCCGATCCACAAGAACGAGTTCGCCTGCGCCGAAACCAGGTCGCTGACCGTGTTGTTCATCACGACCGAGTTGCCGCTCGACGCCGGCAGGCTCTGCGAGAGCGAGTACGCGGCACCCGCTTGATTGGTGACGTTGGCGTACGTGCCGACGAACTTGAACGTGCCGGTGACCGGCGCGGTCGCGCCGACGATCGTGAAGTTGCCGTTGACGTCGCTGGTCGCGTTGCCCTGCGAGCTCGTCAACGTCAGATAAGGCATCGGTTGCGAGGTCTCGGGGTTCGAGCCCGCGTCGGGGAAGAACCCAGGCGTCGCTTTCGCGTTGACGGTGCCCGACACGTCGTGGTGGACCGCCGCTTCCTTGCCGACGACCGCGCCCGACTTCGCGTCGATCCAGTACACGAAGCCCTCGGCTCCGCCCCGGCCGTCCTCCCAGTGCACTTCGACCTGCCACGCGAGCCTCGCGACGCGCAACTTCGGCGCTTTCGGTTGCGCGATCACCAAGCTCGGCCCGACGATCCGCGTCGGCGCGAGGCGCGTCGTCCCGGCGAACGTCTGCGCGGCGACGTCGACCGCCTCGGCGCCCGAGAGCGTCGGCGTGACGTCGAAGTCGGGCGCGAGCTCGGGGAGACCGGTGTGGTCGACCGAGAGCACTCGGCCCTGCGTGTCGAAGAGCACCGTCGCGTAGCCGTGAACCACCGGCACGCCGCCGACCGCTTGTCGGAATTGCACCGAGAGCTTGTCGGTCGAGCCCGCGAGCGAGAGCGGCAGGAACGCGACCGCGTCGTCGACCAACGTGTTCGCGTCGACGCCGGTCAGCGGACGGGTCTCCAAGAGCGCGAGCCGCGCTGCGGCGAAGTGCTCGGCGTCGCCGTGCGGCACGAAGTCGAGCGTGCGCGCGCCGCCGTAGACGAACTGCGCCCAACCGGTCTCGTGGTCGAAGTGCGCTTGCCAGCTCGAGCCGTGGCGCGAGCGCCAGACGGAGAGCTCGCGCTGCACGCGCGCGTACTCCGAAACGTCGGGCCGAGCCTGCGGGCCGCTCGCAGCCGCCGATCCGCCGAGATCGGGGGTCGGCGTCGTCGAATGGAATGCAAAGAGCAGAGCGATCGCGGAAAGCGTGGACGATTGCATGGGAGGCCTCGGAGCCGTGGGAGGGCGCCGTATTTGGGGTGGTCCGCGCGAGCTTTGGAAAAGCCTACCACGCGCGCCGGAACGCGACGGCGCCGATCGCTACCCGCAGGTATCGAGATCGGCGACGTCGACGCGCTCGCCTCGACCGCGCGGCGCGAGTGCGCGCTTCAGCGCCCGCCTGAAGGGTTCGAGCAAGTCCTTCCGCCCCGCGACGCCCAGCGCTTCCTCGACCAACATCCGGTTCTCCGAATCCTTCCAACGCACGAGGGCTTTCTGCAGCCTCCGTTCGCGCCCGCCCTTCGGCACGTAGAGCTCTTGCCCGCTGATCGGATCGCGTCCGCAGACGTACTGCACGCACCCGCGGGTCATCGGCAACGGGATGAACTCCTGCACCTGCTCCGGGGAGTAGTTGCGCTCGAGCAGCTTCTCGAAGAGCACCACCGCGTCCTGCATCGTCGTGCCGGGATGCCCGACGATGAAGTAGTTGACGAGGTGCTGGTCGCGGCCGAGTTCGTCGCACGTCTCCTTGTACGCAGCCTCGTAGCGCTCGTAGACCTCGAAGCCGGGCTTGTTCATCACCGCGAGCACGTCGGCGGACGCGTGCTCGGGCGCGAGCTTGATGCGTCCGCTGGTGTGGTTCGCGATCAGGTCGCGGTGCAGCGGCAGGAGCTCGCCCTTGGTCGCCGGTTTCTGGCTGAAGAGCATGTCGTAGCGAATGCCCGACTGCACGAACGCGTGCTTGACGCCTTTCGTGCGCTTGACCTCGGCGAGCAATCGTCGATAGCCCTCGCTCGCGGTGTCGACGCGCAGCGCGGGACACACGTCGGGCGAGAGGCAATCGCGGTTCAGGCACGGCTTGCCGGCTTCGAGCAGCTTGCAGCCCATGCCCCACATGTTCGCGGTCGGTCCGCCGACGTCGGTGATCGTGCCGCGGAAGTCGAGGTGCTCGGAGAGCTTGGCCGCCTCGCGCAGGATCGACGCTTCGCTGCGCGACTGGATCGAACGTCCCTGGTGGAACGTGATCGAGCAGAACGTGCAGTCCGCCATGCAGCCGCGGTGCGTGTTGATCGACCAACGCACGGGTTCGAGCGCGGGCACGCCGCCCGCGGCGTCGTGATCGGGGTGCCACGCGCGCAGGAACGGCAGGTCGTAGTACTCGTCGACCTCGTCGACGGTCGAGGGCAAGAGCGGCGGATGCTGGAGCACGACCCGCGAGCCGTGCGCTTGCGCGAGCACGCGTCCGCCGACGCGATTCTCCTCGCGGACGGCGTTGAAGAGCTCGATCGAGAGCATCGGATCGGCGACGAGCGCCTCGAACGACGGCACGCGCCGCGCATCGGGCGGCACCTGCGCTTCGGGAACGAGCTCGCACGTCTGCGTCAGCCCGTGGAGGCGCTCGCCGCGCGAGAGCCGCTCGCAGATCTCGATCGCCGTGCGCTCGCCCATCCCCCACACCAAGAGATCCGCCTTCGCGTCGACCAGGATCGAGCGCCGGAGCTTCTCCTCCCAGTAGTCGAAGTACGCGAGCCGTCGCGGCCCCGCTTCGAGCCCGCCGATCACCACCGGCACGCCGGGGAAGTGGTGACGCGCTGCGGCGGTGTACGCGATCGTCGCGCGATTCGGCCGGCCGATCTTCCCGCCGGGGCGATAGACGTCCTGCGAACGACGCTTCTTCGCGGCGGTGTAGTTGGTGACCATCGAGTCGATCGTGCCCGCGCTGACGCCGACCCACAGGCGCGGAGCGGGCAAGCGAAGCCAACCGGATTCGCCGGTGGCGGCATCCGCGAGCTCCGGCACGTCGAGGATGCCGACGCGATACCCGCGCTTCTCCAGCAAGCGTCCGATCGCCGGCACGCCGAAGCTCGGATGGTCGACGTACGCGTCGCCGGTGACCAGCAAGACGTCGAGCTCGTCCCAGCCCCGCCGGGCCATGTCGGCGCGCGTGCGAGGCAGGAAGAGGGAGGCGGGAGCGGACGCGGGCTGCGCGCGACGTTGTTGCTTCATGTCGGACCTGGGGTCGTGGCGAACCGCCGCTCGAACCGAGGGAGCGCGAATCTAACCGAGCGCCGGTCGCGCGCTCGCTTCGAAGGTCGGACCGCGAGCGATTTGTCGCGCGGCCGGCCGCTGGACTAGACTCGCGGGCTCGATGCCGCGTCTGCGTGTCCTGTTCGCACTGCTCGTGCCGCTGTCATTGGCGGTGCTGCTGCTCGCGGTCCACGCGCCGCGCGGCGAGCGCGTGGAGCCCGCGTTCCTGTGCGCGGACCACGCGTGCGGCTGCCGCGACGCCGAAGCGTGCCTGCGTGACTGTTGCTGCGCGCCGCGGCCGTCGCGCACGGTCGCCGCGCTGCCGCAGCCCGAAATCGCAGGCGAACGCGCGCTCGAACTCGCCGGCGCGCTCGACTTCGCGGCGGTCGGCGAGCTCGCGTTCGTGACTCGGTCGAGCGCCGCGCCGCGGCACGGTTCGGGCGGCGAGGTCGAGCTCGGTCTCGACGCGCCGGCGGAACTCGTCCACGCTCGTTTCGCGCCGCTGCGGTGCGGCGGCCGCGGCGACGAGCGCGGGCACGCCGCGAGTTCGAGTTCGCCCGCGGCGGTCGCGGAAGCCGACGCGCCGGCGCGGACGCCGCGTTCAGAGCCCGAGCGCTTCGAAGCGCGGCCCGCCGAGCTCTGGAGCTCGCTCGCGCTCGCGACTCCGACCCCGCCACCGCGCGCCTGAGCCTTCGCCGCGTCGCTCGGGCGCCGATTCGGCGCTGCGCACGTCTGGCACTTCGGCGCTGCGCGCGTCTGGCGATTCGGCGCTGCGCGCCGGGGGGCGGCCGCTCCGCTCGCGCGTCGCGTGATCGCAAGCCGCGCTCGCGCCTCGCGCGCGAACCGCCGATCCGCCCCGCTCGCGCGTCCAGCGCGAGCGGCCCCGTGGCCCGCGCTCGGCGCGCGGGCAGCGATCTCGACGCACCGTCCGACGCGCGGGCCGACGCTCGCGACGCTCACCTCGATCCTCCGGCTCCGATCCGACTCCGCGATGCCCCGAACCGACCGCAACTCGCTGCCGCACCTGCTCGCGCTCGGCGCGCTCGCCGCGCTGCTCGCCGCCGGCGTCGTGCTCGCGTGGCGCATCGCGAGCGTGCGCGAGCCGATCGACTGGAGCCGCGCGCGCACGATCGAGCCGCTCGCCCTGCCGGAGTTCGAACTCGTCGACCTCGACGGCGCCGCGTTCGGCGACGCCGAGCTGCGTGGACGCGTGTGGCTGCTCGATTTCGTGTCGTTGCAGTGCAGCGCCTGCGGGCCGACCAGCGGCGCGCTCGCCGAGCTGCAAGCGGCGCTCGCGCGCGACGACATCGGCTTCGTCACCGTCGCGCTCTCGTGCGACGACGGCCCGGGCGCGCTGCGCTCGCACCAACGCAGCTACCGCCGCGCCGATCCCGCGCGCTGGCGCATCTTGCTCGCCGATCGCGAGCACGTGCCCGAGGTGGCGGTGCAGCTCGGCGTCGCGGCGAGCGAGCGCCACGTGCTCGCCGGCCTGGTCGCGCCGCGGCCGCGCTTCTTCCTGATCGATCGCGACGCCCGAGTGCGCGGCGCCTACGACGCGCGAAGGGCTTCCGAACTCGCTTGGCTGGTCGCGGACGCGAGCGCGCTCGCCGACGCACCGCATTGAACCCGCTCTTCCCCGATATTGCTGCTCGCGCACGGCTCGATTCGCTCTCCGAGAACTTCGATGAACAAACCGATCGTCTTCCTCCTCGCGGCGCTGGCGCTCGCAGGCGTGTTGCTCTGGCGAACGCTGCGCGATCCGAACGCGAGCGACGCCGCCGCGGGCTCGTCCGCGGCCGAGCTGCCGAAGTACATGGACGTCCCCGACTTCGCGTTCACCGACCAACACGGGCGCCCGATTGGCCCGCAGGAGCTCCGCGGCACCGTCTGGGTCGCGAACTTCGTGTTCACGCAGTGCACGTCGATCTGTCCGACGATGAGCGGCAAGATGGTCCGCCTGCAACGCACGCTCGCGGAGCCCGAGCTACGCTTCGTCTCGTTCTCCGTCGACCCGAAGAACGACACGCCCGAGGTGCTCGCGAGCTACGCCGAGCGCTGGAGCCCCGGCGAGACGCGCTGGGTGCTGCTCGCGACCGACGACGCGGGCCTGGAACGCACCGCGCGCGCGATCGGCGTCGCGGTCGAGGCGAGCGACGACGCCGAGAACCCGATCCTGCACAGCAATCGGTTCTTCTTGATCGATCCGCGCGGCGTGGTGCGCGGCGTGTACTCGAGCGACGACGACGACGCGATGACGGCGCTGCAGGCCGACGCGGACGCGCTGCTCGAGCACGAGTTCCCCGGCCCGCGGCGTGCGCGCGCCGCGCTCGACGGCGCGGGCCTGTTCCAGGCTTACGGCTGCGCGGCGTGCCACGCCGACGCGAAGCTCGCGCCGCCGCTCGCCGGGCTCTTCGGCCGCTCGGTCGCGCTCGACGGCGGCGCGACGCGCGTCGCAGACGCCGCGTACGTCGAGGAATCGATCGTCGACCCGGCGGCCCAGCTCGTCCTCGGCTATCGACCGACGATGCCCGCGTACGGCGCGGCGCTCGGCGCCGAGGAGCTCGCGCGTCTGGTCGCGCACGTGCGCAGCCTGGAGGCGCCGGCCGGAGCGCCCGCGCCGGAAACGCCGATCGAAGCCAAGGACCCGGTCTGCCGCATGAAAGTGACCGCGGTCTCCGACACGCCGGCCTGCGAGTACGAGGGCCGGCGCTTCTGGTTCTGCTGCGAGGATTGCTTGGTCGAGTTCCAGGCAGATCCGGCGAAGTTCGCGAACCGGTAGAACGCGGCCGCGCCGTTCCTAAGATGCATCGGCCGGAGCGCGCCGCCGCGCTCCCCGCGCCGTCCCGCTTCCGCAATCGCCTCCGCGCGACCGCTCCAGCGCGCTCGCGGCCCGAGTCGAGAACGACCGCGGCGCGTTGGGGGCGACGGGCAGTCGGCGTCGCGACCTTCGGCCGAACGCGATCATGTCGTCGAGCGTCATCAGGCATTGGACGAGCGCTTCACTCCTCGCCGCCGCGGCGTGGACGAGTTCGTGCGGCGGAGGAGGCAGCGGCGCGGAGCCGGTCGAGGAGCCCGCGGGCCCCGGCTCGGTGGTCGGCGCGAGCGGCGACCTCGCGCTCGCCGGCCACGTCTTGCGCCGCACGACGTTTGGCGCGACGTCGGAGCTGCTCGACGAGCTCGTGAACCAGGGCACCGGTGCGTGGCTGAACCGCCAGCTCGATCCGCAGTCGATCCCGCTCGACGAGAGCCCGCGCCTGCTCGCGCTCCGCGCGGTGATCCCCGAGCCCGCGAGCGAACTCGACGCGCCGACGCAGGGTCAATTGGTCGGCTGGCGCCTGGCGCACGCTCTCTACTCGCCGCGACAGCTCGAAGAACAGCTCGTCGACTTCTGGGAGAGCCACTTCAACACGTTCTGGTTCCAGGTGCAGCCGTTCACGGGCTCGAACACGACCACCAACTGGTTCGAGTGGCGCGAGAGCGAGCTCTTCCGCGCGCACGCGTTGGGATCGTTCCACCAACTGTTGATCGACAGCGCGACCAGCCCGGCGATGCTGATCATGCTCGACAACGTGATGAACGTCGCGTGGAACCCGAACGAGAACTACGCGCGCGAGCTGCTCGAGCTGCACACGCTCGGCGTCGACCACGGCTACACCCAAGCGGACGTCGTCGAGCTCGCGCGGTGCTTCACCGGCTGGGGTGTCTGCCAAGTCGCGCCGGGCTCGATCGCCGATCCGCTCGCGCCGTGCGGCGGCGCACCCGGCGACCTCTGGGCGTTCCACTTCGACACCGCGCTGCACGACGGCGGCGCGAAGCGGCTCTTCGCCGGCAAGAGCTACCAGCTCGACCTGCCCGCGCGCTCCGGCGCCGGCGGCTTGCAGGACGGCTTCGACGTGCTCGCGCACCTCGCGGGGATGTCGCTCGCCGCCGAATTCGTCAGCACCAAGCTCGTGCAACGCTTCGTCGCCGACGACGCGCCCGCGGACCTGGTCGCGGAGTGCGTCAAGCGCTGGAAGGCGACCGACGGCTCGATCCGCGAAGTACTGGTGGTGATCTTCAACTCGCCGTATTTCCACGACGGCTCGCGCTTCTGGACCAAGGTGCCGGCGCCGCTCGAGAGCCTCGCGACCACGATCCGCGCGTTCGACGGCGAGCTCTCGACGCTCGGCCAGCTCACGCGGATGCAAGAGTGGCTCGACGGCACGTTGAACCAGAAGCTCTTCCGTTGGGACACACCCGACGGTTATCCGGACGCCGGCGAGAAGCAGCTCGGCACGGCCAAGGTGCTCGAGCGCGTGCGCTTCAACGCGACGCTCGCGCTCGGCGACTCGCTCGACCCGACGTGGGACCTACGCGCGTGGCTCCTCGCGCACGCGATCGCGCTGGACGACCCCGCGGCGATCGTCGATGCCTACGTGCGCGTGCTCTTCCAAGGCGCGATCGACGCCGAGGCGCGCGACGCCGCGATCCAATTCCTCACGACCGACGACACAGGCGCGGTCGCGCCGCTCGATCCCGCGGCGCCGGACTGGGATGGGCGCGTTCGCCTGACCGCCGCGTTCGTCGCGTCGCTGCCGGAGGCGCTCCAGCAATGAGCCGACGCCGCGCAACCGCCTTCGATCGCCGCAGCTTGCTCGGATGGAGCGGCGCGACCGCGCTCGGACTGTTGGGCTCGCTCGGTGCGCCCGCGCCGCTCTTCGCCCGCGCGCGCGCTGCTGGCACCGGGGGCCCCGGGGACCGCAAGCTCCTGACGATCTTCCTGCGCGGCGGCAACGACGCGCTCAACACGATCGTGCCGCTGCACGACGCCGACTACCTCGCGCCGACGACGAGGCCGACGCTCGCGCTCGCGCCGAATCAGTGCCTCGATCTCGGCAACGGCGCCGCGGCGTTCCATCCGGCGCTCGCGAAGCTGAAGACCGTCTACGACCTGGGTTCGGTCGCGGCGATCCAACGCGTCGGCTACCCGGCTCCGACGCTCTCGCACTTCAGCGGCCAGCAATTCGTCGAGACCGCGAAGCCCGGCGACTACGCGTTCCGCGAAGGCTGGACCGCGCGTTGGGCGGCGCAGTCCGCGCCCGGCGGCAGCGCGCTCTCCGCCGTCAGCGTCTCGCCGCAACTGATGATGCAGTTCTCCGGCGCGAAAGTGCTCCCGCACGTGCCGTCGCTCGCGGAGTACTCGACCGGCGGCGATCCCGCGAGCGTGAAGCTGTTCGGCGACGCGACCAGCGGACTCTTCGCGCGCTACGCCGCGCCGACGACCGGCGCGCACTTCGATCCGTTGGTCCACGCGACCGGCGACGCGCTCGGCGCGAGCTTGGCCGAGCTCGCCACGCTGCCTGCGTACACGCCGCTCGACGGCTCGTTCCCGACCAGCCTTTCCGAGCTCGTGTCGCACGGCCTACCCGCGGCGGATTGGGCTCTCGGATTCTTCAGCGAGCTGCGCGACGCCGTGCACGTGCTGAAGCACTCCGCCGCGACCATCGTCGGCGTCGAGATCCCCGGCTTCGACACGCACGCCGCGCAAGGGACGCTCGCTGGGCCGCACGCGGATCGGCTCGCGGTGCTCGCGCACGCGCTGCGAGCGCTCTGGTACGAAACCGAGCTCGATCTCTGGCCCGATCTCGTCTGCGTCGTCCAGTCGGAGTTCGGACGCACGTCGGCCGAGAACGGCAGCGCCGGCACCGATCACGGCCACGCCGGCGCGGCGCTGGTCGTCGGCGGACCGGTGCAGGGCGGGGTCCACCACTGCGATCCGACGAGCTGGCCGAGCGGCGCGACGCTGTTCGAAACCGACGGCCGCTACGTCGAGCACTCGACCGACTTCCGCGCCGTGCTCGCGGAGATCCTCGAGCGCCACTTGCTGCTCACGCCCCCCGAGCTCGACCTCGTGATCCCGGGCTGGAGCAGCCTCGCCGGCCCGACGTTCGCGCCGCTCGGCGTGCTCGCCTGAACGCGCGCCGATCGGCCGACTCGCCGAATGGCCGACTCGCCGGCCTGGCGACACACCGATCTGGCAACTCGCCGATCGGGCGGACAGGCGCCCCGTCGAACCGCCGCCCGTCGCGCGCTGTCTTTGGGCGCCGCGCGGCAAGAAGAAGCTTTCGCCCGCGGCGCTTCGCCGCCGTCGACGCGACACCGCGCGGTTGAGCCCGCGCCGCACACTCCTTACGCTCGGCGCAACTTCCGAGAGGTCGCCCATGCAGCACGTCGTCCTGATCGCACTGTTGTCCCTGCTCGCGTCCGCCTGCCGCGGCGCGGCGACGCCCGAGTCCTCGCCCTCGGCCGCGCCCGCGCCGACGACGGTCGTGCGCGGCGTGCACACGGCGATCCGCGGCGAGCGCTCGGTGGTCGTGCGCAACGCGGACGACTGGGAGGAGCTTTGGCGCGAGCACACCTCCGCCCAGCTCGCGACCGCGGTCGCGCCCAAGGTCGACTTCGAGCGCCAGATGCTGGTCGGCGTCGTACTCGCGACGTGCCCGAGCGGCGGGTACTCGGTCGAGATCGTCCGCGCCGAGCGGCTCGGCGACCGCTGGCGCGTCGTCGCGCACCGCACCTGCCCGCCCGAAGGCAGCATGCAGACGGCGGTGCTGACGAAGCCGTTCCACTTCGTCGCGCTGCCGAAGAGCGACTCGCCCGTCGAGTTCGCCTGGGAGTGAGCGCGCGGCGCGTCAGCGCCGGATCGCGAAGCGCTGTCCCCCGCCGGGCGCCGGATTGCCGAACGTGTCGAAGACGACGAAGTCGAGGTGCTTCTTCACCGTGCCGTCGCCGACCGAGAGGCTCACCGGGTCGTTCAGCGTCGGGTAGACGCCGAAGTACTGGTCGAGATCGCCGCCGATGAGGCCGTCGTCGTCGTCGTCGGAACCCGCGACGATGAAGTACTCGCCCGCGACGACTTCCGAGGTCTTCCACGCGAGCCCTGTGGTCGGGTTGACGATGTCCTGGCCTTCGGTGTCGAACGTGTCGATGTCGACGACGAGCACGTAGATGTCGACGTTCGAGACCACGATGCTCGACACTTCGAGCGTGACGTCGATTTGCGCGTTGCCGCCGTTCGAGGTCAGGTCGACGGTGCCTTGGTACGTGCCGTCGGCGAGCCCGGTGCGATCGACGCTGATCGCGATGCCGGTGGTGTCGGTCGTCGTCACCGTCGTCGGAGTCACGCGCACGGCGCTGAGCCAGTTGCCGCCGCTGCTCGTGCCGACCACCGGATCGTCGACCGTCAACACACCGTCACCGGCGTTGGAAACGAGCACCGTCGAGTCGTCGACGCCCGGCAGAAGCGTGACCGCGTTGGTGGAGAGGGAGAGCGCCGGCGGTAGCGATCCGCCGCCCTGCGCCGCGTTGACCGCGGCGAACGCGTTGACCAGGCCCCAACCGAAGGTGTTGTCGCGTCCCGGCGCGCCGAGATCGGTCGCGGTGGTCGTCAGGATCGTCTCGATCTCGGTCGGCGTCAGGGTCGGATCGACCGCGCGCATCAACGCCGCGAGTCCGGCCGCGTGCGGGCACGCCATCGACGTGCCTTGGTAGAACGCGTAGATGTAGTTCGTGCCGGTGTCGTCGACCAACGTCGAGAGCACCCCGTCCGAGTAGCCGTCGCCGTTCAGGTCGACGCCGGTGTCGCCGCCGGGTGCCGCGATGTCGACGGTCGAGTTGTGGTTCGAGTACGGCGCCTTCGCCGCGTTGAGATCGACCGCCGAGACCGAGATCACGCCGGTGTACGACGCCGGGTAGAAGAGCGCGGTCGAGTTGTTGTTGCCCGCAGCCGCGAACACGACCACGTTGGAGAGCGTGCGCACGTCTGCGATCGCGTCGCGCAGCGTCGTGTTCGAGCCCGGGCCGCCGAGGCTCATGTTGATCACGTCGACCGCGGCGCCGGGCGTCGTCCCCGAAGCGTTCGCCAGATTGCCGGCGTAGAGCACCGCGTTCGAGATGTCGAAGTCGCTGCCGCCGTCCTTGCCGAGCACGCGCAGGTGCATGATGCCGCCCGCCCACGTCACGCCCGCGACGCCGCTGCCGTTGTCGCTCTCCGCGCCGATCGTGCCGGCGACGTGCGTGCCGTGCCAACTCGACGGCGTCGGCCCGGACCCGTCGCCTTCGTCGGTCGGATCGGGATCGATCCCATTGCCGTCCTCCGCGTTCGCCGAATCGGAGATGAAGTCGTAGCCGGCGACCAACCGCGCATCGAGATCGGGGTGCAGCCTCTCACCGGTGTCGATCACGGCGACCGTCACCGCGGCGTCGCCGGTGGTGATGTCCCACGCGGCGGGGAGCTGCATCAGCGGGTAGTGCCACTGCAACCCGTAGAACGTGTCGTCGGGCGTCGTGCTCGCGCGACGTCGGATCGAATTCGCCTCCGCGTACACGACCTCGGGATGCGCGGAGGCGACCAACGCGCGCGCCGCGGTCACCCGCGCGAGCTCGGTAGCGTCGAGGCCCGCCGTGTCGAGCCGACAGAGGCGCGCGCCGCCCGGGATGCGATCGACTTCGACGAGCGCGAGGTCCGCGAGCACCGCCGGTGCGCGCCCTTCGTCGGCGATCGAGACCAAAAGCTCGCCGCCGCGCGCTTCGAAGGTCGTGCGGCCCCACGCGCGAGCGTCGACGCGCGTGCCTTCGGCCGAGAGCGACGCGATTCGACCGGACGCGGGGCTCGTGAACGCGCGCTCGGCCGTCAGCTCCAGGCGATACGCGCCGTCGCCGCGAACGGCGAGCTCGACCACCGACGCCGCGGGGAACCCGGCGACCGCCGCACCGGTGGCGCGTGCGGTCGCGCTCGGAGCGGCGAACGACGCGGTCGCATCGGCGAGCGCGAGGTCGAGTGTCGCCGCGTCGAGCGCGCGCACCGAGAGCACGCTTGCCGTCGGCAGCGCGACGAGCCAGCGATCGACCTCGTCCGCGCCGCCGAGCGAGCCCGCGAGGCGGAGCGTCTCGCCTAGCCGCAGCTCGCCGAGCGAGCGCGCGCCGTCGCGGTCGTCGCGAGAGCCTTCCGCGAGCTCGGCCGCGCACGCGCGCGTCGCCAGCGTCAGCCGATACCCGAACGTGCCGTCCTGCTGCTCGACCACGAGCTGCGCCGCGCCGCGGACGAAGAACGTGTACGTGCCCGCGACCGGCTCCAGCGGGTCGCTGAACTGCAGCGCGAGCGGATCGTAGACCCGCAGCCGCGCGCGTCCGTCCCCGGAGAGCCGTTCGAGGCGCGCGCGCACCTCGACACGCTCGGCGGCGAGCACGTTGAAGCCGTCGAACGGATCGTTCGGGCCGACCGCGCCGTGCAGGGGCTCCGCTGCGCCGCCGACGAGCCTTCGTGCTGCCTCCGCGGCGTCGAGCGAATCGTTGGGCTCCTGCTCGGAGCTCGTCGCCGCCGCTGCGACCGTGATCGAGCCCGAGAGCGTGCCGCCATCCGAGCCGCCGCCCCCGCCGCCGCAGGCGACCAGCGCGAAGGCAACGAGGAACGGGACGAGTCGCGATGCGCAGAGCTTCATGGTTTTCTCCGTCGTGGGGACGCGAGCATGGTGCGACCGGAACGAGCTCGTGGCAACCCCCGGCGCGCGTCCGCGCCCTTGCAATCGCGCCGATGCATGGGAGGCTCCCGCTCCCGTGGCCTTCGATCTCGAGCATCACGCGCCGGCGTTGCGGCACCGAAACTTCCGCCTGCTGTGGTTCGGCCAAGCGGTCTCGATGACCGGCTCGATGATGCAGAACGCGGCGGTGCTGTGGCACGTCTCGTTGCTCGCGGGCGACTCGCTGAAGGAGAAGGCGTCGGCGCTCGCGTTGGTCGGGCTCGTCAAGTTCGCGGCGATCGCCGTCTTCGCGCTCTTGGGCGGCGTGATCGCCGACGCGTTCGACCGCCGCAAGCTGATGCTCGTGACGCAATCGGCGATGGCGCTCTTCGCGCTCGCGCTCGCATGGCTGTCGTGGCGCGGCGTCGACGCGGTGTGGCCGATCTATGCGTTGACCGCGCTGACCTCGGCGGCCGGGGTGATCGACGGACCTGCCCGACACGCGTTGCTGCCGTCGCTGGTGCCCGCGCACCTCTTCGCGAACGCGATCACGCTCAACACGATCGTCTTCCACGTCGCCTTCGTCGGCGGACCGGCGTTGACCGGGCCGGTGATGCAGTACCTCGGCCTCGAGTGGGTGTACCTGGTCAACGCGCTCTCGTTCGGCGCGGTGATCGTTGCGCTCGCCGCGATGCGCGACCTGCCGGCGACGACGAAGCACGAGCGCGGCGAGGTTTCGCTCGCGGCGGCGTGGGAAGGCATCCGGTTCGTCTTCCGGGTCGACTTGATCCGCTCGAGCATGCTGCTCGACTTCTTCGCGACCTTCTTCGCGTCGGCCAAGGCGCTGTTGCCGATCTACGCGCAGGACATCCTGAAGGTCGGCGAGTCGGGGTACGGCTGGCTGTACTCCGCGGAAGCGGTCGGAGCGTTGATCGGCGCACTCTTCCTCGCGCGCGGCGCGGAGCGCATCCAATGCCGCGGGCCGTGGCTCTTGGTCGCAGTCGGAGTCTACGGGCTCGCGACGATCGGGTTCGGGCTCGCGACGAGCTTCGCCGGAGCCTTCGCGGCACTCGCGGTCGGCGGCATCGCCGATTCGGTCAGCATCGTGCTACGCAACGTGATCCGTCAGGAGGAGACGCCCGACCGACTGCGTGGACGGATGACCAGCGTCAACATGATCTTCTTCATGGGCGGCCCGCAGCTCGGTGAGTACGAAGCCGGCGTGGTCGCGGCGTACTTCGGCGCGGCGACCTCGGTGATCAGCGGCGGCGTCGCGTGCATCGCCGCGACCGCGTGGCTCGCGTGGAAGACGCCCGCGCTGGTCGCGTACCGCAAGCGACCGCGCGACCCGTCGGGCTAGCGGACCGTCGAGAGCGCCCGCGGCTCGAGCGCGCGAGCGCCGGCGAGCCTCCGCGCCGCGCGTGGCGACGGAGACGGCCCGCCGAGCGGGCCGCGCGCTACTTCTTGCACCAACGGTCGAGCCACTCGATCACCGTCTCGTGCCAGAACTTCGAGTTCTGGGGCTTCAGGATCCAGTGGTTCTCGTCGGGGAACACCACGAGCTTCGACGGCACGCCCTTGCGCTGCAGCGCGGTGAACGTCGAGATCCCCTGCGTGTACACGACGCGGAAGTCGAGCTCGCCGTGCGTGACCAGCATCGGCGTCTTCCAGTTCTTCACGTAGTCGATCGGGTTGTGCTCGAGGTAGCCCTCGGGCTTCTCCCACGGCGTGCCGCCGTGCTCCCACTCGGGGAACCAGAGCTCTTCGGTGTCGTAGTACGCCAAGCGCTCATCGAGGTTGCCCGAGTGGCACACCAGCGCCTTGAAGCGATCGGTGTGCCCCGCGATCCAGTTGATCATGTAGCCGCCGTAGCTCGCGCCGAGCGCCGCGCACCGCTCGCCGTCGAGGAACGCGTACTTCGCGAGCGCGGCGTCGAGCCCCTTCATCAGGTCCTCGTACGGCGCGCCGCCCCAGTCGCCGTTGATCGCGTCGGTGAACGCTTGGCCGTACCCGGTCGAGCCGTGGAAATCGACCATCACCGCGGCATAGCCCGCGCCCGCGTAGAACTGCGGATTCCAGCGATAGTGGAAGTGATCGCCGAACGAGCCCTGCGGCCCACCGTGGATCAAGTACGCGACCGGGTACTTCTTCGACGCGTCGAAATCGATCGGCTTGACGAGGAAGCCGTGGACGGTCTCGTCGTTCGCGCCCTTGAACGAGAACTGCTCGTACTCGCCGAGCTTGGTCGCCGCGATCCGCTCCGCGTTGAGCTTCGTGATCGCCTTCGGTTGCGCGGCGTGCGCGGCGAGCCATTCGATCTCGACCGGCGACTTCAGCGTGTCGCGCAGGAAGAACACGCCGTCCGGCGCGGCGATCGGGCTCGCGATCGTGCCTTGCTCGACGAGCTCGTGCAGCGTGCCGCGCCCGCCGCTCTTCGCGTGCTCGGTCGCGACCTCGAGCGCGAAGAGCGAATGGTTGCCGACGTCGTCGGCGGTCGCGTAGAGGAACGTGCCGTCGAAGCTCCACGCGAGCTCGCTCGGGCTGCGATCCCAGGTCGGGCAGAGTTCGCTCGACGCACCGCTCTTCCAATCGAGCAACATCACGCGCTGGCGATCCGCTTCGTACCCCGGACGCGCCATCGAGAGGTATGCGAGCGTCCGGCCGTCGGGCGAGAAGCTCGGCGCGTCGTCCTGGCCGTCGTTCGCGTCGGTCAAGCAACGCGGGGCGGCCGAGCCGTCGCTCGGGACGGCCCAGAGATCGAGATTGGTCGACCACGCGGCCTCGCGGCCGACGTTCTTGCACGTGAACACCACCGTCTTGCCGTCCGGCGCGATCGCGATCTGCTCGGCACCGCCGAACGGATGCGTCGGCGCGTCGACGTCCAGGCCCTTCAAGAGGTCGACCGGCTCGCCGCCGCCGTCGGTCCAGACGAAGAGGTGGCTGCGCTTGTGATCTTCCCACGTGTCCCAGTGACGGAAGAGCAACTCGTCGTACACGCGCGCCTTGAGCTTCGACTTCTCCGCCTTCGCGTCGCGCTCGGCCGTCTCGGCGAGCGTCTTCGCGTCGACGAAGACGTCGAGCGCGAGCACGAAGCGCTGGTCGTCGCCGAACGGCACGTAGGCGCCGACGTCGACCGGGAGCTCGGTGACCTGACGCGGCTCGCCGCCGTCGAGCGGCATGCGCCAGACCTGCTGCGAGCCCGAGCGCGTCGACAGGAAGAACACGCTCTTCGAGTCCTTCGAGAAGTGCGGCGTCGTGTCCGCGGCGTCGTGCGTCGTCAGTCGCCGCTGCGTCGCGCCGTCGCTCGAGACCAGCCAAAGGTCGAGCTTGCCCTTGTTCGCCTCGAAGTCGGTGGTGCGCACGCTGAACGCGAGCCACTTGCCGTCGGGCGAGAGCTCGGGCTCGCCGATGCGCTGCATCGCGAGCATGTCTTGCACCGAGAACGGGTGCGTCTCCGCGGCCGTCGCGGGCGCGACGAAGTTCGGAGCGAGGACGAGGGCGAAGAGCGACGCGCTGCGCATGGGGAGTCTCCGTTGGGAAAAGTCCGCGGAGGATAGGCGAACCCGAGAACCCCGGCAAAGCACGCACGGCCGGCGCCAGCTCGGCGGGCGCGGATTGACCCGCTTCGAACCCGCGATCACCGCGAGCGAGGGAGGCTCGCGCGTCGGCGCGGCGAGAGTGCGAGTCCGGTGATGCCGGCGAGGCGAGCGCTCGCGGCCGCCGTGGCCCCCGTGGTCCTCGCCGTCGATGATGTCCGCGACCCGAGAGCCCGCGCAGTGCGCGTCGGCGCGGCGAGAGCGCGCTCTGCTAGCGACTCGTGCGCGGCGAGCGCACTGCTAACGACGTCCGCGCGCCGAACGCGCGCGACTCGAGGGCCGGCGCAGACCCGAGCGACCTGCACGGAGCAAGACGTCGGAGGAGAGAGCGGTCGATCGAACCAGGAGAGAGACTCGGTGCAATGCGGGGAGGTTGGTTCGGATGCAACTCGGGCCCGCGCCGGCGGACCCCGAAGCTAGGTCGCCGCGCGGATCCGGGGGGTGAAACTCCTTTCATTTCCGCGGCGCGCCGCGAGCGATTCGATGTCGCAACCCGGAAACACCACTTGCGCGCGCGCCGCGCCCGGTGAGCATGCACGCGCGATGCCCGCTCGTCCCCGCCGCGTCGAGAACCCGCCGAACCCGTGGCTCGGCGCGCACGTCGAGTGGCTCGACGAGCCGCCGCCGGTCGAGCTCGCGGTGTACGAGGAGGACGCGCGCGAGATCCTCGCCGAGAACGACTCGCCCGACGTGCCGTTCCGCTGGAGCCTGAACCCCTACCGCGGCTGCCAGCACGCGTGCGCGTACTGCTACGCACGGCCCTACCACGAGCTCCTCGGCTTCGGCGCGGGCACCGATTTCGACTCCCGGATCGTCGTCAAGCGCAACGCCGCCGAGCGGCTCGCCGCGACGCTCACGAAGAGGACGTGGAAGCGCGAATCGATCGCGTTCTCCGGCGCGACCGACTGCTACCAGCCGCTCGAAGCGTCGTACGGTCTGACGCGCGGGTGCTTGGAAGTCTGCGAGCGCGCGGAGCAACCGCTCGGCATCGTCACGAAGAGCGCGTTGGTGCGCCGCGACGTCGACGTGCTCGCGCGCCTCGCTCGGCGCGGGCTCGCGAAGGTCTTCGTCAGCATCCCGTTCGCCGACGCCGCGCAAGCGCGAGCGCTCGAACCGTGGGCGCCCGAGCCCGCGAAGCGCTTCGAGACGTTGCGTGCGCTCTCCGACGCCGGCGTGCCGACCGGCGTGTCGCTGTCGCCGCTGATCCCGGGCCTCAACGAGTCGCAAATCCCCGAGATCCTCGCGCGAGCGAGAGACGCCGGCGCGCGCCAGGCCTTCATGCTCCTGCTGCGCTTGCCGACCAGCGTCCGCCCGGTGTTCGAGGCGCGCCTGCGCGCTGCGTTGCCCGAGCGCGCCGAGCGCGTGTTCGCCGCGTGGGGCGAACTGCGAGCGGGACAGAGCTCGCGCTCGGCATTCGGCGCGCGCATGCGCGGCGAGGGACCGCGCTGGGCGGCGATCCAGCGGCTCTACGACCTCACCGCGCGCCGACTGGGCTACGTGGGGATCGGCGAGGAGCGTCGGTTGGAACCGCTCGCGCCGCCGGAGCCCGAACGTCCGCGGCAGGGCGAACTCTTCGGCTGACCGTCAGCGCGCGTAGCCGAGCCGTTTCAAATCGTCGAGCGTGCTCTGCTCCAGTTCGCCGGCGCTCTGCGTCTTCAACTTCGCGCGCGCCGCGGCGCACGCGCGCTCCTCGGCGTCGAGTTCGGCGCGGAACGCGAGCCGTCGCTCCGCTTGCTCCGGCAAGGCGGCGAGGTCGTGCCTCTCGCCCGGATCGACGGCGCGGTCGAAGAGCTCCTCGACGAGCACGCCGTCCTTGAGCGTCGCGAGGTACGTCCAACGCTCGTCGCGCCGCGCGCGCAAGAGATCGAGCGGCACGAAACCGTCCTCCGAGTCGCGCCAGCGCGGAACGAACTCGCTCCACACCGCACGCGAGCCGGGCGTCGGCGCGCCGAGCGGCGCTGGCTCACAGCGCAGCTCCGGCGCGAACGACCGGCCTTGCATCGACGCGGGCGTCGGGAGGCCGACGAGCTCGCAAACGGTCGGCGCGACGTCGATCAATCCGACCGGCGCGGCGACGCGCGCGGGAGCGAGCCCCGGCACGCGCAGCGCGAGCGGTACGTGCACGAGTTCGCGATAGAGCTTGCCCGGATGCTCGAACACGCCGTGCTCGAGGAAGCCCTCGCCGTGGTCCGACAGCACGATGACGATCGTGCGCTCGTCGAGTCCGGCGCTCGCGAGCTTGGCGAGCATCGTCGCGAGCGCGTCGTCGGTCGCGCGCACGTCGCCTGCGTAGAGCGCGCGCACGTGCTCGACCTCGCGCTCCGAGTCGGGATCGACGTAGCCCCAGAACTGCCACGGCGTGTGGCGGCTCATCCGTCGTCGCGCCGCGCTCGCGCCGTCGCCGGGCGGCGGCGGACCGGGCTCGCCGCGCTGCACCGCGGCAAGGAACGCGTCTCGGTACGGGATCGGCCCCGCGTAGTCGGAATCGAACGCGCGATCCCACGGCGCGGGCGGAACGTACGGCGCGTGCGGCACGTAGGTGTGCAGGAAGAGGAAGAACGGTTCGTCGGCGTGCTCGTCGATCCACGCCGCGGCGCGCGTGAAGTCGAACGGCCGGTCCGCGTTGCCGTTCATGCCGTTCTGCGGTTTGCCGTCGAACCACTCGAAGCCGTCGTCGAAGCCGACGCTCTTGTTGACGTTGCCGCCGCCGTGGAACGCCGCGGTGCGCCAACCGGCGGCGCGGAAGAGCTCGGCGAGCGTCGTCGTGTTCGGATCGACGCGCCACTCGGCGGGTACGTCGCCGGCCCTGCCCTGCGCGCGGTTGCCTTCGGCGCCGAGGTTGTTGACGCGGTGCACGCTCGGGTAGAGCGACGTGAACAGCGTCATGTGCGACGGCGCGGTCATCGGCGCCTGACTGAACGCGTTGTCGAAGACGATCGCGCCGCTCGCGAAGCGATCGAACGTCGGAGACGTCGCGCGCTTCTCGCCGTACGCGCCCAGCGCGTCGGCGCGCAGCGTGTCGAGCGAGATCACGACGACGTTCGGCCGCTCGGGCGCATCGTCGCCGCACGCGCCGAGGCCGCACGCGGCAAGCGCGAGCCCGAACGCGAGCAGGAGTCGAGGCGACGGGCTCACTTGACGTACCCCAGCGCGCGCAAATCTTCGTTGGCTTGCTCGGAGAGCTCGATCTCGCTGCCTTCGAAACGACGCGCGAGCTCCGCGCAGCGCGCATCGTGCGCGGCGAGCGCCGCTCGCAACTTCCCGAGCGCCGCCGCGCTCTCGGGCGCACGCGCGAGGTCCCGCTGCTCGCCGGGGTCCGAGCGCCGGTCGTAGAGTTCCTCGATCGTGTTCCCCGCGCTCTTGCGCGCGATCAGCGTCCACGAATCGGTCCGCACGCTCTGCACGCTCGCCAGGATCGAGCGCGAGCCGCTCGCCGGATCGACGCGCCATGCGAGCACGGTCTCGCCGAAGGTCGCCCGCGCCTCGGCCCCGCCGTCGAGCAACGGCACGAGCGAGCCGCCCTGCATCTCTTTCGGCCCCGCGACGCCGACGAGCTCGCAGACGGTCGGCATGACGTCGATCAGGCCCACCGGCGTCGCGACGCGCCGCGCGGCGTGCCCCGGAACGCGCAACACGAGCGGCACGCGGACGTGCTCCTCGTACAGATCGCCATCGTGCTCGAACGCGCCGTGCTCCTGGAATTCCTCGCCGTGATCGGAGAGCACGACCAGCAAGGTGCGCTCGTACACGCCCGCGGCGCGCAGCGCGGCGAGCAAACGCGCGAGCGCGTCGTCCGCGTGGCGCGTCTCGCCCCAGTAGAGCCGGCGCAGATGCTCGACGTCCGCCGGATCGTCGCGCCGCACGTGGCTCCAGTAGCTCCGCCACTCTCGCGCGTAGTCGCCGCCGACGCCTGCGTAGAACGCCGCGCGGTTCGACGGGATCGTCCCGCGATACTCCGGGTCGACGAACGCTCGATCCCAGGGCGGCGGCGGCAAGTACGGTCCGTGCGGGATGTACGTGTGCACGAAGAGGAAGAAGGGCTCGTGCGCGTGCTCGCCGATCCAGCGCTCGACGCGCGTCGCGTCGAAGAGCTCCTCGCGGTTGCCGTTCATGCCGTTCGCGCGGTCCTGGTCGAAGAGCTCGAAGCCGCGGTCGAAGCCGAGCTCGCCGATGACGTTGCCCCGGCCGACGAACGCGGCGGTGCGCCGGCCGCTCGCGCCGAGCACGTCGGCGAGCGTGCGCGCGTGGTCCGAGAGCCGCACGCGCCGCGCGCGCTCCGCGCTCTGCGCGCCCGCTTCGACGTTCGCGACGCGGTGAACCGTCGGGTAGAGCGACGTCATCAGCGACATGTGCGACGGCGCGGTCACGCCCGCTTGGCTGAGCGCACGCTCGAACAAGATCGATTCCCGCGCCAGCGCGTCGAAGCACGGCGAAGTCGGCAGCTCCTGACCGTACGCGCCGAGCGCGTCCGCGCGCAGCGTGTCGATCGAGATCACGACGACGTTCCAGCGCCCGCGCTCGGCGCGTTTCGTGCCAGGCGAGCCCGGCGAGCCCGGTGTGCTCGGCGTGCCCGGCGAATCCGGCGCGGAGCCCTCGGGCGCGCACGCGGCGCACGCGAGCGCGAGGACCCAGGCTCTCACTCGCTTCACTTGACGTACCCCAGCGCGCGCAGCTCGTCGACGGTCGCGCGATCGAGTTCGACCGACGCCGGGCCGTTGTACGCCGCCGAGATCCTGCGGCTCGCCTCGCGGTGACGAGCGAGCGCGTCGCGGAGCTTCGCGAGCACGTCGGCGTGCGCGGGCTCGGCGTGCAGATCGCGGGTCTCGCGCGGATCGGCGCGTCGATCGAACAGCTCCTCGCGCTCTTTCGCGCCGCGGTTCGTCCAGAGGTAGGTCCACGAATCGGTGCGCAGCGTGAAGAGCACGTCGACGGGCTCGAGCTCGCCGTTCGGCCCCGGCGGCGCCCACGCGTAGACGGTCTCGCTGATCACCGGCCGATCGGCGCCGCCGCCGGAGAAGAGCTCGACGAGCGAACGCCCCTGGAGGACCGCTGGCGCGGGCACGCCGACGAGTTCGAGCACCGTCGGCAGGAGGTCCTGCGTGCCGACCTGTGCCGCGACGCGCGCGGCGCGCTTGCCGGGCACGCGCAGCGCGAGCGGCACGTGGACGTGCTCGACGTAGAGGTCTCCCGGGTGCTCGAAGTGACCGTGCTCCAAGAACTCCTCGCCGTGATCGGAGAGCACGATCACGATCGTGTCGTCCTCGAGCCCAAGGCGCGCGAGCGCGTCGAGCATCGTCTTCAGCGCATCGTCGGCGTGACGCACGTCGCCCGCGTACGCGGCGCGCAGGTGCTCGAGGTCGCGCGACGAATCGCGGTCGACCGGTCCCCAGTACCGCTTGTAGCGCTCCGAGTAGCTCTGCGCGGGCTCCGCGAAGAACGCCGCGCGGTCGATCGGGATCGCGCCGGTGTAGTCGGAATCGAACGCGCGGTCCCACGGCGGCGGCGGCAGGTACGGTGCGTGCGGCACGTACGTGTGCAGGAACGCGAAGAACGGCGCGTCGCGCCGGGACTCGATCCATGCGAGCGCGCGCGTCGGATCGAAGAGCTGCTCGCGATTGCCGTTCATCCCGTTGTCGGCGGAGAAGTCGAACGTGTCGAAGCCCTGACCGAAGCCGGTCTCGCCGTTCAGATTGCCGCCGCCGACGAACGCGCCGGTGCTCCAACCCGCCGCGCGCAGCACCGAAGCGAGAGTCGGCACGCGCTCGTCGAGGCGAAACCGCGCGATGCGCGTCGTGTCGACGCCCCCGACCTCGTCGAGGAAGCGATTGGCGTTGCTGATGCGGTGCACCGTCGGAGAGAGCCCGGTCAGGATCGACATGTGCGCGGGCGCGGTGACGCCGGCGGGGCTGAGCGCGCGCTCGAAGACGATCGCGTCGCGCGCGAACGCATCGAACGTCGGCGAGGTCGCGCGCGACTCGCCATAGGCGCCGAGCGCGTCCGCGCGCAGCGTGTCGATCGAGATCAGGAGCACGTTCGGCTTGCCGGCGGGCTCGGACGGACCGCAGGCGACGCCCGCGAGCACGCAGAGTGGAGCAAGGCACGCGCGCAGTCGCATCGCACCATGATGGCTGCCGCTCGCGGTGGGACAAGTCCCGCGCGACGGGACTCGCGCGCGCACGCGAGTTGCGCCGCGAGAACGCGTGTGGCAGATTCGATCGGCGCCCGGCGAGCGCCAAAGATCCACGATGCACTCGAACCCACGCACCCACCGAGCCCTGTTCGTCCTCGCCGTGGCGCTCGGCGCGGCGCTGGGCCGCGCGCAGGCCCCGAAGGCGGCCGAGCAACCCGCGGTGGTCGCGAGCCGAGCGCTGACGGAACCGGCCCAAGCGCCAGGGCCGCAGGCCCAAGCACCAGAGCCGCAGGCCCAAGCACCAGAGCCGCAGGCCCAAGCACCAGAGACGCAGGCGCAAGCGCCGGGTCAACAAGCGCAAGCGCCGGGGCGACAGGGCCAAGGCGGCGGCGCCGCGCCGTCCGACGACGCGTTCACGATGGGCTCGCCGCCGGTGCTCGCGCCGGGGACGACCGAGGAGCAGATGTGGCCCGCGGCGACCGCGGAGGGCTGGAAGAAACCTTGCTTGGTGGTCTGGCAGCGCAGCTTCGACGACGCGCTGCGGGTCGCGCGCGCGGAGAACCGCCCGATCCTGGTCGCGGTCAACATGGACGGCGAGATCGCGAGCGAGCACTTCGCCGGCGTGCGCTACCGCGAGCCCGAGACCGCCGCGCTGCTGGCTCGCTACGTCTGCGTGATCGCTTCGGTGTACCGCCACACGCCGCGCGACCACGACGAACAGGGCCGCCGCGTCGAGTGCCCGCGCTTCGGCACCGTGACGTGCAACGAGCACATCGAGAACGAGCGCTTGCTGTACGCGAAGTACTTCGACGGCAAGCGGATCTCGCCGCGGCACATCGTGCTCGACCTCGAGGAAAAGGAGACGCTCGACGTCTACTTCTCGTGGGATACCGCGACCGTGTTCACGACGTTCGTGAAGGGCGTCGAGGGTTGGTCGGAACCCAGTCCGTCGCCCGAGCGCACGTTGGTCGAGCGCACGCAGAGCGCCAAGGTGCAGGATCGCCAGCTCATCGAACGCGCGTACACCGAGGGCGATCGCGCGACCCGGCGGGAGCTCTTGGAAGCGCTCGCGACGCGCCGCGTCGTCGACCAGGTCGAGGTACTGCGCGCGGCGATCTTCGGCTTCGATCTCGAGCTCGCGAGCCTCGCGCGGCGTGCGCTCGCGCAGTGCGAGACCGAACCCGCGCTCGACTTGATGGCGGAAGCGCTGCAGGTTCCGTTGGAGGCCTCCGACCGCGAGCTCTTGCTCGCCGCCGTCGCGCGCCTCGCCGAGACCTCCCCGCGCGCTCGGACGCTCGCCGCGCTGCACAGCGGCCTGCCGCAAACCTCGCGGCAGATCGACACGCGCGTGCTGACGCGCGAGTACGACGTCACCTCGGTGCGCAACGTCGACGTCCAAGCGCGCGAGGAAGCCGCCGAAGCCCGCCCGAACGAGCCCGGCGCGTTGCTCGAATTCGCCGAGGCGTTGCTCGCGCGCTCCCAGCAATCCGCGCCGGGCCGCTACGCGACGTTGTTGCTGGAGGACGCGCGCTCGGCGGCGCGCGACGCCGAGAAGCTCGGCGCGAAGGGCGCGCGGCTCGACGCCTTGATCGCCGTGATCGACTCGGAGTTCGGCGACTTCAAGACGGCGCGCGAGCGTGCGGTCGCCGCGGTCGAATCCGGCGTCTTGCGCACCGGCGACGACGCGACGCCGGCGCCCTCGTCGGAGGCGGCGACGCTGACCGGCGCGTCGAAGGCGCGAGTCTTGTGGCTCTTCGCCGACGCGCGCCAGCGCGCGATCCGCGACGCGTTCCGCAACGGCGGCACCTGGCCGCCCGAGTGGCTCGCCGACGTCAACTCGGCCTACTCGGTGCTCGCGAAGGACGGGCTCGTCGGCGAGCCGCAGCTCGTCGACTACCACGACTTCCTGCGCTGGCTCGGCGCGACCGCGCGCGCGAACACGGTGCTCGACGATGCGCTCGCGCGCTTTCCTAACTCCGCGCTGCTGCACGAGCGACTGCGCGCGCGGCTGCTCTGGGAGGCCGGGCCGAAGGGTCTCGAGCAAGGCTACGCCGACCGCCTCGCGCGCGAGGCCGCGCCGACGACGAGCCAACTGACCTGGTTCGCGGGCTACGCCTCGTTGGTCGCCGCGGAGCACCTGCGCCGCCGCAGCGACTTCGACGGCGCCGTGGCGGCGTACCGGCGCGCGGCCGTGTTCTACGAGCGCAACGCCGAGCTCCACCCCGAGGGCCGCGACACGTGCCTGCACTTTCGCGCGCTCGGCGGCGCCGGGGAAGCGCGCGTCGCGCTCGAGCACGGCGACCTCGCGGTCGCGACCGAGCGCCTGCTCGCGTCGCTCGCGCTGCGCCAGGCTTCCGCGGCGAGCGTCGACGGGCTCAACATCACGCCGATCCAGACCGCGAAGATGCTGCACGCGCGCCTGTTGGACTCTGGCGACACCGCGCGAGCCGAGCGGGTGAAGGCCGCGCTCGACGCGCTCGACCCGAAGCTGCTCGAGCCGCCGCCGTCGGAGCAAGGCGGCTCCGGCCGGCGCCCGCCGCGCGGCCGCTGATCGCGCCGAAAGAACGCGCGAGAGAATCGCGCTCAGGGATCGCGCGGAGGGCGGGCGCTTGGGAATGGCGTCGCGCCGCAGCTCGGTAGGACCGGAGGCCTCCGCTCCACACGCGCGCCGCTCGGACCCGGACGGCGAGTTCAGACACGACCTCAGGGACGACCTCGGACCAGCGCGAGCCCCTGAAATCGGGATAGGGGGCGGTGACTAAGTCACCGCACCCCTCCCACACCACCGGACATGCGGGTCCGCATCCGGCGGTTCGGGGAGTTGAGGTCAGGGGCGAGTCGGGGGAGGCCGAGCTCGTCGAAGTAGCGATTGGGAAAG
>JACRIN010000030.1 GCA_016220085.1 Planctomycetota bacterium
ATCGAGGCAGAACTGGCGGCGCGTCTCCGCGGCGAGCCACTGCGAGACGGCAGTGACCGCGTCGCTCGCGCGGATCACGAACTGGGTCAGCGGCGAGTACGACGGATCGTTCCCGACGAGCGTGATGTCGGTGCCGTGCAGCGTCGTCACGACCTTGGGCGCGGGATGTCCGCCGTCCGCTTGCGCGGCGCTGCGCGCGAGGAACGCCGAGACCGCGTGCGGCAGCGCGTAGTGCGCGTGCACGATGTCCAGGCCGATCTCGCGGTGCACGTTGAGGATCGCCGAGGTGATCGCGAGGTCGTGCGGCGTCGAGTGGAACAACGGATACGGAACGCCTTGCGCGCGGTGCATCTGCACCGGACCCGGCGACATCGCGAGGCGCGGCGGCACTTCGTGCGAGAACAGGTGCACTTGGTGGCCGACGTCGGCGAGCGAGAGCGCGAGCTCGCTCGCGACGACGCCTGAGCCGCCGTACGTCGGATGGCAGACGATGCCGATCTTGAGCGTCATGCGCGACGCCTCTCGATCACGTTTCGCTCGACGCGTCGTCTTGCAACAAGAGCGCGTCGTTGGGGAGTTCGGGCAGTTCGTCTTCGCTAGACGGAGGCTCCGCGAGGGCGGGCGCGCCGAAGCCGTAGCTCGTCAGGCGATTCTCGAGCTCGACGGGAGCCTTGGCGGCAGCGACTTCGACGAGAGACGGACGCTCCGCGACCGCGAGCGCGGTGTACGCGAGCGAGTGGAGCGCTGGCTCGACGGTGGCGGCCGGCGCGTCGTCGCGCGCGTGGCCGTTCTCGGGCTCACGCCCGTTGTCAGGCTCACGCTGGGCCGCAGGCTCGCGGCCGGTCCCGGGCTCGCGCGCCGGTTCGCAAGACGTGCCGTTCGCGGGTTCGCGCGTCGTCGCGGAGGCGCGCCCGGGCGCCGACGTGTGCGGGGCCGCGGGCACGATATCGACGTCGCGCAACGGGACGTTCGCGTCCGACTCGTGCGCCGCGGGCGGCGTGATTTCGGCGGCCGCGGGTTTCGGCGCGCGCCGCTCGCGCGGCGGTTTGGCCTGCGGCAGCGACGTCTTGTCGGCGGGTTTCTCGCTCGGCGTCGCGGCTTCCGCGCGCGGCGGACGCGGCAGCGGCGCGAGGTCGGCGTCGCGCGATTCCTGGTGCAGGAGTTCGAGCGCGAGCGCGGTGTAGTCGGACGCGCCGGAGCACTCGGGGGCGTAGTCGAAGATCGTGCGGCCGTAGCTCGGTGCTTCGGCGAGCTTGACGTTCTTGCCGATCGGCCGCGCGAACACCTGGCCGGGGAAGTAGCTCTTGATCTCCGCGAGCACTTCGCGCCCGAGCTTCAGCCGGCTGTCGTACATGCACGGCAGCATACCGGCGAGCGAGAGGCTCGGGTTCAAGCGCTTCTGCAGCAGCTTGAGCACCTCGATCAGCTTCGACATGCCTTGCAGCGCGAAGAACTCGGTCTGCAGCGTCACGATCGTCTCTCCGACCGCGACCAAGCCGTTGATGGAGAGCAGTCCGAGGCTCGGCGGGCAGTCGATCAAGAGATAGTCCGCCGGGGGGCGGCCATCCTTCTCTCTCGCTTCGCGTTCCCAAGTGTCGAGCGCGTCGCGCAGCAGCGACTCGCGACCGATCGCGCTCGCGAGCTCGAGCTCCGCGCCCGACAGATCGATGTTGGACGACACGATCGAGAGGTTCGGCGTGCGCGTCGGACGGAGCGCTTGCCCCACGCTCGTCTCGCCGGTCAGCACGGTGTAGATCGACGGCTCGTTCTGATCGGCGGGCACGTCGAGGTGCAGTGAGAGGTTCGCTTGCGGATCGAGGTCGATCACCACGACGCGTCGCCCGGCGAGCGCGAGCGCCGCGCCGAGGTTCGCCACGGTCGTGGTCTTTCCCACGCCGCCCTTCTGGTTGATGATGGCGATCCGGCGCATCGAGCGGGAATTGTAGCGAGCCGGAGCGCCCGGCGTTCGCGTTCAGGCGAGCATCGCGACGTCGCCGAGCAGCAGCGGGCCGGCGTGCAAGAGTCCTTCGCCGTAGCGCGCGCCGACGCGCTCGCCGTAGAACCGCGCGCGGGTCTCCATGCGCGAGAGGATGTCGGCCCCGAACAGGAAGTGTTGGCCGCGGTCGCCGGGGTTGGCGGGCTCCAGTTGAGTGCGATAGCAGTTGACGAGCTCGAGCTTGCGCTCCCAGAACGCGCCGATGTCGACGACGAACGTGGCGTCGAACGGCACGTGGCCGGCGAAATGCAGCAGGCGTTTCGGCCGCGCGGCGCCAGGGCCGCCGTCGAGCTCGGCGAGGCGCTGGAGCCCCGAGAGGTACCAGGCTTCGTGCGCGAGGCGTCCGCACGCCACGTGGTCGGGGTGCAGGTCCTCGACGTGGTGCGCGATCACGAGGTCCGGCCGGTGGAAGCGCAGGATGCGAGCGAGGCGCTCGCGGGCGTCGATCGTCACCTCGACGCGACCGTCCGGGAGCTCCAGGTTCTCCCGCACGGCGAGGCCGATCAGCTCGCTCGCGCGTTGCGTCTCGCGATCGCGGTCCGCGCGTGAGCCGCGCGTGCCCATCTCGCCGCGAGTCAGCTCGACGACGCCCACCTTGCGTCCCGCGGCGGCGAGCTTGAGCAGCGTGCCGCCGACGCAGATCTCGGCGTCGTCGGGGTGCGCGGCGATAACGATCAGGTCGAGCTTCATTCGGTGAGGTCCAGAGGCGCGGAATCGGCGGGCGTGGAGTCGGCGAGCTCCGGGAGACCGACGAGCAGCGTGCGCGCGTCGAACGGATCGATCGCGGCCGCGAGCTCGGCGATCCACTCGGTGCCGTAGCGCGCGACGAAGTCGAGCGGGCCGAGCACGCGCTCTTGCGGCTCGCCGAGCGGCAGGAGCGTGTTCGCGACACGTCGCACGCTGCGACGGCCGCGACCGGACGCATTTTGGTGCACGCGCTCGGCCTTTTCACGCGCAGTCTCGAGCAGCACGCGCGCTTGGTGCGCGGTGCGCTTGAGCGATTGCGCGAGCCCCGGATCGATCGGTGCGAGCTCGTCGCGCAACGCGTTGATGTCGCGTTCGATCGAGCGACCGAGCTCGCGCATCCGTGCGATCACCGGCAGCTCGGGTGTGGCGACTTCTTGCGTCAGCAGTGTCGGTTCGGCGAGCACGCGCGCGGCGGTGAACTCGAGTTTCGCGAGCGCGTCGCGCGTCGGAGCGTCGATCAGCGTGCACGACGCACGCGGGACGAAGCTGGTGCGCGGCACGTCGGCGTGCAGTCGCAGCTCGCCGAGTTCGGCGTGGTACGCGAGCTCTCCCCATCCGCCGACGTACGCGACCGCGGGCAGAGCCAGGTCCTGCACCAACGGGCGCAGCAGCGCGCCGGCGGAGTAGCCTCGCGGATCTTGCTCGATCGCGTGAACGAGCTCCGCGGTGGTGATCGTCGTCGGCTCGTCGTCGAGCCGCCAACCGCCGTCGACCGCGCGCAGCGCACGGCGACCGCGTTCATCGACGCGGAAGAGCAGCGCGGCTTCGCGCGGATCGATTGCGGGCTCGAAGCCGTCGCGTCGCATCGCATCCGCGCCCGCGGCGAGCGACGCGAGTGGTTCGCTCGCCACCAAGCGCGCGAGCGCCTTCGACAACGCGGGCCGCAATGCGGCCGGTTCGAAGACCGCGACGCCGAGCTCGCCGACCAACGCCTCGAGTCCGCGCGAGAACGCGCCCGAGAGTGTCTCCCCGACGCGCGGCATCAACAGCTCGAGCGCCTCCGGCAGGAGCTTGGCCTGCGGGAGCGATGCGTGGCACGCTTCTGCCGCGGCGCGCAGACGATGGCGATGCTCGTCGAGCACGATGCGCGAGAACGGGTGACGGCCCGACGAGAGACCGGCGAGCGCGATGCGTTGCAGATCGAGGTTGACGTTCTGCACGAACGCGTGATTCACCTCGGCGAGATCGTGATCGTCCGCGTGGTTCCAGAAGAGCGCGATCACCGGCGTCCCCCATCGACGCTCGAGCTCTTCGGCGAGGCGGGCCGCGGTCAACGCCTTGTAGAGACTGTAGAGCGGCGCGACCAGCAAGCCCGGTTGTTGACCGGTGACGATCGCGCACGCTTGCGGGTGTGTGAGCTTCGCGAGCGTGCGCCGCGTCGCGTCCGAACGGCCGTGCGAGAGCGCCGCGACCCACTCCGCTCGCTCCGACGGCGTGAAGCGCGACGTGGGGCGAGAGAAGTCGTTCGCTGCGAGCGCGACGTGCACGCCCGCGAGCGCGAGCTTGCGTTCGAGTGCGGCGCGCGCGATCGGCGTCAGCACCGATGCGGGCGGATTCAGCCGTTCGAACGTGAGCATCGCGGACTTCAGCGCGCGCCGAGCGCCGCGCCGAGGTCTTGGATCATCGCATCGAGCGCGGCGCGCGTGGCGTCCTTCCAGGACTTGCCGGCGTAGCGCGGCTCGCGGTGGGCGAACAGGATGCCGCGCGAGGAGTTGACCAGAGCGCCGCGCGGGGCGCCCGACGTCGGCAGGAACGCGCCGACGACATCTTTCGCTCCTGCGCCCTGCGCGCCGTAGCCCGGCAGCAAGAACGGAGTGCGAGGCATGCGCTCGCGGAACGACGCGAGCTCGGCACCGTGGGTCGCGCCGACGACCGCGCCGACGCTCGAGAGGCCGCACTCGCCGACCAGCTCCGCGCCCCACTTCACGACGGCGTCGGCGACGTGAAACGAGAGCTCGGGAGAACCGTGGCGTTGGAAGTCGGCGCTGCCCTTGTTCGACGTGCGCACGAGCACATAACAGCCGCGGCCGGTGCGCTTGCAGATCTCGAGGAACGGGCCGATCGAGTCGCTGCCGAGGAACGGCGAGAGTGTCACGGCGTCGGCGAGCTCGTCCGCGTGCACGCCTGCAACGCCGCCGAGGAACGCATGGGCGTACGCTTCGGCGGTGCTCGCGATGTCGCCGCGCTTGACGTCCGCGATCACGAGCAGTCCGGCGTTGCGCGCGGTCGCGACGATGCGCTCGAACTGGCGCACGCCGTCGGAGCCGAGGGCTTCGAAGAACGCTGATTGCGGCTTCACCGCGGGGATGCGACCGGCGACGACGTCGATCACTTCGCAGCAAAAATCGCCGAGCGCTTGCGCGCGTTCCGCTCGCGTGCGCGCGACGTCGCGCGCGGCCGCGAATTCCGGCGGGAGCAGGTCGAGGATCGGGTCGAGACCGACCAAGCACGCGTTGCCGCGCTGGTCGATCGCCTGTTGCAGTCGATCGGCGTAGTTCATCGCAAAGCGCCGATCCTAGCGCATCGGCGGCCGGCGTTCGCCTCGCCGCGAGGATCAGTTCGGCGGGTCGTCGACGAGCGCGAAGAAGCGCCGCGCGAGCGTGTCGGCGAGCGGCAATCCGCGTGCGGACAGCGCGAACGCGTCTCCGCGCCGCTCGAGCCAGCCTTCGTCCGCGAGCGTGGCCGCGCGCTCCGCGAAGACGTCGTGCGCGTGCTCTGGCCAACCGGCGGCGCGACGTGCACGCGCGGGCTCCACGCCATCGACGAGCCGGAGCCCCAGCCACCAGGTCTCCGCCAGGCGCAGCGCCGGACTCGGGGTCTCGCTCCACGCGGCAGCGGGCTCGCCGCGTTCGATCGCGCGGCGGTACAGCGCGATCGAGCGCACGTTCCCCGACCGCGTGAACCCGACCTTGCTCGCCGCGGAGGGACCGATGCCGAGATACTCGCCGTTCCTCCAGTAGTTGAGGTTGTGGCGGCACGCCTCGCCGGGCTTGGCGTAGTTCGAGATCTCGTACGCCGGCCGGTCGGCACGGGCGGTCAGCTCGCGGGTCAGCGCGAAGAGCTCGAGCTCGAGCTCCTCGGGCAGCGCATGCAGCTTGCCCTCCGCCATCCAGCGCTCGAAGGGCGTCTCTTCCTCGAAGCTGAGGTTGTAGGCCGCGAGGTGTTCCGACCCCAGCGCCAGGACGCGCGCGAGGTCGCGCTCCCAGCTTGCGCGGCTGTGGCCGGGATGGGCGTAGATCAGGTCGATGTTCACCCGCTCGAACCCGGCGTTCCGGGCGTGCTCGAACGCTCGGAAGCTCTCGTCGACGCCGTGGACCCGTCCGAAGAGCTCCAGCACCTCGGGTTGCAGGCTCTGGAAGCCGATCGAGACGCGATTCACGCCGAGCGCGCGCAGCAGGCGCGCCTTCTCCAGCGACAGACTCTCGGGATTGCACTCCGCCGTCACTTCGTCGGCAGAAGAACGGAACTCGGTCACCTCTTGCAGGCCGTCGAGCAGCGTGCGGAGCTCGGCCTCGGAGAGGTACGTAGGGGTTCCGCCTCCGAGGAAGACCGTCGCGGGACGGCGCGGTGCCCGCTGGCGCGCCTCCGCCAGGATCGCGGCGACCATCCCTGGGCCGTCCTGCCCCTCGCCCGCGACGGAGAAGAAGTCACAGTAGTGGCACTTCGCGGTGCAGAACGGAAGGTGCACGTACAGAGGCGTGCCGTCCGGGGCGCGGTCGGATCGCTCCGCCGCGCTCATGCGCGCTGCTCACTCGCCACTCATCACATTGTAGAGCTTGCGAAGCGCTTCTCGCTCGATCTGGCGGACGCGTTCTCGCGTCAACCCGACGACCTTGCCGATCTCCTTGAGCGTCATCGGCTCCGCGTTGTCCTGTCCCAGGCCGTAGCGCAGCTTCAGGATCGTCGCCTCGCGCTCGTCGATCACCGACAGCAAGTGTTCCAAGCGCAGGAGCAGGTCCTTGTTGAGGAGCTTCTCGTCCGGCGTCAAGGTCGTCGCGTCCTCGACGGTGTCTTGGTTGGTCGTCAGCGTGTCCAGCGAGAGCTGCGCGCCGAGGCTCGACGTCTGGATCGTGCGCTTGAAGAGCGCCCAGTTCGCCTCGGGAATGCCCAGCTCCAGCGCGACCTCCTCGAGGCTCGGCGCGCGGCCGAGCATGAAGCCGAGCTCCTGGCTGACGAGTCGCCAGCGGGAAATCAGTTCCGCCATGTAGCCCGGCACCCGCACGGACTTCACGGTGTTCAGCAGCGCGCGTCGGATCGACTGCTTGATCCACCACGTTGCGTACGTCGAGAACCGACAGCCCGCGTTGGGATCGAACTTCTCGGCGGCCTTCATCAGGCCGATGTTCCCTTCGGCGATCAGGTCCTGGAGCGCGAGCCCGCGCTCCGAATACACCTTCGCGACGGAGACGACGAGGCGCAGATTCGCGCGGATCATGTGCTCGCGCGCGGCCAGATCGCCGGCCTGGATCCTCCGACCGAGCTCGCGTTCCTCGCCGGGCGAGAGCAGCGGGATCTCGTTGATCTCCTGGAGGTAGGTCTCGAGGCAGCGTTCCGAGGAAATGGCGATGCTCCTTTGGATGGCCTCCCGCGAGGAACGAGGGAGGAAGCGCGGCCTGAATCGGCGTCCGCCGCGGCCGTTCTTGAGCGCCGCGCGGAATGCGCCGTGTTCCGGCAGGCCTTTCCACGGGACCTCGGCGTGCCCGTTTCCCTCTGGAGTCTGCTAACTTTGGCCGCAGGCTCGCCCAAGCCGATCCATAGCGCCCCGCATGACCGATCGCTCTCTCGAGGAAGTCATCCACGAACGCGAGTTCTGCGCGCTGCTGAACGCGCGCGCGTCGTCCTTCTGGATGTTGTGCAACACCCTGCTCGAGACCTCGAGCAAGGACTGGGGCAAGAAGCACTACTATCCGCTCGTGAGCGAGGCGGAAGCGCTCGAATCGTTCCTCGACGACTTCGGAGCCCAGTACAACCGCACCTATTCGCCGCTGCGCGAGTTCGTCGCCTCGGCGCGGTGGTTCGCGCTCTCCGGGTTCAGTCTCGGTCATCTCCAAGGGCGCTTCGAGCGCTACGGGATCGTCCAAGAGCTCGACGCGGACGATGTCGCCGATCTGCGGCGGTCGTTCCACCGTGCAGGCGCGATGATCCGACGCTCCACGCTCAACCTGCTGCAAGAGATCCAGAAAGAAGCGCGCACGCTCGGGCTCGACCTTCCGAAGGAAGGCCTTCAAGAGAACGACTTCGCCGACGGCTTCACGCGCCAACGCCTGCCGCGCAACGTCGGTCAAGAGGAGATCGTCGACGAGGAGCAGCGCATCGCCGAGATCGCCTCCAAGTTCGTCGCCGCCTGCACCATGTTCGCCGGTCTCGGCGTGCGCCGAGTCCCAGCGCAGAAGGAGCGCGAGCAGTACCTGTCTCGTGTGTGCAGCGAAGAACGAGCTCGCGTCTACGAAGCGATCGTCCACAACCTGCAGTCGACCTACGACACGCACGTGAAGAACACGGTCCTGGAAGGTCAGGACGAGAAGCTGCCCCGCTTGCGTGGGCACCTATCCGCGTCGCTGCACTTCCTAGAGGCCGTGACGTTCCTCACGCACTTCGTCGAGCGGCACGACAGTGGCTCTCGGGACGAAAAAGCGGAGCGACGCATGCACTCGCTCGTCGATCGCGCCGAGGTGCAGGATGTGATCCTGAACCACCTCCTTTACTGGGCCGATCGGTTCATGCGAGGCGGCAAGGCTCTTGCGGAGTCGCTGCTACGCCAGTACACGAACGTGCAGGAGCTCGTCGTCGAACTGCCCGACGATCTCAAACTCCACGCGCGACCCGCGGCGCTGATCGTGAGCATCGTCAATCGCTACGCCACGCCGGTCGAGTTGGAGGTCGACGGGCGACGCTGCAACGCGAGTTCGATCCTCGACGTGCTCGTGACGGTCGGCTCCCATCCGGAAGCGCGGCGCTACGTGTTCCGCGGCGACGAGAACCCCCTGCGCGACATCGGCTTGCTCTTCCAGCACGGGTTGGGCGAGCACGGCATGGATCGTTTGCCGCCCGAACTGCAGTACCTGCGCAACGCGTAAAGCCTCGGCTCAAACTCCCAGGAAGAGTCGATCGGCGAGCATGCCGGGCAAGCCGGCGTCGTGGATGCGTTGCGCCTCCATGCGGATGTCGTATTCGACGCGCTTGATCCAGACTCGGCCGAGGTCGGAGTCGTACACCGCGTAGGCAGCCCGTGGGTCTTCGTCGCGTGGCTGACCTACGCTCCCCACGTTCACCAAGGCGCGCGCTGCCTCGTCGACGTCGATCTCGGTGTCGATCGTATAGGCCGTGCGCGAAGGATCGTCGTGCAGGCGCAGTAGCGTGACCGGGACATGGGTGTGACCGACGAAACAAACCGGTAGTGGCATGACGTCCAGCGACGGGTCGGCGTCCGTCGGGCTCTGGATGTAGTCGAACAACTCGGGCCGGAAAAGGGTTCCGTGCGACAGCGAGCAGTGCTCGAAGTGCAGTACGAGCGGCGCCGTCATCAGCCACGCACGATCAGCGTCCCGCAGTCTTGACCGCGTCCAGTCGACTGCCGCGCGCGCGTAGTTGTTGAAGTACCGCGTGTCGAGCAGTTGCAGACACGCCGCGTCGTGGTTCCCCATGACTGCCTTCACCTGGCGCTCTCGCAGCAACGCGATGCACTCCGCGGGTGCCGCGCCGTAGCCGACGACGTCCCCGACGCTCAACGTCAGGTCCACACCTTCGCGGTCCAACGCCGCCAAGACGCTCTCCAGCGCGGAGAGGTTGGAGTGGATGTCCCCGAGAACGCCGTACCTCATGAAGTCGGTCTGAACCGTCGCTCGAGGAGAATAGCCGCCATACCGAACGCCAGGATCGCTCCGGTATCGGCGAGACATCCGACGAACGTTTGGCTGTTGTGTTCTAGGTTGCGCAGAGGCGCTCCGGGATCCAGGAAGTAGAAGCTCGGCACCGATTGCGGTAGCAGCCAACCGACGGTCACCGTGACGACACTGCCCCCCCACTTGCCGAGCGGCAGCACGCCGACTACCGCGGCCACTGCGCCCCACCGAAACGCGAACAGTGCGACCGCGACCGGAACCGAGGCCCCAAAGCCGCGCTCGTTCCAAGAGGCGTCCGTCGCATACCCGCCGGCGATCGCCGCGACCCCAGCGGTAGCGACGAGGATCGATACGGAGCCCGCGCAAACCAGCACCGATCGCAAGCCAAGCGTTTGCCTCGCCACCGCTCGGACGGAGGACCAACGCGACAGCGCCACCAGCGCAGCCACAAGTCCCGATAAACGCACCATAGACGCCAGCTGTTGGCCAGTTGAAGCCAGCATCGCAGATGAATGCGGCACAGCCGCGGTGGCTCCGAGCACTCCAGCCACGGCCAGCGCGATCGCCGCTGCTGGTGAGCGGCAGACCGCCAGGGTCGTGCGACTCGCAGCACCGGACGCCTTTCCGTGTAACCACAGCATCTTGTGGTGGTCTCTACCGCTGGCCACTATACTCGGCGGCTGGACGAACGCGCACTATCGGTTGGAGAGGGTTCCACGTGGAACAGCAGAAGAGGTCGGGCATGGAACGTCGCTTGGGCAAGGGGTTGGGGTCGCTACTGGGCGCTGGAACAGTGGAGCCTCACGGGGTAACAAGCGTTCCGGTGGAGTCCCTCCGCCCCAATCCGTTCCAACCACGGCGCTCCTTCGAGCCCGCCGCGTTGCAGGAGCTGAGCGATAGCATTCGCCGCCACGGGATGATGCACCCGATCGTCGTGCGACGAAGCGGTGAGCGCTTCGAGATCATCTCGGGCGAGCGACGGTGGCGAGCCAGCCAACTCATTGGGCTGGAACGGGTCCCGGTGAGCATTCGGGAGAGCGTGGATGACCGAGAGATGCTCGAGCTGGCGCTGGTCGAGAACCTGCAGAGGCGTGATTTGAACCCGATCGAGCGTGCAGCGGGTTTTCGTTCGATGTGCGATCACCTAGGACTGACTCAGGAGCAGGTTGCCGAGCGGGTTGGACTTCAGCGATCGACGGTGACCAATCACCTTCGCTTGTTGGAGCTGCCCAAGAAGGTCCAGGACGCGCTGGTGGCGGACCTCATCCAGATGGGGCACGCGCGAGCGCTCCTCGGGGTCTCGGACCCGCGGGAGCAAGTTGCCTTCATGGAGACCGCGGTCCGCGACGCGCTGTCGGTGCGGCAAGTCGAGGAGCGGGTTCGGGCCGCCGGCGCCGCTGGTTCGAAGTCCGCCCGGGCGCAGACCGGTACGGGGGCCGAGCCGTCCTGGGCGGGAGCGCTGGCAAGAAGATTGAGCGAGACGCTGGGAACCAAGGTGCGTGTCACCACTCTCGATGGCGAACGCTCACAGATCTTGATCGACTGCTTCTCGCACCAAGAGCTCAACCGCATCGCGGATGCGGTGGCGCCGAAACCGGTGCTGTAGGCGGCTAGGGTTTGATCGCCGCAGAGGTGAGGACAACCGGCGCCGCCGGTCGATCCTGCGCACCTTCTGCAAGCTCGCCGGCGGCGATTCGGTGCACAACGTCCATTCCGGACGTGACCTTCCCAAAGATCGTGTAGTCACCGTCCAGGTGGTGGGCGGCGGTGACCGTGAGGTAGAACTGGCTGCCGGAGCTCTCGGCGTCACCCTGCTTCTTGGCGGCCGCGAGCACACCCTCGAAGTGGTACAGCTCGGCGTGCTCAAGCGGGATGGTGTACCCAGGACCGCCCTGGCCCCAGGTGCTGGTCGCATCGGTCTTCGAGTTTGGATCCCCGCCCTGGATCATCATCCGCGGGTCAATGCGATGGAACCGAGTGCCGTCGTAGAACTTCTCTTCGACGAGCTTGAGGAAATTCGCGGAGTGCGCGGGAGCTTTATCGGTAAACAATTGCACCTCAATAGCCCCTATTTCGGTCGTCAAAGTCACCGTAGGAGCGTCCGCTGGAGGCGGCTGGTTCGCGAGGACTGCGGTGTGGCTCGACTTCCAGGCCTCGTTCTTCTCCAGCGCAGAGAGAAACGCGTCCGCGAGGCTGGTGCCCGGCTGTTCCGCCGGCAGCGCGAGCGCGGGGTGCGTGGGGTTCTGTTGCTTGAGCCGCTCGACGGCCGCGCGAGCGCCAGCGGCGTCGCCGGCCGCGTAGCGGCTCCGGGCCTCGACCAATCGGGCCCAACCGCCGGTCGGGTCGGCCGGCAACTCGTCGCCGAGCCGCGCGAGCAGCTCGGGTTGGCCGCCCGGCATCTGGGTGAACGGGTTGGGCTCTAGGATTGTCGCGAGTCGCGACCACGTGCTGACGCGGGCGACTTGGGCTTGCTTCTTCCGGTACTGGGAGAAGAGAACTGCGGCCCCCGCAGCGATCAGCAAGACAAGGCCAGCAAGCCAGTACTTCGCGACCCACGCCTGAAAGGGCGTCGCCTCGGATCTGGGTGCGACGGTGACGGCGGTGGGTGCTTTGTGTTGAGCCATGGTTCCTCTCTGCGCGCGGCCAGGATCTGGGTGTATCCGCGGCACGATACTCCGACCCGCCCGACGATGCGCCGGTCGGCTGGAGCGCGGCGATTCTATGGACCCTGGAATTGGCGGACAAGGTGGATCAGGCGACGCACGCTCGCTGGGGCGGGGTTTGCCCAAGTTCGAACGCGGCCGTCGCTCGGCGAGGCGGCTGACCGTCGCAAAACGCCGGGCATTGAATGGTTCGATACAGCCTAGATAGTGTCCAGTGCGAGGCGGATTAGCAGCCAGCCCGAGCAACTCAATCCTTCGGCCTTGCTGCCGTGAACCGGGGCCCTCGATTTGCGACGGCCAGATCATGAGAAGCGCCACCGCGACGTCGTCGGACAGGTCCGCCGTGGCGGTTGCTAGGCTCTGCGGTTCTTCTGCCGTCGAGACCCGAACGCTAGATCGCATGGGTGGGACCGGTCGCCGGGAACGCCCGTCGAGGCTCGCTGCGGTTCCGGACCGGCGGCCTGCGGACGCCCCTCGGAGACCAACGCCATGATCCCGTCGCTCTGTCTATTCCTGCTCCAGTCCAACGCCGTCGATTCCGCATCCCACGTCGACGCGGTGCGAACCGCGCGTTCGCAACCGACGGCAACCGCCGATGGCCAGTCGAAGGGCGACGACAAGAAGAAGCCCAAGGAAACGGAGCCGGCTGGCGCCGGACCGGCAAAGGCCGACAAGAAGGACGAGAAGGCGAAGACCGATGCCGGCTCGACCGACCTCGAGGCGCTGTTGACCGCGGCTGGGCGCACGAGGACCAGCGACGGCGATTGGCTGACGGCGGACGAGCAACAGAAACTCAAAGACGGTTGGACGCGACAAGACCTGGAGTGGGTCGCTCCGAACGAGGCCGAGAACGTCAGCCAGAACAAGTGGAAGTGCGGCGACAAGTGGCTCGCGCTCGACGAAGCCAATCACTACCACGCGAAGGTCGGGAAGTGGTGGCGGCTGCGCGGCAAGTACTTCGACGTGTACTCGACGTGCAAGCGCGATGTTGCGTTGGAGGCCGTGAAGGAAGCCGACAGCGTGTTCTCGCATCTCGAGCGCGTCTTCGGTCGCACTCCGCCGATGCGGCCCGTCGTCTTGGTGCTCAACTCCGCTGATCAATACAACACCTTCGCTTCGGGCGACGGACGGTCGAGTCCCGATCTACGGGGGCTGTCATCGGTGCACGGCGCGTTCTTCGCCGAGTTGTGGACCGAGCCCATGCAGCGCGGGAGCTACTCTGGTTCCGGCGTCTGCTATCTCGATGCTTCCAACGACGCCGGGTGGAGCTACGGCCGCACCTACGTGCGTCACGCGGCCGGGCAGTCGTTCACCGAAGCACTGGACCCGAGTGTGAACACGCTCTCTTCCCTGACGACGAAGAAATGGAAAGACGGGGAACTCGCCGAAGCGTTCTGGGGCGAGAAGAAGCTCCCGCAGTGGTTCCGCTACGGTGCCGCGAGTTACGTCGAGCGTTACTTCCAGGACGCGAGCGCGAGCGATCCGAAGGCGCTGCTCAAGTGGTCCGTGCAGAACATCGCCAACAAGGGAGGCTTGGACCCGCTGAAGAAGGTCTACGGCTTCGAGTTCGGCGGCGACCCGCAAGCGGACCTGAAGCTGATCAACGAGTGCGGCTTGCTGATCGCGTTCGCGATCGATGGCGGCATCAAGGACATCTCAGACAAGCACGGCGCGATGCGCGCCGCGTTGAAGACGGGCAAGAACCTCGATAAAGCGCTATCGGCGCTCGAGGACGAGATCAAGAAGAACGAAGCGAAGCTGCGCGAGTTCGCCGGCCTCTAGTCACCACGCACGCACGAGCACGAACGGATGATCACTTACGCACTTCTCCTCGCTGTCGCTCCCCAGTCGATCGCCGAGCACGCGAAGCTCCACCCGGACAACGTCTTCTTGTACGGCGAGATCCCGGACGTGAAGACGATGATGGGCGCGTACGACAAGTCGCCCGTCGTCCAGATGGTCCACGACGAGGCCGTGAGAAACGCGGTCTACGGCACGCTCGAGTCGTTCGACATCGACCTCGAGGAGAAGCTGGCGGAGCTCGGCGGTCTGCTCGGGTTACCGCAGGATCAAGCCGCATCGCCGGTCACCTCCGTGGTGGCGTACTTGGGCCGCGTGCGTTCCGCTTCGATCTCGTTGACGTTCCGGCCGAACGAGGCGAGCGCTCCGCTCCAAGCTTCGGGCACGACCATCAGCGAGATCGCGCAGCTCGCAAGCGCGATCGAGATGCATCGGATCGAGACCGGCGAGTTGCCGGCGTCGCTCGGAGACGTCGAGCTCTCGACCGAGCTCGCAACCGACGCGTGGGGGCACGCGTATGGGTACTCGCGCTCGGAGGACGGCTCGAGCTACACGCTTGCGTCGTACGGCTCGGACGGGAAACCGGGCGGCACGGGTGCCGACGCCGACATCGAGCACGGCAAGGAAGCAGAAGCAGGCAAGCGCATGGTCGAGGGTGTTGCAAGCCAGCTCGGCATGCTGACGGTCCTGACCTTCGACGACGCGGCCAACGCGAAGTGGGCGCATGAGCTGTTCGTGCTCGGCGGCGAGAAGGCCGAGATGAAGACGTCGCCCGCGACCGACGTGAGTTACCGCGGCGCGAAGGGAACCCTCCGTCACTGGACCGCGAGCGAAGATCTCGAGTTCCCGCTGTGGACGATCCTGACCGACAAGGACGTCGTGATCGGCGCAGGCACACTGACACCGGAAGCCGCGATCGAGCTGTCCTCGGGCCGTGGCAAGACGATCGCATCGAACGCGAAGTTCACGACGCTGCCGACGCGCTTGCCTGCGGCGCAGGGCGTGGCCATCGGCAATGTGTTCATGCAGTCGGAAGGCATGATGCAGCTCGCGTATCAAGGCGGAGCGCAGACGGAAGCGCTCCGCGAGCTGATCGAGCGCACCGGCGGAGAAACCTACGGGCGCATGCGACTCGTCGGGGATCGCTTCATCACGGAGTTCGTCAACACGCCGTCGTCGAAGGACTACTTCGGGAAGTCGATGGGGCAGAAGCCCATCCCCGAGGATCTATGGAAGTGCATTCCCGACGACGCCATCGCGTTCTACGCGACATCGGTCGATGGCGCGGCGCTCTACAAGGAGCTCATGATCGCGCTGAGCGCGGACGGCAACGACCTTCAGGCGCGCGTGAGCGAACTCGAAGCGAAGCACGGCATCAACCTCGAGCGCGATCTCTTCGCCAATCTGAGCGGCGGTGCGGTGGGCTACATGCTTGCGATCAAGGGCTTCCCGCCGGGCGCCGCCCTGATCGCCGAACTGAAGGACCCGCAGGCGTTCACGCGTGGCATGAGCTCGCTCTTGAAGCTCGTGGCGGAGCAGGAAGGCAGCCCGTTCACGATCAAGGCGAACCCGTACAAGTACAAGGACGTCGAATGTCCGAAGTGGACGTTCTCGTTCAAGGACGCGGCGGAAAGCGGCGGCTTCGGCGGCGTGATGGCCCCGACTCCGACCGTTGCGGTCGTCAAGAACAGGGTCGTGATCACGCTCTTCGCGACCCGCGCGACCAAGGAGATCAAGCGCCTGCTCGGTGACGATGGCGCGCCGCATCCGTTGCTCGCCAACCCGAATCGACCGCCCGCGAACGCGACCGTGATCGGTTACATGGACTGGGCGGAGCTGATCGGCGGCACGTACAAGACCGCGATGGGTTTCGCTTCGATGATGGGCGGAGCGATGGGCGGCGATGCGAAGGTCGACTTCAGCAAGCTGCCCGAAGGGTCGGTGTTCACGCGCTTCTTCAAGCCGACGATCCTCTACTCGCGGCCGATCGAAGGCGGAACGTACACGCGGATGGAGTCCTCCTTCGGACCCGAGACGTGGGTCGCGTTCCTCGGCGGCATCGCGGCGGGCGGCATCGTCGCGAGCAGGTCGGATTCGTCCGACGCGGCTCCGACGACGCCGGAGCCCGAGCCCGAAGACGAGGCCGTGTCCGCGCCGTCCGCCGAGTCGATTTCGTCGCGCATCGCGCTCGACTCGATCCAAACAGCGATCGCGGTGTATCGCGCCGAAGCAGGCAAGGTGCCGAGCACGTTGTCCGACCTCACCAAGCCGACGAAGAACTACCCGAAAGGCTTCTTCAACGGTGGTGAGCTCCCGAAAGACGGCTGGGGCCACGAGTATCGCTACGCGCCGGCGGCCGACGGAAAGTCGTATCGCATCTGGTCGATCGGCGCGGACGGCGTCGATCAGGACGGTGCGGGGGACGACGTCGCTTCCGATTGATCGCGCTTGGCAGGAGCTCGCTCGCGAGCGCATAGTCAGCGCTTCGTCGCGAACCGGCGGCGACCCGCATGGCGAGCAACGAGTCCTGGCACCGACGCTTCAAACGAGCGAGACGTAGCCTCGGCGCGTGGGCGGTCCCGCGCGTCGGAGCGCCGATGTTCGGCTTGCTCGCGCGCTCGTGGCGAGTGGAGCGCATCGAGGGTGCGCGTTTCGAGGGGCTCGAACGCGGCTTCATCCTCGCGCTGTGGCACGGACGGATGCTGCTCGGCATCCGAGAGCTTCGCGCGGAGCGCTTGCACGTGCTCGTTTCGATGAGCGGGGACGGTGACGTCTCGGAAGCGTTGCTCCAGAATTTCGGCTACACGGTGGTGCGCGGGTCGCGCAGCCGCGGCGGCGCGCGCGCGCTGCGGGAGATGCTCGGCATCCTTGGCGAGGGCGGCGTGGTGGTGATCACGCCGGACGGACCGCGCGGTCCGCGCCACACGATGAATCCCGGGCTCGCGTGGATGGCGAAAGCGACCGGCTACCCGGTGCTACCGCTCGGGTACGCGGTCGATCGCGCGTGGCGGCTGAAGAGTTGGGATCGCTTCACGATTCCCAAACCGTTTGCTCGCGTCCGGCTGGCGTTCGGCGAACCCGTGCGCGTTCCGCGCGAGGCGACTCCGGAGGACATGGAGCGCGCGACGGAGTCGATCCGCGAGCGCCTGCTCGAGCTGGAGAGACGCGGGTTCGCGAGCCTCGGCACGGAGCCCGACTTTTGATCCGCGTCGGGCCGGCGGGCTGGTCCTACGCGGACTGGGAGGGCGTCGTCTACCCGAGGAGGAAGCCGCGAGGCTTCCACGCGCTCGCGTATCTCGCCGAGCACTTCGACCTGGTCGAGATCAACTCGAGCTTCTATTCGCTCCCGCGCGACGGCAGCGCCGAGCGTTGGGCCGAGTTGGTCGTGCCGCACGCGAACTTCCGCTTCACGGCGAAGCTCCATCGCGAGTTCACGCACGACGCGCGCGTCGACGCAGCGCGCGTGCGCGAGTTCCGAGCGTCGCTCGAGCCTCTGGTGAGGCACCGGCGCCTCGCGGCGTGGCTCGCGCAGTTCCCGTGGAGCTTCGCGTTCGGCGTTGAACGGCTCGAACTGCTGAAACGGCTCTCCGAGGCGTTTCGCGACGCGCCGTTGGTGCTGGAGCTTCGTCACGCGACGTGGTTCGAGCCCGCGGCGACGGACGCCTTGCTCGCGGTCGATGTGTCGCTCGCCGAGATCGATCTGCCACGCAGCTCCACCGCGCCGCCGGTGCACGTCGCCGCACGCGGGCAAGTCGGCTACCTCCGATTGCACGGACGCAACACGCGAGCGTGGTTCGATCGCGAAGCGACGCGGGATCAGAAGTACGACTATCTCTACGACGATCGCGAGGTCGAGAGCTTCGCCTCGCGCGCGACGGAGCTCGATCGCGAGCACGCCGACACGCTCGTCGTCACCAACAACCACTTCTCCGGCAAAGCCGTCACCAACGCGCTCGAGCTCGCCGCGGCGATCACGCGCGCGAAGCGGCGCGTCCCCGAGCCTTTGCTCGCGGCCTATCCGCGGCTCGAGCGGATCGCACTGCCCGCGCCGCGCCGCGGGCTCTTCGACTGAGGATGTAACGACGTGGCGCGCATCGACGAGCGACCGTTCCGGCTGACGTATCCGGACGAGCCGGGGCGAAGCGTGCGCGGCGTCGTGGTGTTGCCGGCGAGCGCGGTGAAGCCGGTGCCGTTCGTCCTGATCGTGCACGGCTTCATGGGCTTCATGGATTGGGGCTTCTTCCCTTTGCTTGCCGAGCGTCTGGTCGCGCGTGGGCTAGCCGCGATCCGGTTCGACCTCTCGGGTTCCGGAGTGGGGGACGACAGCGTCGATTTCAGCGCGCCGGAAGCGTTGGAACGGGACACGCCGTCGCGTTCGCTCGAGGACATCGCGCGGGTGCGCGCGTTCTGCGAGCGCGAGGTGCCGGAGCTCGACGCCCGCCGCGTCGGGCTCGTCGGTCACAGTCGAGGCGGCGCGCTCGCGCTGCTGCACGCCGCGGAACGCCCCGACACTCTCGCTGTCGTCACGTGGAACTCGCTCGCGTCGTTCGCGCGTTGGGACGAAGCGACGGTCCGGGCGTGGCGGCGTGATCGGTTCCTGTCGATCGCCAACGGCCGCACGAAGCAAGTCTTCCGCTTGTCGACTGCGCTGCTCGATGATCTGGCATTTCACGGGGCTCGCCTCGATCCGGTCGCGCGGTGCCTGGGACTCGCCGTGCCGACGCTGCTCGTCTGCGGCGAGGCCGACGAAACCGTGGCGCCGAACGCGTCGACCGAGCTCGCCGACTCCCTCGCGGACGCTCGACTCGAGCGGATTGCCGGCGCCGGGCACACGTTCGGAGCGCGCCATCCGTTCGGAGAGCCCGAGCCGGAGCTCGAGCGAGCGCTCCAACGTACCGAGGAGTTCCTGAGCACTCGACTCGAAACAACTTCCGGTCAAGGGGCGTGGGAAAGCCCGAGGACCTGAAGTCACTCCGGCAGGATGAACGAAACAACGCTTGCCGACTCGCCGCACGCCTGCTGGAGTGCGCCGGAGTCGAGCATCCATCCTCAGGTATGAAGTTCCGGCCCTTGCTGAAGAAACTCGCGCTGGCAGGCGCGTCGCTCTTCGTCGTGTTCGCCGGCGCCGAGATCATCGCGCGCCTGAGCGAGCCGGGGCCGTTCTCGTTCTTCGACCACAGCCCAAACGAGCCCGATCCGGGGCTCGATCACGTCCATCGACCGGGCTTCGTCGGCCGCTGGGATGGCACGTGGTACGAAATCAACTCGCGCGGCATGCGCGGTCCCGACTGGACTCCGACGTTCTCCGAGAAGGAGTTCCGCATCCTCGCGCTCGGCGACTCGTGCACGTTCGGCAAGGGCGTGCTCGAGAGCGAGTGCTGGCCGCGCCAGCTCGAGACGCTGATGCGCGGCCGAGCGCACGCCGAGGTCCACGTCGCGAACGCCGGCGTCAACGGGTACTCGGGTCGCCAGTACCTCGAGGTGTTGCGGCGCGTCGGGCCGGAGCTCAAGCCGCAGCTCGTGCTGGTCGGCTACAACCTGAACGATTTCCCGAACGTCGTGCAATCGGTCGACCGCGCGGTGTTCCAGGGCAAGAACAGCCTGCGCGCGAAGCTCCCGACCGGACTGCGCGACGAACTCGGCCGGCTCGCGCTCTTCCGCTGGATGCGAGCGAGCTACTACGAGATGAACCGCGAGCGCGACTGGGCGAACGCCGAGAAGCTCGCGCGTGAATCGACCGGCGCCGGCCCGAAGGCGACTTCCAAGGCGGCGCAGCGCTTCGAGGACGAGAAGCAACGCCTCAAGCAGCTCGTCGACGAGAGCCGCGAGCTCGGCGCGAAGGTCGCGATCTTCCTCCTGCCGTACGAGAGCCAGGTCTACCTCGACGTGTTCGACGACACGCCGGTGCAGAGCCTGCGCGCGGTTTGCGACGAGCTCGGCGTCACGTTCGTCGATCTCGCGGAGCCGTTCCGAGCACGAGCGCGAGCTTCCGATCCGCCGAGGCTCTTCTTGCGCGGCGATCGCTATCACCCGACAGCCGAGGGCTATCGAATGGTCGCCGACAGCGTGGTCCACGTGCTGAGGGAGCAAGGCTGGCTCCCGGTCAGCCACTGAGTTTGCGCAGCGCACCTGGCCGAGGTTCCGGCATCGCGCTCGAGTCCGTCGAGGCGCGCGCGCTCGTCCAGAGCTCGACGATCGAATCGCGCTCGCGTGCGGAGGAGCAAAGTTGGCTCCCGGTCAGCCACTCACATCGCGCATCAGGCCTCGCCGAGTTTCCGCCGCGCGCCGACCACCGGCGAGGCGCGCGCGCCTCGCGTCCGAAGGTCGACGGTGGAGTTTCGTCCCGGCATCGATCACTGGGGCGAGCTCCAAGCGCTTCGTTCGGACCTCGTCGCCTTCGCCCGCCGAAAGCGGAGGCATCTACTCGGCTGCGGGTGCTTCGGCGATACTCCTCGGAGCTCGGAACGGCGCTCTTCGCGGACGGATCGTCCGGCCGCCGCGCAGTTCCGGCACGCGCGAGGCCTGGTCGCGCGCGCCCCGATGCCCGATGAATGGGTCAACGGGTGAACGGCTGAACGGGCGCTCGCCTTCGATACCTCGACGATCGTGCTCCAGACCTACCTCATCGTCCTCGCGTTGCTCTGCCTGTACGGCTTGCATCGCGTGTGGATGGTCGCGCGCTTCCGATGGCGTCGTCGCGCGGACGACGCGCGAGGGGACGCGCGGCCGTTCGTGACGGTGCAGTTGCCGGTCTACAACGAGCGCACGGTCGTCGCGCGGCTGTTTCGGAGCGTCGGAGCGCTCGACTACCCGCGTGAGCGACTCGAAGTGCAGGTGCTCGACGACTCGACCGACGAGACGCGCGAGATCGTCGATCGCGAGGTCGCCGAGCTCGTCGCCCGCGGCCTCGACGCGCGCGTCGTGCGCCGCGCCGATCGCCGCGGCTTCAAGGCGGGCGCGCTCGACCACGGGCTCGCCGACGCGAAAGGCGAGCTCGCGTGCATCTTCGACGCCGACTTCACGCCCGGGCCGGACTTCTTGTGCGCGCTCGTCGGCCACTTCGACGATCCGAAGGTCGGCATGGTGCAAGCACGGTGGGGGCACGAGAACCGCGAGACGAGCACGCTGACGCGCGCGCAATCGACGCTGCTCGACGGTCACTTCGTGATCGAGCACAAGGTGCGTCACGACTCCGGCCTCTTCTTCAACTTCAACGGCACCGCGGGCGTTTGGCGCAAGCGCGCGATCGTCGACGCGGGCGGTTGGCAACACGACACGCTTACCGAGGACCTCGACCTCTCCTATCGCGCGCAGCTCGCAGGCTGGCGCTTCGTGTACGCGCCGAACGTCGTCGCGCCGGCCGAAGTGCCGCCGGACATCGCGGCGTTCAAGTCGCAACAACGGCGTTGGGCGAAAGGCAGCGTCCAGGTCGCGAAGAAGCTCGTCGGCTCGATCCTGACGTCGAAGCAGCCGCTGCGCGTCAAGCTCGAGGCATTGGCGCATCTGACCGGCAACACCGGCTATCCGCTGGTCGTGTTGCTCGCGTTGCTGTTGCCGGCGATGGTCGGGATGCAGCTCGGCCTGCCGGAGCCGGTGCACGTCGCGCTGTTCGCGACGAGCACGCTCTCGGTGTTCCTCTTCTACGAGACGGCGCAACGCGCGCTCGGTCGCGGCGCGGCGAAGCGAGCGTTCGATGTCGTCGCCGCGGTCGCGCTCGGCATCGGCATGAGTCTGTCGCAGACGCGCGCGGTGCTGTCCGGTCTGTTCGGCGCCACCGGCGAGTTCGTGCGCACGCCGAAGGTCGGCGACGCGCACAGCGCGAACCGCGCGTATCGAGCGGTGCGCGCGGGGATCCCCGGGATCGAGCTCCTGTTCGCCGCGTGGTTCGTCTTCGGCATCGTGCGCGCTTGCGAACACGAGCGCTGGCTCGCGCTGCCGTTCTTCGCGCTGTTCTTCGCGGGCTTCGCGTGGGTCGGCGTGCTCTCCGTGTCGCAGTGGATGAGGGGAAGCCGTGCCTGACCTCGGTGATGTTCGCGCGCTCTCGTTCGACTGCTACGGCACATTGCTCGACTGGCGACGCGGCGTGCGCGAGGCGGCGGCGGAGGTGCGTTCGCGCGTCGGCGCCGACTTCGAACGGTTGAAGCGGGAGCGCGAGCACTTCGACGCCTAGCTGGGTCGGGGCGCGTATCATCCGTACCGCGAGCTGCTCGCCGAATCGTTGCAGCTCGCGGCGCGCGAGCAAGGTCGCGACGTGACCGGCGACGAAGCTCGGCTCGGGTCTGCGTTGGTCGAGCGGCGCATCGGGCATGCGCTCGCAGTGGTCGCAGGCCCCGGCTGGACCGACGGCCTGGAACTCGTCGCAGCAGATGCAGAGCACGCCCTCGCCGAAGCGTGTTGCCCTCCGCATCGGCAAGCGCGGAGTCGTCGCCGAGGCGGCGTTGGTCAGGACCGCGAAGGGGCCCGCCAGGGAGAATCGCGCGAAGGGGCGCTTGACGGCGGGTGGGGAGCTACTCTGGCAGTCCGTTCCTTCGGAGCCGGGTTCGCGCACGCGGCCGGCTGCTCGACGAGACCAAAGGTAGAGGGGTGATCATGAAGTTGTTTCTCGCAGTCGCCGCACTCGCGCTCGCCGCCACCGTCCAGCAGGGAGGTTCAGGCACAATTGTCTTCGGTGACCCGGCCAGGACCGGCGAGCAGAAGACCACCGTCAAGGTCTCGTACGTCGACGCCCAAGGGACGAAGCAGCAGAAGACGATCACAGCGACCACGCCGCTGACCCCCGACGACACGCCTCAAGCGAAGAAGGCCAAGGTCCAGCAGAACCTGAACGACGAGTTCAACAACGACGCTAACAAGGTGGGCGGACAGCCGCTGGGGAGCGCAAGCGGCGGTAGCGGCTACGCAATGACGATCGACCCGGCCGCAGCCTCCCCGGGCAACTTCTCCAACGTCAAGATCGAGAAGATCACGGTGGACGACAGCAAGACCGGCGAGAAGGACGTCATCACGCCGCCTTCGCAGCCGGCCCTAGCGCAGGTCGAAGCGATCGGAGATGTCACCGGAAGCGACGGCTCGGGCGCTTCCGTGTTCGAGGTCCAAACGAACCTGGGCACGGTCACCGTCAACCTCACGGCCGGGATGCGCAAGCCGATCCTTCTGCGAACGCTGGCCTCCGGTTTAGAAGCGCAAGGCGCGACCTGCTGGGTGGACACGGACCGGATGGTGCTCTTCGTGTACGCCCCGGGCGGCGAGGAGCAGCTAGGGTCCATCGGAGCGGGCTCGACGGACGAGGGTCTGACGGCTCGGATCGGTGTGCTGAGCAACAACTGAATCGCGTAGTTTTCGAGCGGTGCAACTCGAACGGCCGGGCGTCTCAGAAAGAGGGGGGCCCGGCCGCTCCGTTTTCTGTGGGGGACCTTGGCCTACGACCCAAAGGGGCACGAGGTCCCGTCCTCGTAGAGCACGGGCTCCACCTCGAACTTGAACGTCATGTTGCTGAATTCGGTCGAGCGGAGCCACTTGTGCGTGTCGAGGAACTGGTTGCATTCGATCCCGACACCCTGCGCGCTTGCCTTCTAGTTGGGCTTCATCGGATCGTCGTGCTGCACTGCTCGGTGACGCGCTACGACGAGCTCGCGCCCGCATGGATCGCGCGCCAGACCGAGCAACGGCCCGCGGGCGACGCACCCGACCTGGTGGTGCGAGATCTCGCGGAGCTCGACCTCGCGCTGCAGTGACGTTCCGCCGGCGCCGGCGAGCGCTCGGCAATGACGAACGCTCGCAATGACGAAGGCTGGTAACGACGAAGGCTCGCCACGACAGACGCTGGCAACGACGGACGCTGGCGCTGGCGAACGCTCGCGACGACGAACACTCGGCAGAGGCGGTGCTTCGCCGCCGACTGTCGGCGGCGCGCAGTCGCTCAGTTCGCCGGCGCTTCGACGGACTTCGTCAGGTAGTCGACGAGGTCCATCTTGGTGATGATGCCCTTCAGGTGCTGGTGCTCGTCGACGATGAGCCCGACGAGCCCCTCGGCGAACAGCTTGGTCAGCGCGCGGGCGTCGTCGTTTTCTTGCGCGGTGCGCACCTTGCGGAACATCACCTCGGCGACGGCGCTCGAGAGCGAGGCGCGACCGTCGACGAGTTTCCCGAGCAGATCGGACTCCGTGATGATGCCGACGAGCTTGCCGTCGTCGACGACGGGGAGCTGGCTGATCCCGCGCTCCTTCATCTTGAGCACGGAGTCGGCGACGGTGTCGGCGCTCGCCGCGGTCAGCAACGAACGGCGCGGCAGCGAACGCAGCAGATCGCCGACCGTGTTGGTCTCCCAGCGGCTCTCGATGAAGCCGTTCTCGCGCATCCACTGATCGTCCATGAACTTCGTCATGTAGTTGCGGACCGAGTCCGCGAGGATCACGACGATGCGTTTGTTCGGACCGTACTTCTCCGCGATCTTCCGGGCGGCCCATACCGCCGAGCCCGAGCTTCCGCCGCAGAGCAGTCCCTCTTGGCGAATCAGTCGACGCGCCATCAGGAACGACTCGCGATCGTCGGTCTTGACCCACTCGTCGACGAGCGTGCGATCGAGCACGTCGGGGATGAAGTCGTAGCCGATGCCCTCGACCTTGTACGTGCCGATCGGACCGGGCCCGGCGAGGATCGAGCCGATCGGGTCGGCGCCGATGATCTTGACGCCCGGCACCTTCTCCTTGAGCTTCTTCGCGACGCCGCTGATCGTCCCGCCGGTGCCGGCGGTCATCACGCAGAAGTCGAGCTTGCCGTCGGTCTGCTTCAGGATCTCTTCCGCGGTCCCGAAGTAGTGCGCGTTCGGATTGTCGGGGTTCGAGTACTGATCGAGGATGTGCGCGTTCGGCAGGATCTTCTGGAGCTGCTTCGCGACGCCGATGTGACTCTCCGGCGCGTCCCACGCGGCTTCGGTCGGCGTGCGTACGATTTCGGCGCCGAGCGCCTCGAGCACGACCTGCTTCTCGCGGCTCATCTTCTCGGGCATCGTGATGATCATCCGATAGCCCTTGATCGCCGCGGCGAGCGCCATGCCGATGCCGGTGTTGCCGCTGGTCGGCTCGATCAGCGTGTCGCCGGGCTTGATGCGGCCCTTCTTCTCGGCTTCCTCGACCATCCGTCGGCCGATGCGATCCTTGACGGAGCCGCCGGCGTTCATGAACTCGCACTTGGCGAGGATCTCGCAGCCCTGCTTGCGCCCGACCGCGCGCAGTCGGACGAGCGGAGTGTTGCCGATGGACTCGAGAATGGAATCGTAGATCTGGGCCACGTGGGTCTCCTGGGTCGAGGGCGGCGCCCTGAGGCGAAAGTCGCGCCCCCCCGAGGCGAAAGCCGCGATGAGGTGCGAAAGCCGCGCTGTGGTGCGAAGGCCGCGCATTGTAGGGCTCGGGATGTCCCGCGCCACCGCACAGAGGCTCAGGCTCGGCGAAGGAGCAAGGTTCCGCGCGGGCTCACGCTCACGTCGCAGCGCGCGAGACTCCGCGCGGCGTCGCCGAAGCGCGCGCGGAAGAGATCGACGCGCGCGCCGGTGGTGACGTCGAAGCGCCACGCATGCCAAGGGCAGGTGATCACGTTGCCGGCGAGCGAGCCCTCGAACAGCGGGCCCTCCAAGTGAGGACAAAACGCCTGCACGCAGTGCACTCGCCCGTCGATCCGATAGAGCGCCATCACGCCCCACGGCGTCTCGATCGGCCGCGGGCGTTCGGGGTCGAGCTGCTCGGCGGAGAGTCCGGTGTCGAAGGGCTCGTCGCTCACACGAGCGATCGAAGCACGCTCGCACGCCGCGCACAAGCGTCCGGCGCGCGTGGTCGGGCTCTCGCCGGGCGAGTACGCGCGCGTGCTCTGTCGGCCCGGCGAACCGCACCGGCCCGATCTCGCGAAGTATCGAGCTCGCGCAATGGTGCGCGCGGGCAAGGCGACGACGATCCAGCTCGCGCGACGGTGCGCGCGGGTGAAGCGACGACGATCGAGCTCGCGCAGCGCTGACGTCTCGCTGGCGTCCACCCGGTCGCGTTTGCGATGCTCGGCGCGTGGGCGCCGCGAACACGACCGAGGATCCGCACGATCGCGCGCGAGGCTATGTGATGGAGCTCGGCGCCGCGCTGCACCGCTATGGCGCGATGGCGCCGCGCGTCGAGCAGGCGATGGAGCTCGTCGCGGCGCGGTTCGCGCTCGCCGGACAGTTTTTCGCGACGCCGACTTCGATCTTCGCCGCGTTCGGCGAGCCCGGGCGGCAATCGGTCGGCCTGATGCGCGTCGAGCCCGGCAACCTCGACCTCGACAAGCGTTGCGCGCTCGACGAGCTGCTCGGCGACACGCTGCACGGTCGCGTGACGCCGGAAACCGGGCTCGCGCGCCTCGCCGAGATCGAACGCGCGCCGCGACGTTGGGGCCCGGCGATGACGACGGTTTGCTACGGATTGTCGTCCGCGGCCGCCGCGCGCTTCCTCGGCGGTTCGTGGCGCGAGATGGGCGCCGCGTTGATCGTCGGATGGATGGCGGGCCTGCTGGTGCTCGCCGCCGCGCGGTCGCGTTGGTTGCGCGGGGTGTTCGAACCGCTCGCGGCGACGCTCGCTTCGGCTCTCGCGCTCGTGCTCGCGTGGCGGTTCGGGCCGATGTCGACGTTCACCGTCACGGTCGGCGGCCTGATCGTGTTCTTGCCCGGGATGATGATGACGACGGCGATGAGCGAGCTCGCGCTGCGCCACCTCGCGGCCGGCACCGCGCGCTTCATGGGCGCGGTGCTGACGTTGCTCGCGCTGACGCTCGGCGTCGTGATCGGTCGGCAGGTCGAGCGCATGCTCCCGGCGATCCAGGAATTCGACGCGGCGCTCGCGCAGGCGCCGCCGGAGTGGTCGCTCGTGCTCGCGTTGGTCGTCGCGCCGCTCGCGATAGCGGTCCTGCTGCAAGCGCGACCGCGCGACCTCGGCTGGATCCTCGCGGCGGGCGTGATCGCGTTCCTCGGCGCGCGCTCCGGCGGCCAAATGTTCGGCGCGGATGTCGGCGCGTTCACGGGAGCGTTCGCGGTCGGCGCGGCGAGCAACCTATTCGGTCGCGTCCTTCATCGACCGTCGGTGGTGACGATGGTCCCGGGCCTGCTCGTGCTCGTCCCCGGCAGCTTGGGCTTCCGCGGCTTGCTCTCGCTGCTCGAGCGCGACACCGTCTCGGGCGTCGACGCGGCGTTTAGCATGGTGATGATCGCGATCTCGCTCGCGGCGGGCCTGCTGCTCGCGAACGTGGCGGTGACGCCGCGCCGCCTCGACGCGGCGGGGTGAGCGCATGCTTCCGACTGCCCTCGCGGCGTGACACAATCGCTTCGTGGCGCAGCGCACCTTGGTGGTTCAACTGGACGTTTCTCGGGCGAAGACCCTCCAACGCGAGCTCGAGCGATCGGGCTTCGAGTTCCGCGGGGTTCCGCACGCGAGCTTTTCCGCCCGGCAGGACGGCGTGATCGCGACGATGTACACGTCGGGCAAGCTCGTCGTGCAGAGCGCCGACCCCGACACGTTCTGTGAACGGTTTCTCGGCATCGCGGCGGAGCCGCGCGCGGAGACACGCGAGGAAACGACGGTCGGCAGCGACGAATCGGGCAAGGGCGACTACTTCGGGCCGCTCGTGGTCGCTGCGGTGCGGTTGGAGCCCGAGATCGCGCGCGAGCTGCGCGGCGGTCCGGTGCGCGACTCGAAGTTGATCGACGACGAAAGCTGTCTGCGGCTCGGCGCGGCGTTGCGCGCGAAGCTCCCGCACGCGATCGCGCGGCTGGATCCGCCCGCCTACAACGTCGAGCACGCTCGGGTGAAGAACCTGAACCCGATGCTCGCGAAGCTGCACGGCGACGTGATCAAGCAGCTCGCCTCGCCCGGCATGTTGGTCGTCGTCGACCAGTTCGGGCCCGAGAGGCTCGTCGCGCGCGAAGTCGAAGGCACGGACGTGCGGTTGGTGCAACGACCGCGCGGCGAAGAGATCCTCGCGGTCGCCGCGGCCAGCGTGATCGCGCGCGAACAGTTCTTGCGAGGGCTGCAAGAGCTCTCGGAGCAGTGGGCGCTCGATCTCTGCAAGGGCGCGGGAGATCCCACCGATCGCTCGGCGCGCAAGTTCGTCGCCGTGCACGGCTTCGACAAGCTCGGAAACGTCGCGAAGCTCCACTTCCGGACGACGCAGAAGATCGGAGGCTCGCGATGAAGGTCGAGATCGTGTCCGGAACCGGCAATACGTTCGCGTTGGTCGACGCGTTCGAGCCGGAGACGCAAGCCGAGCTCGCCGATCCCGCGGCGCTCGCGACCGCGATGGTGCGCGCGAGCGGACGGCCGGTCGCGGGCGCGATCCAGGCGCCGAGCGGCAGCTTCACGCTCGACGCGCCGCTGCCGGCGCTCGACGGATTGCTCGTGCTCGGGCCTTCGAGCCGCGCCGACGTGCGCATGACGCTCTACAACGCCGACGGCAGCCGTCCGGAGACGTGCGGCAACGGCCTGCGCGCCGCCGCGCACGTCGCGCGTGCGCACGGACGAGTGAGGAGCGACCTCTTCACGATCGAATGCGACGCCGGCGTGCGCCACGCGGAGCGCCTCGGCGGCGAGCCGCCGCGCGTGCGCGTCTCGATGGGCGTGCCGAAGGTGCTCGAAGCGCGCGCGCCGCTCTCGACGTCGCGCGGGACGCTCGAAGCGACGCTGGTCGACGTCGGCAATCCGCACTGCGTGCTCTTCGTGCCCGACCTCGATGGCGCGCCGGTGACGACGCTCGGGCCCGAGCTCGAGAAGCATCCGCGTTTCCCCGCGCGCACCAACGTCGAGTTCGTCGAGGTCACGCCCGGCCGCATGCGCTTGCGCGTGTGGGAGCGCGGCGTCGGCGAGACGGCCGCGTGCGGCAGCGGGGCGTGCGCGGCGGCCGCGGCGTTCTGGTCGACCGGTCGCGGCGCGATTCCGCCGGAGATCGAGCTCTTGGGCGGCGTGCTCGTCGTCGAATGGGACGGCGCGGGCGAGATTCGCATCGTCGGCGAGGTGCGCGTGCTCGCGCGCGGCGAGTGGGGGCGAGCCGCTCCGCCGACCGCGAGCGTCGTCGAGGCCGCGGCTCGTTCCGCGAGCTCCGACGGGAAGGTTGGCGCGAAGGTCGGCGTGCAGGCAGGAGTTGGACCGAGCGAAACGAACGCTGCCGCCGCCGAAGTGAACGTTGCCGCGGAAGCGAACGCCGCCGCGGCGGAAGCCAACGTCGTCCTCGTGCCGCACGCCGAGCCGATGGCGAAAGTGCGTGAGCGCATCCTTGCGCTCGCCGCGCGCCACTCCGTGCGCGTCGAGAGCGACGACGGTACGACCCATGGCGTGCTCGCGAAGACGATTCCGTTCCTCGGCCGCGCCGCGGTGCGCTACGAGATTCGCGAGCGTTCGGTCGCGCTGGAGCTGGTCGATCGCCCTCGCGGGTTGCCCGAGGAGCTCGTCAAGCGCACGCTGGTGGACGAGCTCGCGCGCGCTCTCGAGACCTGACGACGCGGCGGGGGCCGACGCGTTGGAGTATCTGGTCCACATCGTTCTCGCGGTGTTCATGCTCGCGATCGCCGAACAAGGCGCGCGCACCGAGCTCGAGGTGCCGTGGGCGATCGCACTGTTGGCGCTCGCGCCGTACGTGATCGGGACCTACTCGCGCGTCCTGTACCTGCGCGGCAAGTTCGTCGTGTCCGGCTGGCTGTGGCGCGGCCTGCATTGGTGCGCGCCGCTGTTGTATGCGCTCGCGGTGTGCGTCTTCGGGTGGCCGGCGACGATCGAGCGTTGGACCGGCGCGTCGACGAGCCTGCTCGGTTGGCCGTCGCCGGGGCTGTTGCTCGGATTCGCGCCGTTCGTCGTGTACCAGCTCGCGACGATCGACGTGCGCGTGCGGCACACCGAGCTCGACCCGACCGTGCGCGCGGCGACGCGCCGCTTCCACGTGCGGATGTTCGCGTCGGGGCTCGTGCCGACCGCGATCTTCGCCGTCGGAGCGTGGATCGTCGGCCAGAACGAAGCGTGGCGCGTCAACGTCGAGCACGTCGGGCTCTACGGGATGGTCTTCGTGCTCGGTTCGGTCGGCGCGTTCACGCTCGCGTTGCCGTGGATCCTGCGCGCGAGCTGGGACACGCGGTCGCTCGAGCCCGGTGCTCTGCGCTCGCTGCTCGAGGACGTCTCGCGCCACGCGCGCTTTCGCCATCACGATCTGCGGGTCTGGAACACCGGCGATCTGCTCGCGAACGCGGCGGTGGTCGGAATGGGCCCGCTCGATCGTGTGGTGCTGTTTTCGGACGTGTTGCTCGCGTCGCTGTCGCCGCGCGAGGTCGTCGCGGTGCTCGCGCACGAGATCGGACACGCGAAACGCCACCACGTGCTGATCTTCGTCGCGTGGACGGGCGCGGTGTTCCTCGCCGGCGATCTCGTCGGACGCGAGTTCGAGAACGAGTGGGTGTCGGGCGGCATCGTGCTCGCGCTGTTCGGGTGTTGGTACAAGCTCTTCGGTTGGCTCTCGCGGCGCTTCGAGCTCGAGGCCGATCTGTTCGCGCTGCGATTGACGCGCGATCCGGTCGGCATCGTCGGCGCGCTCGAGAGCGTCGGTGGCGCGCACTCGCGCGAGCTCGATTCGTGGCGGCACTTCAGCACCGCGAAGCGCATCGCGTTCGTCGAGCGAGTCGCGGTCGACGAGCGCGTCGGTCACGCGCTCGAGCGCAAGTTGCGCGCGTTGACGTGGCTCGGCGGCGTGCTTTTCGTGCTCGCGTTCGGCGTTTCGGCGCAGCGGCTCGCCGCAGACCTGCCGCGCGATCGCGTGATCGCCGCGCTGGCGCTCGGAGAGTGGTCGCGCGCGGAATCGGGCGCGGCGGAGCTCGCGGAGCGCGATCTCGAGCTCTCGAATTGGCTCTCGCTGATCGTCGACCTCTCGCCCGAGCAACGCGCAGAGCCCGGGATCGCCGTCGTGCGCGCACGGACAGCGCTCGCCGCCGGCGACGCGAAGCGCGCGCTCGACTGGCTCACGCTGGAGGCGTTGTCGGGCCGTCGCGAGACGCTGCCGGTCGCCGACGTGCTCGCCGAGTACGTCGAAGTCGAGGCGGAAGAGCTCGCGGCCGGCCGCCTGCCGTCTTTCGCGCCGCTGGCGCCGCGCTTCGCGGACGCGCCCGAAGCGTGGCAGGCCGCCGCGCGCGAACACGACGCGGCTCTCGAGCGCTCGCGCGGCTCGCGCTGAGCGAGCGGGAAGACGACGAATCGACGGTCGCTCGCGGTCGCTTAGCCTCGCAGCGCCGGCCGCCGCGCGAAGGGCGAGAATCTCAGTCACGCGCCGGAGCCTGCTCCGTCTGGCGCGCAGCATGACGAACTCACGACCGCTCGATCCGGAGGCGTTGCTCGCCGAAGCCGCGTGGGTGCGCGCGTTGGCGCGGAGCTTGGTGCGCGGCGACGAAGTCGACGATCTCGTGCAGGACACGTGGACGGCTGCGCTCGAGCGGCGGCCCGACGTGGAGACCGCCGGCGGCCTGCGCGCGTGGCTCGGGCGCGTGACGCGCAACCTCGCGATCGATCGTCGGCGCGTCGCGTCGGCGCAAGCGTGGCACGCGAAGCGCTTGGAGCGGCACGATCCCGAGCGCCCCGACGATGCGGTTGCGCGCATCGCCCTGCAGCAGAAGCTCGTTGCCGCGGTGCTCGCGCTCGACGAGCCGCATCGCAGCGCGGTGATCTGGCGCTACCTCGATGGGCTCGACTCGGATGAGATCGCGAGGCGTCAGGGCGTGACTCCGGAAGCGGCGCGCAAGCGCATCTCGCGCGGGCTCGCGACGTTGCGCGAGCGCTTCGATCGCGAGCATCGCGGCGGTCGCGCGGAGTGGCTCGCGCTGTTCGCGTGCGTCGCCGAGCCGCCGCAGGTGCTCGTGCGGAGCTACCTCGCGTGGAAGGTGATCGCGGCGTTGGTCGTCGCGTCGCTCGCAGGCGGCCGTTGGTGGGTGAGCGCGAGCTCGCCGAGCCGCGCGCCGACGACCGCGGCGACGCCGAGTCTCGTCAGCGCGACGCCCGAGCCGTTCGCAGTCGCGCCGACACCCGATCCGAACGCGCGCGTCGCTACCGGCAGTGCGCTCGCCGCGCCGAACGCTCCGAGCGCGCAAGCGACGCTGCGCGGCCGCGTGCTCGACGCCGACGGCGCACCGAAGGCCGGCGCGCGCGTTGACGTGTTCACGAGCGACTTCGCGGGCTTCCAGTTGATCGACAAGGCTGCGCAGAGAGCGCGCGAGCTCGTTGCGACGCTGACGACCGACGCTGGAGGCGAGTTCACGTTCGCGGCGGCGGCACTCGACCGCCTGTACGACCTCGAAGCCGGCGCGGACGGCGTGCGCGCCGCGCCGCTCTTCGACGTCAGCGCTGGCATGGACGTGACGCTCGAGCTGCGCCCGATGGGGTCGCTCTACGGCCGCGTCGTGCGCCTCGAACGCGCCGAACCGCTCGCCGGCGTGCGAGTCGAGGCGACGTTCAGGCCCGATCGCATAACGCACACGCGCGCGCTCGCCGTCGCAACGACGACCGACGAACAGGGCGTGTATCGCTTCGCGAGCCTCTCGCCCGGTCCGTACACACTTCGCGTGGAGCTGGCGGATGCGCCGAGCGTGTCGAGTTCCGTCACGGTCTGGCCGGGCGAGAGCACGGCGCGCAATCTCGTCGTGGAATCGGGTCGTACGGTGCGCGGTCGTGTCGTCGATGCTCCGACCTCGGCGCCGATCGTCGGTGCTCTCGTGTCGGATTTTTCGAGCTTCACGCGCGCCGTCGCGACCGATGCGCATGGCGAGTTCGTGTTGGACGGCATTCCGCCGCGGCGAGATGCGATGTTGCGCGCTCGTGCGCCTGGGTACGGAGTGAGCACGATCCGAGTCGCGCAGGGCGTCGAGCCCGTGCTCGTGCCGATGCAGCGCGCCAGCACGTGGCGCGGTCGCGTCGTCGACGAGCTCGGCGCGCCGCTCTCGGACGCGTACGTGGCGGCGGTCGCGCACGAAGTGCTCGAAGCCGACCGCGGCCGCGGGGTGCAGCAATCCGATCGCGTCGTGACGCGCACGGACGCGCAGGGAGCGTTCGAGCTCGTCGACGTGCGGACCGACGTGACGCACTGGCTCTTCGCGCGCAAGCCGGGCTTCGGCACGCGCTGGATCGCGGTCCCGAAAGAGCCGCAGAACGATCGCGACCTGCCGGACGTCGTGCTCGAAGCGAGCGCGGCCATCGCGGTGCGCGTGATCGACGAGCACGGTGCGCCGGTCGCCGGCGCTTGGGTGTGGATCCGCGGCGTGGCGTCGTCGTCCGCCGAGAACGCGCCGCCGCCGGCGATGCTCGAACGGCTCGGCGTGCGAGAGGTGCGAACCGCTGCGGACGGAAGCGCGCGGGTCGCCGATCTCGCGCGAGATTCGTACGAGGTCAAGGCGAGCTTGCGGCCGGGCGGTGCGCTTGCCATCGAGAACGTGGTGCTATCGGCGCCGGGCGAAGTGCAGGATCTCGAACTCGAGCTGGCGCGCGGACGAGCCATCCGAGGTCGCGTCGTCGATGGCGCCGGGCGGCCGTTGGACGCCATCGTGACATTGGAGCAAGCCGAGCTGGGGACGTGGTCGCGTGCCGAGCGGATCCTCAGCTCGGAGTCGATCCCGACCGACAGTGACGGCCGCTTCGAGTTCGAGATCCTCGGTTCGCACGAGTGTCGACTGGCGGTGTTTCCGCAGGAGACCGACGCGAACGGCGAGCCGCTCTACTCGCCGAAGTCGCTTGGCGCGGTCGAACCCGGCGGCAAGCCGCTCGAAGTGCGCCTCGAAGCCAGCGTGCGCGTCAGCGGGCGAGTGCTCGATGCGGACGGCGTGCCGGTCGCGAGCTGCGTCGTGCGGCTCGACCGAGAAGGTGCGTTCGCGAGCGGGGTCGACTACGTCGAGACCGACGCGACGGGCGGCTTCCGGTTGCTGCTCGCGCCGACCGACCTGGTCGTGATCCGTGCCGAATGGCCGGCACGCTTCAACCAGCCGCCGTACGCGAGCGGGCTCCGTCGAGTGGTCGTCGAGACGCCCGTGCCGGCGCCCGACGGGCTCGAGATTCGGTTCGCTTGGCGGGTCGCCGACGGGGCGCCGGACGGCGGCGGGAAGTAGGGCGACGAGCGGCTCGAAAAGGGCGCTCGCAAAGGCCTCCGGAGGCTGGAATCCGGGGTCGCCGGAGGGGATAATCCGACGGCCTTCCGAAGCTCGCCAAATCCGTTCCCGGTAGGGACTTGGGACGAAAACCCAGGGTCGCCGGGGCGGTGTGCGCGGAGGGGCTTCGCCGGTGGGGCAGCCGGGGCGCGGAACGACGCGCTTCGAGACCTGCAACCGGCGTCGAAACCGACGGTCACTTCAGACGATGACGACTACCGAACAGCCGAAACCGACCGCCCCCGGATACCCCGTCGAGCCGCGTCCGATCGAGCGCGAGATGCGCGAGTCGTATCTGACGTACGCGATGAGCGTGATCCACTCGCGCGCGCTGCCCGACGTGCGCGACGGGCTCAAGCCCTCGCAGCGGCGGATCCTGGTCGCGATGCACGACCTCAACCTGGGGCCGCGCGCCAAGTACCGCAAGTGCGCGAAGATCGCGGGCGACACTTCGGGCAACTACCACCCGCACGGAGAGTCGGTGATCTACCCGACGCTCGTGCGGCTCGCGCAGCCGTTCTCGACGCGCTATCCGCTGATCGATGGCCAGGGCAACTTCGGTTCGATCGACGGCGACCCCCCCGCCGCGATGCGTTACACGGAAGCGCGCATGGAGTCGTCGGCCGTCGAGATGATGGACGACCTCGACCGCGACACGGTCGACATGCAGCCGAACTACGACGACTCGCGTCTCGAGCCGACGGTTCTGCCCGGTCGCTTCCCGAATCTCCTCTGCAACGGCTCCGACGGCATCGCGGTCGGCATGGCGACGAGCCTGTTGCCGCACAACCTCGGCGAGGTCGTGTCGGCGTTGCGCACGGTGCTCGATCGGCCGGACGTGTCGGGGCAAGAGCTCTGCGAGATCGTGAAGGGCCCCGACTTCCCGACCGGCGGCATCATCATGGGCCGGCGCGGGTTCTTGCAGGCCTACGCGACCGGCCGCGGCATCGTTCGCGTGCGCGCGCGCTGTCACGTCGAGGCCGTCAAGAACCGCGAGATCATCGTCGTCACCGAGGTTCCGTTCCAAGTCCGCAAGACCGCGATCATCGAGAAGATCGTCGAGGTCGTCAAAGACGAGCGCATCACCGGCATTTCCGACGTGCGCGACGAATCGGATCGCGACGGCATCCGCTTGGTGATCGAGCTGAAGAAGGGTGAGGACGCGCAAGTCGTCATCAACCAGCTCTACGAGTACACGCCGATGCAGGCGACGCACTCGATCATCAACCTGGTGATCGATCGCGGCCAGCCGCGCACGCTGCCGTTGCGCGGCTTGCTCGACGCGTACATCGCGCACCGCAAGGAGATCATCCGCAGGCGCTCGCGCTTCCTCTTGGCGAAGGCCGAAGAGCGCAAGCACATCGTCGAAGGTCTGCGCATCGCGGTCGACAACATCGATCGCGTGATCGCGATCATCCGCGCCAGCAAGGCGGTCGAGGACGCGCGCAACAACCTGTCGAAGGAGTTCGGGCTCTCCGAACGCCAAGCGCAGGCGATCGTCGAGATGCGCCTTGGCCGGTTGACCGGTCTGGGTCGCGAAGAGCTCGAAGCCGAGTTCGCGAAGCTGCTCGCCGAGATCACCGATCTCAAGGACATCCTCGGCCGCGAAGCGCGCGTGATCGCGATCATCAAGTCGGACCTCGACGACCTGGAGAAGAAGTACGCCGACAAGCGTCGCACCGAGATCTCCGACGAAGAGATCGACGGCGGCTTCGACATCGAAGAGCTCATCAACGAGGAGATGGTGGTCGTCACCGTCTCGCGCGACGGCTACGTCAAGCGCGTCTCGCTCGAGACGTACAAGGCGCAGGGTCGCGGCGGTCGCGGCATCCGCGGCTCGGACACGAAGGAAGGCGACGTGATTCAGTCGCTCTTCGTCGCCGGGACGCACGACTACCTCCTGTGCTTCTCGAATCGCGGGCAGGTCTACTGGCTCAAGGTCTACACGGTGCCCGAGGCCTCGCGCACGTCGGCGGGTCGCGCGATCTCGAACCTGATCGAGATGGATCCGGGCGAGAAGATCACCAACGTCCTGCGCGTGCCGGCGTTCGACGCGGAGAGCTCGGTGTTCTTCGCGACGACGCGCGGAACGGTCAAAAAGACCGCGCTCGAAGCGTTCTCGCGCCCCAAGAAGGGCGGCATTCGCGCCATCCTGCTCGAGGAGAACGACGAGGTCGTCGGAGTCGGCGTCTGCAAGCCGGGCGACACGATCGTGCTCGGCACCGCGAACGGCCAGGCGATCCGCTTCGACGAGAAGGCTGCGCGTCAGATGGGTCGCACGTCGTTCGGCGTTCGTGGCATTCGCTTGCTCGACGACGATCGCGTCGTCGGCATGATCGTGATCGGCGGCGAGGATCGCTTCATCCTCACCGCGTGCGAGCACGGCCACGGCAAGCGCACGCCGATCGCCGACTACCCGGTCAAGGGACGCGGCGGTCAGGGCGTGATCAACATCCGCACCGAGGGCCGCAACGGTCACGTGATCGGGCTCGTGCTCTGCAAGGAAGAGGACGAGATCATGTTCATCACCCAACAAGGGATGATCGTGCGCTCGCCGATCGCCGACGCGCGGCCGATGGGCCGCAACACGCAGGGCGTGATCCTCGTCAATCTGAAGGACGCCGACCGTCTGGTCAGCGTCGAGCTCGTCTCGGCCGAAGACCTCGAGGCCTACGGCCACGTCGAGCCGCAACAGCGCATCGCGCCGCCGTCCGCGCTCGAAGCAGGCGACGAGCCGGTGGAAGAGCCGGGCGACGAGCTCGCCGATGATGACGGCGGCGACGAGCCGGATGCTCCGGACGAGCCCGATGCGGGCGACGACGAAGCCGAGGAGGAATGACCATGACGGTGCGCCTACAGCTCGAGAACGACGTCAAGACCGCGATGAAGTCGGGTGACAACCTGACGCGCGACACCTTGCGGATGATCCTCGGGCACTTGAAGAAGCTCGACGTCGACCTAGGTCGCGCGGTGACGGACGAGGACGTGCTCGGCGTGCTCGCGAGCGGAGTCAAGACGCGCCAGCAGAGCGTCGTCGAGTTCGCGAAGGCCGGGCGCGAGGAGCTCGCGGCGAAGGAGCGCGCCGAGATCGAGATCCTGCGGCGCTATTTGCCGAAGCAGCTCAGCGACGACGAGACACGCGCGGTCGTGCAGAAGCTGATCGCCGAGCTCTCGCTGACGTCGAAAGCCGACGTCGGCCGGTTGATGAAGGAAGCGATGGCGCGGCACAAGGGTTTGGTCGACGGCAAGCTCGTGCAGAAGCTCGCCGCCGAGCTCCTGCCGTGAACCGAGTGCCGTCACGCGCCGCGGCGAACGCCACGCGACCGTCGCTGAGCGTGTGTGAAGAGATCGATCGCGCCGTCCACGGAGCCCTCTGTTTGGCGTTCGCTAGCGGTCTCGAACATCGAAACACTGGCTCACGTGGCGCGAGGGCGCGATTTGTTCACGCTCTCTGAGCGCCGCGACGCCGTTCACACGCGCCGAGTACGTGTGAACGCGTCGACCCGACAGCCCACGGAGTGGCTCGAACGTCGAAACACGAGCTCGCGCGCCGCGCGGGCTCGCCTCCTTCGCGCCACCTGATCGCCTACGAGCCCGAGCCCGTCGCGCGCCGATGCCTCAAGTCGAGAAGCCCCCGCAAGCAGACGGCGCGAGCGACATCGTCGGTCGTCACCGACGGCTGGTCGCGCGCACCCTGCTGATCTCGGGGCTGACGCTGTGCTCGCGCATCCTCGGCTACGCGCGCGAGTCGATGACGGCGTTCCTGTTCGGCGATCGTTCAGCGATCTACGACGCGTTCGTCACCGCGTGGCGCGTGCCGAACCTGTTCCGGCGATTGATGGGCGAAGGTGCGCTCTCGACTTCGCTGCAGAACGCGGTCACCGCCGCCGATCACGATCGCGGCAACGCCGCGGGACGGCGAGTGTTCCTCGACACGATCAGGCTCGCGACGTGGATCCTCGTCGGGATCAGCGCGGTCGTGATGGCGAGCGTGTACGTGCTCGGCGACACGTTTCCGTTGACCGCCTGGCGTTGGCTCGGCGCCGATCCGGAGCCGGTGCGCGAGCTCACGCTGCGCCTCACTCCGTTCCTGATCTTCGCGTGTCTCGCCGGGCTCTGCGCCGGCGCGCTCGGCGTGCGCGGACACTTCGCGGCGCCGACGTGGGGGCCCGCGGTGATGAACGTCATCGTGATCGCGACGCTCGGGACGATCTGGTGGAAGTTCGGGGCGACCGATCAGGCGCTCGCCGATCCCGTGCTGGAGCGAGCGCGCGAGTTCGACATGGCGCGTTGGCTCGCGTGGGGCACGCTGGTGTCAGGCGTCGCGTTGCTCGCGATCCAGATCCCCGCGCTGAAGCGCAACGAGCTCTGGCCGCACGCCGACGGCGCCATGCGCGACCTGCGCGCGGCGTGGGAGATCTTGAAGAAGAGCGCTCCGCTCGCGCTCGGCGCCGCCGTCTACCAGGTCAACGTGATGATCGACGGCTTGATGGCGCAGAGCATGCTCGACGTCGGCGGTCCGTCGGCGCTTTGGTACGCGAACCGCATCCAACAGTTCCCGCTCGCGCTGGTCGCGACCGCGGCGACCGCTGCGGTGTACCCGGCGCTCAACGCGTTCGGACACAGGCGCGAGCTCGGGCCGCTGCGCACGTTGCACGACCGGACCCAGCTCGCGATCGTCTTCTTCGCGCTGCCGGCGAGCGTCGGCCTCTTCGTCCTCGCGCGACCGGTGGTGTCGGTGCTGCTCGAACACGGCGAATTCGGACCCGAGGGCGCCGCGCGGACCGCGGACTGCATGCGGTGGCTGTGCGTCTCGTTGATCCCCGCAGGCGCGGTCGGGCTGGTCGGCAGGACGTACTACGCCATCGGCGACCTGCGGACCCCGGTGCGGATCTCGATCGCGATGCTGCTCGTCAACGTCGGATTGAATTGGGTCTTCGTCCGGGTGCTCGGCATGGACTGCGACGGCCTGACGGCGGCGACCGCGATCACCAATTGGGCGAACCTATTCCTGCTCCTCCCGCTGCTCTTGTCGCGCCTTCCGCGGCAGGCGGATGGGCCGGCGATCGCGACCTCGCTCGCGCGGATCACCCTCGCCGGAGCGGCGTCGGGTTTGGCGGCCTGGGGCGCGCACGCGGCGCTCGCGGACGATCCGCGCTCCATAGTCGCGCTCGGGCTCGCGATCGGGGCTGGAGGGGCAGCTTATGCCCTGGTTTGCCACGCGCTAGGGGTGTCGGAGTGGCAGCAATTGCTCGCGAAGCTGCGGTCGCGCGCTCGCCTCTGAACGCGCGGATCGCCGTCCATGCCGTTCGCTGGAGAGTAAGTCGTTGCGCCACAATAGCTGGTAGCAAGCGACGGGAAAAATCCTTGCGACCCCAACATCCTGAGATAACTTGCGGCCCACCCCTCAACGCGGATCGTTGGACTTTCGAGTGACCTGGGGAGGCGCCCGATCGACCCCGCCCGCGCGTCGTTGTTTGACCCGATCGCGCCGCTGTTGGAGAAGGAGGAGGGCGTCTCAGTTGGCCGCACCGGGATTCGTTGTTTCAGGTACGGAATAGCAGTCAGAGAGGCCGGTCCATGCCCTGCCCAGTTGGACCACGGAGAAGAACAAGCGTGAACACTGCCAGCGTTCAAGCGGAGAAGAAGGTCACCCCGATGGCGAGCTCGAAGGTCGGTCCGGAGGCGATGGTTCAGCTCGAAGCCATCGATCCGCCCGCGGACCTGATCGACCCGCAGCTCACCCCGAACGCGCTCAAGGTGCTCGAGCGCCGCTACCTCAAGAAGGATCCGGAGAACGGCTCGGTGATCGAGGCTCCGCGTCAGCTCTTCTGGCGCGTCGCCGCCCACATCGCGAAGGGCGAACTTTGCTTCGGTGGCGGCACGCCCGAGAAGGCGGTCGCCGTCGCGCGCGAGTTCTACGACCTGATGGCGCGGCGCTTCTTCATGCCGAACAGCCCGACTCTGATGAACGCGGGTCGTGAGATGGGGATGCTCTCCGCGTGCTTCGTGCTCCCGGTCGAGGACTCGATCGAGGGCATCTTCGACTCGATCAAGGCGACCGCACTGATCCAGAAGGCCGGCGGCGGCACGGGCTTCAGCTTCTCGCGTCTGCGCCCGCAAGGCGACATCGTCAAGAGCTCGGGCGGCACCACCGAAGGTCCGCTCTCGTTCATCCAGGTCTTCTCGAAGGCCACCGATGCGATCCAGCAGGGCGCGTTCCGCCGCGGAGCCAACATGGGCATCCTGCGGATCGATCACCCGGACATCATGTCGTTCATCACGTTCAAGGACGACCTGAGCCGCCTGCAGAACTACAACATCTCGGTCTCGGTCACCGATCGCTTCCTGAACGAGCTCCGCGCGGATCCGGCGACGATCCACCAGGTGATGAACCCGCGCAGCAAGCAGTGGAAGGCGCTGGTCAAGCGCGACGCGCAGGGCAACGACACCAACGAGTTCTGGACCGTCGGCGAGCTCTGGAACCTGATCGTCGAGCACGCGTGGCGAACCGGCGAACCGGGGGTCGTGTTCATCGACCGCATCAACGAGAAGAACCCGATCAAGAACGTCGGTCTGATCGAAGCGACCAATCCGTGCGGCGAGCAACCGCTCCACCCGTACGACTCCTGCAACCTCGGCTCGATCAACCTTGGCCTGTTGATCAAGGGTGAGGGCAAGGACGTCCGCTTCGACTGGGACGAGTACAAGCAGATCATCCACACGACGACGCGCTTCCTCGACAACGTCATCGAGGTCAACAAGTACCCGTTGCCCGAGATCGACGCGATGTCCAAGACGACGCGCCGCATCGGGCTCGGCGTGATGGGCTTCGCCGACGCGCTCTACAAGCTCGGCATCGCCTACAACTCCGAGGAAGGGTGCGAGTTCGGCGAGAAGATCATGCAGGTGCTGAACGACGAGTCGCACCTCGCGAGCGAGTTCCTCGCCGAAGAGCGCGGCGTCTTCCCGGCGTGGGAAGGATCCGATTGGCAGAAGCTCGGCCGTCGTCTGCGCAACAGCTACACGACGACCGTCGCGCCGACCGGCACGATTTCGATCATCGCCGACTGCTCCGGCGGCATCGAGCCGATGTTCAGCCTCGCGTTCATCCGTCAAGTGATGAAGGACACCAAGGGTCGTCCGACGATCATGCGCGAGGTGAACTACGTCTTCGAGAGCCTCGCGAAGGAGCGCGGCTTCTACGCCGACGAGATGATCGACAAGATCATCGAGGAAGGGTCGATCGCGCACCGTCCGGAGATCCCCGACGAGATCAAGAAGGTCTTCGTCACCGCGCACGACATCACGCCTTACTGGCACATGCGCATGCAGGGCGCGTTCCAGCGTCACTGCGACTCGTCGATCTCCAAGACGATCAACTTCCCGCACGATGCAGTCGCCGAGGACGTCCGCAAGATCTACGACCTCGCCGTCGAGCTCGACGTCAAGGGCGTGACGGTCTACCGCGACGGCTGCCGTGACGTGCAGCCGATGGCGCTCAAGAAATCAGGCGACAGCCACACGAAGCCGCAAGAGGACGCCAACTCCGACGCGGCGGCCGCCGAAGTGATCCCGGCCACGCCGGTGATCACCGATCTGCAGCCGATTCGCTTGCCGGAGATCATGCCGAGCCTGCGCATCCGCCAGATCACGCCGTTCGGCAACATGCACGTGAAGGTGTCCGTCGATCCGCTGCAGAACCGCGAGCGCGAAGTCTTCGCGCAACTCGGCAAGGGCGGCGACGTCGCGAACTCCGACCTCGAGGCGATCTGTCGCATCCTGTCGCTCTGGCTGCGCAGCAACGGGACGTTGGAGCTCGCGCTGAAGCAACTCGAAGGTATCGGCAGCTCGCTCTCGGTGCCGACCAAGGACGGGCGGATCATGTCCCTCGCCGATGGCCTCGCGAAGGCGTTGCTGCGCTACCTCGACGCGAAGCGTCGCTTCGGTCTGCACGCGCTGCTCTTGGGCACGGCGAACCTCGAGAGCCGCACCGCGGACGCGGCGGCGATCGAAGCGCAACAAGCGGCGGCCCAAGCGCCGCGCGCTCGCAGCAACCTCTCGGGCTGCAAGATCAAGTGCCCGGCTTGCCAAGGCGAACTCGCCTTCCAAGAAGGCTGCGTGAAGTGCCACGGGTGCGGCTTCAGCCAATGCTGAGCGCACCGCTCACGCGGTGAAATCGACGCGGGCCGCTCGATCGAGCGGCCCGCTGTCGTTCCGGGTCACTGTTGCTTGCCGCCGGGCGGCGCGACGACGTCGGTCGCGGGCTTCACCGGCCGACCGAACGCGTCGACTTGATCGACCGCGCCGGGGAAGGGGAGTTTGCCGAGCTTCTTGAACACCAAGCGGAGTCCGTCGCTGCGCTCGAGGGTCAAGCGCTCGTTCAGGCACGTCACCTTGAACTTCCGACGATCGCCGGCGGGAAGGAAGAGCACGTCCTCGTCCTCGGTCAGGTTGCTGACGCCGATCATCGAGTACGTCTCCATGCCGCCGCGACCGTCGAACGAGTAGCGATGGAAGCCGGTCTGGAAGAACTCGCCGTCGCTGTCATCGAGCCCGACCTGGCTGACGCCGTGGATCTCGAGCGACAGGTAGCCGTCGTGGAAGAGCGCGTAGCCGATCAGATCGCCGGGGAAGAGCGGGATCGCGGTCGACTCGATGTTCTGGAGCTGCCACGCACCCGTGATCGCGACGTCGAGCCCGCTCGCGACCGCCGAATCGGACAGCGGGAAGGGCTGCGGCGCCGGGTCTTGACCCGCGGGAGCCTGCGGCGACCAAGGGGCGAGAGCGAAAGCGAGGACGACGAGTTCGAGGCGCATGAGGGTTCCTTGCGTTCCGGCGGAGCAAGCCGCGAGTCCGATCGGCATCTTAGCCCGCGACCCGAAGTTCCCGGCTCGCCGGCCGTCCCACGCGAGCTCGGCGCCGTCGCAGCGCCGGCCGTGCGCGGGCGGTAAGCTCCCGGTTCGACCACGAGCGCCCGCCAACCGAGCCGATCGGCCGGCGTAGCCCGCCTCGTCCGTCCGCCGTCCGCATGAACGCTCCTTCTCCCCGTGCTCGTCGACCGCTCTGGCGGTCGCTCCTCGTCCTCGCCGCGTTGCTGTGCACCGTCGCGACCGCGCGCGCGCAGGGAGAAGCTCACGCCGAGCTCTTCGCGCGCCGCGACGGCAACGACGTGCGCGCCGCGATCCGAGTCGAGATCACCAGCGGCTGGCACCTCTATCACACGGAGCTCGGACCGCCCGACGCGGTCGGCAAGGCGACGACGTGGCGCTTCGAGGGCGACGGCTTCGCGTGGAGCGCACTGCGATTCCCGGAGCCGCTGCGACTGGAACAACCGGGTCTCGGCGCCAAGGGCGGCGACACGTGGATCTGGGGTCACGAAGGCACGCTCGTGCTCTACGCGCGCGGCTCGGCGACGAGCGCGGCGAAGTTCGAGGACGTCGAGCTGACGCTCAAGGGCCTGACGTGCGAGGACGCCGGCTCGTGCATTCCGTACCAAGAGGTGCTCGAGGTCGCCGGCAAGGGCGATGACGCGCTGTTCGCGAGCTTCCCGAGCGATCTCGTCGCTCCGCCGGCGCCGAGCGAAGTCTCCACGGCGCCCGCGAGTTCAGCACCGAGCGCGAAGCGGCGCGAGAGTTCGACGCTCCCGACGAACCCGTTCGCGAAGGGGCCCGGCGCGGCGCGACCGAGTGCGGCGGGCGCAGGTGGCGACCAGCGCGCGAGCGCGAAGCTCTTCGTCCGCGCGAGCGACGGCGACGTGAAGACCGCGATCGAGGTCGCGATCGATCCGGGCTACCACCTCTATCACGAGGAGCTCGGCCAGCCCGACTCCGTCGGGAAGCCGACGGTCGTCACGCTCTCCGGCGACGGCTTCGAGTGGAGCCCGACGCGCTTCCCGACGCCGGAAAAGCTCGCGCAGCCCGGCATCGGCGACGGCGGACGTGACACGTGGATCTGGGGGCACGCAGGCAAGATCGTGCTCTTCACACGCGGACGCGCGGAGGCGTCGGCGGAGCTCGAGGAGCTCGGCGCGACGATCAAGGGTCTGACGTGCACCGACGGCGGCGAGTGCGTGCCGTACTTCGAAGAACTCGAATCGTCCGGCGCGGGCAGCGACGAGCTCTTCGCTGCGTTCCCGAGCGAGCTCGTGGTGCCCGCGGGCGGCGTGAAGCCTGCGACGCGGACCGCTGCAGTGATAGGCGACGACGGAAGCGGCATCGACTGGGCGACCGTGGAGTACCGCGACTACGCGCCGCGCGGCAATTTCGCCGCCGGCGCGACGAACGAGGAGACCGAGCGCGGTCTCGCGCTCTGGCTGGTGCTCGCGTTCATCGCCGGCGCGCTGCTGAACGTGATGCCGTGCGTGCTGCCGGTGGTGTCGATCAAGGTGCTGTCGTTCGTCCAGCAAGCCGGCGAGAGTCGCTCGCGTGTGTTCGCGCTCGGGCTCGCGTTCGCGGCGGGCATCCTGGTCGTCTTCGTCGCGCTCGCTTCGCTCGCGGCGTTCGCCGGACAAGGCTGGGGCCAGCAGTTCCAGAACGAGCAGTTCAAGATCGTGATGATCGCGATCGTGTTCGGCTTCGCGCTGTCCTTGTTCGACGTCTACGAGCTCGGAGTGCCGTCGAAGGTCGGTGAGATCGCCGCGATCAAGCGCGAGGGACTCGCCGACGCGTTCTTCAAGGGCATCATGGCGACGCTGCTCGCGACGCCGTGCAGCGGACCATTCCTCGGCAGCACGCTCGCGTGGGCACTCGCGCAGGAGCCTTTGGTCGTCTTCGCGATCTTCACCTCGGTCGGTGTCGGCATGGCGGCGCCGTACGTGTTGCTGACGTCGAATCCCGCGCTGCTGAAGTTCCTGCCGCGGCCGGGCGCTTGGATGAAGACGTTCAAGCACCTGATGGGCTTCCTGTTGATGGCGACCGCCGTCTATCTGATGCTCAGCGTGCGCCAGGAGCTCGTGGTCTACACCGTCGCACTGCTGGTCTTCGTCGCGCTCGGCTGTTGGTGGTGGGGGAACTTCGCGACGTTCGACCAGTCCTCGGCGAAGAAGTTCGGCACGTTCGTGGTCGCGAGCGCGATCGTCGCGGGCGGCGCGTGGTTCTCGTTCCAGACGCTGCGCGGGTGGCTCGCCGAGGACGAGTTCTGGGAGCCGTTCGATCCGGTGAAGCTCGAGCAGTACCACGCCGAGGGCCGCAACGTCTTCATTGACTTCACGGCGAACTGGTGCCCGAACTGCAAGACGAACGAGGCGCTGGTCTACACCAACGAGGAGATCAAGCAGCAGCTCGAGGCCAAGGACTTCGCGGTCGTGAAGGCCGACGAGACGTTCGAAGGTCCGCGTACGGACGCGATCACGCGTCTGCGCGAGAAGCTGGGCGCGCAGTCGATCCCGTTCATGGCGATCTTCCCGGGTGACGATCCGTCGCGGCCGATGACGCTGAGGGATATCGTCACGCGCGGCGAGATGCGCGCGCTGATCGAGGCCTGTCCGACTCCGACCGCCGACTAGGAAAAGAATTCGCGAGCGACGATCCAGTCGTTCGCCTCGCGCCTCCGAAGAGGAAAAGCCTGCGTCCGGAGCGGACGCACCTTCCCATTGGAGCGCCCTCTGTGAGCAAGGATCTGCCCGTCATCCTGAGCGAGATCAAGAGTCTCGAGCCGTTGCCGCGGGTCGCGCTGCAGGTCATGGCGCTCTCCGAGAAGCAAGACGTCACGCCGCGCGAGCTGATCGCGATCATCCAGACCGACGGCGGCATGACCGCGAAGGTGCTGAAGCTCTCGAACTCGGCGTACTACGGCTTCGCGCGCGAGATCGGGTCGCTGGAGGAAGCCGGCAACATGCTCGGCACGCGCGCGCTGTTCAACTTGGTGCTGACGTCGTGCACCGGGCGCTACTTCCGCGACTACGGCGGCTGCAACAAGGAGGCGATGGAGCGCGTGTGGGAGACGTCGGTGATGACGGCGATCACGGCGAGCACGCTGTCGCGCTTGCACGGCCGCGTCGATCGTCACCGCGCGTATACCGCGGGGCTCTTGCTCAACATCGGCCGCATCGTGCTCGAACGCTTCGTGATCCCGTACCGCGGCGCGATCGACGCGCAGATGCGCCTCGGCGCGGAGTTGACGACGATCGAGCAGCGCCTCTTCGGCATGCACCACGCCGAAATCGGCGCGCAGCTCGCGGAGCGTTGGGCGTTCCCCGACGTGCTGATCGACACGATCCGACACCACCATTCGCCCGAGAACGCGCGAGTCGATCCGCTGATGACGAGCTTCTGCCATCTCGCGGAGACGATCACGTCGGCGTTGGCGCTCGACGGCGGCCCCGACGACATCCACCTCGACCTTTCCGATCGCGCGCTCGCGACCGCGGGGATCGACAAGGGCGCGCTCGCGGAAGTCGAGAGCCTGCTCGTCGGCGAGCTCAAGAAGGCTCGCGAGATGGTGGACGCGAACTGAGAGTGTCCGGGCCATTCGACTGCGCGGCCCACAGGGGCCTGTCCCGAGTTCGTCGACGGTTTCGAGCAGCAAGCCACCGCCTCGCGGGTGCGGGCCGACGGAGCGTGCCACACGCCCTGAGTCGGCCTCGCAGCCAGAGGAGCGTCGACTCTCGCCGGCGCCGGGGTAGTGGACCTGCGCGCGTCGTCGTGAACCCGCACGGGCGACGGAGCAGTAGACTTGCACGCGACGTCGCGCGTTCATTCCATGCCGAACCCCAGACTTCGTCCGATTCGTCGTACAGCGGCCCTCTGGCTCGCCGTCGCGCTCTTCGTCGCGCCGACACAGGCTCAGCTCCGTCCCGGCAACGCCGCGCGGCTCGCGCCGGGTGAACCGTCCGACGCGTATCAGGCGCCGCAGCTCGTCGCGTTCCCGGCGCTCTTCTTCCGCTCGGACGACGGCACGACGTTCGTCGCCGCCGAATACGCGAAGCACGAGCGCAAGGTCCGCGTTCGCGCGCGCTACTTCGTCGACGGCGACAGGCAACGGATGGTCGAGTCCACACGCGAGTGGAGCACCGAGTTCTTTCCGACGTGGGTCGCGACGGTCGGCGAGCATCGCTTGTGCGTCGCCGGCAAGCGCGCGAGCGGTAACACGGTCATCGAGTTCTGGACGTTCGCGCTTCCGGCGCTCGTGAACGAGCCGGCGACCGGCGCTGCCGCCGAGCAGAGGAAGATCACGCCGGGCGATCGCACTGCGGTGCGCGTGGTGTACGACGCCGACGTCGAGGGCCGGCGCATCGTGCGCACGTGCGCGCCGCTGTTCGGCGCGAAGAGCGAGCGCTTGCTCGTCGTCTTCGGCGACAGCGACGAGCTCTGCTCGCTCGACATCGACAGTGGCGCGCTCGAGCTCGTCGCGACGCCGCGCACCGAGCACGCGACCGCGCGGCGACCGCTGCTGCCGCTCTTGAAGGACGGTCGGCGTACGATCGTCGTCAGCGAGCACCCGCGTCTCGGATGGTGTTACTGGATGCTGCGCCACACGGACTGCGTCGATGACACGCCGCCCGATGTGCCGCAGATCGTGCTCCTGCTGGACCGCGACAAGGACGGCGCGATTGACGAGCTCCGGGAGATCGGCACCGCCGAGTTCGACGCGCTCGGCTTCGGCGACGCGCGGAACTTCCTGCAGACGTGGAAGTACTGACCGGCTTCAGGTAGCGCCGAGCAATCGGCCGCCCTGGTACACGACGAAGCTCGCGACGTACGCGACCACGGTCATGTAGGCAAAGAGGAACAGCGGCCACCGCCACGTGTGCGTCTCGCGCTTGACCGCCGCCAGCGTCGACATGCACTGGCAAGCGAGCGCGAAGAAGACCATCACGGAGAGGCCGACCAGCGGCGTGTACGCCGGCGAGCCGTCGGGGCGCTTCTCGGCGCGCATGCGATCGCGCAACGCGGTCGATTCCGCGTCCGCGTCCGACCCGATGCCGTAGACCGCGCCCATCGTGCCGATGAAGACCTCGCGCGCGACGAACGCGCCCATCACGCCGATGCCGAGCTTCCAATCGAAGCCGAGCGGGGCGAGCGCGGGCTCGATCGCGCGCCCGACCGTCGCGGCGAGGCTCTGCTCGAGCCGCGCGGCTTCCTCGCGACGGCCCACGGCGGCGAGCGCGATCTCGCGCTCTCCCTCGTCGTCGACGGTCGCGACGAGCTGCGTGCGCTCTCTCTCGAACGGCAACGCGTCGTCCGCGCTCCACGGGAAGCGCAGGAAGAACCACATCGCGATCGAGCACACGACGATGACCTTGCCGGCCTCGGTGACGAAGCTCTGGCTCTTGGTCCACATCATCCGCAGCACGCTCGGCCAGTGCGGCACCCGATACGGTGGCATCTCGAGGATCAACGGCACGTTCTGGGCGCGCAAGAGTGTTCGTCCGAGCACCGCGCCGGCGACGAGCGCGATCACGGTGCTGAACACGTACATCGCGACCATCATCAGTCCCGGCACAGGCAGGAAGCCGAACACCTTGGTGTCGGTCGAGAACAACGCCGCGATGACCAACGTGTACACCGGAAGACGCGCTGAGCACGTCATCAACGGCACGACGAGCATCGTCAGCAGTCGGTCGCGCTGCCGTTCCATCGTGCGCGTCGCGAGGATCGCCGGCACCGCGCACGCGAAGCCCGAGATCATCGGCACGAACGCGCGTCCGTGCAGGCCGATCGACTTCATCAAACGATCCATCATGAAGGCGACGCGGGCCATGTACCCGGTGTCCTCCATCAAGCCGAGGAAGAAGAAGAGCAGCAGGATCTGCGGCAGGAAGACGAACACGACGCCGATGCCGCGCACCAATCCGCGCGCGATGAGATCGCCGACCCAACCGTGGCCGAGCGCCGAGAGCGTGCCCGCTTCCAGGGTCGCGAAGATCCCGTCGATCGCGCCCATCACGGGCTCGGCCCATGTGAACAGCGACTGGAAGACGACCCCCATCGCGAGGAGGAAGAGCGTGAACCCGATGATCGGGTGCAGGAGCACGCGATCGATGCGATCGGTGACCGACAGTTCGCCGCTCGCGCGCTCCTTGACGAACAAGGGAGCGCGCGCGTCGATCCAACCGTAGCGGCCGCGGATGATCTCGCCGTCGATCTCGCGTCCCGCCGCGGCGGCGAACTTGCGGCGCGAGAGCACCGCGGCGCGCAGCTCGGACGGAGCGTCCGCGAGCTCGTCGCGCTCGTCGATCGAGAGCAACGCCCACGCCGCCAAGGCGCGCGCGCGCGACTCGTTGCCGTGGTGCCACGCCGCGGGGACGTGCTTCGCGACCGCGTTCAGATCGGATTGGAGGATCGGGTCCTCGGTGCGCCAGCGCGCGCCCGGACGTCCGACGTTCGGCTGGTCGAGCACGCGAGCGAGCGCCGAGCGGAGCTCGTCGAAGCCCTCGCCGGTCTTTCCGGAGACCGTGACGACCGGAACGCCGAGCTCACGTTCCAACGCCGCGCGATCGAGCACGAGCCCGTTCGCCTCCAACGCGTCGCTCATGTTGAGCGCGAGCACGACCGGCATCTCGGTCTCGATCACCTGCAGCGCGAGGTAGAGATTGCGGACGAGCTGCGTCGAGTCGATCACGAGCAGCACGGCGTCCGGCGCGTCGAGCGGCGGCAAGCCGCAGATCGCCTGGATCGCGATCTGCTCCTCGCGACTACGCGCCGACAGGCTGTAGGTGCCGGGCACGTCGATCATCTCGACCTTGCGGCCGTCGGCGAGCGCGAGCATGCCGACCTCGCGATCGACCGTGACGCCGGGATAGTTGCCGACCTTCGCGCGCGAGCCGGTCAGGCGGTTGAAGACCGTCGTCTTACCGGTGTTCGGGTTGCCCGCGATCGCAACGCGCGCCAGGCGTCCGGCGGCGGCGGTGCGCGAGTCCCCGAAAGACACGGGAATGGACACGGGAGGTTCAGAGCGGCTCGACGACGAGCTCGCGAGCCTCGCCGTGCCGCACCGAGAGCCGCGCGCCGCGCACTTCGAGCTCGAGCACGCCGCCGAGATCGACCCGCCGCACCATGCGCACCGACGTACCGGGCAGCAGCCCGAGTTCCATCAAGCGGCAGCGGAACGCACGCTCCCCGCCGATGCGCACGAGGCGCACGGACGTGCCGGGAAGGACCGTGTCGAGGCTGTGACGCATGCTCGGGCTTATCGGCAGTTGAGATCGAATCTCAGCATACTCCGCTGCCGGGAAATTGCCAGGCCGACGATGTCGGGTCTTGTGCGTAGTCGGCACCGCGACCGAGCGCACGCGGGTCGCCGCGGTGAGCGAGAGCTCGCATCGAATCGCCGCGAGCCGTCCGCCGAAGAAATCACCGACTCGGCTTCGCGCGCGGCGGCGAACCTTCGTCGCGCTTGCGCCGTCGTGCTCGGCGGCCAATCAGGCCGCTCCCCGCCGCGAAGGCTCCGCGGGAGCCTTCGCCACGACCTCTTGGTGTTCCCGCGCGGGGACCTTTGCCGCCAACGCGGCGCGCTCCTCGGCTCGCCTTCGCGCGACGTGCCCCGCGACGGTGCCTTCTTCAATCGCTTGCTAGCATCCGCGCACGGCGCCTTTCGCGCCGAGGAAGCGAACGTGAGCGTGACGAATCCCAAGGAACTGGCCGGACGCGCGGCGGCGGAGCTGGTGCGCGACGGTATGCGCGTCGGGCTGGGCACGGGCTCGACCGTCCATTTCACTCTGGTGCGACTCGCGGAGCGGATCCGCGCCGAGCGCCTGCGCATCACCGGCGTGCCGACGTCGGACGACACCGAGCGCAAGGCGCGCGAGCTCGGGATTCCGCTCGTCGAACTCGGCTCGGTCGAGCGCCTCGACCTGACGATCGACGGCGCGGACGAGATCGACGGGCGCTTCGACATGATCAAGGGCGGCGGCGGCGCGTTGCTGCGCGAAAAAGTCGTCGCGTCGATCAGCGAGCGCGAAGCGATCGTCGTCGGCGAAGACAAGGTCGTCGAGCGTCTCGGCGTGCGCTTCAGGCTGCCGATCGAGGTCGTGCCGTTCGCCGCGCCGGTCGTCGAGCGCGCGTTGGTCTCGCTTGGAGCGACTCCGTCGCTGCGCAAACGCAACGATGGCGCGACCTTCGTCAGCGACAACCACAACTGGATCCTCGACTGTGCGTTCGCGGGCGGCATCGCCGATGCCGCGCGACTCGAGCGCGCGTTGAAGGCGGTGCCCGGCGTCGTCGAGACCGGGCTCTTCCTCGGGCTCGCGCACGTGCTTCTCGTCGGCTGCAACGACGGTCGCGTCGAGGTGCGCGAGAAGTAGCCGCTGAGCCGAAAAGCGCGAGGCCCCCCACAGCGGCGAGCTGCGGGGGGCCTCGATCGTTCTACGAGCTCTCGTTCAGAGCGACGTGATGTAGGACAGCAGCGCTTCGATGTCCGCTTGGACGTTCGTGCTCTGCAGGTTGATCTGCACCTTCGACGCGCCTTGGACGAACTGCTCGTGGCCGCGGACGTCGTGGAATTCGTTGTAGAACTTCAGGACGCCCGGGAACGCTGGACCGCTCGGGTACGCCGGCGAGCCGTAGACCGAGTCGAACATCTGAGCTTCCGGGTCGAGCAGGCCGCGCAGCGAGTACGCGACGTGGTCGTGGAAGTACGGACCGGTCGAGAAGACGCCGAGCTTCGTCGGCACCGAGAAGAGCTTCATGTTGCGCTGGAACACCTTCAGCGGGCTGAACGGATCCAACGGATCCGTCGGACACATGTAGCTGTTGGAGTCGTCGCGCGTGAAGTTGTCGTTCTTGTCCGTGTTCATCACCACGTACGTTTCGGTGTCCAGGTAACCGTCGGCGTTGCGATCGGCGTCCGGGATCAGGTCGAGGTCCTGGTCGATGTCGCAGCCGGAGTTCACGTTGCGGATGTTGGCCGCGACGATGTTCTCCTGCAGCTGGATGCAGAACGGGTCGACGCTTTGCAGGGTCTCGCCCATCGCGAGTTGCGGGTCGATGAAGTCGGTCGTGTAACCGCGCTTCGTCTGCGTCGCGACGTCGAAGTCGGTGTGGCACTGCGCGCAGCCCGCGTTGCGGCCGGTCGGGTTGAGACCGGTCGTGTCGGTGCCGAAGAACAGGTCCTTGCCGAGCGCCGCTTGCGCGCTGTAGGTGCTGCCGGGCCCGAGGTTCGGGTTGAGCGGCACCGGCAGCGACTCGTGGAAGTCGATCAGGCCTTGTTGCTCGACATCCGAGAACACGCCCGTGCCGCCGTTCTCGCCGCCGAACATCGGACCGGTTTCGCCGACGTTGAGGCGCACGCCCTTCCAGAGGACGAGGCCGGTCAGCAGCGTGCCGCCGTACATCGGCATCGTCGCGCGCGGACCGTTGCCGCGTTGCCACACGTTGCCGTCGTCGCCGCCTTCGAAGTGGCAGGAGGTGCAGCTGTTGTTGAAGTTGCCGGACGTCTGCGGGCGCGAGGCATCTTCGAACGCTTCTTCGCCGAGGCGCACCGAGGTGGAGAGCACGTCAGGCGCGATCAGCGTCGGGATCTGTCCGCCCACCGGGTGGATCGTGCAGGTCTTGAAGTCGATGCGCAGCGTCGAAACCGTGCGGGTCGCCTCGTTCATGACCACCATGCGCGCGTCGTCGTTCGACGTCGTGGCGTCCGGGATCATCGCGAAGCCGAGCGGGAAGTCGCCCATCGTCGTCGACGTGTCGAGCGGTTGGCGCGGCTGGAAGTCGTGGCGCGGCGGGTAGACCGACGCGAGCTCCATCGTGCTGCCGTTGACCTTGTAGACGAAGAGGTCTTCCGAGCCGCGGTTCATCATCACCGCGACCGTGCCCGAGGCGTCGTACTGGACGCGCGAGGGTTGACCGGCGCGGTGGCCCATCTTGCCGGCGCCGTAACCTTGCGTGCCGAGGAAGAGCTCGACACCGTTCGACAGGCGCTCGAGAACGCCGGTCGTCGAGTTGAAGAACGCCGCTTGCGCGTAGGCGGACACGCCGACGAGCTGCGGGACGTTCGGGATGTTCATCGTGGCTTCGCCGAGGCCGTCGACGTTGTAGACGAAGCGCGTGCGGACGTACTGCTCACCGATCGAGCCGAGGTTGACGAAGGTGATGCGACCGACCCAGATCTTCGCGGTCTGGTTCGGCTGCAGGCCGTCGACGACGAACTTGATCTGCTGGCCGAGCACCGGCGAGCCCTTGACGCCGAGCGTGGCGATTCCGCCGCCGTTCGGGGTCGCGGTGCCGAACGGGATCGACGCCGCGGGATCGAGCGGATCGGCGAGCTCGTTGTGCAAGCGCGTCGAGTTGTCGCCCGACTGGCCGAAGCTGAGATTCGAGGCGTCGACCATCGTCAGCGCCGGGTAGACGCGGTTCGCGAACGCGCCGGCGAGGCTCGGGCCGAAGTTGAAGTTCACGTCGTGGTTGACGTTGGTCAGCACCGCCGGAACCAGCGCGCGCGTGCCGTCCGGAGACAGCGCGATGTCTTCGCCGAAGCGCGGAGCGCCTTGGCTCTTCAGCACCTGCACCGGCGTCGGGTTGTAGATCGGGTCGAACGGATAGTCGTTCGTGTCGATCTTCGACGTCATGGTCGCGGCGGTCGGCAGCCCGTTGCCGTCGAGGGTGAGGTCGAGGACCGAGACGTACGGCGAACGGAAGTGCGTGACGTAGAGGCGCGAGCTGTCGCCGCGGATCGTGAAGCCGCGCGGCTCGCCCACGTCGGCCATCGAATCACGGTTGGCGTCGACATCGGCGACCGTGAACGGCGGCGGGATGAAGTTGATGTCCGCGAGGTATTGGAACGACAGCACCTGCGAGAACGTCTGCGCGTCGTAGAACTTGACGGTGGCCGAGCGGAAGCCCGTGACCGCGAAGTACTTGCCGTTCGGCGCCAGCGCGATGCCGTAGGGCTCGCAGCCGACGTCGTTCAGGGTCGTCAGCACCGTGCGCGTCGCCGCGTCGATGACCGTGACCTGACCGCGGATCTCGGAGCCGTCGAACGGCGTGATGAAGGTCTTGTCCAGGGCGACGTTGCCGCGCTGGCACGCGACGAAGACCTTCGAACCGTCGGCGCTGAAGGTCAGCGAGCGAGGCCAGGTGCCGGTCGGCACCTGGGCGACGGTTCCGTACAGCGCGAGGTCGACGACCGAAACGCTGTTGTTGTCGCGGTTGCACGTCCAAACCTCGGTGGGGTTACCGGGGCGGGCGGCGATACACGTGACTTGGGCGTGCTGCGCGACCGCAGCGCTGGACACGACGGCTGCGGCGACTGCGCCTGACAAGAGCTTGAGCAAGTTCATGGGTGGTGGGCGAGGCGGTGGGGCGACGTAGCCCCCGGGAAGAAGGACGGAGGGGGAGATCCTGAAAAGTAGGTAGGACGAGAGACGCGAGTCCGGAGGATCCTCAGGAAGGACCCGGCGGGACGGGCTGAGTACCTCAGGATAACCGGGCGGAAACCGGCGGGTTGGGGCGGCAGGCAAAGAGGCCGCAAGAAGTTGCGAATGCGCGCGCGGGCGTCGTTCGCACCTAGTCGTAGGCGAGCGAAGACGCGCTGCGCGAAGCGTTTTCCGCTGCACGACCGTGAACTTCCGAAGACGGAACGAGTTGCTCGCTGTCGCGGGCGCGCTTGCGCAGGTCACGCGGAGGCTAACTCGTTTCGAGTCATGGGGTTGAAGCTCGCGCCCCGACTTGGCTGCGCCGTTGCGATCCGGACCTTCGCAATGGAGCACTGTCCCAGTCTCCGTTCCTTGGAAGCAGTAGCAGGTCGGCCGTCCGGCACGGGGCGGCCGACCTCACCTTCCGATCGCGAACCGGAGCAGAACTTCGAACGAGTCTTGGCGAACCGCGAGGAGCGCCGGACCGAGGCCCAAGAACGCCGCCAGGAGCGCGTCGAGCGCTCGCGCGACCGGCGCTCGGAAGGCGACCGTCGCGAGCCGCGCGCCGAGAACGACGAGCAAGTCGTCGACGAGCGCGAGGAAGTGCGTCGCGCGGACTCCGACGAACCGATCGCGACCGAGACCGAATCGGAACCGCTCGACGAAGGAGCGGTCGATTCACCGGAGGTCGCGGCGCAGACCGAGCAGGAGCGCGCGGAGCCGCGCAAGTCAGGCCGCGCCGAGCCCGGAACGGTCGCGCCCGAGCTCGCGAAGGCGAGCGCGGAGCCCGACGTCGCCGAAGCGCTCGCTCCGCCGATCGCCGCGCGCCCGGACGCGCCGAAGCCGCCTTCCGATGCGCCGCTCGTGCGCGCGCTCGCCGCTTTGCACGCGGATCCGAATCAAGTCCAACTCGACCTCCCCGTTGCAGCGACTGGCGAGTCGAGCGATGTCGTGCCGACGCTTCGTCCGGATGGAGACCCGACGCACCTCGCGGCGGGTCCGGACGAAGCGCGCGGCCGCCCGGTAGCGGAACCCGCGACGCTCGACGCGCAAGCGCAACCCGCGCAGCGCTTCGAGGTCGCGGCCCGCGCGGACGACGGGCGCGCCGCCGAGGCGCCGCGCTCGCAGCCGGCTCCGACGCCGGCCGAGCAACACGCGGTCGACATCCTGCGCCAACTGCGGCTCGAGCTCGCGCTCGGCCGTCGTGAGGCGCACATCAACCTCGAGCCCGCCGAACTCGGCCGCATCTCGGTCAAGCTCGCGCTCGATCGCGGGCTCCTGCGCGCGGAAGTGCGCGCGGAGTCGGGCGACACGCTCGCGGTGCTCCAGCGTCACGTCCCCGAGCTGCGAGCGATGCTCGAGGCGCGCGGAGTGACGCCCGGGAGCTTCGACTTCCAGCTCGGATTCCAAGACGGCCGCCGCGGCGGCGCGCAGGACGGCGACAACCGTCGTGGCGCGCAGAGCGGCACTCGAGAGCCGACGAGCGTGTTCACGCGCGCCGCACGGGAAGTGCGCTCGCTCGTGCGCGGGGTCTGGGGCATCGACACCTACGCCTGAGAGAAACGAAGAGGAACCCATGACGATCAGCGGCATCAGCTCGAGCGACCCGGTCAGCTTCTCAGCCGGCTCCGACTCCACGTCCAAGCTCGACAAGGACTCGTTCATGAAGCTCCTGGTGAGTCAGATGGAGAACCAGGACCCGATGCAGCCCGCCGACAACACGCAGATGATCGCGCAGCTCGCGCAGTTCTCGTCGCTCGAGCAGATGCAGTCGCTCAACGACAACATCGTCGGCCTCGCCGTGCTGCAACAGCAGAACGCGTTGCTCAATCAGCTGACGAGCTCGAGCGGCCTGATCGGCAAGACCGTCAAGTACATCGATCCGAGCACCGAGACCGAGCAGTGGGGCAACGTCGAGTCCGTCAAGATCGTCGACGGCCTCGCCTCGCTCTCGATCGACGGCAAGGACGTCCCGCTGGCCAACGTCGCCGAGATCGGCACGCCGCCGACCACCGAGGGCGACACGACGTCGGACACCGGATCCGACAGCGAAGACGACGACGCGAACGCCTGATCCACACCACCACCGAGAAACCACCGAGACATGTCAAGCGCACTCTTCTCCGCTCTCTCCGGGCTTCAGGCGCACGAGTCCTGGATCACCGTCATCGGCAACAACCTCGCGAACGCGAGCACGCCCGGCTTCAAGTCGTCGCGCGCGCTCTTCAGCGACCAGTTCAGCCAAACGCTGCGCTACGCGTCGTTGCCGTCGGGCTCGCTCGGCGGTCGCAACCCGATGCAGGTCGGTCTCGGCGTGCAGCTCGCCGACATCGGCCGCAACATGGATCAAGGCGTGCTCGCGAGCACCGGTCGCACGTTCGACCTCGCGCTCAACGGGCGCGGCTTCTTCCAGGTCACCGACGGCATCAACACGCTCTACACGCGCGTCGGCACGTTCGGTCTCGACGCGACCAGCCGCCTCGTCGACCAACGCACGGGCTTCCGCGTGATCGGCCTCGACGGCCAACCGATCGACCTCGACACGACGTCGTTGTTCCCGCCGGCCGAGACCGACGCCGTGTCGTTCGCCGGCAACTTGCCCGCGGTGGTCGAAGGGCCGCTCGCGCAGGTGATGACGACCTCGTCGGGGTTGAAGGACGGCACTCCCGCGACGATCTCGAGCGCTGCGGGCCCGTACGCGGTGCCCGTCGGATCGACGTACACGTTCGAGCTCGTCGTCAACGGCGGCGCACCGCAGACGGTGAGCGTGACGAACTCCGGCGCCGGCGTCGATGCGACCGACGTCGTCGCGGCGATCAACGCGCTCTCCAACAGCGGCGTCATCGCGTCGGTCACCGGCGCGAACGAAGTGCAGATCGACACGCTGAAGACCGGCGCGGCGAGCACGATCAAGATCCTGCCCGGCTCGACCGGCAGCGACCTCGCTTCGACGATCGGCATCGCGACCTCGCTCGTGAAGGGCACGGAGACGGTTGCGACGGCGACCACCGACCTCAATTCGCTGACGTCGAATCAGACCGACTACGTGTCCGGCGACACGATCGACATCTCCGGCCTCGACTCCGACGGCACGCCGGTCAGCGCGACGTTCACCTACGGCGCCGGTTCCGACGGCACGACGGTCGCGGACTTGCTCTCGTTCATCGACAACCTGTACCCGAATTCGACCGCGACGCTCGACGCGACGACCGGCCAGATCCAGCTCACGTCCGACACGACCGGTCAGACGAGCATGTCGATCACGATCAACGACAACGCAGGCAGCGGATCGACCAACTGGTCGACGCACGCGTTCACGGTGACGACGCCGGGCACCGGTCCGGACACGGCGACGACCTCGATCGAAGTGTTCGACCAGGCCGGCGTCGCACACACGGTCAGCTTCGCGTATCAGCGCCAAGACGACGGCAGTTGGGACGTCACCGCGTCGATTCCCTCCAGCGAAGGCACGGTGCTCTCGGGCTCCGTCTCCGGTCTCGTGTTCAACGACGACGGCTCGATCGCGTCGCTGCCCTCCTCGTCGTCGATCTCGATCCAATTCAACGGCCAGAGCTCGCCGCAATCGCTGACGCTCGACTTCGGCACGCCCGGCCTGTTCGACGGCGTGACGCAGCTCGGAGGCGCGGCGAGCGTCTTCGCCGACAACCAGGACGGGTTCGGCGTCGGCGAGCTCTCGAACATGTCGGTGAACTCGAACGGCGACATCCAGGGCTTCTACACCAACGGCCAGATCCGCGTGCTCGGCTCGATCGGCGTCGCGAGCTTCGTCAACGACTCCGGCTTGCGCGAGATCGGCAACAACCTGTGGGCCGAGACGCCGAACTCCGGCATCCGCACGGTCAGTCAGGGTTCGCAAGGCAAGGCCGGCGCGGTGGTCGGCGGCGCGCTCGAGAGCTCGAACGTCGCGATCGCCGAGGAGTTCGTGCGCTTGATCGAAGCGCAGCGCGGCTTCCAGGCCAACGCGCGCGTCATCAGCACGACCAACGACGTGCTCGCCGAGCTGAACAACCTGCTGTAAGCCCGAGCTCGCTCCCTCCCCGTTCAGCGACCGGTATCCGGGAGCCGAGCGAGCCACGGACTCCACGTCGGGGCCGAGCGCCGCGCGCGCTCGGCCCCGACGTTCGTTCGCGGTGCGCACGTCGAGCGGCGGCGCGAAACGACTTCCGGGGTCGGCAAGCGTTTCGGCCTTCCGTGCCGGGCGCTCGCGCGCGGTGCGCCCGCGCGGGGCCGCCGAGGCCGATCGCGAGTTGGCCGGTGGATTGCTCCACGGCGGGTGACATGGACCGCGGACTGTACTGGGGGATCAACTCGATGACGGCGTCCGAGCACGGGCTCGACACGATCGCATCGAACCTCGCGAACCTCTCGGTGACCGGGTACAAGCGCCAGGGCTCGGCGACTCAGTCGTTCGACGTCGTCATGCGCGATCACCTGGAGCGCCAGGTTTCGTCGCAGACGACGACCGACTTCGCCCAGGGCGAGCTGGTGCCGACAGGCAACCCGTACGACCTCGCGGTGAGCGGTCCGGGCTTCTTCGCGATCGAGACCGACAACGGCGAGCGCTACACGCGCAACGGTCGGTTCCGCGTCGACGAGGACGGCACGCTGCAGACGCTCGACGGACGCGCGGTGGCGTGGATGGACGCGCGCGGCACGATCGATCTCGCCGGCCCCGAGGCGAACGTCGACCGCGAAGGCGTCGTGTGGCAGGGCACGAACCGCGTCGGACAACTCAAAGTCGTCGACTTCGGGAACGCGTCGCGTCTCGTCGCCGACGGCGCCGGCACCTATCGACCCGTCGGCAACGCTCGTCCTTCCGCGCGCCGCGGCGAGGTCGTGCAGGCCACGCTCGAGAGCTCGAACGTCTCCGCCGTCGACGAGATGGTCGCGATGGTCGCGCTCCAACGCGGCTACGAGTCCTCTTCGCGCCTCTTGAGCGCGATCGACGCCACCTACCGCCGTCTGACCGCTCCCCGCTGAACCTAGAGAGCACCTGAACCGATGATTCGAGCACTGATGACCGCCGCGTCGGGCATGAAGGCCCAACAGATGCAGGTCGACACGATCGCGAACAACATCGCGAACGTGAACACCGTCGCGTTCAAGAAGAACGAGCTCGCGTTCCGCGACATGTTCTATCAGACGTATCGCGAACCGGGCGCGCCGACGGGCCAGCAGCGGATGTCGCCGACCGGCTTGCAGATCGGTTCGGGCGCGGAGATCGCGAGCTCGCTGAAGATCTTCCACCAAGGCGAGATCCAACCGACCGCCGCGCCGTTCGACATGGCGATCGTCGGCCAGGGCTTCTTCCGCGTGCTGCAGAACTCCGGCGAGACGCGCTTCACGCGGGACGGCTCGTTCCGGCCCGACGGCAACGGCACGTTGGTGACCGCGGAGGGCTATCAGCTCGATCCGCCGGTGCGCATCCCGACCGACGCGATCGAAGTGACGATCAGCGACGACGGCACCGTTTCCGTGCGCAAGACGGAAGGCGGCTCGGCCGAGACGATCTCGAACATCTCGCTGTACCGCTTCGCGAACCCGACCGGACTCAAGGCGATCGGCGGCAACCTCTATGCGGAGACCGAGAGCTCCGGCAAGGCGCAACAGCAGTCACCCGGCACCACGGGCACCGGAACGATCAAGCAGAGCGCGATCGAGCGTTCGAACGTGACCGTCGTCGACGAACTCGTCGGGCTGATCATGGCGCAGCGCAACTACGAAGTGAACAGCCGCGCCATCCGCGTGTCCGACGAGATGCTGCAACAAGTCAACAACCTGATCCGCTGAGGCCCAACCGATGTTCCTCGCTTCCATGCTCCTCGCGGCCGGCGTGACGATCGCCTTGCCGACCGACGTGCGCGTGCGCGGCATCGAGCTCCGGCTCGGCGACGTGCTCACCGTGCAGTGCGAAGACGCCGCGCTGCTGGAGCGCGTCAAGGGCTACTCGCTCGGCTACGCGCCGGCACCGGGCTACAGCCGATTGCTGATGGCTGCCAACATCGAGCGCGAGCTCGAGAGCTTCCTCGGTCAAGACGTCGTCGTCCGCGGCGAGCAGGCCTGCCGCGTGTTCCCCGAGATCGAGCGCGTCCCCGGCGCGACGATCGAGCAAGCGGCGCGCAAGGAGCTCGAGCAGACGCTGCTCGGCCGCGACGCGCAAGTGACGCTGGTCGAATCGGTCGGCGGCATCGACGTGCCGGCGGGCAACGAGCCGGCGACCTTCGCTCCGCGCATCACCGCGGACGCGTTGCGCACTGGCGCGTTCTCGGTGCCGGTCGAGGTGCGTGTCGACGGCAGCGCGTATCGCACCGTCTGGACGAACTGGCGTCTCGATCTGTGGGAGCTGCGTCCGGTGCTCGTCCGCCCGGTGAAGACCGGCGACGCGATCACGGGCGACATGCTCGTCGAGAAGCGCGTCGCGCTCAACGGTTCGACCGCGAAGCGCCTCGACGCTCGTCAGATCATCGGCGCGGTCGCGTCGCGCAACCTCGCCGCGCAGTCGGCGGTGGTCGAGGCCGACCTGATCCGTCCGGCCGTGGTGCGCAAGGGCGACTCGCTCTTCCTCTCGATCCGCAAGGGAGCGATCAACGCGCGCGTCGCGGCGATCGCCCAGGAGAACGGCGCGCTCGGCGATCGCATCCGCCTGGAGCTCGTCGACACGAAACGCGTGCTCACCGCCGTCGTGATGGCGCGCGACACGGCCGAGATCGACCTCGCACCCAAGCTCTGAGCAACGATCCATGCTCCACCACTTGCCGTTCGTCTTCCTGATGCTCTGCGCGCCTCAAGACCGCCCGGGCTCGATCTACAAACCCGATCGCGGCCCCGCATCGATGATCCAGGACAAGATCGCGACGCGCGCCGGCGACATCGTCACCGTCGTGATCAACGAGTCGCAAGCGTTGAAGAACGAGGAGTCGACCGACCTCTCGCGCGCGACGAACCTCAACTACAAGCTCAACCTCTTCGACATCAAGCCGAACGCGTTCACGACCTTGCCGAAGGTCGACGCGGACTCCACCGACGGCTTCGTCGGCAGCGGGAGCTATCAGAAGACGGGCGAATTCACCGCGCGGCTCGCCGCGGTCGTCGTCGACGTGCTGCCGAACGGGAACATGGTCCTGTCGGGCCGTCGCGAGATCCACATCGAGGACGACACGAAGCTGATCGAGTTCACCGGCATCGTCCGCCGCTACGACATCCGCGCGGACAACACGGTCGCGAGCGAGCTCGTCGCGAACGCGCAGGTCACCTACCGCGGCTCCGGTCCGCTCACCGAGCACACCAAGCGCTACGGCGTCGGCGGCATGATCCACCGAGCGATCGGCTGGCTGTGGCCGTTCTGATCGGAACACCGGAAAGCTCCACATGATCCTCGCACTCCTGCTCGCCCTCGCCGTCCAAGCGCCGGTGCCCCAGACTCCGCCGAAGAGCGACGTGCTGGTCGCTCCGCGCGGCGGGATCGAAGCTCCGACGCAACCGCGGCGCAAGTCGGGCGCGTCGGTCACGACGCTTCCGCGCGTCGAGCGCACGCCGGGCCGCGGCACCGCGGGTCGCGTGCTCGCGACCGTCGAGAGTCTGATCGAAGTGCGCGGTCAGGAAGACAACGCGTTGGTCGGGCTCGGGCTCGTCACCGGCCTCGCCGGCACCGGCGACTCGGCGAACATGGTCCGCGGTGTGCTCGACAACATGCTGCGCACGCACAACATCAAGATCGACGTGCAGCAGCTCTCGCCGAAGAACGTCGCTCTGGTGCGCGTCGAGGCCGTGCTGCCGCCGGGGATCAAGCCGGGCCAGCGCATCGACGTCCGCGTCTCGACCCTCGGCGACGCGACGAGCATCGAGAACGGCACGCTCGCGCTGACCGAGCTCACCGACATCACCGGTCAGATCGTCTTCGCGACCGCGCAAGGTCCGGTGACGGTCGGCGGCTTCTCCGTCCAAGGCGACGGCGCGAGCGCGCAGAAGAACTCGGTCACGGTCGGCGTCCTGCCGCTCGGGGGCAAGGTCGAACGCGCGGTCGAGTCGCAGCTCGTCAGCGAGAACGGCTACATCTATCTCGACGCGCGCGCCGCGCACGGCTCGTTCGGCAACATGGTGCGCATCACGGAAGCGGTCAACGCGCTCTTCCCCGGCGCCGCGACGCCGGAGGCCGACGGGCGCGCGGTGCGGATCGAAGTGCCGAGCGATCTCCCGGAGTCCGAGCACGTCGCCTATCTCGCCGCGATCCTGAAGCGCGAGATCGAGGCCGACAGCGTGCCGCGCGTCGTCATCAACGAGCGCACCGGCGTGATCGTGATGGGCGAGGGCGTGCGGCTGCGTCCGGGCGCCGTGACGCACGGCGCGTTGACGGTCACCGTCGCGGAATCGCCCGAGGTCAGCCAGCCGGGCCCGCTCTCGGCCGGTCAGACCAAGGAGACGCCGCGCACCGAGCTCAACGTCACCGAAGAGAACAACGGCCTGACGCTGATCAACGGCGCGGTGACGCTGCAGGAGGTCGTCGAGGTGCTCAACGTGCTCGGCACGACTCCGCGCGACCTGATCAGCATCCTCGAAGCGATGTCCCAGGCGGGCTTGCTGCTCGCGAACGTGGAGCGCATGTGATGCAAGACATCGGCAAGCTCCAAACCGCGCACGTGCTCGATCTCTTCTCGCCGCAGAAGCTGCGTGTCGCGGAAGCGCTGAGTCACGACGGGGCCGAGACGGCGGCGAAGCGTTTCGAGTCGTTGCTCGCGACCCAGCTCGTGAAGGAGATGCGCCGTTCGCTCGACGAAGGCTTCTTCGGCAGCGGACCGGGCTCGGAAGTGTTCGACGGCTGGCTCGACGAGCATCTCGGCGAGGCGTTGGCGAAGGGCCGTGGGCTCGGGCTGCGCGACGCGATCGCGCACAACCTCGGCGAGATCGCCGCGAACGAGGAGAAGAAGCCGTGAAGGAGCTCAAGACCCTGCTGCGTCGCCTCGAGGCGCACCTGCAAGACGAGATCGCGGCGCAGGAGCGCACGCTCGCGCTGCTCGCCGACGAGCAGACCGCGCTGTGCGGCCGTGACCCGGCGCTCGTCCTCGAGCGGACGACGGCGCTCGAGCGCGAGCTGCAAGGCGGCGTCGCCCGCGCGCGGCGCCGCGACGAGATCTTGACGGCGCTCGGGAGCCTGTGGGGCGTGCCGGCGGCGACGTTGACGCTGACGAGCATCGCGGAACGCGCGGGCCCGGAAGGCGAACGCGTGCTCCGCATGCGCGGCGAGCTGCGCGAACGTAGCGCGAAGAGCGTCAAGCTCGCGCGCCGCGTCGGAGCGCTCGCTCGCACGCACCAACGCTTCTTCTCGGACGTGCTGCAGGCGCTCTTCGGCGAGCTCGGCGCGACCGACGCGCGCGTCGGCGGTCGCTTGGTGGACGCGGAGGCCTGAGCATGTCGAACATCGGACTCAACATCGGCCTCCAAGGCTTGCTGACGTCGCAGGCCTCGCTGGACACGATCGGCCACAACATCACCAACGCGAACACGCCGGGGTACTCGCGGCAATCGTTGGAGATCGGCACCGCGACGACGGTGCGCGTGCGCAACCTGCTGATGGGCAACGGCGTGCAGGCCTCGGTCGTGCGCCGCACGGTCGACCAGCTCCTCAACGCGCGCCTCGTCGTGCAGCAATCGGGTGTTTCGCGCCTCGACGCGCGCCTCTCGGTGCTCGGCGAAGCGGAAGGCCTGCTCGGGAACACGAGCGAGAGCGGCCTCGGCAAGTCGATGCAGTCGTTCTTCACGGCGCTTTCGAACCTTTCGGCGACGCCGGAGGATCCGGTGCTGCGCAGCGGCGCGGTGCAGAGCGCCTCGCAGCTCACCTCGCAGTTCAACCAGCTCGCGACGAACGTCCACGTGCTGCGCGACGACACGATCGAGCGCTTGCAGGCGCACGTCGACGCCGTCAACGAGCTCGCCGAGCAGATCTCCGGCCTGAACAAGCAGATTTCCGCGACCGAGAGCTCCGGCGTGACCGCGAACGACCTGCGCGACCGGCGCGAGTACATGCTCCGCGAGCTCGCGAAGCTCGTCGACGCGAAAGCGATCGAGGATTCGCGCGGCGCGGTGCGCGTGCTCGTCGGCGGAAGCATGCTCGTCAGCCCGACGACCTACAACCAGATGCAGCTCTCGACCAACAGCGACGGAACGCTGGACGTCGAGATCGAAGGCCAATCCGGTGCCGTGACGGTCACGAGCGGCGCGATCGGAGGCCTGATGCAGGTCTACGAGGACACGTTGCCGCAGATCTCCGCGCAGCTCGACTCGATCGCGCACAACTGGATCCTCGAGCTCAACCGCGTGCACACGACCGGTCTCGGCGGCGACGGCCCGTTCAAGGCGCTGGTCGCGGCGAACCCGTTCGAGGACATCGACGGCGATGGCGCGGTCAACGACGAGCTGCTCGCGAACTCCGGCTTGCCGTTCGACGTCGTCGACGGCGAGCTCGTCGTCAACGTCACCAACACCGCGACCGGCGCGCTCGACAAGCACGTCGTCGCGATCGACGCGACGCGCGCGACGGTCGGGGATCTCGTCGCGGAGCTCAACACGATCGGGCACTTGACCGCGAACATCGACGGGCAAGGGCGCCTGCACGTGTTCGCCGAGCCCGGATACGGCTTCGATTTCAGCTCGCGTCTCGACCCCAACCCGGACGCGATCGGCAGCTTCGGCGGCGGCCAAGCGTCGATCACGAGCGCGTCCGACGGCCCGTTCGCGCTCGCCGACGGCGACACGCTGCAGCTCACCGGGCCCGCGGGTTCGTTCACGGTCACGTTCGACGCCGCGGACTTCGCGCAGATCGGCTCGGCGACGTCCGAGGAGCTCGCCGCGGCGATCAACGCCGATCCGAACACGCAGGCGAACGGACTCGTCGCGTCCGCGGTCGGCGACCGCCTGGTGCTGCAGACCGCGGGCAGCGGCGCGACGGAGAGCTTTTCGATCGACGGCGGCACCGCGCTCGCGTCGTTCGGCTGGAACCCGGCGACCACCGTCACGGGCCACGACAGCGCCGTCTCGGTGACGATCGGCGGCAGCTACTCGGGCTCGAACAACGATGCGTACCAGTTCGTTCCGAACATGGACGGCGTCATCGGCACGACGGCGGGGCTCAAGGTGCTCGTCTACGACCAAGCCGGCCAGCAGGTCGCGGCTCTCGACGTTGGCGCGGGCTACAACCCGGGTGACGAGCTCGAGATCCTGAACGGCGTCACGCTGAAGCTCGGTTACGGCACGCTCTCGGCGACCAACAACGACACGTTCCGCGTCGATGTCACCGCGGACTCGGACACGTCGGACATCTTGCCGGCGCTCGGGCTGAACGTGCTCTTCACCGGCGAGGACGCGCTGTCGATCGGCGTGCGCGCGGATCTGGAGGCGTCGCCGAGCTTGCTCGCGAGCTCGATCAGCGGCGCGCCGGGCGACGGCTCGAACCTGCTCGCGTTGATGGCGTTCGACGAGAGCGAGATCTCCGGGCTCTCGAACGCCTCGTTCGCGGCGAGCTGGGCCGACATCGTGTCGAGCGTCGGCCTCGACATCGATTCATCGCAAAGCGCCTACGACGCGGAAGAGTTCCTGATGCAGAGCCTCGACTCGCGTCGTGACCAAGTCAGCGGCGTCAACGTCGACGAAGAGCTCGTCAACATGATGACCTCCGAGCAAGCCTACAACGCGGCCGCGCAGTTCATTCGCGTCAGCGCGGACCTCTCCGACGAACTGATGCGACTCCTCTGAGCCATGTCGATCCGACCCACGCAATCCTCGACGTTCGCGATGGTCCGATTGGGCCTGATGAACAACTTCTCCAAGCTCGCCTCGGCGCAAGAGCAAGTCGCGTCGGGCAAGCGCATCCTGCGACCGTCCGACGATCCGGTCGGCGCGAGCCAGGCGCTCGGTTACCGCAACCGCCTCTCCGCGCACGAGCGTTTCCTCGCCGCGTCGGAGAACGGACGGACGCTGCTCGACACCGCGGCGAGCAACCTGCAGGACGCCGGCGGGCTCTTGTCGGATGCACGCGCGACGATGCTGCAAGCGATGAACGGCACGCAGACGCCGAACGACCGGCAGCTCTACGCGAACGAGCTCCGGCTCATCCGCGATCGACTGCTCGCGATCGGCAACGCGAAGACCGGCGACCGCTACCTGTTCGGCGGCACGGCGACCGGCACGAAGCCGTTCGAAGTGTCGAGCTCCAGCTCGCGCGAAACGGTCACGTATCTCGGCAACGACGAGGAACAGCAGCTCTTGGTCGGCTTCGGCGAGACGATCGGCGTCGGCGTGTCCGGCGGCAGCGTCTTCGATCGCCAAGAGCGGACCGGCACGAACTACGCGGGCCTGACCGGCGTCGCGAGCGGCGCGAGCGCCAACCAAGGCACCGGCTACGACTTCCTGGTCGTGCGCCACGACGCGACCAACGCGGCGTTCACCAACGGGATCGCGCTCGCCGGCGGCGGCAGCTCCGACACGATCGTCGGCACGCACACGCTGACGATCGACGCGGTCGCGGGCACCGCGACGCTCGACAACGGCGTCGCGATCGCGCTGCCGAGCGCCGGCGCAACCGATCTCTCGGACTTCACCGTCACCAACGAGCACGGCGCCGAGGTGCACCTCGATCTGTCGGCGTGGGACGGCTCGTCGAGCAGCGACACGCTGGTCGGCGACGGCTCGATCTCGATCGACGGCACCAACTGGACGACGATCGACTTCGTCGACACCGATCTGGAGCTCGTCGATTCGCAGACGGGCTCGGTGCTGCACGTCGACACCACCAGCATCCATCGCGCGGGTGACGAGCTCGTCGTCTTCGGCGGCGCCGTGAACCTCTTCGACGTGATGCAAGGCATCGTCGACGACTTGGAGAACGTGCACGGCCTCGACGCCGATCAGCAGCTCGCGCGCCTCAACATGTGGCTCGACGAGCTCGACCGGCACAGCTCGAACGTGCTCTCCGCGACCGGAGACCTCGGCTCGCGCAGTCAGCACCTCCAAGGCGTCGGCACGCGCCTCGACGACGCTTCGGCGGAGGTCAAGGGCCTGCTCTCGCAGGTCGAGGACGCGGACTTCAGCCAGGTCGTGCTCGAGATGTCACGCGCGGAGCAGACGCTCCAACTGACGCAAGCGACCAGCGTGCGCCTGATCCAGAACACTCTGTTGAACTACTTGGGATAGGACGATGGCCAACGAACTCCCGATCCAAGGGCTCCCGAAGACCGGAGCGGTCCAGCCGGGCGGAGCACCGAGCGCGAAGAGCGCATCGCCGGACGGCGGCGTCGCGTTCCGCGCGTTGCTCGACGACCTCGAAGCGAAAGCGCGCGACCTGCAAGCGCAGTCCAAGGCGTTGGAAAGACCCGAAGACTTGGCCGGCGCGGTGCAGGGAGCCAAGGCTTCGCTGGACGACGCGCTCTCGATCCGCGATCGTCTGCTGGAGGCCTTCCGGGAAGCGCGCACGCAAGAAACCGCGCCGTCGGAGCCCAAGCGCAAGATCTGAGGAAATGAACACCCGTACCGGCACGATCGACCGACGCGCCCTGCGCTTGATGGAGCGCGTGTTGCGCGGCGGCGGCGAGCTCGCGGCGGAGTACCCGCTGGTCTTCGCGCCCGACGCGCCCGGCTCGCTGACCACGCTCGGCGCGGACGGCATCGTCCACTCGGCGTGCGCGACGTTGGTGCGCGACTTGGTGATCGGAACCGAGCGCCTGCGCGTCGGCTTGATCGGGTCGGTCGCGACCGATCCATCCGAGCGCGGCCGCGGGCTCGCGACGCGCGTGCTGGAGCTCGCCGAGCGCGAGCTCGCGCGCGACGGCGCCGTGCTCGCGTTGCTCTGGGCCGACGACGCCGACTTCTATCGTCGCCGCGGTTGGCGCGAGTTCGGCTGCGAGCTCGATTTCGCGTTCGACGCGGCCGCGGTCGCGCGTTTGCCGGTGCGCGGCACGATTCGCCGCGCGGCGCCGGACGACGTCGGCGCGGTGCATCGGCTCTACCTCCGCCAGAAGAACCGCGTCGAGCGCACCGAAGCCGAGACGCGCGCGTTGCTCGCCGTGCCGGGCATGGAAACGCTCGTGCTGCACGAGGATCGCGACGTACGCGCTTACGCGTGCCTCGGTCGCGGCGCGGACTTCGCGAACACGATCCACGAGTGGTCCGGCGCGTCGGACGACGTGTTCGCGCTGGTGCGCGCGCACTTCGAGCGTTTCCACGGCGCGAGCCCCGAGATCTTCCTGCTCGCGCCGAGCGACGCGAACGAGCTCGCGAGCGAAGCCCGCGCGTGCGGCGCACGCGACTGGCGCGGCGTGCTCGCGCTCGGCAAGGTCGTCGATCCGGTCGCGGCCGCCGAGCGACTCTCCGACTGGACGCGCAACGACGCGCGCGTCGACATCGAATCGAACAGCGAGGGCGGGCCGCGGATCACGCTCGCGAGCGCCTCCTGTTCCGTCGCCTTGCGACCGAACGACCTGCTCGAGCTCTTCGCTCCCGCGCGCGGCGAATGCGCGCGCGTCGGCGAACTCGAGCGCGCGCTCGACGTGTCCTTCACGCGTTTGCCGTTGACGCCGTTCCTCTGGGGACTCGACTCGATCTGAGCGTGCGCCGCGAGCGAGCGCCGCTAACCTAGGCGGCTGCCGTGGAGACCCCTTCGCCCAAGACGCGCTCGCTCGCCGCGCTGCTCGCCATCGCGTGCCTGCTGGCTTTCGCGCAGGTCTTCGTCAACGGCTTCGTCGCGTACGACGACGATCTCTACGTCTACGCCAATCCGCAGGTGCTCGCCGGTTTGAGCGCCGACGGCGTTCGATGGGCGTTCACCACGCAGCACGCCGCGAACTGGCATCCGTTGACGTGGCTCTCGCACATGCTCGACGCGGAGCTCTACGACGCCGCGCCGGCGGGTCACCACGCGACGAGCCTGGTGTTGCACGTGCTCGCGACGTGGGTGTTGCTTGCGACGCTGGTGCGCGCGGGACTCGCGCTCGGCGCGAGCGCGTTCGTCGCCGGCGTCTTCGCGCTCCATCCGACGCGCGTCGAGTCGGTCGCGTGGATCGCCGAGCGCAAGGACGTGCTCTGCGCGCTGTTCTGGTTCCTCGCGCTGTACGCCTGGGTCGGCTGGAGCAGGCGGCGCAGCGTCGGTTGGTATGCGCTCGCGCTCGCGTGCCAGGCGCTCGCGCTGCTCGCGAAGCCGATGGCCGTGACGCTGCCGTTGACGCTGCTGCTCTTCGATCTGTGGCCGCTCGGTCGAGCGCGCGAGCGCGGTTACGTCGCGCTGGTGGTCGAGAAGTTGCCGTTCTTCGCGTTGGTCGGGTTGGCGAGCTTCATGACGCTCGCCGCGCAACAATCCGGCGGCGCGGTCAGCGGCCTCGACGTGATCCCGCTCGCCGGGCGAGTGTCGAACGCGTTCGCGAGCTTCGCGATCTACCTCGGGCGCTTCGCGTGGCCGTTCGATCTCGCGGTGCTGTATCCGCTGCCGCACGGCGGCCGCGAGCCGTTCGAGATCGTCGTCGGAGTCGCGGCGTTCTCGGCGTGCGCGCTCGTCGCCTGGTACTTCCGCGCGCGCCGTCCGGCGATCACGATCGGCCTCTCGTGGTTCGCGCTCACGCTGGTGCCGGTGATCGGGCTCGTGCAAGTCGGGCTGCAAGCGAACGCGGACCGCTACACGTACGTGCCGTACGTCGGCCTTGCGTTGGCGGTGGTCGGTGCGCTCGAAGGGGCTGTCGCCCCGAGCGCCCCGAGCGCCCCGAGGGAGCGGGGCGCGCGTCGCGCGCAGCTCGTGCACGTCGCGTGGACGCTCGTGTGCGTCGCGTGGGTGGGCCTGTGCTTCGTGCAGACCGCGACGTGGCGCGATTCGGCGACGCTCTTCCGGCGCGCGCTCGCGGTGACCGAGGACAACTTCGTCGCGCACCTCAACTACGGGCTCGCGCTGCTCCAGATGGGCGGGACGCCGGAGGCGATCGCGGAGTTCGAGGCGAGCGTGCGCATCCGACCCGACTACTACCTCGCGCATTCGGCGCTCGCGTCGGCGTACTTCGAGGCGGGGCGCTTCGCGGACGCCGAGCGCACGTATCGCGCTTGGCTCGCCGCGCACGGCGACGACGCGGCGATGCTCGCGAACCTCGCGACCGTCGAGATGCAGCTCGGCGAGTTCTCGTCGGCTCGACGGACCGCCGAGCGCGCTCGGGAGCTCGACACCGAGCGCCGCACGGCCGCGCTCGCGCGGTGCATCGACCTCGCGCTGCTCGCGGGCGACTATGCGGGCGCGGCGCAGGCGCTCGAGACCGAGCTCGCGGCCTCGCCGGGCGATCCGGCGCTCGCGCTGCGGCTCGCGGGCGCGCGCAAGCTCGCGCTCGACCCCGCGTGCGTCGATTCGGAGTGCTCGACGCTGCGCGCGGACCTTGCCGCGCTCGAACGCGAGGTCGCAGGCGCGCTCGCGACGCTCGAACGCGGAGTCGCGGCGCTCGCGCACGCGCGTCACGCGACCGAGCTCGCGCCCGCCGATGCCGACGCGCATGCCGACCTCGGCGTCCACGCGGTCCGCGCGGACGACCTCGCGACCGCCCAGCTCGCGTTCGAGCGAGCGGTCGAGCTCGCTCCCGCGCGAGCGGAGCTCCACAACAACCTCGGGTTCGTCCGGTACCGGCGCGGCGAGCTCGAGTCGGCGCGCGACGCGTTCCGCGAAGCGCTGCGACTCGCACCCGGCTACGGCGAAGCGCGCAAGAACCTGGACGCGGTCGAGCAAGAGCTCGCGCGCCGCTGAAGCTCAACCCTTGGCGTAGTTCTCGGGGAAGAGCCGGCGCTCGACCGCCTCGATCACGATGTGCAGCACCTTGATGTGCACCTCTTGGATGCGGTCGGAACTCTCCGCGAGCGGCACGACGATCGGGATGTCGACCTCGCTCTTCAGCTTCCCGCCGCCCTTGCCCAACAAGCCGACCACGGTGATCCCGCGGCGCTTCGCTGCGGCAACCGCCTTCAGCACGTTGGGGGAATTCCCGCTGGTCGAGATCGCGACCAGCAGATCGCCGGGCTTGCCGAGCGCCTCGACTTGGCGCGCGAAGATCTCGTCGAAGCCGAAGTCGTTGGCGATGCAGGTGATCTGGCTTGGATCGGCGAACGCGACCGCCGGCAGCGCCTTGCGATTGCCGCGGAAGCGTCCGGTCCACTCCTCCGCGAAGTGCATCGCGTCGCACATCGACCCGCCGTTGCCGCACGACATCAACAGGCCGCCCTTCGTGAGCGTCGCCGCCGCCGTTTCGGCGAAACGGCGAACCGCCGGCAGCCCGTCCGGCGACTCCAAGAAAGCCTGGAGCACGGCGGCAGCCTCGACGAACGAATGTTGGACCGGATCGGAGTGCTGGGTCATGGCGGGAATTCTGGAGTGAGCGACGGACCCGCACCACTCCGCGCGGGGGTTCGAGGTCCTGCTCGGACGGTTTGCGCCGCGACCTGAGCGCTGGTCCGAGGGCTCGAAACGCCCCGTCCGCCGGCACACTCCCCCGATTGGGCTAGAACCGATCGGAAGGGGCAAGCACAACATTTTTCGCCGTAGTGACTTATGTAAACAGCCCAATTCTGCGCACACTTCCCCAGCGCAATGAGGTGCAGTTCGACGGTCAAGTGCGCCGACGGCGTTTCAGCGCTGGAACGTCTCTGGGCCGCTTCCCGGCCGCACTACCGCTTCCCCAAAGGCTCGATCCCGTGAACAGACTTGGAACCCGACTCAAATCCCTGCGCGGCAGCCGCTCCCTGGTCGCCTTCGCGAAGGCCCTTGGCCTCTCCTACACGTTCGTGCGCGAGATGGAGCGCGGCAACCGCCTCCCTTCCGACGACGTGATCGTGCAACTCGCGGAGCGACTCGGCGTCGACTCAGGTGAGCTCGCCTTGCTGACGTACTGCGACAGGTCGCAGATGCTGGCGGAGCACCTGAGGGCGATCGGAGTCGATACGCACCTCCCCGAGTTGACTTCGGTGCCCGTGGCGCCGCTGCCGACTCGGTCGTCGGTACCGCTCAGCGCGTCGCTCGGCGGCGCGACGCCCGGCAGCACGTCGCCCGGCAGCGCGATGCTCGGCAGCGTGTCGACCACCGGTTGACGCAGCGAATCGCGGACGCGGCTTGCCGAACCCGGTGAGTGCGCGGAACCTCTGGGCCGGCCCCGGAGACACCTCGCGATGTTCGAAGCACTCTTGGCAGGCGGCGCGCTCTGCGCGCTGATCGCCGTCGTTCTCTTGATCGTGCTGTTGCGGCGCGACACGGCGGTCGACTTCTCGCCGCTGTCCGCGCGGTTGGAGGCGTTGGAGCGCGCGAACGAGCGCACCGAGCGCGGGTTGAGGGAGGAGTTGGCGCAGGCGCGCGTCGAGGAGCAAGCGCTCGCCAAGCAGCTCCGCGACGAGCTCGCCGCGCGCGGCAAGGAAGCGAACGACGGCCTGATCCTCTCGATCGGTCGCCACTCGGAAGCGCAGAAGCACCAGCTCGAGCTGTTCGGCAAGCGCCTCGACGAGCTCAGCACCTCGAACGAGCGTCGTTTCGAGACGTTGCGCTTGTCGGTCGAGAAGAAGCTCGGCGACATCCAGCACGACAACACGCAGAAGCTCGAGCAGATGCGCGTCACGGTCGACGAGAAGCTCCAGAGCGTGCTCGACAAGCGTCTGACCGACAGCTTCAAGTCCGTGCGCGAGATGCTCGAGAACGTGCAGACGGGCGTCGGAGAGATGAAGGCGCTCGCCTCGGGCGTCGGCGACCTGAAACGCGTGCTCACCAACGTCAAGACGCGCGGCAACTGGGGCGAGGTGCAGCTCGGTGCGCTGCTCGAGCAGATGCTCACCGCCGACCAGTTCGCTCGCAACGTCGTCACGCGGCCCGGCACGGCGGAGGTGGTCGAGTTCGCGATCAAGCTGCCCGGCCGCGGGGACGACCCGGACAAGCCCGTGTGGCTGCCGATCGACGCGAAGTTTCCGCAGGAGGACTACCTGCGGCTGGTCGAGGCGAGCGAGCGCGGCGACTCCGAAGCGGTCGAGTACGCGGTCAAGCAGCTCGAACTTCGCATCCGCGGCTTCGCGAAGGACATCAGCAAGAAGTACATCGAGCCTCCGCACACGACCGACTTCGCGCTGATGTTCCTGCCGACGGAGGGCCTGTACGCGGAGATCGTGCGTCGCACGGAGCTCGTCGAGGTCTTGCAGCGGGATCACCGCGTCGTCGTGGCCGGTCCGACCACGCTCGCGGCGCTTCTGAACTCGCTGCAGATGGGCTTCCGCACGCTCGCGATCGAGAAGCGCTCGAGCGAGATCGCGAAGGTCCTCGGCGAAGTGAAGACCGAGTTCGGTCGCTTCGGCGACGTGATCGCGAAGGTGAAGGAGAAGCTCGACCAAGCGTCGCGACAGATCGAGGACGACGTCGGCGTGCGCACCCGCCAGATCGGCCGCAGGCTCAAGAACATCGAAGCGCTGCCGATCACCGGCACGCCGCCGCTGCTGATCGAGCCGGAAGAGGACGAGCCGACCGCGAAGTGACGGGCGCGACGTTCAATCGCCGACGTCGAGCTTCTCGGCGAGCTTCGCGAGCGCGCGGTGCAACAGCACGCGCGTCGCGCCCTCGGTCCGGCCCATCGCCTCGGCGATCTCCTTGTGCGGTAGCCCGACGACGCGCGCGAGCGTGATCACCTCGCGTTCGTCGTCGCCGAGCTCGTCGAAGGCCTTCTCGATGCGCGCGAGCTCCTCCTTCGCCATCGCTCGGCGACTGGGCGACGACACGTTGCGATACGCGTCGAGTAGCGCTTGCTCGTCACCGACGACGCGCGCGGCCTCGCGCTTCTGCGCTCGCCAATGCTCGTCGCGCTTTTGCAGCTTGCGCAGAGCGGTCGCGTAGAGCCAGTGCTTGAAACCCGTCTCGCCGCCGTACTTGAACGTCGAGAGGTTCTGCAGCACCTCGCGGCAGACCGACTGCGCGATGTCCGACGCCGATTCGTGCGCGCGCACGGTCGGGCCGGCGCGCAAACGCACGAACGCGCGCAGTCCGGGCAAGTAGCGGCCGAGCAGCGTTTCGAGTGCGATCGCGTCGCCGCGCTGCGCGGACTCGATCAGGCGGCTGACGTCCTCGGCCATCCCTCGAATTCTAGCCCGGTCCCGCGGCGGCCTGCCTTGCCCCGATCGGCGCGCGGGCGTGAAATGGACCTCTGGATCGATGACCGATAGCGCGCCCAAGCCCGAAGATGCTCGGCTGAACGAGCTCGTGATGACCGCCTTGGACGCGCTCGAACGCGGCGAGCCCGCGGCGGTCGAGGCGCTGCTCCGCGAGCACCCGGAGCACGCGAGCGCGCTGAAGCGCCGACTCGCGCTGCTGCAGGACATCGGCGTGCTCGACGGCGGCGCCTCCGCGCGTCCGCCGGAGCGTCTCGGCGACTTCCAGATCCTGGAGCAGCTCGGCGCGGGCGGCATGGGCGTCGTCTATCGAGCGCGCGAGCTGCGGCTCGATCGCGAAGTCGCGTTGAAGGTCGTGCGGCCCGAGCGGTTGTTCTTCGAAGGCACGCGCGAGCGTTTCAAGCGCGAGGTCGAGACCGTCGCGCGCCTGCAGCATCCCGGCATCGTGCCCGTCTACAGCGTCGGCGAGGAGCAAGGCGTCCCGTACTTCGCGATGGAGCTCGTCGAAGGCAAGACGGTCGAGCAGGTGCTCGCGACTCTCCACGGGCGCGACGTGGCGACGTTGTCGGGCTTCGACCTCGCTCCGGATCCAGCGCGCGCGGGCTATCTCTTCGAAGGCTCGTGGGAAGCCGCGTGCGTGCGCGTGATCAAGCAAGTCGCCGAAGCGGTCGAGCACGCGCACCAACGCGGGGTGATCCATCGCGACATCAAACCGTCGAACGTGATGCTGACCGCCGGCGACGCGTCGCGCGCGATGGTGTTCGACTTCGGGCTGGCGGCGGCGAGCGGCAACGCGCTCGGCGGCGGTCGGTTGACGCACACCGGCGCGCGGCTCGGCACGTTGAGCTACATGGCGCCCGAGCAAGTGCGCGGCGACGTGAACTCGATCGACGTGCGCACCGACGTGTACGCGCTCGGCGTCACGCTCTACCAGATGTTGACGCTGCGTCCGGCGTTCGGCGGGCGTTCCGACGCCGACGTGATCGTCGCGATCGAGCGCGGCGAGACGCGCGCGGTGCGCAGCATGAACGCGAGCATCTCGTGGGAAGCCGAGACCGTTTGCGCGACGGCGATGGAGCGCGACTCGGCGCGTCGCTACGCGACCGCGGCCGACTTCGCGCGCGATCTCGGCAACGTGCTCGAGAAACGTCCGATCGAGGCGCAGCGCGCCGGCGTCGGTTTGCGCGTTCGACGCTGGATCGAGCGACATCCGGCGCTGACGGCGGCGTACGTGCTCGCCGGGCTCCTGGTGGTCGGCGGTCCGACCCTTTGGGCGTGGAAGGAGCGCCAGGCAGGCCTCGCGATCCGCACGCAGCGCGACCGCGCCGAGCGCAACTTCGCGCACGCGATGGAAGCGGTCGACCAGATGCTCTCGCGCGTCGGCGAAGTCGACCTGCGCTTCGTGCCGCAGATGGAGCCGGTGCGCAAGGCGCTGCTCGAGGACGCGGTTCGACTGCTCGAACGCTTCGTCGAGGAGAACGCCGACGACCTCCGCGCGCGGAACGAGCTCGCGAAGGGTCAAGCGCGATTGGCGAGTCTCTTCGAAGAGCTCGGCCGCTACGACGACTCCGCGCGTGCGCGCGCGCGGGAGATCGAGACGTACGACGCACTTCTTGCGGAGACGCCGCGCGATCTCGGGCTCGCGGTTGCGCGCCAACTGGCGTGCGTCGCCCGCGCAAGCGCGTACGTCAACGCCGAGGCGGTCGCCGTCGCGGGGCCGTTGCTCGACGAGAACGCTCTAGCGATCGAGCGCCTGCTCGCGGAGCATCCCGCGAACGTCGAGCTCGCGCGCGCGTGGATCAACAACAACGCGAGCATCGGCAAGGTGCTGCGGATCTCCGACAAGCTCGAGGAATCGCGCGCGGTCTTGCTGCGCGGCGTCGAACGCGTCGAGCGCGAGCTCGCGGCGCATCCCGAGGATCGAGGAGTCGTGGAGAGCGCCCACGCGGCCTGGAACGAGTACGGCTACCTCGTCATGGAGCACTTCACCGAGCCCGACAAGGTCAACGACGAAGCCGCGCGAGCGCTGACGCGCGCCGTCGAGCTCACCGAGCGCCTGGTGCGCTCAGCGCCCGACGATGGGCAGCGCCGCACGGCGCTCGCCGAGGCACGCATCAACCTCGGTGGCGTGTGGTTGCGCGCCGGCGAGTTCGCGAGGGCGAGCGAGTTCTACGTCGCCGCACGCGACGATCTGGTGCCGTTCGTCGAGCGCTTCCCGAACACGTTGAGCTTCAAGTTCATGCTGGCGACCGCCCACAATCAGATCGGGCTCGCCGCGGACTGGCTGCGCGACTTACCGGTCGCGGAGGAGAACTACTCGAAGACGCTCGACCTGTTGCGAGAGATCACTCGCACGGCGAGCGCGCCCAACCTGGTCCATCGCCTCGGGCTGGTCGCCTACAACCTGAGCAGCGTCAAACGCGGGCTCGAGAAGCTCGACGAGGCCGAAGCGTTGACGCTGGCGGCGATCGAAGCTCTGACGCGCGCGATCGCGCGCGCGCCGGAGAACCAGGACATCGCGCGCGACCTGTCCTCCGCGTACTCGGCGCTCTGCGCCGTGCGTTGCGACAAGGGTGATTGGCGCGGCGCGATCGAGAACGTCGAGCAAATCGTCGCCACGGCGCCGATGGAGTCGCGAAACCTCTGGCGAGCGATGCTGGTGTGGACGCGCTGCATCGAGCTCGTCCGCGCCGACGCGACGCTCGCCGACGCCGAGCGCGCGACGCGGATCGAGGAGTTCGCCGTCCACGCGGTCGACGACATGCGCGCGTCGTTCGAGCGCGGCGATCCACGCGCGGCGCGCGACATCGAGACGCTCAGCGATCCGAAACCTCTGCACGGGACCGCCGCATGGAAGGCGTTCGTCGAGGAGCGGCGCGCGGCGCAAGCCGGCGGGGCGAAGTGAGTCCGACGCGCGGAGGGTCGAGCGCGTCCGCCGGCCGCAAGCGCGCGTCGAACGAAGGTCAGGGACGAGCTTCGCGCGTGTGAGCGTCCGCGGCGGCGCGTCGAGAGCTCGGGCGAGCTCTCAGAGAGTGCGAACGAATCGCGCCCTCGCGCCACGCGAGCGAGTGGTTCAAGGTTCGAGACCGCGAGCGAACGTCACGCGTGAGGCACCGGGGACCGCGGGATCGATTTCGTCGCACGCTCCCAGCCGCGACGGCGAACGCTCGTGCGACGGCTCAGAACGGATCCCAGCTCGCGCCGTGCGGCGGCGGCGGCATGGAGTCTTCGAGGCCTTCGCTCGGCACGACGATTTCGTGGTCGAGCGGGGCCGAGATGCGCACGGAGAGCTCGTAGAGATCGTCGAGGCTCCACAGGTCGCGGTCGTCGTCGTCGATCAGGTTGCCGCTCGGGAACTCGGCACGAGCAAGGCTCTGGGTTTGCTTCATGGCCTGGTTTTCGGCCGCCGACGCCAAGGGCGGGTCAACCGGGCGAGAAGCCGAGGGCGCGGCCGTAACTCGTTGCTTGAAAGCGCCTTGCGGGCGCTCGTGCTAGCCTCGCCGGTCGAATCCGCGCGCGAGCGGTGACGCCGGCGCGCGCTCCGACGAGTAGCGCCGATGAGAGATCGAACCGTCGACCGCCTGTTCGAGAGCTTCCGCACGCGCGGCGATGTGCGCGCGCTGGGTGACGTCTTCGACGCGACCTCGGACGAGCTGTTGCGCGTGGCGACCAGCCTGACGCGCGATCTCGCGGAAGCCGAGGACTTGCTGCAGGCGACGTTCGTGACCGCGATCGAGCGCGCGAAGCACTGGGACAGCGAGCAGCGGCTGGTGCCGTGGCTGTGCGGAATCCTGGTGCGTCACGCGCACGCTCGTCGACGCGAACGAACGCGCGTGCTCGACGTCGAGCGCCTGGAGCGAGAGCCCGAGCGCGAGCCGAACGTCGCCGTCGAGCATGCGGAGCTCGAGCGTGAGCTCGACCGCGCGCTCGCGGGCGTGTCGGACGACGACCGCGCGGTGCTGGTGAAGTACCTGCGCGAGGGCAAGGAGCCGATCGAGATCGCGCGCGAAGCACACATCGCGCCGGGCACGGCGAGGATGCGCGTGCACCGCGGCCTCGAGCGACTGCGCAAGCTGCTGCCCGCGAGCTTCGCGCTCGGCGCGAGCGCCATGCTCGCCGGCCGCGGTCTCGCCGCGGTGCGCGCGGAAGTCGTGCGCGAAGCGACCGCCTCCGCGGCCAAGCTCGCGACCGGCGTTTCGATCTCTTCGACCGCCTCGGCCGGCGCGGCGCTCGGAGCCAAGAAGTTCGTCCTCGCAGCGTCCGTGGTCTTCGCGCTGCTCGCAGCGTTGTGGTGGCGTTCGAGCACGCGCCCGGACGCGCCTGCGTCACCGGCGTCCGCGCGGACGGAAATCGTCGCCGATACCGACGTCAGGACGCCGAGCGACTCCGCGGTTTCGCGGTCGTCGGCCGCAGCGACCGACGCCACGGCCGAAGACGGGCGCAGCGTCGCGAGCGTCGGCGACACCTACTCGTCGGCGCTCGTTCGCTTGCGCGGACGGGTGCTCGATGCTTCGCGGCAGCCGGTGCACGGCATCGAAGTCGCGTTGATCGAGTTCCGTTCGATCGACGGGAGGCTGAGTCGGGCCGACGCGTTGCGCGAGGAGACTCGCGCGCCGCGGCTAGAGATCGGACGCACGACGACCGAAATCGACGGACGCTTCGCGCTCGCCGGCGCTCGCACGGACGCGATCGTGCTGCTCGGGATCGGACTCGGTGACGCCGGGGCGTCGCTGCACCTCGTGCGCGAAGCGTTCGAGCCCGGCGGGTCGCACGACCTCGGGGACTTCAGCTTGCCGCCGCTCGGAGAAGTGCACGGTCGCGTCGTCGACGAGAGCGGTCGACCGCTCGTGGGCGTGCGCGTGCGTGCCGGCGAGATCGCGGCGGAGTGGCTCGATGTCGGACTGGAACGACTGCGCAGGGACTCGTTGGTCGTGATGGGCACGCAACCGATCGGGCTGCGGACGTTGATGCCTAGCTGGCTTGGCACGCACCTGGATCGACTCCCGATCGCGACGACGTACAGTGCTGCCGACGGTTCGTTTCGCCTGCCCGGCGTGCCGCTGCACGACGCGACGCTCGTCGTCGACGCGCCGCAGCGTGTATCGACGCGAGTAGAGAAGCTCGCGCTCGTCCGCAACCGACCGAACGAGATCGGGGACGTCGTCCTGGCGCGGGGATCGACCGAGCGCGCGCGTGTCGTCGGCGCCGACGGTACGCCGATCGCCGGCGCCGACGTTCGCATCGGCACCGTCCACGAAGGGTTCATCAGCGTCGGTGTCGGGTTCTTCGACCGAGCGCGCGAGCTCGACGCAGGGGGCTACGAGGGAGATGGATTGGGCGGCACGGACTCGGTGTGGGTCGCGGCTCGGCGCGACTCCACCGAGCCGTGGGTCCTCTCGGATCGTCGCGACGCGACGGGTGCGTTGACGGTGACGCTCGCCACCCGCCGTGATCGCACGCTGCACGTGTGCGACGAGTTCGGCGAGTCGATCGCCGGCGCCGAGATCGCGCTGCTGCCGGGCTCACCGATGGCCGAGACGATCAGCTGGTTCTCGCGGGCGGACGCGGTGCGCGCGACGAGCGATGGCGACGGGCGCGCGTCGATCCAGCAGCTCGCTGACGGCTCGTACGACATCGCGGTGCTCACCCCGACCGGATCGGCGACGTTGCAGAACGTCGCCTTTGGAGCCGACAAGTCGCCTTTCGAAATCGTCGTCGCGCGCGGCGCGGAGTTGGAGTTCACCGTGCTCGATGCGGCGAGCGGCGAGCCGGTCGAGCGCGCGCAGGTCACGCTCGGACGCGCGGACGATTTCAACGCGCTCGTCGCTCGCGCGACGACCGACGCGGCGGGCCGCGCCCACTTTCGTGGGCTCGACCTCGGTGATGGGCGAACTGCGTTGCACGCGCGCGTCGATCAGCCGGGCTACGGCCGCAACTGGTTCGCGCTTGCCGCCGCCGATCGGGCGCGCGAACTGCGTCTGCCGAGGCCGGGCGCGCTCGATGTCGAGCTCGCGCCGGACGCAGTGGGCGACGCGGGTTGGGTCCTCGTGCTCGACGCCGAGCTCTCGGGCGACGTCTGTACAGCGCAACACGCGGAGTCGACCTTCGTGCGTGTCCGCTCCGGTCAGCGCTCGCGTGTCCCCGCGCTGGCTCCGGGCCAGTACTCGTGGGTGCTCGCCGGCGATCTGCCGTCCGAAGTCGGCGCGTACGTGATCGCGAAGCTCGAGGTCGACCCGAAACCGTTGACGCGCGGCCGCGTGACGATCGAGTCGGGGCGCGAGGTACAGCTCGTGCTGGACTCGCGGCTTCCCGTCGCGGTGGCCGCGGACGGCAACGCCGCGCTGATCGGAACCGTGTTGCTCGACGGCACGCCCGCGGCCGGACTGAGTGTGAGAGTCCTCGATCTCGCGCAAGCTCACCGGACGACCCGCACCGACTCGAGCGGCCGTTTCCGACTCGACGGGCTCACGGGACCGAGAGTCGGCATCGGCGTGTATCGGAAGAGCGGCACGGGTCGCGACCCCGTCTCGCTGGGCGTGAAGATCGTGGAACTCCGGCTCGGCGCGGAAACCGAGATCACGCTCGACTGGCATTCGGTCGAGGTGTCCATCGATGTCGTCGACGACGCGACCGGACGACCCGTCCCAAATGCCGTCGTGCTCTACTTCCCGCCGGATCGAACGGAGCGGGGGATGCACATGGCCGACGACCGCGGGCGCGCGACCTTCGTCGTCGCCTCCACGGCAGGAACTCGATTCCGATTCGACGCCGGCGCGCCGGAGAGAGCTCGCTCGAGTCGTGTAGTCGACGTCGGGCCCGGCCAACGCCGACTCGATCTCGAACTGCGGCTGTCCGCGGGCGTTTCGTGCAGCGGGCGCATCCGTCTGGTCGACGCGCCGCGCGAGGTCGAGCAGCTCGAGATTCGTCTGACCGATGATTCCGGCGATCTCTATTGTTCCAGCACGGTGACGATAGCCGGCGCGGCCGGGGGTGAGTTCAGCTTCGAGCACGTCCTGCCGGGACGCTACACGTTGATCGGAGTCGGCCCGGAAAGGGAGCTCGAGCCCGTACCGTTCCAAGTGCCCCCCAGCGGAGCGACTCAGCTCGAAGTCGACGTGCGCACCGCCGTGCCGAGCGTGACCGAGCTTCGGCAGGAGTGAGTCTCTCTTCGCGCGCAGGTCAGATCGTGCGAGCGGACGGGCGCGGTCGGCCCGGCACGTCGCCACCGACGCTCAGCCTCGCACCCGCGCCGCGATCAGGACATCGAGCTCCTGCTTCAGGGCGGCAGGAGCGCGTCGTAGGGGATGGCGCCGAGTTCTGGGCCGCCGCGCGTTGCTTCGACGAAGGGGGGGTCGATTCGCCGCGGCGCTTTGCGACGCCGCGGCAACGCGCGCCTAACGCACTTGAAGCCGCAAGCCCAGCCGAGGCCGCTGCTTAGGACGCGGATCGGCGGACAGGGTGCGTTGCACGGCCGATCGGCAACGCTGGACGGAGGACGACGACGCGGGGAAGCGGAGCGCGCTCGCCGCGAGGTTGCTGCGGCCTACGGACAGAACGCTTCGAGGCCGGCCTTGCCGAGGAGCCGCGCGCTCGTCGACGATCTGCGCTCGGGAGATTGCTCGTGACCAAGAAGTTCGTCGTCGTCGTGATCGTCGCGTGGGCGCTCGTCGCCGTCCTTTGGCGCTGGGCGAGCGACGGCGAGAGCGGGGAGGTCGAGAGCGCTGCGCCCGAGGCAAGCGCTCCCGCCGCGCCCGCCCGCGCATTCGACGAGCTCGTCGGATCGAAGCCCGTCGAGATCGTCGCGGTGCCGTCGGAGCGCGCGAGCGTGCGCAGCGAGGTCGCCGTGCTGCGCGAAGACTCGCGCTGCGGTGTCCGCGGGCGCATCGTCGAAGTCGACGGGTCGCCGGTCGCGGGCATCGAGGTCGTGCTCTACGAAGTGCGCGTCGTCGACTTGTCGGCGAGGCCCGCCGCGTCCGTTGGCGCGTCCTTCGGCGCAGTCGCGCCGCCGGAGCTCGAGCGTGCGCGCGCGACGACCGACGCCGACGGTCGCTTCGTGCTCGACGGCGCGCGCGCGATCGGGTGGCACGCGCTCGGCGTCGGACGCTGCGCGCTCTTCCGAGTTCGAATCGCGTGGTCGCCCGGCGAGCGACGCGACCTCGGCGAGCTCGTGTTGCCGCCGAGCGGAACGCTGACCGGCCGCGTCGTCGACGAGCACGGTGCGCCGCTCGCGGGCGTCCGCATTCGCGCCGGCGAGCTCGATGCTCGGCTCGGCGGCAGCGGGTTCTTCGAGGGGCTGCGCGGGGACACGCTCGCCGTCTTCGACGAGCGCGAGCAACTGAGCGTGATCCCGGTGCCCGCGTGGCTCGACCGCTACCTCGACCGTCTGCCTCTCGCGAGCGCGCGCACCGGCTCCGACGGGCGCTTCCGCGTCGAGCGCGTCGCCGCCGGCGTCGTGACGGCGTTCGTCGACGCCGCCGAGCGCGTGCCGGTGCGCCGCGACGACGTCGTGCTCGGCGTGGGTGAGCGGCTCGACCTCGGCACGATCGTGCTCGGACGCGGGCGCACGTTGACGATCGAAGTCGTCGACGCGACGGGCCAGCCGGTCGCGGGCGCAGAGGTGCGCGCCGGCGGCCGCGGTCCGGCCACGGGTGTGCGAGGCGGGCTCGGGTTCGGCTGGCTCGTTCGCTCGCGCGAGCTCGGCGGCGGCGCGTACCAGACCGTCGGCTTGCGCGACGGCGACGAGCCGGTCGCCGCGGTACGGCGTGCGGCGCACGAAGCGTGGACGTTCGTCCACGGCGATCCGGTCACCGACTTCGTACGCGTCGAGCTCGCGCGCGCGCACGAGCTCGTCGTCGAGGTCGTCGACGAAGCCGGTCGAGCGCTCGACGGCGCGGAGGTCGCGCTGCGCGCCGAGCACGGTCCCGAAGAGCTACCGTTCTTGCGCGCGCTCAGCGACGAGTGCATCGTCCTGCGCTCGGATGCCGAGGGGCGCGCGACGTTCGCGGCGTTGCCGAGCGGCAAGTATCGCGTGCACGCGCGGTCCGTCGGGCGTGTGTCCGTTGCGCGGCTCGTGACGCTCGCCGCCGACTCGAAACCGGAGCGCTTCGAGCTTCCGAAAGCGATCCCGCTCGACGTGCGCGTGATCGAGGCTGGCACTGGCGCGCCGATCGCTGGCGTCGAGCTCGCTCTCGCGCTCACGCACGGCAACCGCGTCCCGCTCGACGTCGCGAGGACGAACGCGCTCGGCGAGGCGCGGCTCGACGGCGCGCCCGATCGCCGTCGTCAGTTGCGCGTGGAGCATCCTGCGTTTGGGTGCGTGCTCACGGCGGTCGCGGACGGCGCACACGAGCTCGAGCTCGTGCTCTCGGCTCCCGGCGCGGTCGTGCTGGTCGCGGGACCCGGCGTGCTGCGCTGCGCGGAGCTCTCGCACTTCAACGAGGGCGGCGCGATGACTCCGGAGGCGTTGACGAGCGCCGTCGACTCGGCCGGTCGCGCGAGCTTCGCGTGCGTCGCGCCGGGCCGCTATCGCTTCAGCGTCTGGCGAGGCAGCGACGCGGAGTTCGGCGCTCGTTGGCTCGCAGACATGCGTTTCTCGTCCGACGAGCTCGCGAGCGGCGAGCTCGAGGTGCGGCCCGGCGAGACGATGACGGTCGTCCTCGGTGCCTCGGAGGACGACGCGCTCGCGCGGAGCGTTGCAGAAGTGACCGGACGCGTGACCTTCGACGGCGCGCCGGGCGTCGGGCTGCGCGTCGTCGCGCGCTGTGAGAGCGGCGAATCCGGGAGTGCGCCGACCGACGCGGACGGCATCTATCGGATCGAAGGGCTGGTGTCGGGCAGCGCCAAGGTGCACGTCGAGCGCGCGGTCGTCGGTCGCGCCAGCGAAGCGTCGATCCTGTGCGCGCTGCGCGGCGGCCTCGACGTCGGGCCGAACCGAATCGACTTCCCGCTCACGACGCACACGCTCGAGCTCCTCGTGGTCGACGAGCGCGAAGCGCCGGTCCCCGGCGCGCGCGTCGTGCTGAGCTTCGAGTCGGCGGGGGTGACGACTCGCGCGACGACCGACGGCCTGGGGCGCGCGACGTTCGAGCTCGGACGAGGCGGCGTGTACCGCGTCGAGGCCTCGCATCCGACGCTCGGCGCGGTGAGTCAGTCCGTGGCGCTCGACCGTGCGCGCCCCGGGAAGACCGACGTCGCTCTGCAGCTCGCGCGCGGAACGCCGTGTCGCGGCCGTGTGCTCGTCAGCGCCGGCGCGCTGCCTGCGCGCGAGCTCGTGCTGACGTTCGTCGCGCGCGCCGGAGGCAAGACGTCGACGCGGGTCGACGTCGCGCTCGACGCCGGCGGCCAGGGCCGGTTCGAAGCGCTCGGGCTCGCGCCGGGGCGTTACCGCGTCACGGCCGCGCTGGCCGGCCTCGAGCTCGAGCCGCGCGAGTTCGAGCTGCCTTCGACGGGCGCGACCGAGCTCTTCCTCGTCTTCCGCCCGGCCGACTGACGTCAGCCGCGCGCGCGCGCCGCGATCAGGAGGTCGAGCTCCTGCTTCAGCCGCTGCAGGATCGCGTCGTAGGGGAAGGCGCCGAGCTCTGCCTCGCCGCGCTTCAGGTTGACGAAGTTCGGGCCGCACCACAGGCCGAGGTCGGCGTCGTCGGTCTCGCCCGGGCCGTTCACGCGGCAGCCCATCACCGCGATCGTCAGCTTGTGCTCGCGCGCGTACTCGGACATGCGCTTCACGTCCTCGGCGAGCTCGATGAACTTCTCGTTCTCGACGCGCGAGCACGAGGGGCACGCGATGATGTTGAGCCCGTCGAAGAAGTTCGGCGGAACCGAGCGGAAGCGGCCGGCCTCGATGTCGCGCACGAGCTCGCGACCGACCGCGATCTCGCGGCCCTTGTCGTCGAACGGCAGCGTCAACGAAACGCGCAGCGTGTCGCCGATGCCGCGCGAAAGGAGCTGTTCGAACGCGATGCGCGTCTTGATGATGCCTTCCGGCGGCATGCCGGCCTCGGTGACGCCGAGGTGGATCGGTACGTCCGGGCGCGCGGCGGCGAAGCGCTGGTTCGCGTCGATCACGAAGCGCGGATCGGAGTCCTTGATCGACACGCAGTAGTCGACGAAGCCGAGCTCGTCGACCATGGCGCAGTGATCGATCGCACACTGCGCGATCGCGCCGACGTGGTCGTCGCCGAAGCGCAGGTCGTACTCGGGCGCGATCGAACCCGCGTTGACGCCGATGCGGAGCGCGAGCCCGTGCTGCTTCGCGACGCCGACCAGGTACGCGACCTTTTCTCGGACCGGCTTCTCCTTCTCGTGGTGGTGGAGGTGGCCGGGGTTGTAGCGGAGCTTGTCGACGAACGGCGCGACCTTCTCCGCGAGCCGGTAGTTCTCCTGCAGGTCGACCGAGAGGCGCGCCTTGGTCTGGCGGCGGATCTCGGCGAGCGCGTCGACGTCCGCCGGACTGTCGACCGCGATCCGGACCAGGTCGGCGCCGGCCTCTTCGAGGATCCGCACCTGCCGAAGGGTGGCTGGGATATCGCGGGTGCGCGTCGCCGCCATGCTCTGGACGGCGATCGGGGCAAGACCGCCGATCGCGAGGTCGCGGACGCGGATCGTGCGGGTCGTGCGGTCGGGGATCATCGTGCCGGGAGGGGGGCGGGAGGAGCGCGCATCCTAATCCACCGCCCCCGGGCGATCGCTCGCGGGCAACCGCTCCGCCGGCGTCGTCGGCAGCGGGCTCAAAAAAACTTCAGGTTTCCTGCCCCGCTCCGGGGCGGGCTTGCGGACTCACCCGGGGAGAATCTTTGGGGCCTATCGCCTGACCCGGACACGCCGATCCCCTCGCGCGATCCGGGCTCTCGGGTGGAGAGTGCCTTGTACCTTCCGTGGGCCGCCCCAACCGTGCGCGAGAACGGCTGGGGTGGCCCCTTTTCGTACCCGTGGCGGAGGCGGACCGTTCCGTGCGCGCGACTTGCCCGCCGGCAAGGTCCGACCAGGGCTCGGGCGGGCCTGGCCTGGCCTGGGCGGTCGGCGGCCGCGGCCCTGCGTGCTGCCTGCCTCCATATAGAGGAAGCAACCGGGCATCGAGGGAGCAACCGGGCCGCTAGGGCACCGCGTCGCGCATCGGTTGGCCGGAGCGGTAGAGCTCGCGCTCGCGTTCGAGCTCTGCGACCACCGGCGGCGGGCCGTTCGGGCCGACGAGCCGCAGCGCGCGTTCGACCTCGGCGAGCGCCTCGTCGAACCGGCCGCTTTCGGCGAGCGCCGCGCCGCGCAGGCGGGCGGTCGCGGTCTGGAAGCCCGTCAACGCCGGACTCGCCGCATCGACCAGGCGCAGCGCTTCGGCCCCGTCGCGGACCGACGCGTCGGAGGAGGTCGCGCGCAGCAGCACCAGGCACTCGAAGACGCCCGGATCGTCCGGCGCGGCGGCGTAAGCGCGGCTGAAGGCATCGAGCGCCTCGCCCGAGCGGCCGAGGCGAACCAGCGCGCGGCCGCGGCCGAGCTGGAAGGTCGACGAGCCCGGTTCGGCGGCGACGAGCCGCTCGTAGTGCTCGAGCGCGCCGGCGAAGTCGCCGCGCATCGCAAGGGCGCGCGCGAGGTTGTCGCGCTCGAGCGTCGCGCCGGGGAGGAGCTCGACCGCGCGCTTCCAATGCGCGATCGCAGCGTCGAGCCGGCCGAGCTGGGCTTCGAAGCGCGCGAGGTTGTTGTACCAGAGCGGATACTCGGGGTGCAGGTCGACCGCGCGCTGGTAGGCGGCGCGCGCGTCCTCGAGCTGTTGGCGAGCTTCGAGCGCGTCGCCGAGGTGGGCCCACGCGCGATCGTTCTCGGGCAGGTGCTCGAGCGTCGCGCGCCACATGCGCTCCTCGCTCGCGAAGTTCGCGTTGGCGCGGTGCGTCATCCAACCGCTCGCCGCCGCCGCGACGACGAGCACGCCGAGCGCGAGCCCGCGACGTTCGCCGCAGGCGCGCAGCAGTGCCGCGACGAGCAAGGCGGCGCCGCACGCGAGCGGCAGGTACATCCGGTGCAGCGCGTAGAGCTCGAACGGAATCGGCACCAGGCTCGACGCGGGCGCGAGCAGCAGGAAGAAGCTCGCCGCGAGCACGCCGACGCGCGGAAAGCGCACGCAAGTCCACGCGGTCGCGCCGAGCAACACGGTGAGCACGCCGGCTTGCGGCAGCCACGCGCCGAGCGACCGCGGGATCGGCCAGCCGTAGTCGACGAGGATCGGCGTCGGCACGAACACCAAGCGCAAGTACTCGAGGATCGCCGGCGGCTGCGCGGTGATCCAGACCCACCAGGTCACCTCCTGCACGACGCCCTCGCCCGTGACGCGGTGGATGCCGCCGAAAACGACCGAGAGCGCGACCAGAGGGAAAACCAGCGCGAGCGCGAGGTAGAGACCGCGGTGCGCGCGCCACGCGGCGCCGGGCGAACCGCTCGCGAACGCCCAGTCGAGCACGAAGACGACGATCGGGAGCATCGCGATCGATTCCTTGGTGCCCGCGCCGAGCGCCGCGCACACGACGGCGAACGCGATCCATCCGCGCGAGCTCGCCGCACGCAGGCTCCGCAGCGCCGCCCACAGGCCGGCGAGGAAGAAGAGGCCCATCAGCGACTCGCAGCGCTGGATCACCAGCGTCACGGCGCTCACCTGCAGCGGATGCACCGCCCACAAGAGCGCGGTGCCGAACGCGAGCAGGTCGCGTCGCTCGCGCATCCACGCGGTCGCGCGCGGCAGGTCGCACAGCGCGCGCACCGCCGCGAACAGGAACAGCGTCGCCGCGACGTGGATCGCGAGGTTGGTCGCGTGGTAGCTCCACGTGCCGAGCTCGGACATCGCGTAGTTGAGCGCGAAGCTGAACGCGACGACCGGCCGACCGGTCAAGCCGCAGCCGGGCACGGCCCAGAGCTCCGAGGTCGGGGGCCAGAGTCGGCGCAGCGCGGGATTGAGGACGATGTCGGGGACGTCGTCGAAGAGCAACACGCCCGCGAACGAATTCGCGAACGCGACAGAGACCGCGACCAGCAACGCGAATGCGTAGAGCTTGCCGCGAGCGCTCGTGCCGTCCGTCATGGCGCTCATCCTCCGGCGCCGTCGGATGCGGTCAAGCGGGAAGCGAGGTGCTCAGTCCTGGTTCTTCACGCTCGTGATGCGCACGCCGTAGGTCTTGTCGATCGTGACGACCTCGCCGCGCGCGACGACCTTGCCGTTGACCAGGATGTCGGCGGGCTCGTGCGCTTCGCGATCGAGCGTCACGAGCGATCCGGGCGTCAGTTGGATCAGCTCGGCGAGCGTCATGCGCGTGCGGCCTACCTCGACGGTCAGACGCACCGGCACGTCGAGGATCTGCGCGAGGCCGAGCGGATCACCGCTCTTCGGCGACGGTTGGAGCTCCGGGAGCTCGTTCGTCTGCACCGACACTCCGCCGGCGGATTGAGTGGGCTCTTGGTTGGCTTCGTTCGGCATGGCTCGTGCTCTCGTTCATTCCTCGCGTCCACGCGGACGCGCTCGTTCGATCTTGGCGGCCAGGTTTCCGTCGCGCGTTCCGAGGCGCACGTCGGCGCACACGCGGTCTTCGACGATCAGCCGCAGGGGCTCGTCGGTGCGCGATCCCAACGGGATCACGTCGCCGATCTCGAGGTGGAGAAGGTCGGCGAGCACGATCTCCGCCGCGCCGAGACGCACGGAAACGTCGAAGGGCACGCCGGAGAGGTGTTCGGGAGTCTGCGCGGCCGCTTGGAGTTTCTTCGGCGCGGGCGCGGGCTGCGGAGCGACGCCGACGCCGGGCAGGAAGAGCCGCAGGTTGCTCGCTCCGCCGGGGCCCTTGAAGCCGAAGTGCACCGCGATGCGCTGCGCGTCCGCGGTCGGACCGGCGTCGCGCCACGAGCCGAGCTCCTCGGGGATGTCGACGACGCGCAAGTCCTTGACCTCGAGCTTCCAGAGCTTCGCGAGCCGCTGTAGCGGATACGCGATCAGGCGCTTCAGCATCGTCTTCTCGACCGAAGCGAGCTTGCGCGGCTTGCCTTCCTTGACCTCGGGCATGCCGAGCGACGTCTCGATCGCAGCGACCGCGCCCGGCAAGTCCCAGGTCGCCCAACCGAGCTCGCCCTTGACCTCGAAGCGGACGATCGCGAACGGAGGCTGGAGGTCGGTGAAGAGGCCCTCGGAGTTGATCTCGTCGAGATCGGCGAGGTCGAACACCAACGGACCTCGCAACGCGCCTTGGAGCTCGCGCTCGAGCTCCGGTGCGATACGGGCGACTTGCTCGACGAGCGCGGCTCGGTGCTCCGCGCTCAGCCGTTTGGGACGATGGAAGTCGCGCGACGACACCTCACCCGACGGCGCATGGTCTGCGCCTTTCGGCAGGAGCTCCAGGATCGCCTGGATCTCTTCGGGGAGGAGGTTGGAAGCCACGCGGGGTCAGTTCACTGGACGAGGAAGGAGTCGCGGAAGATGCGCTTGACGCGTCCCGGTACGCCGACGGGCACCTTGCCGACGAAGCCCTCGATGAGCTTGGTCGTGTCGAGGAATACGAACTCGCCCTTCTTGTTCACGACCTGGAGGTCGCGGGCCTTCTCGAGTTTCATCGGTGGGCCGTCGTCGAGCGAGATCAGCTTCTTGACGTTGTCGATTTCGACGAAGTGCTCGTGGAGCAAGCCGCGCATCGTGCCGGAGCCGTTCGACTCGCCGACGCGCAGGCCGGACTTCGTGTCCGGCGTCGCGGGCGCGAGCGAATCGCCGACGTAGATCGGGAAGAGCACCGGATCGACGACCTCGCGGAGCTCGTCGAGGAACGAGTCGACGAGCACCGGATCGGTGACCTGGTTGATCGTCTTCGTCGCGGCGAGCTCGATCATCGCGTCCTTGAGCTGCACGAGATAGAGCGGGTCCTCGGTCGCGGCGCCGTGGCCGCCCGCGCCTCCGCCGAGGCGGCTGGTGACGTAGTGCTCCTCGTACGCGAAGTACTCCGCTTGCATCGAAAGCACGATGTAGCGCTTGCCGTCGGCGCCGGCGAGGTTCGCCTGGATGTCGCTCTTCGAGAGCTTCGCGACGAACGGACCTTCGAGCTCGGGTTCCGGAACGTGCTTCGGCACCGCCATCAGCGATGCGACGAACGCAAGCGCGAGCACCGCAGCCGTTCCGCCGCCGACGATCAGCGGCAACTTGTTCTTCTTCGGCGCTTCGCCTTCGCCGGGCTTCTGTCCGTCTTGCGCGGGTTTCTTTTCGTCAGCCATGGCGGTTCACGTCAGTTGACGTCCTTGGGGATGGGTTGGATCAGACGCGCGTCGACCGCCGCCGGGACGTCTCCCGAGAAGCTCGGCTCGCGCGCCCAGGCGCGGGCTTCGACGCGTTGGTTCACGAAAGTGTGCGTGCCGATCAAGTAGTCGCGGACCGCGGCAGCGCGGCGGAACGCGAGCTCCGGATCGCTCGCGTGCCCTTCGACGATCAGGAGCTGGCCGAAGCCCGGGCGCAGGCTCTCGGCGATCAAGTCGAGGTACTTGCGCGCGTTCTCGTCGAGCTCGGCGGCGTCGGCGGCGAAGCGCGCGATCGCCGGCTGCTGCAACGCGGAGTAGGGCCGCAGCGCGGACTCGAGGACCTGGCGCACTTCTTCGAGATTGCGCGCGTCGGCTTTGCCTTCGAGCATCTCTTCCTCGGAGATCTCGTCGAGTCCGAAATTCTTGCGGAACGTGTTGACCGCGTTGAGGTACTCCGCGCCCGACAGCGGCGCGCCCATGCCCTTGCTCTCGAGCGCGACGACGAACGTGCCGAGTCCGCGGGCGACCAAGCCCGCGTCCTGCGTCTTCGCCATCGTCACGAGGATGATGAAGAAGCAGAGGAACAGGGTCATCATGTCGCCGAACGAGATCAGCCACGGCGGGGGGCCGTGGTGAGCGTGCTCGTGGTGACCTTTGTGCCCGCCGTGCCCGCCGTGTCCGTGCGCGCCGCCGCCGTGGCCGCCGCCGTGCTCGCCGTGTTCACCTTGAGCGCCGTGCTCGGTGTGTTCGGCGTGAGCTGTGGTGGCGTGGGAGTCGGACATCGCGACCTCAGCGCTTCTTCTCGCCGGCGCCGGCCCAACCGACGGCGTTGGTGCGCGTGACCGCGAGCACTCGCAGTCCGACGCGACGGTTGAGCTTGCGGCCGAGCGCCGTGCCTTCGGCCGCGCGCAGCTTGTTGGCGCCGAGGCTCGCGATCTGCACTTGGTCGGCGGCGAGGCTGCCGGCGTCGAGCAACATGCTCGCCGCGGCGCGCGCGCGTTCGAGGCCGAGGCGCTCGGCATCGTGCGTCTCGGCCTCCTTCGCGTCGACGTGACCCTCGACGAGGATCAGTTGATCGTGCTTGCCGAGGATCGGCGCGAGCTTCGCGATCTCGCTCTTCAGCGCGTCGTTCAAGTCGAACGAGCCCGGCGAGAACGAGCACTCCGAGCCGAACTCGATCGCGAGCCCGTCGAGCGCCGCGTCGAGCACCATGCGACCCGCCGAGTCCTCCGAGCGGTGCTGGTCGAGGTCCTTCGAGAGGCCGGCGACCATCGAGCGGTCGATGTCGATCGGCGGCCCGTAGCCGGTGAGATTGGGGAAGACGCCGCCGCGGCCCTTCAAGAGACCGACGCCGACGGTCTTGACGTCGCCTGAGTTCGACGTCGAGAACGTCATCATCATCAAGAAGAACGTCACGAGCAGCGAGATCATGTCGCAGTAGCTGACGAGCCAGCCCTCTCCGCCGCCCTCGGGTTCCGGTGCCTTCTTGACCACGGCGCCTCAGCTCTTGATCGACTCGCGATCCGCGGGGGCGAGGAAACCTTTGAGCTTCTCCTTGATCAGTTGCGGCTTCTCGCCGGACTGGATCGCGACGATGCCGGCGATCATCAGCTCGCGCAGCTGCGACTCTTGCTTGTTCCGTTGGTCGAGCTTGCCGGCCATCGGCAGGAAGAGCATGTTCGCCGCGAACGCGCCGTAGAACGTGCCGACGAGCGCGCCGGCCATGCCCGCGCCGATCTTCGACGGGTCGGACAAGTTGGAGAGCATCTGCACGAGGCCGATCAGCGTCTCGACCATTCCGAACGCCGGCGCGAACGTGCCGAACTGTTCGAGCATCTTCTTGCCGGTCGTGTGACGCTGCTTGGCGATCTCCGCTTCGACCTCGAGGATGTCGCGCACCGTGTCGGCGGAGAAACCGTCGATCACGAGCTGCATCCCCTTCGCCATGAACTTGTCGTCGACTTGCTTCAGCTTGCTCTCGAGCGCGAGCAGGCCTTCCTTCCGCGCGAGCGTCGCGTAGTCGATGATTCGATCGATCTCCTCGCTCGGCGACGGCAGCTTGTAGAGGAACGCGCGCAGGATCACCTTCGCGAGGTGCTTCACCTCTTCGATGCGGAAGTGGATCATCACCGCCGCGAGCGCACCGCCGAACACGACGGCGAACGCCGGACCGTGCACGAAGAGCACGAGGCCCGAGATGCCGCCGCCGTGCATCATCGACCAGATGATCAGCCCGAACCCGAGGGTGAAGCCGAGTAGTGTGGAGACGTCCATGAGTGCGCGCGGGGGGCTCGGAAGGGGGATCCCGAGGTCAGGTCTTATCGACGGGACCGGGGGACTGCTTGACCGCTGCGGCGTCGGTCGAGTCGCGCTTTCGGGGCGCCGGGACGCCCCGCCGGGTCACTTCGTCTTCAGCGCGGCGACGGTCTTCGTGTAGGCCTCGGCGAACTCTCGCCACTTGGCCTGAGGCAGCGCGTCGAGGAGCTCCTTGGCGCGCTCCGGTGACAGCGTTGCAAGGATCTTCGAGGCTTCCTTCGGCCCGTAGCCGATCAGCCGCGACGCGAGCGCATCCGCTTCGCCTTCCTCGAACAAGGCGCCGAGCGCCTTGACGGTCTTCTGTTCCTCGTCGGACTTCTTCTGTCCGTCGCGCTGCACCTCTTCGGCGCGCGCGGCGAGCTCGGCCTGCAGCTCCTCGAGCTCGGTCTTCATCGCGTCGAGCGCCTTCTGGCGATCCTCGATCGCTTCGAGGCGGTCGTCGACGAGCTCTTCCTTCGTCGAGAGCTCCGCCATCCGGCGATCGAGCTCCTTGTTCTTGCGTTCGACGGTCTCGACGAGCTCGCGCAGCTCGTCCGCGCTGTACGGCGACTCGAACTGGAACATGCCGAGCAAGTCGGCCTTCGACTCGCCGTGGCTCGCGCCTTTCGTCGCCGCGTGACCCTTCGTTTCGGCGCTGTGCTCCGGCGTCGCGTGCGGATCCGCGGTCGCGACCTCGCCGTGCTCGTCGTTCGGCGTCTCGGTCGCATGCTCGTCGCCGGACGCGCTCGCGTGTTCGTCGCCGGCCTTCGGCTCACCGTGCTCGTCGGTCTCCGCCGGCGGCTTCGGGAAGAGCGAGCCGAATACCGGCAGCGTGTGCAACGGCACGTGATTCATCTTCGCGAAGCCGATGTAGGCGACGGAGAAGAGCAACAGTCCGCCGGCACCGGCGAGCGAGAGCGTGGCGACCTTGTTCATGGATGTGTCACGGTCCGATCAGTGGGTCGGAAGGCTTTTCGGCCCTTCGGCCCGAAAGGTTGTGGAGGGAGCGCGCGCGTCCGGCCCGAATCAGGGCCTGCTCGTCGAGCCGCAGGTTGTCGACGCGGGCTTCCTCGGCCTGATAGGCCGTCCGAGCCCGCTCCCGCAGGTTCTCGAGGCTCTTCAGGGCTTGCTTGCGAGCTTCCCAGGTCCGGCGCTCGCGTTCGGCGGCGTCGCGGGCGAGGCGGGCGCGCTCGGCGGCCGGCGGGACGCGCAGGGAGGCTTGATCGACCGTGAATTGCTCGAGCAGCACCGCGTCGGCATCGAGCTCGCGCGCCTCGACGACGCGCAGCAGTTGGGCGAGGCTCGTCCGGACGTCCTCGCGCGCGCGGTCGCGCGACGATTCCGCCTGCTTCGCGCGCGTCTCGCCTTCCATGAAAGCGGCGCGGGCGATTTCCTCCTCGAGCCTGCGGATGCCGAGCACGCGCTGCAGGCCGAAACGGAAGCGACTCACGCGCCGCCTCCCGCCTTCTCGGCGATCGCGCCGAGCAGCGCGACGGTCTCGTCGAGCGACATCGGCTCGCGCTGACCCTGGCGCAGGAAGATCTGCAGCGCGGGCATCAGCCGGAGCGCCGTGTCGAGTCGCGGATTGGTGCCGGGCTTGTACGCGCCGATTTCCACCAGGTCGCGGCCTTCGCGGTACGCGGCGAGCAGCTCGCGCACCTTGCCCGCCGCGCGACGGTGCTTGTCGCTGGTCAGCGCGGGCATCAAGCGCGACAAGCTCGAGAGCACGTCGATCGCCGGGAAGTGACCTTGGTGCGCCAGGTCGCGCGAGAGGTAGAGGTGACCGTCGAGCAAGCCGCGCAACGTGTCCGACACCGGATCGTTCGGATCGTCTTGGTCGAGGAGTACGGTCAGGATGCCGGTGATCGAGCCCGCGTGGGTCCGGCCCATGCGCTCGACGATCTTCGGAACCGTCGCGAAGAAGCTCGGCGGATAGCCGCGAACGGTCGGCGGCTCGCCAGCGGCGAGACCGATCTCGCGCGAGGCCGCCGCGAAGCGCGTCACCGAGTCCATCACGAGCAGCACGTCGAGGCCGCGATCGCGGAAGTACTCGGCGGCGGTGACCGCGACGAACGGCGCGAGGAAGCGCTCGATCGGCGGGCGGTCGCTGGTCGCGACGACGACGACGGACTTCTTGCGGCCTTCGGGGCCGAGGACTTCGTCGACGAAGCTCTTGACCTCGCGTCCGCGCTCGCCGATCAGCCCGACGACGATCACGTCGGCGTCGGTGCCGCGGGTGATCTGCGAGAGCAACGTCGACTTGCCGACGCCCGAGCCCGCGAAGATCCCGATGCGCTGTCCGCGACCGAGCGTGTTGAGCCCGTCGATCGCGCGCACCCCGGTTTGCAGCGGTTCGACGATCTCCGCGCGGCCGAACGGATCGGGCGCGGCCGAGCGCACGTTGCGCAGATCGCCTTGCTCGAGTTCGCCGCCGCCGTCGAGCGGCCGTCCGAAGCCGTCGAGCATCCGCCCGAGCAGCATCTCGCCGACCGGGACGCAGAACGGACGGCCGAGCGCGACCACCGGCTGCATCGGCGCCACGCCGGCGAGGTCGCCGTGCGGCATCAACAGCGTGCTCGAGCCGCGGAAGCCGACGACCTCCGCGTCGACCGAGCCCGCGCGGCCGCGATCGATGCGACAGACTTCGCCGATCGCCGCCGGCACGCCGACGGCCTCGACCATGACGCCCGAGACGATGTCGACGCGGCCGCGAAAGATCGGGCGCGCGCCGGTTTGGATGCGCTCCTTAGCTTTCTCGAGATCGAGCTTCACGCGGTCTCTCCGCGGAGCTCGCCGCCGATCGCGTCGAGCGCTTGCTCGAACTCGCGCACCAGCAACCCGCGCGGCGTCGAGACTTGGACGTTGCCGCGCGCGACCGAGATGTCGGGTTCGATCACCGTGCCGGTGCGGAACGGCACCGACTCGAGCGACTTCGCGTCGTCCGGGTTGAGGTGGACGACGCAGCGGCCGCGATCGACTCCGGAGACCGCGAGCGTCTCGCGCACGATCTTCGCGAGGTCGTAGTTGCCCGCTTGCGCCTCGCGGCGCAACAGGACGCGCGCGATCTCGAGCGCCATCTCGACGGCGAGCTTCGCGGCCCGCGCGTGCTCGACCTCGAGCGCCTCGGTCGCCCGATCGAGTGCGCCGGCGGCCTGCGCGATCGCTTCGGAGCGGCCTTGCGCGAGCCCGCGCGCGAGCGCGCGACGTTCGCGCAAGTCGCCGAGGTCGCCGGGGACGATGCGCGCCGCGGTCGGCGGCGCGTGGAGTCGGGTGCGTTCAGGTGACAAGGTCTTGTCCAGCGCGTGCCGGGCGGAACTCGCCCGATTCCATCAGGGTGCGGACGGCCTTCATGATCTCGTTGCGCGCGCTCTGCACTTCCTGCATCGGCATGGCGCCGGCGAGCTCGCGCTCCTCCGACACCATCACGCGCACGCGCTCCGAGAGGTTGGCCATCACGTTGCCTTCGACCTTCGCGGAGCACGCCTTGAGCGCGATCGCGAGCGTCTTGGTGTCCACCGACGCGAGGATCTTCTGCATCGGTCGCTTCTCGACCTTCGCGAGGTCCTCCCAGGTGAACATGAACTCGCGCACTTCCTTGGCCATGTCGGCGTCGTCCTTGGCCATCGACTCGAGCACGTTCTTCTCCACGTCGGCGGGCGAGAAGTTGAGCATGTCGGCGATCGACTTCTTGCGCATCGTCGGTTCGGTGACCACCGGGCCGCTCGCGATTTCCTTCAGGCGCGCGGAGAGGTCCTCGGAGATCGAGACGAGCACGTCGATCGACGGCGGCGTCACGCCGGCCATGCGGCGCACGACGTCGTACGCGCGCTTCGGATCGAGCGAACGAAGCACTTCGGCGGACAGCGACGGATCGAGGTGCGCGAGCACCAGCGCGATCACGGCCTCGCTCTGCTCGCCGAGCGCGATCGCGATGTTCTTCGCGGGCTCCTTCTCGATCGAGAGGAACGGGCGTTCCTGTTGCAGGCGATGCTGGATCTTCTCGAACAGCTCGGCGGCTTGTTGCTTGCCCAGCGTCGATTCGATCAGCGCGTAGAGCTCGGCCTCGCTCTTGCGCCGCACGCCGCGGGGACCGGCGAGCGACTTGATCATGTCCTTGTAGAGCTCGCGCACGCCGTCGGTGTTGGTCAGTTCGGCGGGCAGCTCGCCCATCGCTTCGACGACCTCGACGATCACCTCGGGGTCGATGTGGCGCAGGACGGTGCCGGCGTGCTCCTTCTCGAGCGCGAGCAGGAACGCGGCGGCGCGCTGGGCGCCGCTGACTTCGTCGCGAGCCATTACTTGCCGTTCCTCGCTGCGGCGCGGCTTTCACCGGCCCAACGCGAGAGGATCTCGCCGACGCGGCGCGGATCGGTGCGCACGAGCTCGTCGATGCGCGCGCGTGCGAGCATCTCGGGATCGGGTGCGGCCGAGTCGCCCGAATCGCCGACGCCGCCGACGGTGCCGCCGCTCGCCCCGGCGCCCGCGCCGACCACGACCGGCAACGCGCCCGGCTTGACGCCCTTGAGCGTCTTGAAGAGCACGAAGAGGACCACGATCGCCGCGGCGATCTCGATGCCGCGCTCGAGAAGCATGCGCAGCATCGGCGACGGACCGCTGCTCTCCTCGGCCGGCTTGTTCGGATCGACCGCGTCGGCGGTGTCGGTCGTGAATGCGGTCGTGCCGACTTGGATCACGTCCTCACGCTCGCTGTCGAAACCGACCGCGGCTTGCACGATCGATTGGATCTCGGCCTTCTTCGGGGCGAGCGACTCGTCGAGCAGCAGCGAGACCGACAAGCGCTTGAGCGTCGGCGTCGAGTGCACGGTCTGCGTCTTCGAGCGCGAGACTTCGTAGCTCTTCTCGGTCTCGTTCGAGGTCGACATCTGCGACGAGCCCGTCGACGACGGATTCGCGGCGATCGCCGCGCCGTCGGCGCCGAACGAGGTCTCGGACGGCACGTTCGAAGCGGTCCCGGCGGGTCCGCCGTTGGTCGGCACGGCGCCGGCCGGCGTTTCGCTCTTGATCGACTTCTCGGAGACCAGCGTGCCCTTCGGCGGCAGGGTCTCCTGGACCGTCGTGCGCTGGTCGTGATCCCACTCGGAAGTCACGGTGACGAGCGCCTTCTTCGTGCCGTACGCGAGCGCGAGCTGCGCGTTGACCTTCTCGGCGAGCTCGCGGTCGTAGCCGTGCGCGTAGTCGAGCAGGCTCGCCGGATCGCCGCCGAGTCCTTGCGAGCGCGCGGGGTCGTACAGCGCGCGACCGCTCTGATCGGAGACGATCACGTTGTCGGACGGCACGCCGAAGCGGAAGCGGACGAGCTTGGCGACGTTCTCGGCCTGCTCGCGCGAGAGCTCGACCAGGTTCTTGAGCGTCAGGGTGACCGACACCGTCAATGGCTTGCGGTCGCGGATCGGCGAGTTGTCGGGCATCGAGCTCGTCACCGTCGCGTTCGCGACGAAGTCGAGCGTCTCGAGCTGGCTCTCCATCTCCTGCCAGTCGCGCTTGAGCATCGACTGCGCGCGCTCGGCCGAGGAAAGAAAGATCGCCGCCGCGCCGCCCGCGGACGAATCGACACCGCGCGGCATCTCCTTCAGCGCGCCGGAGAGCGCGACCAGGTTCTGCGCTTCGTACTGCTGCGGCTCGTCGACGTAGAGGTTGTACGGGCCGGGCGGCTGGCTGACCTTGTAGCGGATCGAGCCGCCGGCGAGCGCTTTCTCGATGCCGCCGCGCGACACGTCGTCGATGCCGGAGTACAGCAGCACGAAGTTGGGTCGATCCGCGAGCATCGTGCTGATCGTCACCGCGACCGTGATCGCGACGATCGCCAGCAGCATCACCAGCTTGGTGCGCGGGTGAGCGTTCTTGAGCGAATCGAGAAGAGTCTTGAGATCCAAGGGATGTGGCTCCTAGCTCAGACGCTCATGCGCATGGTCTCGCGGTAGGCGTCGATCAGCTTGTTGCGGACCTCCATCGCGAACTTGAAGGAGAGTTCCGCCTGCTTGATCTGCACCGCGAGCTCGTGGAAGTCGCCGACCTTGCCCGTGAGCATGTCCGAGGGCAGTTCGTCGACGCGATTGATCGAGCCGTTCACCTCGCGCAGTCCCTGCGAGAGGCTGTCGCCGAACGAAGTCGACTTCGGGGCCTGACCGACCTCGAGCCCGCCGGACGCGAGCGAGCTCGCAACCTCCGAGTCGATGCGCTTCGCGCTTTCGGTCTGCGTGCGCAGCGCCGCCTCGATGGCGGCGCGAGCGAACGAGCTGGATCCGATTCCGTCGACCATGGTTCACCTCGTGGAGGGGACGATCACTGCAACAAGCGCAGTGCGCGCTCGGCCATCGCGACGAAGGACTCCTGCGCGGTCAGGTTGGCCTCGTACGCTCGCGAGGCCGAGATCAGGTCGACCATCTCGTGCGTCGTGTTGACGTTCGGCATGGTCACGTAGCCCGCGCCGTCCGCGTCGGGGTGGCCGGGGTTGAGGATGCGCTCCATCGGAGACGCGTAGTCGGGCGAGACGCCGCCGACCTTGACGCCGGTGACTTCGAGCTTGCCGCCTTCGGCGCGTTGGAGCATCGGCTCGAACCACACCGACAGCCGGCGGTACGGCACGCCTTCGGGCGTGCGCGTCGTCTCGGCGTTGGCGAGGTTCTTCGCGATGATGTCGAGGCGCGCGCGTTCCGCGGCGAGGCCGCTGGACGACGCGCGCATGCCGGAGAAGAGATGGGAGATGCCGCTCATGATCAACGAGAGCCTTCCACCGAGCTGCGGATCAGCTCGAACTTCGCGGCGAGGATCGCCGCGTAGGATTCGTACAGGAGCTTGTTCTCGCGCAAGGCGTTCATCTCGAGCTCGAGGCTCGTGTTGTTGCCGTCCGCGCGAGCGGGAGTAGCGAGGTCGAGCTCGACCTCGGGCGCGACCGTGGAGGGGTCGCGCCCGGATTCGAGCGCGCTCTTCATCGAGTCCTCGAAACGCAACATCCTGCGCGTGTACCCCGGCGTGTTGACGTTCGCGATGTTGCCCATGATGACCTCCTGTCGTTGGACGGAGGCCGAGAGCAGCCGCGAGAGCAAATCGCCGTTGTCGATGCGCAGGTCCATGGTCACGCCACCAGTCCGAGTCGACGCCAGAGCTTCATCTTGTTGGAGAGCGTGCGAGCGCTGACGCCCATGCGGCGCGCCGCTTCGGTCTTGTTGCCGCCGGTCGAGTGCAGCGTCGCGAGGATCGCTTCACGTTCGATGTCGGCGAGCGCGCGATTGGCGAGGCTCATGTTCAAGCCGTCGACGACCACGCCTTGCGGACCGGAAACCTTGTTCGTGCCCGCCGACGGCCCGAAGACCAGATCGTCGATGTGCACGGTGTCGCCTTGCATCAGGACGACCGCGCGCTGGATCACGTTCTCGAGCTCGCGCACGTTGCCCGGCCAGGTCCAGCTCTTCAGGCGCTCTTCCGCGTCGCGCGAGAGCTTCGGCACCTCCATGCCGCTCTGCGCGGCGTAGTGGCGCAGGAAGTGCTTCGAGAGCGGCAGGACGTCCTGTTGGCGCTCGCGCAGCGGTCGCAGGTGGATCGGCAGCACGTGCAGACGGTAGTAGAGGTCCTCGCGGAACGCGCCGCGTTGGACTTCGGCCGCGAGGTCGCGATTCGTCGTCGCGACGACGCGAACGTCGACGCGCAGCGTGCTGGTGCCGCCGACGCGTTCGAACTCCTCCTCCTCGAGCACGCGCAGCAGCTTCGACTGCAACGCCGGCGAGATCTCACCGATCTCGTCGAGCAGCAACGTGCCCTTGTCCGCGAGCTCGAAACGACCTTCGCGCGTCTTGTGCGCGCCGGTGAACGCGCCGCGCTCGTGGCCGAAGAGCTCGCTCTCGAGCAACGTCTCCGACAGCGCCGCGCAGTTGACGCGGATGAACGGACCGGAAGCGCGCGGGCTTTCCTTGTGGATGTACTGCGCGACCTTCTCCTTGCCGGTGCCCGATTCGCCGGTGATCAGCACTGTGCCCTTCGAGCGCGCGACGCGCTTCGCGGCGCGGAGCGTCTCCTGCATCGCCGGGCTCTCGGCGATCAGCTCGGTCGAGCCGCCGACTTCGGTGCGCAGGTAGCGGTTCTCGCGCTCCAACCGTTGCGAACGGTCGACGCGCTCGATCAACAGTTTGAGCGTCTCGGGCGTCACCGGCTTCATCAGGAAGTCGGTCGCGCCGAGGCTCATCGCTTGCACTGCCGTCTCGACCGTGCCGTGCGCGGTGATCATCACCACCGGCAGGCCCGGAACGTGTTCGTGGATGCGCTTGACGAGCTGCATCCCGTCGGTGCCGGGCATGCGCAGGTCGGTGACGACCAGATCGGGCGAGGTCGAGCTCGCGATCGCGAACCCTTCTTCTCCGCTCTTCGCCTGCGTCGCCTTGAATCCGAGGGACGTGACGGCCTCGACCAGGAACTCGCGCGACAGGGAGTCGTCGTCCACGACCAGGATTTCTCGAATCGACATCTTCTAGCTCTTGGATTGGAAGGGGATGGAGATGCAGAAATCGGCGCCGCCAAGCGGGGCCGGTTGGGAGGAGAGTTCGACGCGACCGCCGTGCAGCACGGCGATCGTGTTGACCAGTGCGAGACCGAGGCCCGTGCCGTCGGCGCGCGAGGTGAAGAAGGGCTCGAGCACGCGAGCGGCGTGCTCCTTCGGCACACCCGGGCCGGCATCGGTGACGCGCAAGCGGACTTCGTCGACGCCGACGGTCGCGTCGACGTGTACCGCGCCGCCGTCGGGTTGCGCTTGGATCGCGTTGGCGATCAGGTTGCGCAGCGCTTGGCGCAGCTTGACGTAGTCGGCGTCGAAGGTCGGCGCCGCGGCGTCGACCGAGCGGCTGACGCGCCAACGCTCGGGTCGTTCGAGCCCCAGCGTCGCTTCGCGGATCGCGTCGGTGACGAGTTCGGATGCGACGACGCGCTCGCGGCGTAGCGCATCGGTGCGGGCGAGCGTCAGCATGCTGCCGAGCACGCGATCGGCGCGTTGCACGCCTTCGACGATGCGGGCGGCGAGCTCGCGCTCGCGAGTACCTTCGCCGAGGCGCTTCTCCAGCAACGCCGCGAAGCCCTGGATCGCGTTCATCGGGTTGCGCAGCTCGTGCGCGATGCCGCTGGCGACGTTGCCGAGCGCCGCGAGCTTCTCCTGCGCGTGCAGCTTCGCCGAGAGCCGCGCGAACTCGGTGCGGTCGTCGACGATCGCGACGGTGCCGACGCGCGTGCCGTGGGATTCGATCGGCGAGCGCTTGCAGGCGACGACGCGCATGCTGCCGTCGGCGCAGGCGAGCTCGAGGCCGTCGCCGGCCGCTTCGATCGCGGCGAGACGCGCCGCGGAGCCGTCGCCGAAGCCGTTCGAGCCGTCGATGCCGACCAGCTCGCACGCCGCGCGGTTGATCCGCGCGACGCGACCGTCGCGATCCCGCACGATGACGCCGCTCGGCAGGGCCTGGAGGATCGCTTCGAGGTGGCGCGAGAGCTCGTCGAGCTCCGCGACCTTCGCCGCGAGCTCGTTCTCGACGCGCTGCGCGCGCCGCTCGATCGCCTGATAGCTCTCGATCAGCCCCGCGCTCACTTCGGCGAAGGAGCGCATGGCCGCCTCGAGCTCGGCGGGCGACATCGGAGCGGTTTCTACGCGCACGGTGGAGTTCACGGCTTCGCGACCTCCGTGCGACGCGCCTCGAACTTGGTCTGCCACTCGAGGAACGACGCGGCTTCCTTCGCGCGCTCGGCGTCCGGTCCGCCTTCCTTGGACTCGCTCGCGGCGCGATAGGCGGCGAGCGCTTCGTCGCGCTTGCCGAGCTTCTCGAAGCAGCGGCCCTTCCAGTAGTTCGAGCTCGGATCGGCGGCCGCGTCGCCGATCACGGCGAGCGCTTCGTTGAAGCGCTCCTGCTTGTAGTAGGCGCGCACCAGCCGAGCGGTGTCGGCGACGTAGCCGTGCGTTTCGAACGCGGCGGGCGTGTGGCGAGCTTGCGTGTCGCGAGCGGCGGGCTTGTCGCGCTTCGAGGGCGCGGTCTCGCGGCGTGTGTCCGCGACGCGATGCGGATCGTCGTCGACGTGCGTCGGCGTCGGACGTGCGGTCGGCGTGGCGCCGGGGTTCTGAAGGCCGTCGAACTTCGCTTGGAGGGCGCTGAGCTGGTCGCGGAGCTCGTCGCGGCGCAGATCGCGCTCGACGTCGGTGCCGGACGGCGTCTCGGTGAGGCGCAGCAGATCCTTCAGCGCGCTCGGATCCGCCGGAGCCCCCGGATTCCCCCGATCCTTCGGGGCGAGGCGCTTCTCGACTCCCGCGAGCTCGTCGATCGCCGCGACGGTCGCGCGCAGCGATTCGTCGAGCGACTTCGCGTCGTCGCCTCGCAGCGCGACGGCGGGCACGAGCAGCACGATCGCCGCTCCGACGTTGATCGCGAACGAGTGCTTCATCATCACAGTCGCCCCTGGTAGGCCTCGACGGCGGCGTCGAGACGGTCGTTGGCTTCGTACAGCTCGCCGGCGAGCACGTAGATCGCGCGACGGGCTTCGGGAGCGTGGAGCTCCGGGATCACGAGGCGTAGCGCGTCGATCGACGCGTCGACGCCTTTCGCATCGGCGAGCGCGCGGGCGTAGAGGCTCGCGACTTCGAGCAACGCGGACTCGTCGAGCTCGGCACGCGACTCGAAGATCGGTTTGATCACGCCGAGCGCGTCGATCGGCAGGTCGCCGGCGAGCAGGCGGCGCGCGCGGGCGAGCCGCTCGTCGCGCTCCTCGGTCGGACGGACGAGATCGTCGAGGCCGAGCGCCGACGCGGCGCGCTGGCGGATCGCGAGCGCGGTGTCGTCGGAGCCTTCGGCATCCGCGAGACGGCTGATGAACATCGCACCGAGCTCGTCACCGGCGTCGAGCGCGAGGCGCGCGGCTTGCGTGAACGCGTTCGCGCGGTCGCGGCCTTCCGACGCGCGGCCGAAGCGCAGCCAAGAGCGCGAAGCCTCCGCGGGATCGCCGAGCGCCTCGACGGTGCGCGCGCGCAGTTCGAGCAGCTCGACCTCGAACTCCTCGCGACGGCCGAGCCGTTCGAGGTAGTCGAGCGTCGCGAGCGCCTCCAGCGCACGATGGGCGGCCAACATGGCGCGGGCGCGGATCAGCTGACGGCGTTGGATCTCGACGGGCTCGGCGGCCGGCTCGTACGTGTCGACGACGTCGAGCATGTAGAACGCGTGCTCGTGATCGCCGAGCAGCGCGTGAGCGCGAGCGAGCAGCAACCGCGCGCGGATCTCGTACGGGTGACGGCGATCGAGGCGCAGCAGGTCGGTCAAGCGTTGCACGACGCTCGCCCACTCGTGCTCGGCGGCGAGCAGCTCGGCCGAGCGCCACAGCGCGTCCGGGAGCTGATCCGAGTCGCGGCTGCGCTGGATCAGGGTTTCGTAGTGCGCGATCGCGGCCGGCAGGTTGCCACGGGCTTCCTCGATCCGCGCTTGCGAGAGCTTCGCGGTAACCGAGCCCGGGTGATCCGGCCAACGACGTTGCGCGGTGAGGTACGTCGCGACCGCGAGGTTGCGCAGTTGCTCGACGTCCTGGTGGTTCTGCTCGGACGACACGACGCGCAACGCGTTCGTGCGGAGCTCGGCTTGGCAGCCGACCGAACCAAGGATGCGCGTCATCACGTCGCGCAGCTCGCGGTCCTCGAGGACGACGGTGACTTCTTGGTCCGCGTCGATCGCGTCGAGGCCTTCGACGTGGACGCCGAGCTGGATCGCGAGGGAGCGCAGGACCTCGCGCAGGTTCGAACGCTGCGCGCGGACCGAACACCACCATTCGCCGTCGCGGCGCTCGACGTGGACTTCGTAGCCCTCGGCAGCGACCGGTGCGCCCGGAAGAGCCCGAGCGCCCGCGGCAACCGGTTCGATCGGCGCAACCGGCGTGAACGCCGTGGAGAGCGCGAGACACAGCGCGAGGAGCTTCACTCGTGGCCTCCGTGAGCCTCGGGCTTCGTCTCGGCGGCGTGCACCGCGGCGCCGTCGTGCTCGCCCGGAGTCTCCGGCGCGCCCGGAGTACCGTGAGTCCCCGAACCCTCGGCGGCGCCGGACGCGACCAGCGCCTCGGCCTGCAGACGGAACGAATCGGCGATCGTGAACGCCGCGCGCGCTTCGAGGTCGTCGCGCCGCGTCGGCTCCCAACGGTCGGCGACCGCGAGCAGGCCGTAGAGCAAGCGTCGCGCGCGCTCGAAGTCGCCGCGGTCCATCGCTTCGTGCGCGGCGTCGAGCGTCTCCTCGCCTTCCGGGCGCACGTCGAGTTGCGCGGGGATGCGCGCGTACTCGACCGTCGGTGCGGCGGAGGTCGGGTCGGTCCGAGGACCATGCGGTTCGTCGGTCGCGACCGAACCGCCGCTCGCGCGGGTCCCGAGCGACTGCTGCAGCGTGCTCATCGACTTCCACGTCAGGCCGATCAACGCGAGGTTCGCGATCGCGAACAGCGAGAGCGCGCCGACGAGCAACGGCGAGCTCTTGAGGTCGAACTTGACGCGCGACGCGGCTTGCGCGACTTGCGTGGCGGCATGCGACGTCGCCGCCGCGGCGGCGTTCTCGGCGGAGAGCGCGTTCGCGGCGGGCGCCGCGGGAGACGCGTTGCCCGCGCCGACCGTCGCGGCGGTGGGCGTCGCGCCGCCCGCGCTGGGCGCGCCGCCAGTGCCGGGCGTGCTGGGCGCGGGCCCGAGCACGGCGCTCATCGCTTCCTCGTTGAGGTTCGTGAACACCTGCGCCTGCGCCGTCGCGGGTGCGCTCGCGGCGGAATTGACGACGGCGACCTTGGGCTCGCTGAGCTCGTCGAAGCAGAAGAGGTCTTCCTCTTCGTCGATCATCTGCTTGTGCGGCGCGGAGCCTTCGTGCGGGTTGGTCACGACTCAGCTCCAGAGAGCCACTTGAAGGCTCTTCTTGACCGTCGGGCCCGCGAGCATCCGTCCGACGCTCACGGCGAGCGCGGGCGAGAGGTTGTAGCTCGGCTCGGCTTCGCCTCGCAGACCGGCGAGCACTCGCGCGGCCATCTCGGGCGTCAGGTAATCGAGCTCGGAGAGATCGATCGCTTCCTCCTCGTCGAACTGCACGCGATACGCGGCGAAGCGCAGCGTCACGCGCGTGCCGCGACCGAGCGCGGCTTCGATGCGCAGGTCCTCGGCGAGCGCCGCGACGCGGGCGAGTCCGCTGTGCGCGCCGCCGTGGACGTCGGCGAGGCTTCCGACCGCGACGCCGATCGGATCGAGGCCGGAACCTTGATCGGTGACCGTGACGACGAGCTCGCGCCCGTCGAGCTCCGCGCGCAGGTCGTACGAGCCCTCGCGCTTCGGATAGGCATGGCGGAGGACGTTGTCGACGAGCTCGTGCGTCGCGCCGGCGATGCGGGCGCGCGTCGACGGCCCGAACGACCAGCGCACGAGCTGGGCGAGCAGCTCGCGCACGCCGGCATCGAGCCCGTCGGCGTTCGCGCCGTAGCGGCGCATGAACACCGCGGCGGACTCGCGCGACGGCAACACGGCCTTCGGTGCAGCGCGCTCGACCGCCGCGACGACCTCGTCGAGGCCGCAGGGCTTCGACAACACGTCGCGCAGGCCGAGGTGCAGCGCCGCGCGGCAATCGTCGAAGCTCGGCGAGTCGGCGAGCAACACCAGAGCGGCGCGCGAGCCGCGGCGTTGGAGCTCGAGCGCGAGCTCGAGGCCCGGTCGCTCGCCGAGCGCCGCGTCGATCACGATCACGTCGTGGCCCGCGACCTGGAGCGCATCGGCGCCGCTCGAGACGGTGGTCACTTGGTGACCGCGACGGCGCAACGCGGCGCCGACGGCGAGTCCGATCGCCGGTTCGGCGAGCGCGAGCAAGACGCGGAGCGTGGCGGCGCTCATGCGGCCCTCCCCAGGGCTTGGCAAGCGATGCGGATGCGGACGCAGACCGAATCGGTCGCTGCGACCTCGAACGTGCCTTGCATGCGCTCGACCTCGCGTCGCGCAAGCTCGAACCCGAGACCGAGGCTTGCGTCGTTGTGCGAGCGCGGCGCGCGCAGTGCGGCGAGGCGCGAACGCTCGCCGCCGCTGATCACGGAGAACCCCGCGGAGCCCGCTTCGACGCGCGCTTCGAGCAGCACGTCCTCGGCGGAGCCTTCGAGCGCGACGCGGACGACGTGCGCGAGCGCGGTGGAGAGCAGAGCGCCGTCGACGAGCAGTTGCGGCGCCGCCGCGGGCCGCGCGAGCGTCACTCGGGCCGCGTCGCGCTGCGCGAGCTTCGCGACCGTGCTCTGCAGGATCTCCTCGAGCGAGCACACGAGCGGCATCAACGGACGTGGCGCAGCGTATGCGGCGAGCGCTTCGACGTCGCGCGAGAGTCGCAGCACCTCCGCGAGCGCGCCGGAGAGCGTCTCTCGGCGCGGATCGTCGACGCCGAAGTTCTTGGCCAGCGACTCCATCGACGCGCGCAGCGCCGCGAGCGGCGTCCTGAAGATGCGCGTGACGGCGAGCCCGACCTCCGCGGCTTGCGGAGTCGCTCGTGCAGCGACGGACGAACTTTCGTTCTCGTGCGCGCGCTCGTTCGGGGTGTCGACCATTTGTTCCGGAGGACGGGGGGTGAGGGGCAAACCCGTTGCCAGGCGCGTCAATCGGCCAGGCGCGGGAATCGCTTGATCGGACGGGACTTCACGGGGGAAGAAACTTCCCAAGTCCGACTCTCGTTCCGACGGCACGGCAAAGCGTTCCACTGTCGTCCTCGCGGCTGCGTCGGCGCTCAAGCGCCGAGCGAGAGCGCCTGCAGTTTGTTGTAGAGCGTCGCTCGGTTGATGCCGAGCAGCTCCGCGGCGCGGCTCTTGTTGCCGCCGACCTCGGCGAGCACGCGGCGGATCAACGCTTCCTCGAGCGCGCGCAGCGAACGATCGCCGAGCGGTAGGAACTCGCCCGCCGGCGCCGAGTCGCTCGCGGTGCGCAGCGCGAGATCGGACACGTCGACGATTTCGGCGCGCGCGAACAGCACGGCGCGCTCGACGACGTTTTCGAGCTCCAGCAGGTTGCCCGGCCAACGATGCGCGGCGAGCGCAGCGAGCGCGGCGGCCGTGAACGCGCGCACCGGCCGGCCGCAGGCTTCGGCCTTGCGGCGCAGGGCGTCGTGGGCGAGTTCGAGGACGTCATCGCCGCGTTCGCGCAACGCGGGCACCGGCAGGCTGAGGACGTTGAGGCGATAGAAGAGGTCTTCGCGGAACGCGCCGCGGCCGACTTGCTCCTCCAGCTTCCCGCCGGTCGCCGCGATCAGGCGGACGTCGGCGCGGAGCTCTTCCCCTGCGCCGTTTTGGCGATACGTGCGGTCCTGCAGCAGCCGCAGCAAGCGCGCCTGCACCGCGAGCGGCAGGTGATCGACGTCGTCGAGGTAGAGCGTGCCGCCTTCTGCGGCCGCGAGCTGGCCGGCGCGGGCTCCGAAGAGCGTTTCCTCGAGCGCAGCGGGGTCCGCGGCGGCGACGCGGCAGACGACGAACGGAGCGGAAGCTCGCGCCGAGCGTATATGGATCGCGCGCGCGACCCGTTCCTTCTCGACGCCGGTCTCGCCGCGGAGCAGTACGGTGGTGCGCGGCGTGCGCGCGACGCGCTCGACCTGTTCGAGCACCCGGCGCAGCGCGGGAGAGCGACCGATCAGCGCCGCGCCGGCGACGCGTTCGAGCTCGTTCGCGAGCCTGGCGCGCTCGCGCTCGACGCGGAGCACGCGTTCGGCGCGTTCGACCGTCGCGAGCGCGCGTTCGCGCGAGCAGGGCTTCTCGAGGACGTCGCACGCGCCGCGACCGAGCGCCGCGAACGCGCGCTCGACTTCGCCGGCTCCGGCGAGCACCACGGTGGCGGTCCCGCTCGCGAGCGCGGCGTCCGCGAGCTCGACCGAGGCGAGCACGAGCTCCGCGCCGTCCTCGGCGAGGCCGCGACGGAGCCCTAACGCGTCGGAGACGCTGCGAACCGCGTGACCGGCGTTCGCGAGCACACCGAGCAGCCCCTCGCGCACGACGGGGTCGCCGTCGGCGATCAGCACGCGGAAGGTCATGGCCGACTTGTCGACGCGATCGCGCGGGACCCGAAGTTCTTGCCGACCGGGCCCGGAAGCGCGGACCGCGCCGCGGAAAAAGAGTCCGGAAGACGCCTCGCGCGGGCCCGTGGGCGCGGTCTCGCCCCGAAAAGCGCGCGCATCCCTCAAGCGCTCCTGGGGTGCTCCGAGAACCCGGCGTGCTCGAGCGAGCCGCAAGGCAAGGCAAGGGCACGTTCAGCTCAGCGACCCCTCAGAACCCACCACCCAGGAGCCATCCATGGGACTTCGCGTAAACACGAACATCGCCTCGCTGACCGCCCAGCGCAACCTGGGCCAAGTCAGCACCCGACTGCAGGGCAACTTCAGTCGACTGTCCTCCGGCCTGCGCATCGCTCGCGCCGCCGACGACGCCGCCGGCCTCGGCATCTCGGAGCGGATGCGCGCTCAGATCCGTTCCTACACCAGCGCGGAACGCAACGCGCAGGACGGCATCAGCCTCGTTCAGACCGCCGAAGGCGCGCTCAACGAAGTCAACAACATCCTCAGCCGGATGCGCGAGCTCGCGATCCAAGCCGCCAACGGCACGCTGTCGACCACCGACCGCACGACGATCGACACCGAGTTCCAAGAGCTCTCGAGCGAGATCAGCCGCATCGCATCGACCGCGTCGTTCAACGGCGTGACGTTGCTCGACGGTGGAACCACGTCGCTCGACATCCAAGCCGGCATCAACTCGGGCGAGATCATCACGATCACGCTCCAGGACACGACGACCACGAGCCTCGGCATCAACGGTCTCGACGTCACGTCGGCCGTCAACGCGGTTGCGACGCTCACCACGCTCGACACCGCGATCGACTCGGTCGTCTCGGCGCGCGGCGGGCTCGGCTCGGCGCAGAACCGTCTGCTGTCCTCGATCGCGAGCATCACCAACACACGCGAGAACCTGTCAGCCGCCGAGAGCCGCATCCGCGACGTGGACGTCGCGACGGAGACGGCGGACCTGACGCGGAACTCGATCCTGCAGCAAGCCGCAGTCGCGGTGCTCGGCCAAGCCAACGTGCAGCCGCAGCTCGCTCTGCAACTCCTGCAGGGATGACAACTGGAGAAAACGGCTCCTGAAGCCGGTCGCTGAACGGGGGGACCGTCAAGGGACGGCCCCCCACTAGACCGCTCAGAGCCAGGAGCGCTCCGCGCTCTCGATCTTTCTAAACCCGCTTCGCCCTTCGAACGTCAACCGGACGACGTGCCCACTCGTCCGCGCACGCACGCTCGATCGGGCGATCCCGCCGCGCCTTCGCGTGGTCTCGCATCTCGTGCCAACGATGCGTGACCGACTCCGCGAGTGCGGCGGTCTCGACGAACGTCCGGACTCGTCCGCGCGTCCGCTTGCGTGATCCCAGCGACTTCTCTTCCGCCAGGGTTACGTGACGACCGCGCAACGCGAGACCGGATGGACTCTGTCACTTTCCCTTTCCCTTCGAATCCAACCAAGGAACGCAAGTCATGGGACTTCGAGTAAACACCAACATCGCCGCGTTGACGGCCCAACGGAACTTGGGTGCTGTCTCCGCACGCTTGTCGGGCAACTATGCCCGGCTGTCTTCCGGTCTGCGCATCGCGACCGCGGCTGACGACGCCGCGGGTCTCGGCATTTCCGAGCGCATGCGTGCACAGATCCGTTCGTTCGGCGCTGCCGGACGCAACGCGCAAGACGGAGTGTCGCTGGCGCAAACCGCGGAGGGCTCCCTCCAAGAGGTGAGCAACATCCTCACCCGCATGCGCGAGCTGGCCGTGCAATCCGCGAACGGCACGCTCACGAGCACTGACCGGACCACGCTGGACACCGAGTTCCAGGCGTTGATCCAGGAAGTCGACCGCATCGCGACGACCGCGTCCTTCAACGGCGTGAGTCTGCTCGACGGCGCATCGACCGGTCTGTCGATCCAAGTCGGCGTCAACGCGAGCGAGACGATCACGATCGCGCTCTCGGACGCCACGGCCTCGACGCTCGGCATCGGCGCGCTCGACGTCACGAGCGTCACCAACTCGAACACCGCGTTGACGACCATCGACGCGGCGATCGACAGCGTCACCACGGCGCGCGGCAACCTGGGCGCAGCCCAGAACCGCATGACCTCGGCGATCGCGAGCATCACCAACACGCGCGAGAACCTCTCGGCCGCCGAGAGCCGTATTCGTGACGTCGACGTGGCGCTCGAGACCGCGGACTTGACCAGGAACTCGATCCTGCAACAGGCCGCCGTCTCGGTTCTCTCACAAGCGAACACGCAGCCTCAGCTCGCGCTGACTCTGCTGCAAGGTTGAGCGCGCGCGGCGCCGAGTTGCGCCGTCCGTGTAGCGCGAGCGCCTAACACGCGCCGACGCTCCGCGAGACGACCGCTCGCTCGAACGCCCGCCAAGCGACCGCTCTTTGACACCATCGATCACCGCTCCGATGTGGAGGGCACGCGTGCCCGTGAACTCCGCCGACGTCGGAAGCAGTGAACACCATGCGAGTTCGTTCGTGCTTCACGTGCCGTGTTGCACGGCCTCGCCCGCATGGAGCCACGGGCATGCACTCCGCGAGTCGCTCACGGGGAGCGACGTCCTCTTCGTGGAGGCGATCCGTGGCGAAGGACCAACCGGCAGCACGGTGTCCGGGCGACGGGAGACCGTCGACCAGGCATCCCGGTCCGAACCGGGCCGTCGGCGTCCTTTCTGGCTCTCTTACTACTTCAGTTTCCAAACCAAGGAACTTCAACCATGGGACTTCGTGTAAACACGAACGTCGCCGCGATGACTGCCCAACGCAACTTGGGCGCAGTCACCGGGCGACTGCAAGGCAACTTTGCTCGTCTGTCCTCCGGCCTGCGCATCGCGACGGCCGCGGACGACGCCGCAGGCCTCGGTATCTCCGAGCGCATGCGGGCGCAGATCCGCTCCTTCACGGTTGCGGGTCGGAACGCGCAAGACGGCGTTTCCCTCGCGCAGACCGCTGAAGGCGCGCTGCAAGAGACCGGCAACATCCTCACGCGTATGCGTGAACTCTCGGTGCAAGCGGCCAACGGGACGCTCACCTCCACCGACCGCGCGACTCTGGACACCGAGTTCCAGGCGCTCGTAGCGGAAATCGACCGCATCTCCACGCAGACGACCTTCAACGGCGTCGCGCTGCTGGACGGGTCGTCGACGGGTCTGGCGATCCAGGTCGGTGTCAATGCGTCGGAGACGATCACCGTCGCGCTGCAGGATTCGAGCGCAAGCACGCTCGCAATCAGCACGCTCGACGTGACCGACGTCACCAACGCCAACAGCGCGATCGCGGCGATCGATACCGCGATCGACAGCGTGTCTCAGTTCCGTGGTGACCTTGGTGCGGCGCAAAACCGCCTCACCAGCACCATCGCGAGCATCACCAACACGCGCGAAAACCTCTCGGCCGCCGAGAGCCGTATTCGCGACGTCGACGTGGCGCTCGAGACGAGCGACCTGACCCGCAACTCGATCCTGCAGCAAGCTGCGGTGTCGGTGTTGTCTCAGGCCAACGTGCAGCCTCAGCTCGCGTTGTCGCTCCTGGGTTGATGCACTCGGTCGGGGAGGGCGTCAGCTCGCCCCACTAGAGTGAGTCGGTGCCACGAGCACCGCCTCACCCCGAGACTGGGTTGGGTTCCGAGTCTGGTAGGTCACCGCGCACGGCGCGCGTTCCTGCCTGGCGCGAGAAACCGGCCAGCCCGGAGCCCATCGGCCCACTCGGGGCGCAAAGAAGAGAGTCCCGCTCGCTGTGCTTCGCACAACGAGCGGGATCCTTCTGTTTTCACGAGCTCACCAACGCCATCCGTTCGCTCCGTCCGACCCTCTCGACCCTGTCGAGTCGGCCGGATCGAACCAGTTCTGCACGACGCCGTCGCCGAACACCGCGCCGTCCGCGCACCACGCGAGGCGCCCGAAACCGTGGGCGCTCGCCGGTTCCACGGCGCTGTACCGAGCGAGGCGCTGCCAGTCGGTCGCCCCGTCCGTCTCGCGCGCGCCGTCCGGCAACACGAGCGACGCACCGGACGCGTCGCGGACGAAGCGCTCGGGCGCCTGCACGGCGAACGACGCGGTCACGAGCCCGTCGACCGCCGCGGCGCGCGCGCGGCCGTCGCCGTGGCTGTAGAAGACGATCGCGGTGTGACGCGCGGGGCAGAGCGCCTTGCCGAAGCGCACGAAGTCGCGCACGAGCTTCGGATCGCCGGTGTTCGCCTGCTAGCGGCCGCGCTTGGCCGCGGGGAGCCGGTTGCCGCCGTCGAGGCGCTCGAAGCGCTCGCGGCCGAGTCGGAAGAGCCGGGTGTCGGCGAAGTCCTCGCCGAGCGCGCTCTCGCCCTTCGCCCAGCGCGGGCTGCGATCGATCAGCAGCACGAGCTCGATGCCCGCCGTCTCGACGAGTCCGAGCTGCATCGCGGCGCGGTCGCCGATCAGCGTTTCCTCGCTCGAGTTATCGCCGGCGCCGTGGTCGAGCACGGTCCATTCGGCCTGGATGGGTGCGGGCGGAGCGGGGGCTTGGGGGGGAGCGTCGGGGAGTGCAGAGTCTCGCAGAGGCGCCGCGGGGCGCCCCGGTACCGTCGCAAAAGCGCGCGCGACCGGCCCTGGCGGCCCAGAAAAGGCCGATCCCACTCGGGCGTGAGCTCTCGGGCCCGAAAAGCGACCCGCGCTTCAAGATCCCGTCATCCGGCTGTCGAACCACATCTTCGCTTAGGAATGCCCAAATCGCTCGGGAGCTCGCGTGTGTGGGGAGCGGGTGAAGTGGGCTGCGGTCTTTCAAACATCTCGACGGACGACGGCGCGCCTTCGGGCTGCCGGCGGCCGGGGAATGAGGGGATTGAGGGGGGCGGGAGCTTCCGACGACCGACGCGGCGCGCAAGCCCGGCGTTCGGCCGCGCGGCGCCACGGCCCCCCCCGGCGGTTCGAGGACGGACCGTCGCAAGGTCGCCCGTGGGAGAGCCTGCTCGGCTCCGTACCCGCGTGCGAGCGCGCCACGCGACCACGTGCCAAGGGTCGCGCGGAGAGCTCGCAGCGCGGATCGAGCGGCTCCAACGTCCCCACCGGTTTCCAGAAGCCATCGACTGACAAGCTCACCACCAAGGACGAACGACAACCCCATGGGACTTCGAGTCAACACCAACGTCGCTGCGATGACCGCGCAGCGCAACCTCGGCGCCGTCACCGGCCGACTGCAAGGCAACTTCGCGCGCCTATCCTCCGGCCTGCGCATCGCGACCGCGGCCGACGACGCCGCCGGCCTCGGCATTTCCGAGCGCATGCGCGCGCAGATTCGCTCCTACTCCACCGCCGGTCGCAACGCGCAGGACGGTGTCTCGCTCGCGCAGACCGCCGAAGGCGCGATGCAGGAGACCAGCAACATCCTGACCCGCATGCGCGAGCTCGCGGTGCAAGCCGCCAACGGCACGCTGACCACGACCGACCGCGCGACGCTGGACACCGAGTTCCAAGCGCTGCTCTCCGAAGTCGACCGGATCTCCAGTCAGACGACGTTCAACGGCGTGCAACTGCTCGACGGCTCTTCGACCGGCGTCTCGGTCCAGGTCGGCATCAACGCGAGCGAGACGATCTCCGTCGCGCTGCAGGACGCGAGCTCCAGCACGCTCGGCATCTCCGGCGAGGACGTCACGAGCGTCACCAACGCCAACACCGCGATCGGAGTGATCGACACGGCGATCGACACGGTCACCGGCGCGCGCGGCGACCTCGGTGCGGCACAAAACCGGCTGACCAGCACGATCGCGAGCATCACCAACACCCGCGAGAACCTGTCGGCCGCGGAAAGCCGCATCCGCGACGTCGACGTGGCGCTCGAGACCAGCGACCTGACCCGTAACTCGATCCTGCAGCAAGCCGCAGTCTCGATCTTGTCGCAGGCGAACGTGCAGCCGCAGCTCGCGCTCACGCTGCTGCAGTAGCAAAGCGTTCGCGCAGTTCCTGACATTCGCGGGCCTCGCTCCGGCGGGGCTCGCGTCGTTTCCGGAAAGACCTTCCGGCGGGCGCTTCTCGCGCGAAGTCCTTGCGCGCACTTCGTTCGCGCGCCGTGTCGCGGAAAGAGCGCGGATAAAGGCGAGCTCGCGCTCACGCGCTTCCACGACCGCTCCGATAACTGCCGCGGCGATCCGTCTTCGGACGGAGCCGAGCACAACCATGGCAAGCCCGATCACGATTGGCGGTCTAGGCAGCGGACTCGACACGAAGGCGATCATCGATGCGTTGATGGCCGTCGAGGCGATCCCGATCCAGCAGCTCGAGGACCGCAAGGAACTCGATCAGAAGAAACTGACGTTGATCGGCACGCTGAAGGGGCTCGTCAACACGCTTCGCGACAAGGCGAAGTCGCTGTCGACCATGGGCGAGTTCTTGAGCTACAGCGCGACGATCAGCGATCAGGCCGCCGCCAACGTCAGCGCGTCCTCGACCGCCGTCGCCGGCGCGCACACGCTGGTGGTGCAGAGCTTGGCCGCATCCGATCGCTGGGCTTTCGACCCGGTCACCGACGCCGATGCGGATCTCGCGACGGTCAACGGGCAGACGCTGTCGTTCGACTACGACGGACAGTCCTACTCGATCAGCGTGAACGCGGCGACTTCGAGCCTGACCGAGATCGCTTCGGCGATCAACGGCGCGACCGGCGGAGAGGTCGACGCGAGCGTCGTGCAGACGAGCGACATCGGCACCGGCACGTACGAGCTCGTCATGGCCGGCGGCCAAGCGGGCACCGCGTACCGCATCTCGAACATCACGAGCAACATCACGGGCCTGACGATCGACGGAACCGGCCCGACCGGCCAGACCGCCGGCAGCACGAACAACATCATCGTCGGCACCAACGCGATCGCTGTGATCGACGGTCAGACGATCTCTCGCGCGACCAACGACTTCGCGAACGTGATCCCGGGCGTCAGCATCACCGCGCTCGAAGCCGATCCGCTGACGACGCACTCGATCACGGTCGAAGGCGACAAAACGGCGATCAAGGCCAAGATCAAGGGCTTCGTCGACACGTTCAACGAGCTCGCGAAGTTCGTCGCCAAGCAGAACACGTACGACGAGGAAGCCGGGCCGGGCGGCGAGCTCTTCGGCGATCCGATCATGCGGACGGTGACCTCGACGGTGCGCAGCGCGCTGTTCAGCCAGTCGGCGAGCCAGGTCGCGAGCGACACCGCCGGCTTTGGAACGCTACGCCTGCTCGGCATCGAGCTGCAGAGCGACGGTTCGTTGAAGATCAACGACACCAAGCTCGACGACAAGCTCGACGAAGACCCCAACGCGTTCGCCGAGCTGTTCGTCGACAGCGACGGTTTCGACAACGGCGGAGCCGCTGTCGGCACGCCGGCCTACTACATCGACCAAAGCGCGGACTCGGGCCTGATGGACGACCTCGTTCGCGAGATCGATCGCGTCGTCAAGAGCTACCAGAGCTCCAGCGGCAGCTTCTCGAAGGGCATCTTCGACGCCCGCACCGACGCCTTGAACGCGAACATGAAGCTCTACACCGATCAGATCGAGGCGAAGGAGCGTCGCTTGACGGTCTTCGAGCAACAGCTCACGTCCAAGTTCGCCGCATTGGAGAGCGCGATGGCGCAGCTCCAGAGCCAACAGGCTTACCTCGGCTCTCTCTGAACCACCACACCATGAATCACCAATCCGCACTCGACACGTATCGTCGCGACTCGATCGAGAACGCGCCGCCGCTCAAGCTCGTGCGCATGCTCTACCAGGGCGCGATCCGTTTCCTCGATCGCGCGATGGCGTGCGAGGCCAAGGATCCGCGCTCGCAGTTCGTGCACTGGCTCGACCGGGCGGATGCGATCGTCTCCGAGCTGCGCGTTTCGCTCGAGAAGAGCCACGCACCGGAAGTGTCCGACAACCTGGAACAGCTCTACCTGTTCTGCGAGAGCGAGATGCAGCGAGCGATGAACGAGCGCGATCCGTCGACGCTGCCCGCGGTGCGCAAGGTCTTGTCGCAACTGCTCGAGGCGTGGACGTTGATCGAGGTCCGCCAGAGCAAGGGCCAGTGACGAGGCACGGGTGAGCGACTCGTTGCGAGGTTTCACGGGGCTGCAGAAGCGTCTGACCGAGCTCGTGACCGCGCTCGAGCGCGGCGACGTCGATCCGCGCGCGCTCGAGGGCGTGCTGTACTCGGTGCGGATCGAGTTCGAGCGGCTCCAGTCGAACGCTTTCGGCCTCCACGCGCGCACCCCGGGCGAGAATCAGAGCCACGAAGGCGCCGCACGCGAAGTTCAACGCTTGGTCGCGGTCGCGCTCCAGCTCGCCGCCAAACGCCGCGACGAGGTCGCGTTCGAGCTCGATCGCACGCGCGAAGCGAAGCAGCGCCTCGGCTTCTACCGCGACGCGTCGACCGGCGATTCCTGCGACATCGCGGGCTGAATCCGCCGACTCGAAGGCAGCGATAGGACCGACGCGTCGGCCGGAGGAAGTGCCGCGACGCGCGCTGCCGCGTCGTCCGCGGTCCAGCGGCGGCCGACGATCACGCGCACGGGCTCGATCACGTCCGTGTAGCGGTTCGCGCGCACGTTGTCGAAGAACGTGGAGTTGATCTCGTGGCCCTTGCGGGCGATCGACGCGCCGCTCTTG
>JACRIN010000032.1 GCA_016220085.1 Planctomycetota bacterium
CGTGAGCGCGGTCGCGATCGCGGACGAGACCGCGAGCGCGACCGCGAGCCGGATCGCGAGGAGGCCGACGAGCCCGAGCGCGTCTCCGCGCCGCTGCACAAGAACGTGATCTTGGTCAACGCGTCCGACGCGGAGGAAGTGCGCGTGGCGGTGGTCGAGAACCACCAGCTCGTCGACTTCCAGATGACGGTGCGGCGCCACAAGAGCTACGTCAACGACATCTACCGCGGCAAGGTCGTCAACCTCGAACCCGCGATCGGCGCCGCGTTCGTCGACTTCGGCGAAGGCCGCAACGGCTTTCTGCACACGTCGGACGTGCTCTCCGTCTACGGCGATCCGGATTGGAGCCTCGACAAGCTCCTGACCACCAAGGTCGATCCCGACGAGTGGGAGGGCGGTTCGGGCCAGTCACACATCGGCGCCGAGATCGGCGACGACGAGCACGCGGCGGACCACCCGCACGGCGAGCACGCCGCCGACGATCCCGCGCACGACCACGATCACGGACATGAGCACGGTCACGAGCACGACGACGCGACGGACGACGCAGGCGAAGCGCCGGTCGAAGCGCCCGCCGCCGTCCGCGCCCCGAAGCCCGCGCGCGAGTCGCGCCGCGGTGGTGGCGGGCACAAGCGCATGCGCGCCCGGCCGCGGCTGCCGATCACCGACCTGCTCAAGAAGGGCGACACGGTCGTCGTGCAGGTCACCAAGGACGCGATCGGCGACAAGGGCCCGACGCTGACGACGTACATCTCGATTCCCGGTCGCTACCTGGTGCTGATGCCTTCGATGTCGCGCACCGGCGTCAGCCGCAAGATCGAGGACGAGCGCGAACGTCGGCGCCTGAAGCGCATCCTCGCGCAGATGGAAATCCCGCCCGGCATGGGCGTGATCGTGCGCACGGCGGGCACCAACGCGACCAAGTCGGACCTGAAGCGCGACCTCGACTACCTGATGCTCCTGTGGGAGACGTTCGGCAAGCGCTTGATGCTCGGCCGCGGGCCGGCGCCGCTGTACGAGGAGTCGGACGTCGCGATCCGGACGATTCGCGACTTGTTCACTCCCGCGACCGAGGCGGTGATCGTCGACGACGCAAAGGTCCACGAGCGCGTCCGCGAGTTCACCGAGAAGTTGATGCCGGAGAACGTCGAGCGGCTGAAGCTCCACGAGGGCTCCAAGCCGCTCTTCCACGCGCATAACATCGAGCAGGAGTTCGAGCGTCTGTTCGCGCGCCGCATCGACTTGCCGTCCGGCGGCTCGATCGTGTTCGACCAAGCGGAAGCGTTGGTCGCGATCGACGTCAACTCCGGCAAGACGCGCAGCGACGGCTTCGACTTCGAGGACATCGCGCTCAAGACGAACCTCGACGCGGTGCCCGAGATCGCGCGTCAGATCCGACTGCGCGACCTCGGCGGCATCATCGTGATCGACTTCATCGACATGCAGCGCGCTTCGAGCCGCCGCCAGGTCGAACACGCGTTCCGCGACGCGATGGAGACCGATCGCGCGCGCTCGAAGCATGGACGCATCTCGCAGTTCGGCTTGCTCGAGCTCACCCGCCAGCGCCTCGGCCCGGGCTTGGTGAAGATGATCTTCGCCAACTGCCCGCGTTGCCGCGGCTCCGGTCGCTTGCGCACCGCCGAATCGCGCGCCCAAGCGATCCTGCGCCGGCTCGGCGCGGCGCTCGCGCTCAAGGGCTTCACCAAAGTCGAGGTGCGCACGCAGCCCGAGGTGGTGGAGCACCTGAAGCGACTCGCGAACGACAAGCTCAAGCAACTCGAGACGCAGCATGCGCGCGAAATCGCGTTGTGCGCCGTTCCCGACCAGCTCGAGGACAGCGTTCTGCGCTACCTGCGCGCCGACGGCCGCGAAGTCCGGCCCGGCGGACGCCGCAAGCGATAGCGCAAGGCCTTGTCCCGACAAGAGTTCCATTCAACGAGAGCGGTGCGCGAGCGTTTGGGCGGTGCACCCTTCCCGGGGCCGCGCTCCGGCCGCTAGACTCTTCGCCCTTTGTCCCCGAACCTGTGCCTCGCGCCTCGCGAGGCGAACGTCCCCGACCCACCCGATCAAGCCGTGTACGCCGTCATCAGCGACCGCAGCCGCCAGCACTCCGTCCGCTCGGGCGATGTGATCCTGTGCGATCTCCAGGCCGACAAGAAGGTCGGTGACAAGGTGACCTTCGACCAGGTCCTCCTCGTCAGCCACGAGGGCTCCATCAAACTCGGCAAGCCCTTCGTCTCGGGCGCCTCCGTCACCGGAGAAGTCCTCGGCGAAGAGAAGGGCGAGAAGGTGATCGCCTTCCGATTCAAGCGCCGCAAGAACGTGCGCCGCAAGCGCGGCCACCGCGAGCGCTACACCCAGGTCAAGATCGCCGAGATCGTCGGCTAGGCGCCCACAGACATGGCACACAAAAAAGGTGCGGGTTCCACTCGGAACGGCCGCGACTCCAATCCGCAGTTCCGTGGCGTCAAGCGCTACGGCGGCCAAACGGTCCGCGCGGGCGAGATCCTCGTCCGCCAGTGCGGCACGGTCTTCCACGCGGGTCGCAACGTCGGCCGCGGAAGCGACTTCACGCTGTTCGCGTTGACCGACGGCGTGGTCGAGTTCCAGTCGCGCCGGCGGATCACCGTCGTTCCCGCCTCGAACTAAGTCCCTTCGCCCGGGCTCGCGCAGGTCCGCGCGAGCTCCAGCAGAGACCTGAGCGCCAAGGCCTGAGCGTTGTTCCGCGACGAGATTCGCATCGACGTCCGCGCGGGGCGGGGCGGTGATGGACTGGTCTCGTTCCGCCGTGAGAAGTCGATGCCCAAGGGCGGGCCCGACGGTGGCGACGGCGGCCTCGGCGGAAGCGTGATCCTGCGCGCGAGCGCGCAAGAGAATTCGCTGCTGAAGCTCGGGCGCCGCAAGCACTACCTCGCCGAGAACGGCCGTCCGGGCGGCCCGAGCAACAAGTCGGGTAAGTCCGGCGAGGATCTGGTGCTCGACGTGCCGATCGGCACGCAGGTTTTCGACGCGGACCACCACAACCTGCTCTTCGACCTCGCGACCGAGGCGCTGACGCTGGTGGTCGCGAAGGGCGGACGCGGCGGCAAGGGCAATCAGCACTTCGCGACATCGGTGCGCCAGACCCCGCGTTTCGCGCAGGCCGGCGAGGAAGGCGAGAAGCTGCGCGTGCGGCTCGAACTCAAGCTCTTCGCGGAAGTCGGCTTGGTCGGGCTCCCGAACGCCGGCAAGTCGACGTTCCTCTCGAAGGTCACCGCAGCGACGCCGAAGATCGCCGACTATCCGTTCACGACGTTGGTGCCGCAGGTCGGCATCGCGACGATCGGCGACTACGACACGCTCGTGATCGCGGACTTGCCCGGCCTGATCGAGGGCGCATCGGAAGGCGCGGGGCTCGGCCACCGCTTCCTCAAGCACGTCGAGCGTTGTCGCGTGCTCCTGCAGCTCGTCGATTGCTCGCCGCTCGCCGAGGACGAGCCGATGCACGCATTCCGCGTCGTCGACGCCGAGCTCGCGAAGCGTTCGCCCGAGATGCACGCGAAGCCGCGCCTGGTCGCCGCTTCGAAGTGCGAGAGCGAGGAAGCCGAGGAGTGCGCGGCGAAGCTCGAGCGCGAGCTCGGCCTGCCGGTGCTGCGCTTCTCGTCGGCGACCGGCCAAGGCCTCGACGCGCTGTTGCGCGCGGCGCAGAGCCTCGCGCGCCACGCGCAGAGCTGAACGCGCGACGCGCGACGCGCCGAGCGGAACGCGCCACGCGCAGAGCCGATCGCGACGCCCGCGGCGGCGCGTCTCGCGCTCCGCGGGGCGCGCGAAAGTCTTTCCGAGGGCGCGCGCGGAACGCTCAAGCCGGTGCTCCGCGGGCGTCGATGCTCGAACCTCGCGCCGGATTCCGCGCGCCACTTCGTGCAGACCCCCAATCAACGTCCCTCCGACGGCGACGCACCCCAGCCGCGTCCGGCGGCGCCCAAGACGACCTGGCAGGACCTCCTCGCCAATTCCGGTCGCGTGAAGCGCGAGGACCAGCCGCCGCTGCCGAACAAGATCCCGCTGCACGCCGCTCCGACCGCCGAGCCCGCGCGTCCACCCGCGCCGTCGCCGCCCGTCAAGCCGCCTCCGCAGCGTCCCTTTGCCGCGCGGCCCGCCACCCCGCACTCCTACGCCCCGCTGCCGCCGGTGCCGCCGGTCGTGAGCGCGCCTCCATCCGCTCCCGCGTCGGTCGCTGCCGCCTCGGCCTCGCCCGCGTGCGCCGCACCCGCGTCCGCTACATCCGAATCGGCTGCTGCGCCGCGCGCCGCGCCGCAAACGAACGCGAGCGCCGCGCCGATTCAAGAGCCCGCGCAGTTCGACGCCCCGGTCGAGTCGCCGATGAACGAGCTCGATCGCGGCGCGTTGGAGCGCCGACTCGCCCAGACCAACATCTCGCCGCGCCACCAGATCGAGGCGTGGCTCGCGGTGATGGTGAAGCTCGGTGCGAGCGACTTGATCCTGCGCGCCGGCGGTCGTCCGTCGACGCGCGTCGACGGACGGATCGGATTCTTGCCGGGCCGCGTGCCGGGTCCCGGCGCGTTGATGGAAGTGCTCGAAGGCGTCGTCGGTCGAGATCGGATGTCCGCGTGGCGCGAGCATGGCTCGGTCGACGCCGCGCTACAGCTCGACGGGCTCGGCCGCTTCCGGATGAACGCGTACAAGCAGATGGGCGAGCCCGCGATCGTCCTGCGCCGCGTTTCGGACCAAGCGCCCGCGCTCGACTCGCTGGAGCTTCCGACCGCCGAGCTCGAGCGTCTGGCCCTGCGCAAGCGCGGCCTGATGCTGGTCACCGGCATCGCGGGCTCGGGCAAGTCGACGACGCTCGCGGCGATGATCCAGTACATGAACACGGGCGCCGAACGCCACATCGTGACGCTGGAGGATCCGATCGAGATGCTCTTCACCGAGAAGCGCTGCGTGATCAGCCAGCGCGAGATCGGGATCGACTGCTCGACGTTCCACCAGGGTCTGCGCCACGCGCTGCGCCAGAGCCCGGACGTGATCCTGATCGGCGAGATGCGAGACCAGGAGACCGTCACCGCGGCGCTCGATGCCGCGGAAACCGGTCACTTGGTGATGTCGACGATGCACACGGTCAACGCGGCTCAGACGCTCGACCGCATCCTCGCGTTCTACCCGTCCGAGCAGCACAAGCAGATCCGCACGCGGCTTGGCGACAACCTCGCCGCCGTGCTCTCCCAGCGGCTGCTCCCGCGCGCCGAGGGCAAGGGCATGGTGCCCGCGTTCGAGCTGATGACCACCACGCCGCGGATCCGCGAGCTCCTGGAGAAGGGCGAGACCGGCGAAATCGCGCGGACGATCGACCAGGGAGGCTCCCCGGGCCTGATCTCGTTCAACCAGTCGCTGCGGCGGCTCGTGCAGTCGAAGCTCGTGGCCCTCAAGGATGCTCTCGGTGCCTCCGATCGGCCGGATGAGCTCGTGCTCGCGCTGCGCGGGATCACCTCCGGCACGAGCAATCGCCACCCAAACCCGACGCCCCGCGAGGAATAGACCGTCCGGCGCGTCGTCGGACCCGAGTCCTTCCTCGGACCGGCGTCTTGGACCCCGGCGGGGGGAGGGGCTAGCATTCACGCTCGTCCGATGAACACCGCCCAAGCCAAGCTGTTCTCGTGGTCCGCCGCCGGAGTCCTCGGCGTGGGGCTTTCGCTCTACATGGTCCACTTCGCGAAGAGCCAGGACCGCACCGGGCAGACGGTGAGCACCGAGGCGATGCAGAAGCAGCTCTCCAGCGTCACCGACGACACGGAGAAGAAGGACGAGGGGCCGATCGACTACCAGTTGGTGAAGACGGGCTGGCTCGACCTGGCTTGGCTCGGCCGACCGAAGGAGAACGCCCCGCCGCCGAAGGTCGACGACACGCCGAAGGTCGCCGCCGAGACCAAGGCGCGGCTCGAGAACGTGGTCAAGATCATGGCGATCTACTACGACCCGACTTCGGAGCTCGAGACCCGCGCGGTGATCAAGTACACGACGCAATCGGGCGTCGACGCGAACCAGGTCAAGAACGGCATCGCGGGCAAGAGCGTCGGCGACCGGCTCGACGGGCCGCTGTCGCACGTGCGCATCCTCAAGATCGACGACGCCGGCGTCGAATTCGCGTTCGACGACGAAGCGCGCGAGCACGAAGTGCTGCTGCCCGGCGAGCTCGACCTCGACGGCCGCTTGGTGTTCGTCGGCGAGGGCGGGCAACCGCTGTTGCCGACGGTCTCGCTGCTGCCGCGTTCGCCGACCTACGGGCAGTGGCCGCAGAAGACCGAGCGCATCGGCGAAGACAAGTTCCGCGTCGGCCTCGAAGACGCCGAATACATCGAGAAGAACTTCGACCGCATCCTGGTCGACGAAGTGCGCACGGTCGCGCACCGCGATCCGCTCACCAAGCAGCGCGACGGCATCCAGATCACCGACATCAAGCCCGGCTCCGTCGTCGAGTCGCACGGCGGCAAGTCCGGCGACGTGATCAAGAGCATCAACGGCCATCCGGTGAAGAGCGAGCAGGAAGCGATCCAGTTCGTGAAGGCCCACTCCGACGAGTACGACAAGTGGGAGGTCGAGGTCGAGAACAAGGGCGAGACCCGGACGATCACGATCTACCCGCCGAACAAGAAGTAGCGGGGCGCGAGGCGCGCTTGGGCGGCACGCGCGAACTGATCACGATCGACGTCGGCAACTCGGCCTGCAAGGCGAGGCGCTGGAGGCTCGACTCCGTTGCGACGAGCGCCGTGGCGTTGGGATCCGAGCCGTTGCGGCCCGTGCCGGCGCCGCCCGGGCCGCTGCGATCCGGCCCGTCGCGACCCAGGCCGTTGCGACTCGACGCGTGGGAACACCCGACCCGCGCCGGACTCGGCGCGGAGCTCGCCGGGTGGCTCGCGCGGACGCCTGTGGACGTGCGCGCGGGGCTCTCGAGTGTCGCGGCAACGGAAGTCGGGCTCGAGCTCGAGCGCGTGCTCGGCGCGCGTCTCGTCACGCCGCTCGACGCCGGGCTCGCGAGCGAGTATCGCACCCCGGAGACGCTCGGCGCCGATCGGCTGTTCGCCGCGCGCGCGGCGGCTGAACTCGTCGGACGCTCGTGCCTGGTCGTCGATGTCGGCACCGCGGTGACCGTCGACGCGCTGCGCGTCGCGCCGGACGGCACGCGCACGTTCCTCGGCGGCGCGATCGCGCCCGGGCCGACGTTGCTCGCCGAGGCGCTGCACTCCGGCACCGCGCGCCTGCCGCGCATCGAACCGCGAGCCGACGCGCCCGCGCTCGGTCGCGACACGCGCGAAGCGCTCGGCGCGGGCGTCGTCCACGGCCTGCGCGGACTGGTGCGCGGCTTGGTCGACGCCGTCGGGCGCGACGCGGGCCTCGACGGTGCGCCGGTGGTGCTCGGAGGTGGTGCTCTGGCCTTGCTCGGCGCCGAGCCGTTCCCGGGCCGCACCGTCGAACTCTGCGACGATCTGGTGCACCTCGGGCTGCTCGCGGCGCTCTGCGACGCGCTCGACGGGGCGCGATGAGCGCCGAGCGCACGTTCGAGGCGCGCGAGCTCTCGCCGCGCGGCCACGGCGCGGTCTCGATCGTCGCCGTGCGCGGGCCGGGCGCGCTCGCGCGGGTTCGCGAGCTCTGCGCGCGCGACGACCTCACCGTCGGGGACGTGAGGCTGGTGACGTTGCGCGCGCAAGGCGAGCGCCTCGATCGCGCGCTGTGCATCGTCGCGCGCGACGACGACGTGGAGCTGCACCTCCACGGCAACCCGTTGCTCGTGGCGAGGCTCTGCTCGGAGCTCGGCGGCGCGCTCCCGAGCGCCCCGCGGAGGTCACGGGACCGCGAGTTTCCGAGCGATCCGAGAACACCAGGGGAGCGCGCGTTCCCGAGCGACCCGAGAACACCGGAGGAGCGCGGGCTCCCGAGCGATTCGAAAACATCAGAGGAGCGCGAGCTCTCGAGCGATCTGAGCACATCGGCGGAGCTCGAGCCGCCGAGCGCTCCGAGAGCACCCGAAGAGCGCGCGTTCTCGATGCTCGCCCGCGCGGCGACCGACTCCGCGGCGCGCATCCTGCTCGACCAAGCGGAGGGCGCGCTGCGTCGCGCGGTCGACCTGGAGTTGCGCGCCGACGATCCGCTGCGGCTCGCGGCGCTGGTCGATCGCTCGCGCACGGCGCGTTTCGCGCTCGCGCCGACGCGCGTGGTCTTGGCCGGGCCTGTCAACGCCGGCAAGTCGATGCTCTTCAACCTGCTGCTGGGCGAACGCCGCGCGATCGAGAGCGCCGAGCCCGGCACGACGCGCGACGTGTTGCGGGCACATGCGCGCTTCGGCGCGTATCCGATCGAGCTCTTCGACGTCGCAGGCGTGCGGCCGCTCTCCGGCGCCGCGCCGGAGCACGCGGTCGAGCGCGCCGGCCAGGAGCTCGCCCGCGAGCTCTGCGCGCGCGCCGACTGGATCGTGTGGCTCTCTCCGGAGGGCGAACGGTCGCCGCCGGAGCTCGGCGCACGCGCGACCGCGTTCCTGTCGCGCGCGGACCAAGCCGCGCCCGAGCTCCGGTCTCGCGCTCGGCGGAGCCTCGCGTCGCGCACCGAGCCCGCGGCCGCGGTCGCCGCAGTACACGCGGCGTTCCGCGAGCATTTCTCGCTCCCGGAAGAGCCTTGGAGCCCCGGCATGGCCGTCACGTTCGACGAGCCGACGCGCGCCGCGCTGGACCTGGTTTTCGCGGCCGGGAGCGCCGAGGCGCGTCGCGCGGTTTGGCCGCGTGTCGTCGCCGCGCATTGAAGTCGGGCGGTCCCCTCGCTAGGGTGCCGCCTTCGACGTCGTCGGCCGCGCGTGTCGTGGCCTCCGACGCGCGAAATGAACGCCGGGATCCGCCACCTCGTCTCGATCGACGACCTCTCGCTCCCCGAGATCCTCGAGCTGTTCCAGCACGCGAAGGACTACGCGCAGGACTTGCGCGCCCATTCGCACGTCGCTCGCGGGCTGATCAGCGCCTCGCTCTTCTACGAAGCCTCGACGCGCACGCGGCTCTCGTTCGAGTCGTCGATGCTGCGCCTCGGCGGCGGCGTGCTGACCGCGGCCGACATGCGGCTCTCGTCGGCGTCGAAGGGGGAGTCGCTCGCGGACACCGTGCGCGTCGTCAGCGGCAGCTACGCGGACATCATCGTGCTGCGGCATGCGAGCGAGGGCGCGGCGCAGCTCGCGACCGAGTACTCGAACGTCCCGGTGATCAACGCCGGCGACGGCAGCCACGAGCACCCGACGCAGACGCTCTGCGACCTCTACAACCTCTGGATCGAACGCGGGCGCATCGAAGGCTTGCACGTGATGCTCGCCGGAGACTTGCGCTACAGCCGCACGATCCACTCGTTCGTCTACGCGCTCGCGCGCTTCGGCGCGAACATCGTCTGCTTGCCGACGCCCGGGTTCGAGCTGCCGCCGTACGTCGTGCAGCGCTTGCGCGAGGAGTTCGGCGTCGAGCCCGTCCGCGCGGACGGGGAGAAGCTCGGCGAACTCGCGCGCTCGTGCGACGCGATGTACCTCACTCCGCAGAAGCCGCACCAGCTCTCGCTCTTCACCGACGCGAAGGGGATCTCGGTCGAGCACGTCGACGCGGTGTACATGACGCGGCCGCAGACCGAGCGCTACACGTCCGCGGACACGTTGCCGCCGCGGCCGATGAGCCTCTCGAAGCAGACGCTGTCGCGGGAGTCGCTACGCGATGCGGTCGTGATGCACCCGTTGCCGCGCCGCGACGAGATCTCGTCGGACCTCGACGAAGACCCGCGCTCGATCTACTTCAAGCAAGCGGCGCGCGGCGTGCCGATCCGCATGGCGATCCTCGCGCTCTTGCTCGGACGCCTGGAGCTCTCCGCGCCGCGCGCCGAAGTCGACGTGCGCTACCATCCGGTCGCGCTGGGCGAGAATCCCTGCCCGAACCCGACGTGCATCTCGCGCACGGAGAATCGGCACGTGACGGCGCGCTACAAGCTCGCGTCGCGCTTCCCCGTCCGTGGCTTCTGCGCCTACTGCTCGCAGGAACTGCCGGCGCGCTGGGTCGGCTGCTCGACCACCGGCGTCTACCACGAGCGCGAGTCCGCGGCGGCGCGCCAGATCCGTCCGGATCACCTCGTGTTCTTCCGCGACGAGGCGCAGGCGCACGCACTCGGCTTCACCACCGTGGCGAAGCCTGTGCCCCCGGGCGTCGAGCCCGAACCCGCGCGCGCCGCCGGCGTTTGAACCGCGATTCGTGCGGCTCGCGAGGGCCGTCGAGCGCTTTCGCTCGCGGGCGCGTTTGGGAGCGCTGCATTCGCAGATCGAGTGAAGCATCCCAGTGGCCCGCAAAGGCCCGCCGACGTCTCGCGGGTGCACGCTCCGCGCGGACGTCCCCACATGGGCGGAGACGGCATGGGGTTTGATCCAGCACGCGCGCACTTTGGGGCCCGAGATCCCGTTCGGCAGCCTCGGCGACTCGCTCGCGTCCGGTATGCGGACCGACGGGCATCGAAGCCGCGGACCGGGCGATTGGCCGGGTGCGACGACCATGCAGAACCCTTCGACGCAGCGACGACTTCGCTTGACCCTCCGCGCGAGGGGACGAATAATCCTCGCTCCGTCGGACGCGCGCGCAACCTTGGCGGGGCTCCCGTCTAGGTCCACGCGGTGCGTGTCGGAACGGCATCCCACACCCAGCCTCGAAGCCCCCAAGCGTCTCCACTCCGCGTCACACCGATCGGCCCTGGCAGGCACGTCGACCCTCGCGCACGCGCTGCGCGCCGGTGCGACGGACGAGCGCCGCTCGTCGAACGCCGACCGTTGAGCGTGAACGCCCGCGAATCCCACCGACTCCCTTCGATCCAACACGAGAGACCATGAAATCGTCGGCCGCTTCTTTCCTCAGCGCTCTGGTCGAGCGTCATCCCCGCCTTCCCCGACTTTCCTCGGCGTGCGGTGTGACCGCTTCCGCGGCCTTGCTCCTGGTTGCGTCTAGCTGCGGCGGTAGCTCGAGCAGCGGAGCCGCGGGCCACAAGCCCAACTCGTTGATCGAAGCAGACAGCGATCCGAACACCGACCTCAAGATCTACGTCGACCCGCATGAAGGCGGCGCCGCGACTCAGCTCAAGATCGTGTCGGTCGAGTGGGGACGGCTCGTCGACATCAAGGACTCGACCGGCGCGACGGTGTTCTCCGACATCGTCGTCCGTGACAGCATCCTGACGCAGGGCTCGTTCACGCTCGACGTGGATCCGATCTCTGCGCGTCAGACGCTGACGATCAACAAGCTCTACGGCTCCGCGGAGTTCAAGGCGGCGCTCGACCAAGCGCTGCACCTCCAATCGGTGCTCAGCAAGAGCCTCGATCCGAGCGAATTGCCGCCGTTCACGGCGCTGCCGCGCAACTCCGCGATGCTCGTGACGTTCAACGATTTGCTCGACCCGAAGCGGATCGACGGCACGACGATCCGGATGATGACCGAGTACCCGCCGGACCAGCCGTTCGAGGCCCGCATCATCGGAGACCCGAACCACGGCGACCGCGTCGACTTCGACGGCAAGGTCAAGTTCTATTCGACCCGAGTCATCGTCGACATGACCGTGTCGCAGGACGAGGCGGCTGCCGCCAACCCGCCGCTCGTCGTCAACTCGATCGGTCTGCCGGCCGCTGTCGATGCGAACAAGCCCAACGTGCTGCTGCGGATCCCGACCAAGACCGACACGGCGTCCTCGCAGTTCGAGGTCCTCGAGAACCTGACCGGACACCGTTTGTCGTTCACCGGCAACGGTCCGGTGGACAACACCGTCGCGACGCTCGACGTCATCCGTGCGGTGCGCTCGATGGGCTCGACCGTGGTCACCGGCGACCCGAGCAACGGCTTCCTCGCCGACAACCTCCCGCCGGAGATCATCGGCGAGCAGGGCGTCGTCGTCGTCGTCACGGACGACCCCGCATCGTCCGACCCGTCCGATCTGCTCGTCGACCTCACGTTCGGCACCACCGTGTGCGCGCAAGCGGTTCGCCCGGACGACGTACTCGACCTCGGCGGCGAGCGCGCGACCGCTTCCGCCCTATCCCTCACGCCGATCAACGGCGTCGTCACGGGTGCGCAGTTCCACCTGAACTCCGGCTCGGACCTGACCACGTTCCTGGCCGGTGGTAGCGGCGAGTTCATCACGACCTGGCTGCCGACCGCGGGCGTGCTGCCCGACTGCTTCGTCGAGTACAGCCCGGATCCGTTGACCGCCCCGAACGTCGGCCTCGCGACCCAGATGGTCGCGACGGTCAAGTTCAGCGAGCCGATGGATCCCGCGACGATGCAGGCCTTCGACACGTTCACGATCACGCGCACGACCGCGGGCCTCTCCGCGCTGCGCAAGAACGTCATCGGCAGCCTGGCCGGGTCGCAGGACCTGCGCGATTACACCTTCCAGCCGACGCTGCCGCTGCGTCACGCTCAAGGTACTGCCGAGATCTTCCAGCTCGATGTCGTCGGCGGCTCGACCGGCGTCCGCGACCTCGCGGGCAACGCGCTGCTCAACTCGTTGCCTGCGGTGACCTTCACCATCGACCCGAACGAGCCGACGCAAACCTCGGATGGCTTCGTGTTGAAGTTTTCCTCGCCCGACGAGGACATTCCGAGCTTCGCGACGTCCTTCGACACGCCGGAAGTCCGCGGTCAGCACTTGTACGACCTGACGCGCGGCATCATCCGTCCGCGTCCGCTGACGCGCTTCTCGGCTCAAGCCGACCAATCCAAGCCGGTCGTCGGCGCGATGATCCCCTTCACCCAGGCGATCCAGACTCCGCTGTCCAATCTCGGCAGCAAGATGATGGGGGTCTGGCGCTACCACGACGTCGGCTTCTCGCTGGTCGACGAGGGCACGATGAACCTCGACGTCGAAGGATTGAACTGGGCTCCGTTCGGCGCCGGTGTCGCGGTCGACCAGTTCCCGCTGTTCCAGTTGTCGCTGACGCACAGCCGGTACCTCCCGGACGAGGAGATCAACACCCAGACCCTGCTGCCGACCAAGACGCTGTCGGGCCTGGTGGCGACCTTCTCGCAAAACGTCGCCAGCTCGGCAAACGATCCGCTGAAGGTCGTGCACCCGAAGGACTACGGCTACATCTTGACCCCGGCGGACACCTTCGTGTCGTCGACCGCGACCCTGATGCACCCGTGGCCGCTGAACCGCCAGATTCCCGCCGGTCTGAACCCGACCTACTACACCTGGCGCGATACGGCCGTGCAGACGCTCGGCGCCCCGAACGGCTACGGCGCGGACACCGGGCGTCTGATCCAGGTCACAGGCCTCGGCAAGGCCGGCTCGCCGTACGGGAAGGACCAGGTTCCGACGGTCGGCCTGCCGCTGCTGTTCGAATTCCGCTGCTACCCGAACGACTCGTCGATCGGACTGAACGGCTTCAAGATCGCGCTCGCGCTGAACTCCTCGGCGGCCCCGTTCTTCCGCGCGTTCTCGACCGGTGGCATCCTCGCGAGCGGTCAGCCGAAGAAGGTCGATCCGGACAACGAGCCGACGGCCCAGGGCGGAGTCAATCCGATCACCGGCCTTACGACCCCGGCGCTCGACAACTCCTTCTACTACGGGCAAGCGGACTTCGTGGTGCGGATCAGCCGCTCGCACTCGATCTGGTTCGACAGCCAGCTCGGCTCGCCGGTCTACTACACGCCGCTGGTCGAGCCGACGCCGTCGCAGCAGCCCGCCGGAACCTCGCTGGTGTTCGCGTACCGTGGCGCGACGACGTTGACCCCGGCTCCTTCGGGGGGCAGTGCGAAGGGCACCTACATCAACGCCGACAACATCGACTTCTACGGCGACTCGAAGATCGTCGCTCTCGGCGGCACTGCGGCCTCGGCTTTCACCGTCGGCTTCGTGACTCCCGGCGACAACACGTGGAAGCCCAACCTGACCAGCCTCAGCGGTGCGAAGTTCTTCCAGTTCCGCGTGAGCTTCCTCTCGAACGCCGCGACCGGGCTCTACCCCGAGCTCTCCGCCGTGGCCTTCCCGATCTCCAACTGATTCACTCGAACTCCCCCTCGGCACGCCAGACGTCCCCGACACTCCAGGCACCCTCGACATCCCCGACATCCAAATGACGAACGGCAAGTCTCTCTCGTCGCTGCGTAGCTTGGTCGCACTGACCTCCCTCGTCGCGCTCACGGGTTGCTCTGGTGGCGGCGGATCCGGTGGTTCGGACTTCGCGCTGACCGCGGTCAGCGTGTCCAACAACTCGATTTGGCGCATCAACCGGGCGATCGAGTTCACCTTCTCGAAGCCGGTCGACCTCAACACGGTCAACCTCAACACCGTTCAGCTCCGCGAGGTCTTCGGCGCGCCTTCGTCGGGTGAATTCTCCTACAAGCCGGACCCGACCGATTCGACGAAGGTGTTGAAGAACGTCGTCGTGTTCCAGCCGGTCTGCCCGAAGCTCGCCGACCTCTCGGACGCGGGCTTCAAGCCGGGCGGCGTCAACTACGAGCTCAAGGTGCTCGGGAGCGCGCAGACCACCGGCCTGACGGTGCAGTCGACCAGCGGGGATTCGCTCACGTCGAGCCAAGCGATCTTCTTCACGACGCCGACGTCGACGACCGCCAGCCAGATCTTCTACGACCCGGTGTTCGGCGGCCCGAAGCCGCGCGTCCGTTCGGCCGCCACCACGGCGGACGACCTCGACCCGAACTACTCGTACATCGAGCTCGGCGGCGACACGAACAAGCGCGTCTACTTCCAGAAGGACGCGGCGCAGAACGTGACGCTCGAGAACGACCCGGACCTGCCCGGCGGCCTCTTGCCGTTGAACCTGCTCTCGGATGCGAGTTCCAACGTCGCGCTCGTCATCTACTTCGACCAGCCGATCGACCCGAGTTCGACCAACGTCTCGTCGAGCCGACTGCGGTGGGACTATCTGTCCGATCCGGCCAACAACACGTTCTCGCCGCTCGACTGCGACGTGACGCTCGTCGGCAACTGCGTGGCGTCCGGTGCGATCGTCCGGATCGAGCCGAAGGGCATCGTCCCTCCCGACGCGCTGCTCCGGGGCGTGATCGCGGCTCAGTTCTCCGACTTGGTCGGCGAAACGCGCCCGCAGGACGAGCTGAACTTCGCCAAGGCTCGCACCCAGGTTTCACCGATCCCGCTGGCCGACGAGATCATCGAGGACTTCGCGACGCAAGCGAAGTTCGACGCGACCGCGGGCTTTGGCGATCCGATCGCCGCCTGGTCCGATGGTCAACTTTCACCTAGCGTCGGCTTCACCGGTACCGGCGGTCCGTCAGCGACCTTCGACCTCAAGATCCCGGCGTCCAAGACGGTGATCTGGGACACGGTGTCCACGACGTTCACCGGTGGCCCGAATTTCCTCGCGACCTCGACCCAGGTCGCCGTCGGCGGAGTGCTCGATGTCCGCAACCTGTGGATCGAAGCGGGCGGAACCCTGGTGGTGCAAGGTCCGAACCCCGCGGTGATCCTCGCGACCGGCTGGGTGAAGATCGACGGACGCTTGCTCGTGTCCGGTTCGGACACCCCAGGCGTCGTGACGCTCAACACCACGAACATCCCCGAGCCCGGTGCGGCCGGCCAGTGCGGCGGCGGCCGCGGTGGCGTCGGCAGCCCGTTGACCAGCGCCTCGTCGCCCAAGGGCGGCAACGGGTTCGGCGCGTTCAACCAGGCCGACCGAGGCGGCGTCGGCGGTGAAACCGGCTGGAACGATACCAAGCAGGGCGTCGCGTATCGACGCGGCGGCGGCGGCGGCGGCGGCACGCTGGGCGTGTCCCAGGCAGCGCCTCCGGGTTTCTTCGGGTTCGAGCAGGCCTACATCGGCCTCGACGCCGAGCCCGGGTTCCCGAACCTCCTCGGTCTCACGACGATCGCTCTCGCCTGCGCGGACCCGACCCCGCCGAAGAGTGGCGTCACTGGTCAGTGCCCGCCGATGGGCGGCGCGATCGGGCCCGCGCCGTTCGCGGACAACGACTCGACCAACGACTTCTTCGGCTACCAGCTCGACCTGACGACCAACACGGTGACGCTCGGCGAGCTCAAACGTCCGTGGGCGGGTTCTGGCGGCGGAGCGGGCGGCGACGCGTCCTTCACCAGTGGTCAGCCGTTCCCCGAGTCGCCCTTCGATCCCACGGGCGATGAGAAGGGCTCGGGCGGCGGCGGCGGCGGCGGTTCGCTGCACGTGCTCGCCCTCGACGACATCATCTTCGGCGCGGTCGGCCAAATCGAGTGCCGAGGCGGCAGCGGCGGGGGTGGCGAGAACTCCATCTACTTCGACCGCGTCGGCGGTGGTTCCGGCGGCGGCTCCGGCGGTCACGTGGTCCTCGAGTCCGCGCAGCAGATCGACCTGAGCTTGGTCACGGGCTCGTCCTCCGTCGCGATCCTCGCCACCGGCGGCGAGGGCGGCAACGGGAAGAACGACGTCGGTGGCGCCGGGCCGGGTGCCGGCGGCGTCGTCGAGTCCGCTCCCTCGTCCGATGCCTGCCCGACCGGCTACCCGACCACCGGCACGAACGCGTGCCTCGGGCACGTCGACGGCGCGGGCGGCGATGGCGGTCCGGGCATCGTCCAGATGCACGTCAACGACTTCACCCCGGGCGTGGACATCCTCCTGCCCGCGGGCAAAACGCTCGACGTCATCTGCAAGCCGCGGCCGCTCTGCGCTTCCACGCAGCTGGGCGTCAACCCGACCGCGCGCATGGTGCCGAGCTTCGGTCGGCACTCTCGCGCGCGCTCGAGTTGGATCGCGCTCGGACTCGGCGCGTTCGGCGGCGGCCCCGGCCTCGAACGTCCGGAGGTCTTCGACTTCCAGGGCACCGACCCGCTGACCGGCTTCGTGCAGACGACCGGCACGTCGGTCAACATGCTCACGCCGATCATCGCGGCGTCGAACGTCGACCCCGCGGGCCTCACCGCGCCGTTCATCACGACTCCGTTCAAGATCGTGATGGATGGCTCCGGTATCGACGCGGGCCTGACCGGCAATCCGTCGCTGCTCAAGCACTATCTGGTCGAGATCACCGACGGACTGCAGCTCGAGCGCTACGAAGTCAGCTCGGCGAGCTACGCGAGCGGGACGGGCCTCCTCACCCTGACGGTCCAAGCGACCGCCGAGGGCAAGGACCTAACCGCCATCGGCACCAACCCGCGCACGGCGGCGTTGATCCCTGCGTACTTCCGTATCGCCACGGACGGCACGGTCGACGACCTTCCGACCAGCGCGACGGTGCTGGTGCAGTTCGAAGTCACGACCGCGGACTCGCTCGGCAATCCGATCGAGCCGGCGACGTTTGGTCAGGTTACCGACCTGTCGACGCTCGTCGGCCTGACCGCCGGTACCGCGCGGTTCCTGCGCTTCGACGTTTCGTTCGACATCGACGTGCTCGGCGCGGGCCTCGATGCGAACAGCCCGAAGCCCAGCCTCGACTTCATCCGAGTCCCGTTCCGCTACTGATTCTCAGCGGACCGCCGCGAGTCGCCTGGAGTCCGCTCCGACGACTTGCTTGAATGCCCGCGTGGTGCACTGGCCGATCGAGGCCGCGCGCCGCGCGGGCTTTGTTTGGGTGCTGCTCGCACTGGCCGGCCTGGGGGGATGCTCGACGCGCGCGGACTCGGCGCGCGTGCTCGGGCTCACGCAAGTCCGCCCCAAGAATCCGACCGGCGTCTACCTCAACGAGGCGCTGGTCTTCCATTTCGATGCCGAGCTCGATCCCGCGTCGGTCCATCGCCGCTCGGTTCGGATCGCCGCGGTCGATGGACGCAGCCCGCGCGGACAGCTCTTCGTCGACGGTGACGAGGTCCGCTTCGAGCCCGCGCCGGTGCTCGCGCGGACGCTCGACGACGGCGGCTATCTGCCGGACACCGAGTACACGGTGCGACTGGTCGGCTTCCCGTTCCCGGATGGACTGCGTTCGAAGGACGGCGCGCCGCTCGGTCGCTCGCTCGAGTGGCGTTTCCGGACGGTCTCGGTCTCGACGCCGCGCGCGGGGCCGGTCTTCGAGGACCAGAGCCCCGAGGTCGGGCGTCCGATCCAGATCAACAGCGCCGAGCCGAAGCTCGTGTCGCCGACAGGCCCGATCGAGCTCGAAGGCGGCGAGCCGATCGATCCGTCGAGCCTGCGCGCGGAGGACTTCGTATTGCGCCCGATCCGCCGGCTCGCGGGCGCGGTCAAGCGCGGCGATCGCGTTCCGCTGCGCGCGGTGTTGGTCGACAACCGGGATCCGCTCGATCACGTTTCGCGCGGGAGGACGATCGTCCACCTCGTGCCGGTGGTCACGCTCGCACCCGGGGAATACGAGCTCTGGATCGAACCGACGGTCGCGCTGCTCGACTTCGGCGGTCACCCGGTGTGGCCCTTCAGCACGAGACGCCTGCACCTGCGCGTGCAGGCGGGCTCCGCGCAGGCCTCGGTCGGCTCGCACGTGGAGTCGTTCGTCGATACGGCGTTGCGTTCGCCCGCCGAAGTGCCGCAGGCCGACGGCACCGCGCTTTGGTCGGGCATCAGCGGCAAGGTCGAGGTCCGTTACCCGGCGGCCGCCGGCGACGGCAGCGTCGGGAACGTCTCGCTGTCGGGCGAGGAGACGCGCCGCGATCTCGCCGCGCGCCAGATCGAAGTCGCCCGCGGCGAGACCGTGTCGCTCGGCTCGACGCCCGGCCTGGTGGTCCTGCGCTCCCAGCGGCGACTGACGATCGCGGGCACGTTGGTGCGCGACGCGGGCGGCGCGCCCGGTCCGCTCGGCGAGCCGACGACGTTGAGCGCGTGGCTCGCGTCCGAACGCGAGCTCGACCTCGCCGCCGCACGCGATTCGAGCCTGGCGCGTTCGAATTGGACGGTGCTGGTTGCCGGCGGTGATTTGACGATCTCCGGGCGGGTGCGCGTCGCCGGGCCGTTGCTGTTGGTCGCCGGCGGGCGCATTCGGATCTCCGGCGAGCTCGAGGCGGTCGACGCCGACGGGCGCCCGCGGACGATCGGTCCGGGCTTCTACCTCGAAAAACTCGGTGGGGGCATCGTGTTGATGCACTGGGGTACCGCGGCGGCTGACGGCGCACCGAAGGGAGGCAGGAATGAGCTCCAGGTGCGAGGCGCGACCGAATTGCCTTGGGCGCTCGATCCACCGATCCGAAATCCCCTGCAGCCCGGGGAAAAGCTGGTGTTCCAAGTCCTCTCCGCCGCCATCCCGCCCGAAGGCGGCGTCCAGCGCTGGCACTCCGGCGCGATCGTCAACGGCTTCGTGGGCAACCGGCGCGCGATCGTCCCGGACGGAGAGGCGTCGATCCGAGTGCGCTTCATCGGCGAGGGCGCCGCCGCGGGCTCGGGCGAGGTCTGCGTCGACGATCCGGCGCTGTTCGCCGAGGCGAAGAGTCTGCGCCTCTTGCTCGAGCTCTCCGTCTTCGCGGACGCGGTCGGTCCGAGCACGCCCGTGACCGCCGATCGGCCGAGCTGGGATCCGCCCTGGATCGACGACGTCACGCTTTCGTGGGACCGCGTCGAGGGTGCGGAGCGCTGATGGGCTGGTACGACCTCTCCGACCTCGCGCGCGCTCTCGTCGTCGGCATTTTCGGGCTGTTCGTGGGCTCGTTCCTGAACGTGGCGATCTACCGATTGCCGCGCGAGGACATGACGGTCTCGAACCCGAAGCGGTCGCAGTGCCCGAGCTGCAAGCGCGAGATCCGCTGGTACGAGAACGTCCCGGTGATCTCGTGGAGTCTGCTTCGCGGCCGTTGTCGCGGGTGCGGATGGCGCATCCCGTGGCGCTATCCGCTGGTCGAGCTCCTGACCGCCGGAGTCTGGGCGTTCGCGGCCTGGCGGCTCGCGCCCGAGCAGTGGGGTCTGCTCTTGGTGCAGATCCTGGTGCTCTCGGGCCTGATCGTCGCGACGTTCGTCGACTTCGACTGCTTCGAGATCCCCGACGAGGTCTCGATCGGCGGCATGGTGATCGCGCCGCTGGTCGCGCTGATCCTGCCCGAGATCCACGCGGACACCGCGCTCGCCCGGCACCTCGCGGAGGGCGCCGCGGTCGGGCGGGGTCCGGCGTTGGCGGCGACGCTCGCGGGGATGGCGGTCGGCGGCGGCATCCTCTGGGGCATCGGTTGGATCGGCGAGCGCATCTACGGCCGCGAAGCGATGGGGTTCGGCGACGTGAAGCTGCTCTGCGGCGCCGGCGGTTTGCTCGGGCCCGGCGGGACGCTCGCCGCGCTGCTGGTCGCGTCGTTGGTCGCGTCGGTGGTCGGCGTCGGAAACATCGTGCGCGTGCTGTGGATCGCGCGAGCGCGGGTCCGTCGTCGGCACGCCGCGCGTCGGTTCGGCCGCTCGTTCCAGACCGCGCGCGTCATCGGGCGTTACCTGCCGTTCGGTCCGTATCTCGCGCTGGGCATTGGAATCGTGCTCTTGGCTTGGAATGATGTGCACGCCTGGTTCTGAGGGGTGATTGCGCGTTCGCCGCGCGGCGCTCGCGGGCGCGCGAACTGCGCTGGATGTCTCCTCGGAACGCGGCACATCATCCACGGACATTGCCTGCATTCGGTCTCTCGAGGAAGGGACTCACCTCGCCATGAAGTTCAACGTTTGGAGCCTCGCGCTCATCGCGCTCGCGCTCGCGAGCTGCACGAATACGCGCTATCAACAAGCACTCGCCGACCGCGACGCCGAGATCAGGGCGGTGCGCGAAGAGCGCACCGCAGTGAAGAACAACAACCGCGATCTGAACGCGCAGAACGCGACGCTCGATCGCCAACTCGCCGAGGCACACGCTCGGCTGCTCGCGGAACCGGTGCGGACCACCGCGCAGGACTTCCCCGAGCTCGATCGCGAAGGCGTTAGCTACGGCATGCGCGACGGGAACATGGTGATCACCATCTCGTCGGACGTGACGTTCGACTCGGGCAAGGCCGAGGTCTCGTCGAAGGGCAAGCAAGCGCTCGCCGCGGTCGCGAAGACGCTGCGCGACAAGTACGGCGACGACGAGTACTGGATCGAAGGCCACACCGACTCCGATCCGATCCAGAAGTCGAAGTTCGAATCCAACCGCGCGCTGTCGATCGCTCGATCGATGGCCGTGCTGCACTACCTCGTCGAGGACGCGAACCTTGCCGACGGTCAGTGCGTCGTCGCGGGCTGGGGCGAGTACCGCCCGCTCGCCGGCAACGACTCCAAGGCGAACAAGGCGAAGAACCGTCGCGTCGAGATCACCGTGCACGCGCAGTGACGCGCCGCGCGACTCGCGCCGCGCGAGCCGTTCGAGTCGCATCGGCCGACTCGCACCGCCGAGTCGCAACCAAACGAAACGAGGCTCGCTCCGGCGGGCCTCTTTCTTTCCACGGGAGTGCGTACTTCGACCCGGTTTTCCGCCCTCCCGCGCGGCCCGACTCCGACGCTAGGATGGGCGCCTCTACACGCCGGACGCCGCCCAACCGGGCGGCGTCCGTTCTTCGCGGCCCGAGCCCCAACTCGAATCGATGACTGCACTCGACGCCATTCGCAACGTCTCCTTCGTCGGTCACCCGTCCTCGGGCAAGACGAGCCTCGTCGACGCGCTCGCGTTCTTGATCGGCGCGTCGGCGCGCAAGGGCTCGGTCGCCGACAAGACCAGCGTCGTCGACATCGAACCCGAGGAGCAGGAGAAGGGCCACACGCTGCAGGGCGGCATGGTCCAAGCCGTCAAGGACGGCTTCTTCTGGACCTTCCTCGACACGCCGGGCTATCCCGACTTCGTCTCGAGCGCGAACGCCGCGATGTTCGCGGCCGATCTCGTCGTCGGCGTGATCAGCTGCGCGAGCGGCGTCACCTACAACGCGCGCAAGAAGCTCGAGACCGCCGCGTCGTGGCAGCGCGGACGCGCGGTCGTCGTGACGCACGTCGATGGCGACAACGCGAGCTTCGAGGAGGTGATCGAAGACCTCCAGAAGCAGATCGGCGACGTCTGCGTACCCGTGCTCTTCCCGGACAAGAGCGGCCCGGGCTTCTCGAAGGTGACGACGGTCTTCGAGAGCGACGCGAACGACTGGCGTCGGTCGCTGATGGATCGCGTGATGGACGCCTGCGCCGACGAGAAGCTGCTGAATCGCTACCTGGAGACGGAGACGCTCTCCGAGGAAGAGCTGCGCGAGCACATGCCGCGCGCGATCGCCGCGGGCAAGCTCGTCCCCGTGCTCGCGTGCAATCCGATCTCCGGACTCGGCGTCGACAAGCTGCTCGACTTCATGCACGACTTCGCGCCGCACCCCGACACCTCGATCGCGAACGATGCCGAGGGCAAGCCGATCCCGCCGGACCCGAGCGGCCCGCTCGCCGGCTACGCGTTCAACGTCAAGTCCGACCCGCACGTCGGCAAGATCTGCATCGTCCGTATCCTGCGCGGCACGCTGAAGGCCGCCGACCAGCTCGTCGGTCCGAAGTCGAACGACCGCGGCGAGAAGATGGGCGGGCTCTTCCGGATGACCGGCAAGAAGCGTGACACGATCGAGCAGGCGGTGCCCGGCGAGATCGTCGCGTTCTCGAAAGTCGAGGCCGTGCATTACGGAGAGGTCTTCAGCCGCGTCGGCACGCCGCTGATCGCGTTCCCGATGGCGGTGCAACCCGAGCCGATGGTTTCGCTCGCGGTGGTGCCGAAGGCGCGCGGCGACGAGCAGAAGATCGGCGAGGCGCTGCACAAGCTCGCGGCCGAGGATCCGACGTACAAGAGCTCGTTCAACCCGCTGACGCACGAACTCGTCGTGCACGGCATGAGCGAGCTGCACCTCCAAGTGATGGAGCAGCGGCTGAAGCGGCGTTACGGCGTCGAGGTGACGTCGCACCTGCCGCGCATCCACTACAAGGAGACGATCACCCGTCCGGCCGAAGGTCACTACCGGCACAAGAAGCAGTCCGGCGGCCGCGGTCAGTTCGGCGAGTGCTACGTGCGCGTGCGCCCGCTCGAGAAGGGCGCCGGCGTGACGTTCACGGACTCCGTCGTCGGCGGCTCGATCCCGCGCAACCTGATCCCGGCGACCGAGAAGGGGATGCGTGACATGGTCGCGAAGGGCGTGTTGACGCACAGCGAAGTCGTCGACCTCGACTTCGAGGTGTACGACGGCAAGTACCACGAAGTCGACTCCGACGAAGCGAGCTTCAAGATCGCCGGCGCGCGCGCGTTCATGGACGCGTTCAAGAAGGCGCACCCGGTGTTGCTCGAGCCGGTGATGGAGCTCGTGATCTCGGTTCCGACCGAAGCCGCGGGGGCGATCTTCTCCGACCTGACGAGCCACCGTCGCGGCCAAGTCGTCGATCAGTGGAACGAGGCCGACGGACGGATCACCGTGATCAAGGCGCACGCGCCGCTGTCGACGGTGCAGACCTACCAGCGCGAGCTCAAGTCGCAGACCGCGGGCGAGGGCTCGTTCACGATGTCGCTGTTCGACTACTCGGCGGTTCCGGTCAACGAGCAGGTGAAGATCCTCGCGCAGTTCGGCCACAAGCACGAAGAGGAGTGATCGGCCGCGCCGCGGCGCCTTGCCGCGGCTTGCGCGCGCGGCTCGCGTCGCCACGCTCGCGTCGCCACGCGTGAGCCGTTACTCGAGCAGCCGCCCGCGCGCCTTCGCCTCGATCGCGCGCGGGCTCGCTCGACCACGGACCCACGGCACGAACGGGCGTCGCCGCCGAGCGCCGAAGGAGCCGCGAGCCCTTCCATCGAACCCGAATCGACGCAGCGCGCGGGCGGCGCAGCAGCTCCGGCGCGCGAGCTCGTGCTCGCGATCGTCCCGCGCCGGCGAGGCCTTACCCAACTCGGCGCCCACGCTCGGCGCGGTTGCGCTAGGCTCGACGACTCACGGCCATGCCTTCCGGCCGCTTCTACGCTCTGTGCCTCGCGAGCTACGCCGCGGGAGCCCTCGTCACCGCGTACTACCTCGTGCGTTGGCGCACCGGCGCGGACTTGCGCGCGCAGGGCAGCGGCACGCTCGGCGCGCGCAACGCCGCGTTGGTGCTCGGCAAGGCCGGCGCGGTCGTGGTGGCGCTGGTCGATCTCGCGAAGGGCGTCGGTGTCGTCCTCTCGGCTCGCGCGCTCGGGCTCGAGCCCGCGCACGGAGCGCTCGCCGCGGCGTGCGCCACGTGCGGACACGTTTGGCCGCCGCAGCTCGGGTTCCGCGGGGGCAAAGGCGCCTCGCTCGCGGGCGGCGCGCTGATCGCGCTCGATCCGGCGGTCGCGGGGCTCTCGCTCGTCGTGCTCGCGCTCGCGAGCGCGCTGCTTGGCGACACGAAGCGCGGCGGTCTCGTCGGCTTCGCGGCGTACCCGTGCATCGCGTTCGCGTGGCGCGGTCCGGGCGCGGCGGCGTGGGGCCAAGCGTTGCTCTCGGGGCTGGTGCTCGTCGCGCATCGCAAGGACCTCGTGCCCGAGCACCGCGGCGGAGGAACCACCACGTGAGCACGCCGCGCGCGTGGAGCTTCAAGCGCCCCGACGAAGCGTGGGAGTTCGAGGCGTTGCACCGACTCAATTACGCGGCGTTCGTCGACGAGATCCCTCAGCACGCGGCGAACGCGGAGCGCCGGTTGGTCGACCGCTTCCACGAGGAGAACGAGTACCTGATCGGCGTCGACGCGGCGCGGCGCGAGCTGCTCGGCATGGCGGCGATCCGCGGCACCCGCCCATTCTCGCTCGATCAGAAGCTCCCCGATCTCGAGCGCCATCTCGATCCGCGCCACCGGCCGTGCGAGGTTCGTCTGTGGACGGTGATTCCGCGAATGCGGCGCACGGCGTTCGTGCCGGAGTTCCTCGCCGCGCTGATCGCGCGCGTGCGCGCGCTCGGTTTCGATCAGGCGTTGATCTCCGGGACGACGAGGCAGGTCGCGCTGTACGAACGGATGGGGTTCCGCGCGTTCGGCCCGTTGGTCGGCGCGGAGGGCGCGTTCTTCCAGCCGATGGAGCTCGACGTCGGACGGTTCTGGACGCGCGTCTCACCCGCGCTCTCCACGGCGCTCGGCGAGCGCGAGCCGCTCAACCTGCTTCCGGGTCCCGTGCCGATCGCTCCGGCGACGCGCAGCGCATTCGCGAGCGCGCCGATCTCGCACCGCGACGCCGCGTTCCTCACCGAGCTCACGGAGCTGCGTCGCGAGTTCGCTCGCGCGCTCGGCGCCGAGGCGGTCGAACTGATGGTCGGCTCGGGCACGCTCGCGAACGACGTCGTCGCCGCGGAGCTCGCCGGGCGCGCGCGCACGGTGCTGATCCCGGTCGACGGCGAGTTCGGCGCGCGGCTCGTCGACCACGCGCACCGGGCGGGGCTCGTGGTCGACGAATACGCGGTGCGGTGGGGGCGCGAGCTCGATTTCGACGAGCTCGCGCGCCGCGCCGCGCGCGCCGACGCGCTGTGGGCGGTGCACTGCGAGACCTCGACGGGCGCGCTGCACGACCTCGCGGCGCTGAAACGGATCGCCGCGGCGGCGCGCATCCCGCTCGCGCTCGACGCGACGAGCTCGATCGGCGTCGTGCCGGTCGACCTCTCGGGCGTCGAGCTCGCGACGTGCACCTCCGGCAAGGGCCTCGCGTCGTATCCAGGGCTCGCGCTGGTGTTCCACCGCGCGGACCTCGGGCCCGCGACCCGGCCGGTGCCGCGCTACCTCGACCTGCGCGCGTGGGCAGGCCACGACGGCGTGCCGTTCACGCATTCGTCGAACCTCGTGCGCGCGCTCGCGAGCTCGTGGCGCCGCGCGGTCGCCGGCGAAACGTTTGCGCGGCGGCTCGCGCTCTCGCGGGAGCTCCACGGACGGCTCGCGGAACTCGGCCTCGCGCCGCTGGTCGCTCGAGAGCGCGCTTCACCCGGCGTGGTGACACTCGCGCTCGGCGCGCGCGCGGAGTCCGTCGCGCTGCGACTCGCGCGCGAAGGTGTGTGGTTGTCGTGGCGCAGCGACTACCTGCGCGAGCGCGGCTGGCTTCAGTTCTGCCTCTTCGGCGAGCACGACGCGGACGAGCTCGCGCGGCTCGGCGAGTCGTTGCGGCGCGCGCTCGAACCGAGCGCCCGCGTCCGCAAATGAACGACGCGCGCTCCGCCGAGGCGGAACCCTCGTCCTCGTGGTTCGTCCTCGAATCTAGTAGTGCAGCAGGATGCGCAGCACGCCGCCCGACGCCGTGTAGGTCACGCGGCCCGACGTGCTCCAGGTTCCCGCCGCGCCCTTGTCGAGCGCGTTGTCGATCGATTGCGCGGCGGTCGCAGGCACGTTGCTCAGGTAGAGCATGTTGGAGTTCGACGTGACGTCGACCGCGCCGTCTCCGTCGACGTCGAAGCCGGCTTGCCCGGCGGTCGCGGAAGTCGCGTAGACGTGAATGGTCCCGTTCCAGGGGTTCTGACCGCTGGCGAGCGGCGCCTCGAGGTACGGGCCGGCCCAGCCCGCGGCGGTCTGCGTGCCGGAGAGCTTGCGATCGGTCGCCGAATAGCCGGAGTACTCCCAAGCGAACGATCCGGTGTCCGCGTGATAGGAGACGCAGGCCGTCTTGAGCGAGTCGACGCTCTGGAGCACGGCGCCGACCTTGCCCTTGTCGATCGCTCCGCCGGAGCGCATGGCGACGACGGCCGCGAGCGTGGCGAGCAGCGCGACGGCGATCACGATCTCGAGGAGCGAAAAGCCGCGTACGTGGGGGGCGCGACGGCTCGGCGCGCGTCGGTGGATGGAGAGTCTGTTCATGGGGGTCGCGAGAGGGTGGAGGGGACAGATCGACCGCTTTGGGTCGGGTCGGTCCAACCCGCTTCGACGCGACCGCGAGCCGGCCTTGAACGGAATCGAGAGGAATCCGAATCGGGTGACCGCCACCGACGCGCGAGCGAGACGCAGCCCGGTCCCCGCGGCGGGTCATTCGCGCTTCGAAGCCCGCGACGGCGGGCTGTCGCGGCCGCGAGCCGGACGCGGAGCGGGCTCGTCGGAACGCGAGCCCGCGAGGTCGCGGCGAGGCCCATAGCCCTGGAAACCCCTGCCCGGTCCGAGCCCGACTCGCTCTCTTCGTCGGTCCTTCCCTCCTCGAACCGTGGTCCGCGCCTCCTCGCGACGGGCCGGCCCGAGCGACCGTGGCGGCACGCGGTCGCGCTTCAGTCGCGCGTTCCCCGCGGTCGATGCACGACCTCTCTTCTGCCTCGAGGAACTCCCTTAGATGATCACGATGGAAGAACTCCTGTCGCTCCTGGTGCGCCAGGGCGGCTCGGACCTCCACCTCAGCGTCAACTCCCCGCCGCGGATCCGCGTCGACGGGGTGCTGCTCCCGGTCGATTGCCCGCCGCTGACGCCCGAGGACACGCGGCGTCTCTCGACGAGCGTCTTGACGTCGGAGCAGATCGCGAAGCTCGATCGAGAGCTCGAGCTCGACTGTTCCTTCGGCCTGCAGGGGCAAGGGCGCTTCCGCGCCAACGTCTTCCACCAGCAGGGCGCGCCGGCGGCCGTGATGCGGTTGATCCCGACCAAGATCGCGACGTTCGAGCAGCTCGGGCTGCCGAAAGCGGTCTGCGAGCGCGTCTGCGCGCTGCGCGCGGGCCTCGTGCTCGTCACCGGCGCGACCGGTTCGGGCAAGTCGACTTCGCTCGCGTCGATGATCGGCCACATCAACAGCTCGCACCAGGGCCACATCGTCACGATCGAAGACCCGATCGAGTTCACGCACCAGCACCGTTCGTGCATGGTGACCCAGCGGGAAGTCGGCGGCGACACGCACACGTTCGCGCGCGCGCTGCGCAGCGTGCTGCGCCAGGACCCCGACGTCATCCTCGTCGGCGAGTTGCGCGACCACGAGACGATCGAGGCCGCGTTGACGCTGGCCGAGACGGGCCACCTGACGTTCGCCACGCTGCACACGTCGGATTGCGTTCAGACGATCAACCGCATCGTCGACGTCTTCCCGCCGCACCAGCAGCAGCAGGTGCGCACGCAGCTCTCGTTCACGCTCGAGGCGGTGTTCAGCCAGCAGCTGATGCCGCTCGCGAGCGGCCGCGGCCGCGCGCTCGCGATGGAGACGATGATCGCGACGCCCGCGATCCGCGCGCTCATCCGCGAAGGCAAGTCGCACCAGATGTACTCGCACATCCAGACCGGCGGTCGCCTCGGCATGCGGACGATGGCGCAAGCGCTCGCCGATCTCGTGAAGTCCGGCCGCGTCCGCATCGAAGATGCCGACCGAGCTCTCAGCGATCCGTCGGAACTCCGCACCCTGATCCGAGCGGCCTGAACGGCGGACCACCGACATGGTCCGCATCTCGGGCAAGATCCGGCGTCTCCTGGTGGACGCCGGCCTCGTCACCGACGAGGACTGGGCCGCAGCGCGCGAGAAAGGCGTGCAGCCGGTCGCGACGCTCTTGCAGCAAGGCGTCCTGACCGAGGCCAAGCTGCTCGAGACGCTCGCGACCGCCGCGGGCATCCCGCCGATCGACCTGTCGCGCGTGAAGCCCGACCCCGCGGCGCTCGAGTGCCTGACCCAGGAGATCTGCACCGAGAACGGCGTGCTCCCGATCGCGAAGAACGGCCACATCCTGACCGTCGCGATCGCGGATCCGTTCGACGTGCTGTTGCTCGACGACCTGAAGCGCATGTCGCGCCTGCAGGTGCGACCCGTGCTCTCGCATCCGGCCGCGATCAAGCAGGCGACCGACGCGATCTACGACCAGGGCAAGCAGCAGGTCGACGACTTGCTCGGCCAGGTCGGCGCCGCGGACATCGAGCTGAAGGTCCACGAAGAGCAGACCGAGGTCATCGATGCGTCGAATGTCTCCGGTGACGACGCGCCCGCGGTCAAGCTGATCAACCTGATCCTGCTGAAGGCGCTGAAAGAGCGCGCGAGCGACATCCACATCGAGCCGGGCGAGTCCGCCGTGCGCGTGCGTCTGCGCGTCGACGGCGCCCTGCACGAAGCGATGAGGCCGCCGACTTCGATGCTCGCGTCGTTGGTGTCGCGCCTCAAGATCATGTCGTCGCTCGACATCGCCGAGCGCTTCGCGCCGCAGGACGGCAAGTTCCAGATCCGCTACGAGAACCGCAAGATCGACTTCCGCTTGTCGATCCTGCCGGTCGTCGGCGGAGAGAAGGCCGTGATGCGGATCCTCGACACGGGGAGCATGGCCTTGAAGCTCGATTCGCTCGGCTACGAGACCAAGGCGCAGGAGGACATCAAGTACGCGATCAACGCGGCCTACGGGATGTTGCTGCTGACCGGGCCGACGGGCTCCGGCAAGTCGACCACGCTCTACTCGTGCGTGAAGGAAGTCGCGACGCCCGACATCAACGTCGTCACCGTCGAGGATCCGGTCGAGTACCGCATGGACGGCATCAACCAGGTGCCGGTCAACCCGAAGCGCGGCCTGACGTTCGCCGGCGCGTTGCGTTCGATCCTGCGTCAGGACCCGGACGTCGTGCTCGTCGGCGAAATCCGCGACCAGGAAACCGCGGACATCGCGATCAAGGCGGCGCTCACCGGTCACTTGGTGCTCTCGACGCTCCACACGAACGACGCCGCGACCACGATCACGCGCCTCGTCGACATGGGCATCGATCCGTTCATGGTGTCGAGCTCGCTGCTCTGCGTCGGCGCTCAGCGCCTCGCGCGCAAGCTCTGCACCTCCTGCCGCGTGAAGATCGAGCTGCCGCAGAAGGAACTTCTTTCCGTCGGCTTCCTCGAGAGCGAGCTCCAGGATCTGCAACTGTGGGGACCCACGCCCAACGGCTGTCCGCGCTGCAAGGAGGGCTACAAGGGTCGCTTCGCGATCCTGGAAACGCTGCCGCTCCATCAGGAGCTCAAGCGGATGGTCGTCGAAGGCCGATCAGCGCAGGACATCAAGAACGTCGCGATCCGCGAGGGCATGTTGACCTTGCGGCGCGTCGGTCTCTTGAACGTGGCTCGCGGCAAGACCTCGCTCGAAGAGGTCCTGCGCACGACGCTCGACGACAAGTAGGAGTCCCAGCACTGTGAACGCCTTCAAGTACGCAGCGAAGAAGTCGAGCGGCCAAACGGTCGAGGGCACCATCCAAGCCGACGACCGCAACCAAGCGCTCGCCGAGCTGCGCAAGCAGAACTTGGTGGTGCTCAAGGTCGAGCAGGTCGGCGGCGCCGCGGCTCCCGCGGCGGACGGCAAGCCGAAGCGCGGCATCGGATTGATGTTCCAGGGCGGGCCCAAGGCCTCGCAGCAGGAACTCGTCCTCTTCACGCGCCAGCTCTCGACGATGGTGAGCTCCGGTCTCGCGTTGCTCGAGTCGATCGAAGTGCTCGGCGAGCAAGCCGAGACGCCGGGCATGAAGAAGACGTGCGTCAAGATCGCGACCGAGCTGCGCTCGGGTTCCGACTTGTCCAGCGCGATGGATCAGTGCCCGCGGGCGTTCTCGCCGCTGTACATCTCGATGGTGCGCGCCGGCGAAGCGTCCGGCCAAATGGACGTGATCCTCGCGCGTCTCGCGGACTACCTCGAGTCGAGCGCGACGCTGAAGCGCGAGATCCGCGCCGCGATGACCTACCCGGTCATCTCGCTGGTGTTGGTGCTCGGCATCACGGCCTTCCTGATGCTCGGCGTCGTGCCGACGTTCCGTCAGGTGTTCGACGGCCTCGGCGCGGAGCTGCCGGCGCTGACCAAGTTCGTCCTCGGCGTCTCCGAGGCGATGAAGAACAACTGGATCGCGATCTTCGGCGGCGGCTTCGGCTTGTGCGCGGCGATCTGGATCTTCATGAAGACCGAGGTCGGCGGCCTGGTCGGCGACACGCTCGCGTTCAAGGCGCCGGTGTTCGGACCGCTCGCGCGCAAGGTCGCGCTCGCGCGCTTCTCGCGCACGTTCGCGACGCTGATCCGCTCCGGCGTGCCGATCATGGGCACGCTCGACATCGTCGCCGAGACCGCGGGCAACCGCTTGGTCACGCGCGCCGTCGTCGACTCGAAGGAAAGCGTGCGCAACGGTCAACTGCTCTCGGAGCCCTTGGGCAAGAGCAAGGTCTTCCCGCCGATGGTGGTCCGCATGATCGCGATCGGCGAGCGCACGGGCGCGCTCGAAGCGCTGCTCGAGAAGATCGCGGAGTTCTACGACGCGCAGGTCAAGGCGGCGATCAAGTCGCTGACCAGCCTGATCGAGCCGATCCTGATCAGCTTCATGGGCGTGATCGTCGGCGGCGTCGTGCTCAGTGTGTTCCTGCCGATCCTGGACATCGTCGGGAAACTCGGCGGGAACTGACCTCAAGAGTACACGGAGACGCGCCCGATAAGACGCGGGTCTCCGAGACCTCACGGAGCGGGCATCGCCCGCGACGGGATGAAGGCGGAGAGAGTTCGGCAGCGGCTTTCGTTCGCGCGCGACTTCAAATCGCGAGCGATCTCAAGGTGCACGCCTGCCGGGTTCGACAAGTGACCTAACAGGCAATGCACCGACGCGCGTGCGCCGGTGCCGGGACGAAACGGACAACTTCCAAGATGATGCACAAACGTAGCAATGCGGGTTTCACCCTGATCGAGCTCATGATCGTGGTCGCGATCATCGCGATCATCGCTTCGGTGGCTATCCCGAAGCTGATGGCCGCGCGCCTCTCGGCGAACGAGTCGGCCGCGATCTCGACGCTTCGATCGATCTCCTCGGCGCAAGCCCAAGTCCAGTCGTCGGGTGCCATCGACTCCGATGGTGACGGCGCCGGCGAGTACGGCTTCTTCGGCGAAATGTCGGGCGCCGATCCGTGCCGCGTCACCGCGGCCGGTGCTCCGGCTGCCGGCGCCGCCGGTACCGACGAGCTGAACCCGGCCGTCCTCTCGACGGCGTTCGGCAACGTCGCGAACGCCCAGGTCGTACGCTCGGGCTACGTCTTCCAGATCTACCTGCCCGACGCGACCGTCGCCGGCGTGACGGGTTCGGTCGCGGAAGACGCGGCCGGCGGCAAGGCCGCGGCTCCATTCCCCGACCCGGACAACTGCGAAGTGTTGTGGTGCGCGTACGCGTGGCCGCAAGCCGTCACCCAGTCGGGCAACCGCTGCTTCTTCATCAACCAAGAAGGCGACTTGCTGCAGACCTCGAACCGCGGCGCGGCGGCCTACACGGCCACCGGCGGCGGCCCGGCGTTCGACGCGGTGTTCTCGGTCGGCGGCGACATGGCGTCTCCGCTCGGCGTGAACGGTGTCGCTGCGACCGACGGTCAAACCTGGACTGCGGTCCAGTGATCTGACGATCGTTCGGACACTCTTGTGCGAGGCGTCGCTCGAAAGAGCGGCGCCTCGCGCGTTTGTTCAGGCGAGTCCGAAGAGCCGCGTCGCGTTGTCGCTGGTCGCGCGCGCGAGCTCCGCGGTCGAGACGCCGCGTTCGCGCGCGACGGTTTCGATGGTCTCGCAGACGAACGCGGGCTCGTTGCGCTTGCCGCGCCGCGACTTCGGCGCGAGGTAGGGGCAGTCGGTCTCGACGAGCACGCGGTCGAGCGGCACCGCGCGCGCCGCGGCGCGGTTCGCATCGTTCTTCGGGTACGTCACGACGCCGGAGAACGAGATGTAGTAGCCGAGCTCCAGGTACGGCGCGAGCTCCTCGGCGCCCATCGACCAGCAGTGCATCACTCCGATCACGCCGCGCGCTTCTTCGAGCACGTCGAGCATCCGCGGGTGCGCGTCGCGACAGTGCACGATCACCGGCTTTCGGACTTCGCGCGCGAGCGCGAGGTGGAAACGCAAGCACTCGATCTGCACGTCGTGCGCGGAGAGCGAGCGGAAGAAGTCGAGCCCGGTCTCGCCGACCGCGACGCACCGCGGATCGCGCGCGAGCTCGGTGATCGCGTCGCGGTCGCTCGCGAAGCGCTCCTCGCAGTCGTGCGGATGGATGCCGGCGGTGGGGTAGAGGCCGGGGTGCGACGCCGCGAGCTCGAACGCGCGCCGCGAGCTCGCCGCATCGGTGCCGACGACGACGACGCGCGAGACGCCGGCAGTGCGCGCGCGCTCGAGCATCGCCTCGCGGTCGGAGTCGAACTGGTCGTAGAAGACGTGCGCGTGCGTGTCGGTGATCACGGACAGTTCTTCTGCAGCATGTCCGCGAGGAACACCAGGAACACCTGGTCGACCTCGCGATCCGCGATCCGCTCGAGCAGCGCGCACGCCTCGGCGCGCGGCAAGCCGTCGATCACCGCTTGCGCCGCTTTGCGCCGCAAGTAGCCGTCGGAACCCGATTCGGTGAGCACGAGCTCCAGCGCATCGCGCGTCACCGGCGACGCGACGCGACCGAGCTCCTCGATCGCGCGGTAGCGTGCGTCGGCGGGCTGTCGGATCCCGATCGCGACGTCGGCGAGCAGGCGCTCGTCGAGGCTCCCGACTTTGCGCGACGCGTCGATCCAGCATTCGAGCAACGTCTCCTGCGGCGGGTAGGTCGTCGCGCGCTGGGGCTCGCGCACGAGCGGCGTCAGCAGTTCGACCGCCTCCTTCGGCGCGACCTCGGCGAGGAAGCGCACCGCGTGGGTGCGGAGCCGCAGCGTGAATTCCGGCCCGTACGTCCCGACCATCCGCGCGAGCTCGCGCTTGACGTCGTCGGGCGCCGAGTGGCTCGCGACGTCGAGCAGCGCGACCCGCAGCTCCTCGTTGGTCTTCTCGACCTCTTGGAAGCGCTTCCAGGCGGCGCGTCCGAGCTCCGGCGAGCCGCCGCGCAGGCGCTCGAGCGTCGTGCGGCGCAGCGTGAGCGCTCGGTCCTTGACGTCGCTCGTCGTCGAGTCCGACACCGGCGCGAACGCCTCCTCGAGCTCGCGCACCAGGGGCGCGGGGTCCGGCGCGGGCGGAGCGTCGGAGGCGCGGCTGCCACAGGCGGCGAGCAGCAGCAGGCTGGTGTGCGCGAGCGCACGTCGAGCGTGCGGGAAAGAGCTCTGCATCGGGGGGGGAACCTGTCGTCTTGGCGTGATGGCGGCGAGCGGAAGAGGGTAACCGTCGAAGGCCGCGACGGCACGCGCCGTGCATCCCGTACTCCGCCTTCCGTCGCAGTCGGACCCGGAGAAGGCAAGATCCGCGCCCGACCCCGTTCGCGGCGCCTCGACGCCGCTTCCGAAGTGGCTCGCCTCGGGCCCCTCGCCTTCGGCGTCCTCTCGGAAAAGAAAATGGCAACAGAACGCCGCCGGGTTCTTATAGTGGCGCGCCCTCTTCTTCGGACGAGGCGCGTTTCCGAGCCCGGGCAGGGCCGGGTCCCACCCCGCATGTGGAGCCCTCCGACGCTCGGCGCCCCGTGGTGGAGTCCCATCGCATTCAAACCATGACCTCGACCTCCAAGAACTGGTTGGTTCAAAGCTCCCTCGTCGCCGCCCTCGGCCTCCTGTCCGCGTCCTGCGGCAACAGCGGCGGCGGTGGCACCGGCTCGATGTACATCGAGCAGTGTTCGCTCGGCTGCACCAACGGCCTGGGCGGCACGCAGGTGAGCTGCGGCATCATCAACACCTTCCAGAACCAGGAGCTCTCGATCCTGTTCTCCGAAGACGTCGACTTCAGCACGGTCGATGACAAGACGATCCAGATCGTCGACACGCAGACCGCTGCGTTCCCCGACGTCCAGTTCGTCGCCGATCCGACCAACCCGCGCCGGGTGATCATCCGCCCCGCGCTGGCGTTCGATCCGAGCGGGAACTCGATCTTCGGCTTGGAGGCGAACCACAGCTACCAGATCCGGGTCGCGGGCCGCTCCCAAGGCGACCCCGCGCCGTGGGTGCAGAGCGTGTCCGGCCAGACCAACTCGAGCCGCCTGCTCTGCACGATCACGACCGACCAGGGCGTCACCGATCCGGTGCCGGGCAAGCCCTCGGTCGACGTGCTCGTCGACACCCTGACCGCGAACAACGTCGTCGTCCCGGTCAGCACCCTGACGACGACCGACGTCAAGACCAACAGCACGATCACCCTGGTCTTCAACGACCTGATGGACATCGGCACGTTGGTCATCGGCGGCACCTCGCCGTTGATCACCGTGATGGTCGACCCGGACGGCAACTTCACCGATCCGACCGACCAAGCCGCGCTCGCGGGCACCTGGGACTACGACCTCGACCTCGCGACGCTGACGACCACCGTGACGTTCACGCCGTCGATCGGCCTGCCGTCGAAGGGCTCCGATCCGCTGCAGCCGCGCCGCGTGATCGTCACGATCCCGAACAGCGTCCGCGACCTCGCGGGCAACTCGCTCTCCGACTTCGGGCTGTACATCCTCACGCCGCAAGCGGTCAACTACACCGCTCAGACGCTGCCCGGCCCGAACGGCGAGCAGTTCACCTCGCAGGCGAACCGCGACGGCCTGCGCACCGGCGCCGACTGGGGCGTCACGACCTCCGGCCGCCTGAAGCCCGGCGTCGGCGGCGGCTCGGGGCGCCTCGGCGACCTCAAGGTGCTCGCCGGTCAAACGGTCACCCTGGTGACCAGCGCGACGAAGGCGACCGGCACGATCACCGCGTCGGCGACTCCGATCGACGGCGACCAGATCCAGATCGGCGTGAGCGCGATCGGCCCGTTCCAGTTCGTCACCGGGGTCGCGACGGGCACTCCGTTGCTGACGCCTCCGGGCACCGCGATCCAGAACCACTTCCAGAACAAGATCTACTCCTACTCGCTGCTCGAGCTCGTCAACTTCCTGAACGCGAGCGCCGACCCCGAGGTCGCGCAGTGCACGTACTCGCTGGTCGACGGCAACCAGATCTTCATCGAGGCGAAGACCGCAGGGACCGCCGGGAACGCGATCGCGATCGCCGTGACGCCGGCGACCGGCACCAACGTCTGGACCCTGAGCGGCGCGACGCTCAGCGGCGGCACGGACTTCGAGACCTTCGCCGCGGGCAACCTGGTCGACAACTTCGACTACGACGTCACCCCGGGCGGCAGCCCGATCGACATCGATGTCGACGATGGCGTGTTCGAGTTCGCTTCGCTGACGGTCCAGAGCGGCGGCACCCTGCGCTTCGTCGGCGACAACGCGCCTCGCGTGCTCGTTCGCGGTGATGCCAGCATTCAGGGCACGATCGACATCTCCGGCGCGTCGCTGGGTTCGCACCCGTCCGACTCCGGCCACGGCCAACTCGGCGGCGTAGGCGGTCCGAGTGGCGGCAACGGCGGCAACGGCGGCGACCGCTACAATCAGTCGGGCAGCCTGCTCGCGACCAACGACCTGCCGGCCGGCGGCACGATCGTCGACTCGATCAACATCCAGAACTCCGGGGTCAAGAACCCGGGTGCGTCGGTCGTCGGCGCGCCGGGCGAAGGCGTCGGAGGCACGGGCCTGCTCGCGGCGGGTCCGGGCGGCGTGCAGTGGCCGACGAACTTCCCCGGCAGCATCGCGCTGCTGAACGGCTTCGCCACGAACAGCGTCTGCGACTCCGAGCAGATCGGTGCGCCGGGCGGTGGCGGCGGCTACGCGGTCGACGGCGGCCCGGGCGTGCCGATCGCGCTCAACGGACTCAGCATCCAGGGCAGCTCGAACGTCCCGGCGGACACCGCCGGCGGCAACGCTTCGGTGCTCGGCATCGAGCCTCCGGGTTCGACGCCGCTCAAGGTCCGCAAGCTGACGCCGAAGAAGGGCTACCTCCGCGGCGGCGCGGGCGGCGGCGGCGCGGGCCTCGGCCTCACGCAGACGCACACGACCGGCGGCGGCGCGAACTGCATCTCGGCGGGCGCCAAGATCTCGGTGTACCGCGACCACAGCGCCGCGGGCGGCGGTGGCGGCGGTGGAGCGCTCCAACTCCAAGCGGGCGATTCGCTCCAGCTCGACGGCGTGATCAACGCGGCGGGCGGCGGCGGCGGCTCCGCGGTCGCGTCCGGCGCTCAGATCAACCGCATCAACGCGGCACCGGGCGGCGGCGGCGCCGGCGGCGCGGTGTTGCTGCAAGCGACGACGCTGAGCTTCGGAACGCTGAGCGGCGCGCGCATCGACGCCGACGGCGCCTCGGGCGGGATCGACAACACCGGCTCGACCGGCGGTAGGGGCTCGGTCGGCCTGGTGCGCCTCGAGGGCAAGAACACCCTCGACATGAACCAGATCGCGCCGTTCCTGAACCCGTTCGACGTGTTGGATCCGACGTCGGCGCTGTTCGCGAGCTCCGGCACGTGGGCGATCGAACGCACGTACCCCGACTCGTTCTCCGGCGCGCAGTCGTGCTGGTTCCGTCCGCTCGGCGTCACGTACTTCGAGATCGACTTCCCGACCGACTCGGGCTCGACGTATGCGTGGAACATGGACCTGATCCTGAACATCGGAGGTTCGGTGCAGACGGTGCCGTACCGCGGGCCCAACTCGATCCTGCCGGGCGGCCAGTCGTACGAGGAGTTCTGGGGCACGTACCTGAACCCCGACGTCCCGGTCGGCGGCTCGCCGGCTCCGTTGGTGGTGCGCTTCCAAGGCGTGCGCACGTCGAAGCCGATCTCCGACATGTGCGGCGTCGACATCAATGATCCGGTGGGCGGCGTGATCTCCTCGACTCTGACCCCGTGGGTGACGCAGCCCTACCAGCTGAACGACTTCCAGCCGCAGCCGGACATGATGCGCTTCGCGATCCTGTTCGACGCGTCGCACTCCGACTTCATCAAGATCCTCGGCGTGACGAACTTCCGCATCACGGCGATCCCGGACTAGACCGAACGACGCTCCGCGCGCTGCGTTCGCACGCGAGCGCGCGACCCGATAACCTCCGCGCTCGGCATGGGCGCGGAGGTTTTTCTTTGTCGGCGGCTGCTCGGGCCCGACGCGCGTTGGCTCGGCGACAGCGGTTTCGTCGTCGAACGCGGCCGGATCACACGCGTGCTCGCGTCGCGCGCCGCCGCCCTGCGAGCGTCGCGCGCCGGCGCGCACGTCCACGACCTCGGCGACGCGTGGGTGACCCCCGGGTTGGTCGACGCGCACGCGCATCTCGAGCTCTCGTTCCTCGCCGGAGTGTTGCCGCGCGGGCTCGCGTTCGGCGCGTGGGTGCGTGAGGTCGTCGCGCGGCGCAACGCACAGAGCGAGCGGGAGCTCGAGGCGTCGGTCCTCTCCGGCGCGCGGCGGCTGCTCGCCACGGGTACGACGACCGTCGGCGACATCGACACCGCCGGCGCCTCGGCGCGCGCGTTGGCGCGCACGCCGCTGCGGCACGTCCTCTTTCGCGAAGCGCTCGATGCCTACGACGCGGCGCGCACGCCTTCCGCGCTCGCGACGGTCGCGCGACGATTGCCGCGGCGCGCTCGCCGCGGCGAAGGCCTCTCGCCGCACGCGCCGTTCACGGTCTCTCCGCGGCTCTTCGCCGCGCTCGCGACGCTGGCGCGACGACGCCGCGTCCCGGTGAGCGTCCACTGGTCGGAGACCGAGGCCGAGGTCGAGTGGTTGCGGCGCGGCGCGGGGCCGCTCGCTGCGCTGCTCGGTCCGTCGCCGCGGCGGAGCGGACTCGCGTTGCTCGCCGACGCCGGATTGCTCGGCCCGACGCTCTCGCTCGTGCACGGCAATCACCCCGCGACAGGCGAGCCGCGCGTGCTCGCGCGCGCCGGCGCGACGTTGGTCCATTGCCCCGGTTGTCACGCGTGGTTCGGACGCGAGCCCTTCCCGTGGCGGGCGTATCGCGCCGCGGGCGTGCGCGTCGCGCTCGGGACGGACTCGCTCGCGAGCAACGACGCGCTCGACATGCGAGGGGAGCTCGCTCGCTTCGCCGAGCTGCATCCCGACGTCGCACCGAGCCGCGTGTGGCGCATGGCGACCACCGACGCGGCGGCGGCGTTGGGACTCGCGGGCGAGGTCGGCGAGCTCGCGCCAGGTCGCGCAGCCGATTTCGTCGCGTTCGAGCCGTCCGCGGGAGCTCCGAGCTTCCACGCACTCGTCCACGCGCGGCCCCGCGTGCGCTCGGTGTGGATCGCGGGTCGCGAAGTGACGGTCGCGCGCACTTGAATCGGGTCGCGCCGCGCGCCACGAGCCGTGCGCGCCGCGGTAGGGTCTCGCGCTCCGCCCGGCGTCGTGTATGGTCTTGGCGCCCGCCGCCGAGGCCCGACTCTCGATGAAAGCAGCCGTTCCCCAAATCCTCACGCCCGACCAAGCGGCCGCCCTGGAGGTCCTCTCGCAGGGCTCGCGCTTCTTGCTTTCGGGGCACGTCAAGCCCGACGGCGACTGCCTCGGTTCGCAGGCGGCGCTCGCGCGCGTGCTCGAGAAGCTCGGCAAGGAGGTCTGGATCGTCAATCCGGATCCGGTGGAGGAGCGCTACGAGTACCTGTCGCGCGAAGTGCGCTTCCGGACGTGGAGCGGCGGCGACCTGCCGACGCACGACGTCGAGGTGTTCCTCGACTTCTGCGAGCTCTCGCGCACCGGCCCGCTGGAGAAGGCGCTCGCGGCGCATCCGTCGAAGAAGGTGATCGTCGACCACCACCTCTTCCACGGCACGCCGTGGTGGCAAGCCGCGTTCGTCGACTCGCGCGCGGCCGCGACCGGCGTGTTGGTGCACCGCATCGCGCGCGCTCTCGGCGTCGAGCTCGATAGCGTCGCGGCGCTCGGCGTCTTCACCGCGCTGGTCACCGACACCGGCTGGTTCAAGTACTCGAACACCGACGCGGAAACGTTCGGGATCGCGAGCGAACTCGTCGCCGCCGGCTGCGATCCGTCGCGCGTCTTCGACTCGATCTACCAGCGCGCGCCGCGCTCGGAACCGCGCGGCATCGGCCGCGCTCTCTCGCGCCTCGAGTACTTCGCAGACGGCCGGCTCGCGGTCGTCGACCTGCCGCGCGCCGCCGCGGGCGAGGAAGATCTCGCCGACACCGACGAGGTGCTCGACATCCTGCGCGCGGTGCGCGCGGTCGAGGTCGTGCTCTTCCTGCGCGAGCAGAAGGACGGTTCGACCAAGCTCTCAGCGCGCTCGAAGACCGAATTCGACGTCAATCAGCTCGCGCGGCGCTTCGGCGGCGGCGGCCACGCCAAGGCCTCCGGCGCGACGCTCGCCGGTCCGCTCGCGGATGCACGGGAGAAACTGATCGCCGGCGCGCTCGAGCAGCTCGGAGTCCACGCGGCGAGCTCATGAAGGTCGCGCTCATCTCCGATCTGCACTCCAATCGCGAGGCGTTGGAGGCGGTGTTCGCGCACATCCGCGAACAGGGGCTCGCGAAGATCTACTGCCTCGGCGACGTCGTCGGTTATGGGCCCGAGCCCGAGTTCTGCGTCGACCTCGTGCGCGGTCACGCCGAGCTCTGCTTGATGGGCAACCACGACGAAGCGCTCTTCCGCGACGCTTCCGACTTCAATCCGCACGCGCGCGGCGCGATCGACTACACGAAGGAGCGCATGCAGCCGTCGTGGTACAGCTCGGGCGAGAAGAAGGCGCGGTGGAGCTGGTTGAAGAGCCTGCCGCTCTCGCACACCGAGGGCCGCTTCCTCTTCGTGCACGGCAGCCCGCGCGATCCGGTGCGCGAGTACGTGCTCTCGACCGACGGTTTCCTGAACCCCGACAAGCTGCGCGCCGTGTTCCAGTCGTTCGAGGGCATCGCGGTCGGCGGTCACACGCACCATCCGGGCCTGCACGACGCGGACTTGCGCTTCCACGGGCTCGGCGGCGCCGAGCGATTGACGCTCGAGCTCCCCGACGACAAGAAGTGCTTCCTCAACGTCGGCTCGGTCGGCCAGCCGCGCGACGGCGACAACCGCGCGTGCTACGCGGTGCTCGAGGAGCACCAAGTGACGTGGTATCGCGTCGCGTACGACTTCCAGGCGACCGCGGACAAGATCCTGAAGACCGGCGTGCTGTCGGAAGTGCTCGCGCGCCGGCTCGCGCTCGGCAAGTGACGCGCTGCGCGGCTCAGGAGAGGCCGAACGTCTGGCGCAGCACGTGGCGCACGAGTTCGGGGTTCTTGCGCATCCGCCGCAGCGAATAGGGTTGCCACTGCGGCCCGAACGGCACGTAGACGCGCACCCGGTGGCCGGCGGCGAGCCAGCGGTCCCAGACCGCTTCTTGCACGCCGAGCAGCACCTGGAACTCGTAGTCCGACTTCGAACGGCGGTGCTTCAGGATGAGCTTCACGAGCTCGTGGCTCATGCCCTCGTCGTGGGTCGCGAGCGAAACGTTCGCGCCGCGCGCGAAGAGTTGGTCGCAGCACGCGACGTACGCCGCGCGGATCGGGTCGGGCTCGGTGTGCGCGATCGTCGCGGGCTCGAGATAGATGCCCTTGACCATCCGCACTTGCAGCGGGCCGGGCTTCAGCTTCGCGATGTCGTCCGGCGTGCGCTTCAAGCGCGACTGCAGCACGAGCCCGACGTTGTCGAACTCGCCGCGCAGCGCTTCGAAGATGCGCAGCGTCGCATCGGTGGTCGTGTTGTCTTCCATCTCGACGCGCACGAAGAGCCCGAGCGCCTTGCAGTGCTTGCAGAGCGAACGGTATTGGTCGAGCGCGAGCTTGTCGGAGGTCCGCAGTCCGCAGTGCGTCGGTTTGACCGACACGTAGCAGTCGAGCTTCGCCTTCGCGACCGCGTCGGCGGCGAGCTGGTACTCGCGGATGACCTCGCTCGCCTGGGCTTCGCCGGTGACGTCCTCGCCGAGGATGTCGATGATGCCGGCGTGGCCGCGCGCGGAGAGCGACTGCAACCGCGCGATCGCTTCTTCGAGGCGCTCGCCCGCGATGTAACGCGAAGCGACGCGCCGCAGCGCGAACTTGGGGACGTGCGGCAGAACCGCGAGAACCGCTTTTTCGGGCCAACCCATGTGGAGGATGCCGTGGGTGGTGGAGCCGTGGGGGAGTCGACAGCGCGCGATTCTAGGCGTGGCGCACGCGGGGAACAACCGCCGCTGTGCGGGGTGCGCGAGCTTCTCCCGCGGTCGTCCGCGGATACCATGCGCGCCATGTCGCGTCCTGAAAGCTGTGCAGGACCAGCGGGAGTCAGCCCCGTCGCGGTAATCGCCGGAGAGCCGCGTAGCAGGCACCGGTCGAGCGTGGAGACACGACCGACTGAGCGGTGCGTCGAAAGTCCTCAGGCTCTCGCAAGAGAGCTGGGAGGAGAGCAACGTCGCAGGCC
>JACRIN010000031.1 GCA_016220085.1 Planctomycetota bacterium
GGCATCTATGGCAATTGCCAAATAGACAACTATCGGCTCACCGCCGCGCCGCCTTGCCCACATTCGATGATTCACCGCGGTACTTTCGACGAGGACCAGCCCGACGGCGGTCGATTTGTGGGTAATCGAAAGGTTCGCCGGACGGATACGGCCTTCGCGCGCTCGGCCTTGGTCTTGATCGCCTCGATCTTGGCCTGGAGGTCGGCGATGCGTTGCTCGGGCGAGCGGCGGGTGCGTTCGATGGTCTTGGGCATGTCGTCTCGTGCGAGCGAGAAGCGGGGACGGTAGGCGCGGTCGGAGGCCCGAGCGAGCGCGAAGGCGGATCTTCGAACCGCGGACCTGACCTGATCCCTCATCCCGCGAACGCGGACGAGAACGGAAAAACCGACAGGATCTCCGCCCCGAAGGCCCGCGGGAACGGACGAGAGCGGGCAACATTGGTGGCGCTAACTTGCCACTGCCACGGTTCTCGGGGCTCCTGGAGGGGGTGGCTCGAACGCATGAGCGTCTGCCGGTCGCGGCCGAAAACGGCCCTCGTGACCACGGGACGGCCACTTTCGCGCCACTTTAGAGGTGGTACGCCCGGCGGGATTCGAACCCACGACCTTCTGCTTCGGAGGCAGACGCTCTATCCAGCTGAGCTACGGGCGCGTTCGGGCGGCGGCAGTTTAGCAGACGCGAGGGGCGGGCTTGTGGGAAGGAATCCCGAGTGCGGTGGGGAAGTCGGTTACCTTGACCGTTTCCAATGGGTAAGCGTAGCATGGCGGGTCGACCCGCTTGCACCCCTCGACGCCCACCAAGAGTTCAATATGAGCGGTAGTGACCTCGGCGCTTGCGCGCAACGGGTTTCATGGGCCCGATGGTCCTCCATGGCAGCGCTCGCCTTGGGCGTGGGCACTGCGGTCGCCTGGAACCTCTCGAGGCCGCGCGTGGTTCACGCCTCGGTCGTCGGGATGCCGGCGGATGCAGACGGAGATGGGCTCTCGAACAAGCTCGAGCAGGCGCTCGGCACCGATCCATACGTGGTGGACAGCGACGCCGACGGCATTTCCGACACCGAGGAGTTCGCCCGCCACAGCTCGCCCTCGAAATCCTGGGACACGCCGGGATCGGCGACGGCGAGCATCGGCATGGGGATCACGCTCGAGGGCGCTTCGCTGCGCACCGTAGCGGCGATCTACCTTGCGGATGGCGACCTCGACTCGAAGGCGCTGAAGCTAGGCATTGTGGCGAAGGGGCTGCCCGTGTACCTGCCGAAGGTCGTGATGGGGAGCGTCTCCAACCTGACGATTGTGCCCGCGTCGATTCCGGGGCAATTGGTTGCGGTGTATGACTGCCCGATCTCGCCCGCCGTGCTGCGCACGACCGGGTCGGCGTCGCTGTTCTCGATCCTGACCGGTCCCGGTGGGGTCAATGTGGCCGATGCCGTCAACATCTCGCGGCTCAACGGGGCAATCTGTCAGCGCTTCGTTCTGACCACGCAGCCCGGCGGGTCCCCCGGCATGTCGATCCAGGTCGCCGGACCGATCTCTGGCGGTACGGTGTTCAAGCCGATCGGCGGTTCGTCTCCTCCTGCGACGTGGACGCCCGGCGAGATCTGCAACCAGGGGACGCAGCTCGTGGGATACAGCGGTGGAGCCGCGGTGGAGGAAGTTGTTTCCGCCACTTGCGAGTCCGGTTGGGACGCCTACTGCGACCCGTCCTGCTCCGCCTCGGTGGGGTCGACGATCACGATTCTCGACCCGGCGGTCCTCGTCGGGGGTTAGCCCAAAGCGACTGTTCCGCGGCCGAGCTGGCCGGAAGGTCCGCTGAAGGCGAGACTTGGACTGGACGGAACCCTAAGCGACTTCCTCCCGTCCAAGCCCCGAGATGGTCGGATCCCAGTCAGACCCTGACGCTCGCCTGGTAACGGCGTGCCAAGCCGAGACCCTACGCGGTCTCGAGGGACCGTTCCGCGAGCTGTACGACGCGTACAAAGACCGCGTGTACAACGTCTGCTACCGGATCAGCGGCAACGCGACGGATGCGCTCGACGCCTCTCAGGAGACCTTCGGAATCATCTTCCGCAAGCTCAGCGAGTTCCGTTTCGAATCGAAGTTCTCGAGCTGGGTGTACCGCATCGCAGTCAATGCGAGCATCGACCTCAAACGTCGTCAGGTCTCTCGTCGGATGCCGTCGCTGGATGCGATCCAGGAGAGCGAGCTATCGGTCGACGGGCTGCGGTTCGAGTTGACCGACGAACGCGGCGAGCAACCGCAAGCGGCCGCTTCGCGTCACGAACTCGAGAACGAAATCCAGCGCGCAATCACCCGGCTGTCGCCCAAGCTGCGCGCGATCACCGTACTGCGCTACGTCGAGAGCCTCTCGTACGAGCAGATTTCCGAGACGCTGCACATCTCGCTCGGCACCGTGAAGTCGCGTCTCGCGCGCGCACATGAGGCGCTCGACCGCGAGCTCACCCCGGTCCTCGACCGCTTCTATCTGGGATAGACGAGGCCACCGATGCACCGCACTTGCCACGACGCCCGCACTGCGCTCGCCGGAAGCGATCTCCCGGCGTTCGAAGTCCACGCTCGGGCATGCGCGGAGTGCAGAGTCTTCGGGTCGCGGCTTCAGCGCGGCGAGCGCGCGCTCGCCGGCCTCGCGCGGATCTCCGCGCCGGCGGCGCTCGATGGCCTGGTCGTCGCGGCGCTCGAAGCGGGACAACGCGAGGAGCGCGCGGTCGGCGCGCTGCGTCGACTCGATCGCGTCGAGGTGCCCGAGCACCTCGATCACGCCGTCGCTCGCACCGCCGCTCCGATCGCGCCTGTGGCGTTCTCGGCGCCGGACGTACTGCGCCGTTTGGTCGAAGAGGAACTCTCCGATCCGTCCAAGGCGCGCGTGCATCGCTTCGTCGGTTCGCTGGAGCGCGTCGCAGCGCCGGACGAGCTCTTCGCGCGCGTCCATGGCGCGCTGACGCAACCGCCGCCGAAGCGCTCGTTCCGTTCTCGCTTGCTCGCGGGAGGCGCCGCGATCGTCCTGGTCGCCGCGGCCGCGTTCGCGTGGGTCTCGAACTCCCGCGAAACTCCGCGGACGCGCATCGAATGGGTGCGTGTTGACTCGGTCGAGGAGCTGTCCCCGCTCGCCGCATCGTTCGTCGCCGGATTGAGCGGCGGCGCGAGCGAAGTCTCCGCGGGTAGAGGAGCGCGCTGAGCATGCGACGATTGATCGGCGCGTTGCTGCTCGCCACGGTTGGCCTCGGCGCGTGCGAGCGCGTGGAGGTCACCTCGGAGCAGACCACGACGACTCTCGCGAAGGCGAGTTCGGTCGATCTGACGCTGCTTCAGAAGATCGTCGACGCGCCGAGCGCGGTGTCGTGGAGCGGACGGCGGCGCTTCGACGCCCACTACACGTATCAGGGCGCGCCGGCCCAGATCGTCTACGAAGAGACAGTGATCACCGACGGCGCCGGGCGTTTCCAGCTGCGCGCGGAGGACCTGATCACACCGGTGATCCCCGCGAACGAGGAAGCGCTCTTCCTGCTCTCGCAGGACAACCGCGAAGGCCTGATGTTCCGCCACCGCGATCCGACGGTGCGCGACGCGGCGCTCTTCCTCAAGAACTACACCGCGATCGACGCCGGTGTAGTCGAACAGGTTGCCGGTCGCAATTGCGCGCGCTGGACCGTCCACGGCAAAACCGGCGGCAACGCGTGGACGATCTGGATCGACCTCGCGACCGGTGTGATCCTCAAGAGCGAGGAGCGCGACGGCGGGCAGGCGCTGATCTCGCTCGTCGAGTACCTCGACTTCACCGACTCTCCCGATACGACGAACGCGGTGTGGCACACCACCCCGTTGCAGGAAACGCCGTTGATCCTGAGCCAAGCGAAAGCACAGCTCGGGTTCGAGCCGCTGAAGCCCAAGCTCCTGCCCGCGAACTTCCGTTTGCTGCACTGCGAGCGCGTCGTCGAGCCGATCGACAACCGCACGTGGGCGCGCTTCACCTACTCCGACGGCTGGGCGACGTTGATGTTCATGGACGGCGGCGAGATGCCGTCGCCTCAGCAGGCCCAACAAGGCATCGCGCCCGGTGCCGACGTTCTGCGCTTCATGGAAGTCGGGCCGTGGGCGATCGCGGATGGTCGTGCGTCCGGTCGTCGCGTGCTCGCGGCCGTGCGCGGCAACGAGGCGCTGCTGAAGCTCCTGGTCGAATCTTCCGTCCAGTGACGACGAGGTCGCGCGAGCGATCTGGAAGAACTTTCCGACTCGCGACTTCGAGCGGACCGAGCGAGCGATTCGAACAGTCCGCGACGAAGTCGACGAGCTCCCAGATCGCCGTCCACTGCCCCGTGGAGTCCGTCCGCGCCATTTTCGACTGAAAAGCGTTCCGTTCCGGCGTCCCGTGGCACGCCGGAATCCCGGCGCGATCCGACACGTCGCCGGAGGCGGGGTAGCTTTGTTTTGAACTCAAGTCGCAGGGCGCGCGGGCTGGCGCGCTCGGGGCGCACAAGGACCACCACCACATGACGTACGATTCGCAAGGACAATCTTTCTCCGAGAGCAACCTGGACTCCCCGGAGTACCGCGAGCGGTTGCTGCGCAAGCTCAACTGCTTGATCGCCGTGCTCGAGGTTGCGACCGCCAAGGTGCGGCGCACGATCGATGCGCCGGGAGCGGACGTCGATCGTCTGAACAAGATTCGTCGCAACCTCCAAGACACGCTCGACGTCTGCTTGCGCGCCAAGTCGGCGCTCGAGAAGCGCGGCAAGCTGCCCGAAGGCATCGCGGGCGAGTTGAGCCAAGTGGTCAACCCCGAGGCGCTCAAGCCGAGCGAGCTCGAGCGCGCGGAAGCGCAGCGCGGCGCCGTGAAGGCGAAGCGTGAGTTCTCCCGCGACGAGGCCGAGAAATTCGGCCGCATGGGCCCGATCGAGAAGGGTGCCCTCCAGGCTTGCGACATCGACGAACTGTCCCGACTGCTCCAGTCCTGAACCCCGGCTAGACTGGGTCCGCGCATGAAGACGCGGGCCCGCGGATCCCAGACCGCATCACGGCGGCATCGAGTGCGCGAGGCTTCGGCCTCGCGCGTTTTTTTGCGCGCACCCCGTCCGGAAGATCTGCGCGAATTCGTGGCGCTTCGGCAGGCGAGCCGCGCCTTTCTCGAACCGTGGGAGCCGACCGAGCCCGATGGCTCCGATCGATTCTCGGAGCGCTGGGCAACGCGCTTTCTCGCACCGGCGAAGAGCGACCGTCGAGCCGCGTTCCTGATCTGCGCGAGCGACGACGGCAAGTTGCTCGGCGCGCTCTCGTTCTTCCACGTCGAGCGCGGCGCGGTGCAGAGCGCACAGGTCGGGTATTGGGTCGGCGCGGCGTACGCGGATCGCGGCGTGATGAGCCGAGCCATCGTGATCGCGCTCGCGAAGGCGTTCGGTTCGCTGGAGCTGCAACGCGTCGAGGCGTTGATCGTGCCGGAGAACGAGCCCTCGCGCCGACTAGTGCAACGCACGGGCTTCCAACTCGAAGGGCTCGCGCGCGGCTACGCCGAGCTCGGCGGTCGACGCCGCGATCACGAGCGTTGGTCGCTGACGCGCGCCGAGTGGCTGGCGAGTCGCGCGCCTCCGGCGTGAGCGCGGGCTACTTGCCCCAGTCGCGCAGGTAGCGGAAGTCCTGGTTGATCGTGCGATGCGAGAGCTTCGCGATGATCGGCGGTACGCGCTTGAACTGCGTCGCGGCGATCCGCGCGGCGAGCTTGCGGATGAATTCGGGCGCGAAGCCGCGTTCGACGAGCTCGCTCTCGCGCATGCGCTCGTCGACCATCAGGTAGAGCAGGCGATCGGCGTCGGCGTAGGTGAAGCCGAGCTCGCCTTCGTCGGTCTGTCCGGGGAAGAGGTCCGCCGACGGCGCTTTGTCGAGGATCGGCACGGGCACGTTCAGGTGGCGCGCGAGCTGATAGATCTGATCCTTGTAGAGGTCGCCGATCGGATTCAGCGCGCTCGCCGAATCGCCCCATTGCGTCGAGTAGCCGAGCAGGATCTCGGTCTTGTTGCTGGTGCCGAGTACCAGCCCGCTCCACTCGACCGACAGGTCGTACAGCACGATCATCCGACACCGCGCCATCACGTTGCCGCGGCGCATCGGCTGTTCGATGTTCGCGCCGCCGAGATAGCCGTCGGCCATCCCGGAGATGTCGACCTTGCGCGATGCGATGCCGAGCTCGGAGATCAGCAAGCGGGCGTGCGCTTCGCTCGCCGGGTCGCTGGTGCGATAGGGCATCATCACGCCGAGCACGTTCGACGGTCCGAACGCGCGGGCCGCGAGCGCGGCGACGACCGCCGAATCGACGCCGCCGGAGACGCCGAGCAGCGCCTTGGTGAATCCGTTGTGGCCGACTTCCTCGCGCAGGAAGTTGACGAGCAAGCTCTCGACGAGCGCCGGATCGATCACGAGGCCGTTCACGCACCACCGTCCTTCGCGAGGCCGCGCTTCAGCGCTTCCGCCAGGATCCACGGCTTCGCATCGCGCCGCAAAGGCGTCATCACCCGCGCGCGCTCGAGCGTCCGCGACTCGACGCGACCTTGCAGCGTGCCGGCGTCGAAGCCGTCGAGCGCGCACGCGACGTCGCCGAACGGATCGACGATGCGCGTACCGCCGGAGAAGACGACGCCGTCCTCCCAACCGACGCGGTTCGCGTACACCACCCACGTCTGGAAGAAGCGACCGTGCGATTCGAGCAACGTGTTCCACGTGCGCCGGCTCTGCAAATCGCTCTCGCCGCCGCCGATCCCGCGCCCCGGCGAGTTCGAGGGCACGAGCAGCGTGTCGACGTTGTTCAGGAAGTGCTGATAGCCCGACGAGACGTGCCACGCGTCCTCGCAGATCAAGACGCCGAAGCGGCCGAGCTTCGACTCGATCGCGCGAAACTCCTCGCCGGCGGCGAACTCGCGTTGCTCGTCGAACATGCCGTAGGTGACGAGGTGCACCTTGCGATGCACGGCGAGCACGCGACCGTCCTCGAAGAACGCGACCGAGTTGTAGATGCGCCCATCCTTGGAGCGTTCGACGAAGCCGACGACGATCGAGATCGATTTCGAGAGGGTGGCGAGCTCGTCGAGCTCCTTCGCACCGAGCGGAAGCGCGAGGTCGACGGTCTGATCCTTCAGGAAGTACCCGGTGAGCGAGAGCTCGGGAAAGACGATCAGTTGCGAGCCGGCGGCCGTCGCCGCGCGGATGCGCTCGACGTGATCGCGCAAGTTCGCGGCGAGGTTGCCGAGCGTCGGGTTCGTTTGTGCCAGCGTGACGCGACAGTCCATGGAACGTCCCAGGATAGCGGTTGGAGGCGCGAGTCGGTCAACCGCGCGCCTTGGCGAACGCCGCGCGCACCAGCTCGTCGGGATCGATGCCCGCGGCTTGACCTTCGTAGCCGAGCACGAGCCGGTGCCGGAGACACGGAGCGGCGAGGCGCTCGATGTCCTCGATCGTGACGTGGAGGCGCCCCTTGACGAGCGCCCGCGCCTTCGCGGTCCATAGCAGCGCTTGGCCGGCGCGCGGACTCGCGCCGTGGCGGACGCAGCGCTTGACGTCGTCGGGCGCGCCGGCGCGCGACGGATGCGTCGCGAGCACCAGACGACCGACGAAGTCGACGATGTCGGAGGAGGCGGGCACCGAGCGCGCAAGCTCGACCAGCCGCAACACGCGCGCCTTGTCGAGCACCGGCTTCGGCCGCGGTTGCGCGTGCGCGGTCGTGTGTTGGAGCACGGCGACGAGGCCTTCGAGGTCCGGCATCCGCACGAGGCACTGCAACGCGAAGCGATCGAGCTGCGCGTCGGGCAACGGATACGTGCCCTCCATCTCGATCGGATTCTGCGTCGCGACGAGGAAGAACGGCCGGTCGAGCACCATGCGCTCGCCAAACACCGTTACTTGCTCTTCCGCCATCGCTTCGAGCAACGCCGATTGCGTCCGCGGCGTCGCTCGGTTGATCTCGTCGGCGAGCACGACGTTGGCGAAGATCGGCCCGCGCTGGAAACGGAACGAGCGACGGCCGTGTTCGTCTTCCTCGAGGATGCGCGTGCCGAGCACGTCGGCCGGCATCAGGTCGGGCGTGAACTGGATGCGCGCGAACGAGAGCTCGAGCGACGCCGCGAGTGCCTTGACCAACGTCGTCTTGCCGACGCCCGGAACGCCTTCGAGCAGCACGTGGCCGCCGCCGATCAACGCGCAGAGCAATTCCTCGACCAACGGCGCGTTGCCGACGAACGCCGCTCCGATCGAGACTTCCAACGCCGAGAGCGCGCCGCGCAGGCCGGCGAGCTCTCGCTCGAGTTCCTTCGGGTCGGTCAAGGCAGCCTCTCCATGATCCACGCACGCAGTTCAACGAGACTCCGGACGCACGGGAAGGGGCCGGGCTCGATTTCGCCGGGGTGATCGACGAGAACCGCGTTCAAGCCGGCCTCGGTCGCGCCGCGTGCGTCCTTCTCGACGTCGTTGCCGGCGTGCAGCGCTTCGTGCGGCGCGCAGCGAGCGAGCGTGAGCGCGCGGCGGAAGAGCTCGGGCTCGGGCTTCTCGCAGCGCTCGATCGCCGAGACCAGCACGAAGTCGAGTTCGTCGCGCAGTCCGAGGCCGGAGAGCAGTCCTTCCAGGCGCTCGCTCCAATTCGAAACGACTCCGACGACGAGGCCGCGTTCGCGCAGCGCGGCGATCAGCTCGCGCGCACCCTCGTACGTGACGAAGTTCCGCGGATCGGCGACGTGCGCGAAGAGCACGTCGCACGCCGTGACGACCGCCGCGTCGTCGAGCGCGAGCTCGCGACCGAAGATCCGCGCGTTGACGTGCGCGAACCAAGCCTCGGAGTACCTGAAACCACCTTCGAGCGAGCGCGGCATCTCGGTAGCGACGCGCCGCAGGATTCCGTGCATGGTGATTTCGTCGACCGGGCGTCCGAGCCGTCGCGCGACCGACGCGTAGATGCTCGCGCGCGAGCTCCGTTCGGCGAGCAGAGTGCCGCCCGCATCGAGGAATACAGCTTGGATCGCTACCTGCGTCGTGCTCACGAGGGGCTCAGAACCTAACCAAACGTTGAAGCCGACGAAAACGGTTCCAAGCAAGGGTTGCGCCGAACACGCGGTCGATAGATCCTGTCGAGTCGGTGGTGCGGTCCCGGCAGGGGCCCGAACGGGGAAGCATGCGAACGAAGCAGGCAGGCGGACGATCGATGGTGGCGCTCACGGCGTGCCTGACGGCGCTGTTGCTCGGCGCGTGCGCCCAGGATCGACAGCGACTGAAGGTCCCCGGCGAGAACAACGTCAAGTTGGCGCGCACCGCGACCAAGAAGCAACAGTGGCCTGAAGCGGCGGGGCGTTGGAACGAGCTCTTCCTCGGAGGCGGCGCCCAATCGCGCGAAGCATGTCGCGAGACCGCGCGCGCGCTGTGGAAGATCGGCCAGCCGGACGACGCGAAGGCGATGCTCGACACGGGTCTCGAGCGTTGGCCGGACGATCCCGAGCTCTTGGCGTTGCAGGGCGACTTGCTCGCCGACCTCGGCTTCCGTCGCGCCGCCGAGATGGCGTACGCGCGTTCGCTCGAGATCCACTCGGAGCAACCGGAGACGTGGCTCGCGCTCGCGCGCGTGCGACTCGAACTCGGCCTCGAGGAGGGAGCGCGCTCCGCGTGCCGTCGGCGATTGGAGCTCGCCGGCGCGTGCCGCGAGACCTACATCGTCCTCGCGGAGGCTTCGGCCGCGTCCGGCGACTTCACGTGCGCGTTCGAGAGCTACGCGCAGGCGTTTTCGCTCGCGCCGGGCTCGGTGCACGAGCTGCTCGCCGCGGGCTCGCTGTACCAGGACCCGAACGTGCGCAGCAAGCTCCCCGGCGCCGCGGCGTCGTCGCGCGTGTGGCTCCTTCAGGCGACCGAGCTCGATCCTCAGAACACCGGCGCGCACTACCTGCTCGGCGTGATCGCGGAGGACGCGAGCGAGCTCGATCTCGCGATGCGTCACTACCGTCGTTCGGCGGAGACCGATCCGGCGCACCTGCCGTCGCTGCTGCGCTTGATCGAGCTCCACGGTCGGCGCGGCGAGCTCTCCGAGGCCGAGACGATCGCCGCGGCCGCCTTGAAGACGTTCGAGAAGGACAGCGAGCGTCGCGCCGCCATCAAGCACACGTTGGAGCGCGCTCGCGCCGAAGCGCAGCCCGTGCCGCCGCCCGAATCGCGCTCCGGCGACCCGAGCGCGGGTTCCGACGTGCGTTGACTCGCGAGCGGCTCGTCGACTAACGCGTCAGCGACGCGATCAACGCTTCGATCTTCTCGACGAGCTCGGTGGTGAACTCGGAGCCGAAGTCGACCTCGAGCACGTCGATCTCCGGGAACTGGTAGCGTCCGTTCGAACGGCTGAACGGGATGCCGTACTCCCACTTGTTGCCGTCGGAGGCGATGATCGTGACCGCGATCTGATCGTCGCCTTCCACCGGTTGGACGGAGTAGCTCGTGACTTCGTAGGTGGCCATTCGGTGCGCTCGTGCGCGCACGCGAAATCGCGGCGCGAGCGGAAAATCCTAGCCGGGGTCGCTCACTTGCGCACCCGCCAAACCTCGAAGTCGTGGTTGGCGTGCGTGTCGAACTTCGCTTCGCGTTCGTAGCCCGCGTCGACGAGCTCGCGCTCGAGCTCGCCCGCCTTCAGCTTGTGCGCGGGCGGTGGCCCGACCGGCAGCGGCCCCACCTTGTATTCGAGGATCGCGAGCTTGCCGCCCGGCGCGAGGAACCGACGCAGGCCGCGCACGTAGCTCACGCGATCGTCGAAGTGGTGATACGTGTCGGCGATGAAGATCAGGTCGCACGAAGCGAGCGGCAAGTGCGGAGTCGAGTACGACGCGAGCACGGGCACGACGTTTTCCAGGCCGTCGGCGATCAGGTGCTCGCGCAGGCGATCGAGCTGGCGCGGTTCGACGTCGACGGCGTAGACGAGCCCGTGCGGCAGCGCGCGCGCGAACGCCCGCGAGAACACGCCGGGGCCGCACCCGAGATCGGCGACGGTCGAACCGTCGGCGAGCGCGAGCTTCTCCAACACGACCGGCACGTCGAGATCGGCGACGCGATCGGCGCTTTCGAGCGACGCGACGTAGCTCTCGACCGTGGGCGGCCCGTGGCGGTCGCGATTGCTCGCTTCGGCGGTGCTCGCTGCGGCGACGGACGCGTGCTCGTGCTGCGCGGGAACCTGCTTGCAGCCCGCGGCGAGCGCGAGCACGAGCGCGAGACCCGACGCGAAGCGATCGAAGCGTTTCATCTCACATCCTCCAGCTCTTGAAGTGCGCGAACGGCGCCGCGGCTTCCGCGGTCTTGGCGAGCGAGAGCCCGACGGTCTCGCATTGTGCCGCGAATTTGCCCCACACGGCGAGGACGCGCGGATTCGAGCCGGCGGCGCGGCCGGCGGCCTCGTCCTTCCACTCGAAGACCTCGACGAGCTCGGTCGGATCGACGCGGCTCTGCAGCACCCACGGCGTGCGCTCGCTGACCAGGCCTTCGGCGACGAGCGTCGCGCGGTGCTCGACGAGCAAGACTCGCATCGCGTCCTCGGCGACCGAGGCTTTGAACCGATAGACGGCGATGACGGCGATCGGCTCGGACACGACGCGCGCGTGGGTTTGCGGCTCGCGCCTAGGGCTGCGGCCGGCGGGCGAGCGCCGAGGGCTTCAGGAAGAAGTAGTAGAGCTGACCTTCGACGCGCGTCTTGCCCGCGTCGCGCTCGGCTTCGGGACCGATGCCGAGATAGATGTCCGCGCGTCCGGCGGTGCGGATCGCTCCTCCGCGATCCTGGTCGAGCGTGAAGCTGCCGATGTGTTGCGATTGGTCGGGGTGCGACGCGATGAAGCACAACGCGGCGCGCGGGAAGAGCTCCTTGTCGGTCGCGATCGAGCGTCCGGGCGTCACTTCGAAGTTGAGGCAGCCGCGGGGATTGCCATCGATCGGCGTGAAGAAGACGTACGACGCGTTGCGCGCCATGTACTTTTGGAGCTCGACCGGGTTCTGCTTGCCCCAGTCGCGGATGCGTTGGAGCGAGACCTCGTCCGCCTTGAGCTTCTTGTCCTTGACGAGCTCGCCACCGAGCGACGTGTAGTCGTGACCGTTCTTGCCCGCGTATCCGAGCTTGAGCTCGCTACCGTCCGACAGCTCGACGATCGCCGAGCCGTTGACGTGCGCGATGTAGGCGTCGAGCGGATCGGCAAGCCACGCGAGCTCGAGGTTGCGATTTTCGAGCACGTGATTCGCTTCGATCGCCTGGCGCGTCGGATAGGGCTCGAGCGAGCCGTCGTCGAGCTTGCGGCCGAGGATGTCACCTTCCTTGTTCTTCACGAGATCCGGCGGCAACGCATAGAGCGGATAGCCGTAGCCCGGCGCCGGCGTGCGCGAGCCCTTGAGGATCGGCGTGCAATAGGCGGTGTAGAGCACTCCGCCGCCTTTCGCGTCCCAACCGGCGCTCTTGTAGACCGTGAACTCCTCGTCGACGATCGCCTTGAACTCCTGCTCGTTCGCGCACTGTTGAAGGACTTCGCGGAAGCGTTCGAGGCTCGCGATCGCGCGCTCGAGCGTGATGCCTTCCTTCGGGAAGAACTGCGCCGCGTGTTTCGAGCGCGTCCACGCGATCGAGCGCTCGACCGCGGGCAGGATCTGGTCGCGCCGCGCGAACTCGGTGGCGAAGTCGGGCCGCTTCTCGCCGGGCTTCAGCTCGATCAGCGCGGGCGAGCCCGGCGGCAACGGCCGGCTGTAGTCGGGACGCGACTTGCACGCGGAGACGAACAGGGCGAGCGCGACACAGGCGACGATTCGGAGCTTCATGCCTCGCCAGCGTAGCGACGCCGAAGGAGGTCGCAACGGGTGGCGGCTACTCGGAGAACCGCCAAGTGACGTGGACGCTCCAGAAGCGTTGGCTGCCGTCTTGCGCCTCGAACTCCTCGCTTCGAATCGTCTGCATGTACACGAGCTCCGCCGGCCCGACGCGCACCGACACACCCGCTCTCAAGTCGCCGACGAACAGCTCGGCATCCACTCCGGCACTGGACCGGAAGTTGTTCCCCGAGAGCAGCATGTTGTGGGCGACCGCGCGACCTTCTGCGCCGATGAAGACATGCGCGCCCCAGTCGAGGCGGTCCGACGGCGAACGAGGCTCTTCGAACTCGGCGAGCAGCTTCGCCGAGGGGTCGATCTGGTGCGTCGCGAAGTCGCGCTGCAGTCCGTAGCCGAATCGCGCCGTGCTGCCGAGGGAGACGTTGGCGAAGACGTTCCCGGCTGCCCACGCGCCATCGCAGATTACGTCTCCGGTGAAGCCGTCGCAGGTCGAGCGCGCCACACGCTCTTGATACCGGCTCGTGATCTGAAGCGTGGGCTCGTCGTGCAGTTGATGACTCCATCCCTCGGCGTGGGGCACGTCGATCAGATCGTGGAACCCATTCTGCACGGATTCGCCGAGTGCGTCCGGTCCGACGAGACCCAGGCTGACGCTGACCATTGCGGCGCGATCGTGCTCACCGCATTCGTTGCCGAGCGCGACCCACCGCGATTCGATCCCCGAGTAGAGCCAACCGGCGTAGGGTCGGTCGTCCGACGGAGGGTTCCTCGTGTGGATGTCGCTGGGCGTGTAGAGATGGTGGCCGAGGAACCACGCCCACCTTCGCTCGACGGATGAGTCGGCCCGCGCCGAAGCGCGCGCAGCCGACGGGATCATCAGTGCATCGAGCCAGGTGAGCGGCGCTCCCGAGCCTTGGCCTTCCACCGAGCGATCACCCGTGATCGCGAGACGGACCGCGTTGGTGTAGTAGCGGTCGGTCGGTCCGCCGAGCACCCGCGCGTCGTTCTCGACGAAGCACTCGAACTCCAAGTCGCTCGAGGGCGAGCTCGCACGGCACGCGGAGCCCGAGATCGTCGCGAGCGCGATCCACGCGGTGGTGTTGCGCCGGTGTCGCATGTCAGAGGTCGGCGTCCTTCACCGTCCGGCCCAGTCGTTCGAGCGCGTCCGCCATGGAGCTCGCCTCGGAGACCGCCACACGCACTGTGAGCAGCCCGAACGGAGGCTTCGCCCAAGCTCGTGACCAGGCCTGCTCGGACGACGGTATCCGTTCGAACTCGTACGAACCGTCGACGCGGTTCGCGCTCGCTTCGAGCGCGATGTCGCGGTCCCAACGCACCGGGAACTTCGCGGAGACCGCGTAGCGACCGAGTGGATAGAGCGGCACACCGTCGGGACCGTCGAGTGCAATCGAAACCAAGCTCTCCGTTCTCGAGTAGTCGGTGAACGGGATGGTCACGCGGAAGTTCTTCGCCGTCAGTGCGCCGTAGTAGTAACCGAGGCAGTGCAAGCGCCAGAGAGAAGGTTGCGTTCGATCCGGGCGCAGCTCGAACACGACTGCGAACGTGACGACCCGTTGGTCGTCCCCCAGTTTCAGCGACTTCCACGACTGCTGGAACGCGGCGCCATCGAAGTCTGGGGCCACCTTGGCGATCTCCGTGGCAAGAGTCGGTGGAGTCGTGCTGGTGATCAGTGGTAGGCCGAGCAGCGGGTCATCGAGCGCGGAGTGGCTCTGTGGATCGATGCGCTTCGCCTCGACCGTCCGGATCGCCAAGATCGTGATCGGACGATCCCGCAGACCTTCGCTCCACTTGACGTCGCTTGCACCCGTCGAAATGGCGGCGAAACGCTTCGCTTCGGCGGACAGGAGCGCTTCGACGAGACGCTTTCCGAGACCAAGCAAGCCCGATTCGATGCTCGAGGGTGCGACAGTTTCGCCCGATCCCGCCGAATCGCGCGTCGGAACTGCCAACACGCTCAGCCGTTCGCCTTCCAGCACCCGCGCATTGGACCTCGGTGTCGCGCAGGCGCCGATCGCTGCCAGCGCGGTCAGAAGCATGAGCAAGGCGAGAGGCGGACGGAGTTGCTTCACGCGAGACTGGCTGGGATTCGAGTCGGTCGGCATGTCACGGACTGCTTCCTGGAGCGCTTCGGGAACAGAAGTGCTCCTGTGAAAGAGGCGTCTACGCGGCGGCAGCACGATGCTTGTGGATCAAGATCAAGTTGCGGGCGTAGACGAACGCGCCCGTCGATTGGCCGATCACGCCGACGACGTCTTTGCGCCAGACGAAGTAGACGAGCAGCATCATTCCGCCGAACAGGCTCGCCCACCAGAAGCTCTCGGGGACGATCGAGCGCTTTTCTTTCTCGCTGGCCCACCATTGCAGCAGCATGCGGCCGGTGAAGAGCACTTGACCGGCGAACCCGAGCAGCACCCACGCCATTCCGATCGGCGTCGTGATGTTGAGCACGCGGTAGAGCCAGCCGTGGCTCGCCACTGCCTGCTGGGCGGCCCACATGCGCTCGAGGAACTCCTCCGCGCTGACGCGCTCGTCTCCCTGCGGCGTGCGCAGCGTGACGAAGTCGCCGGCGGGCGTGCGCTCGATTTCGACGTCCTTCAGGCGCTGCTGGAGGTCGATCGCGCCGTTCCACTCGGGCGCGGGCTCGGCGGCGCGGGCCTCGCGCACTTGCGCGAACAGCCGCGACGCGACCGTGGCGGCGATCAGGGCGACCAGCAGCACCCACGCGAAGCGCGCGCCGCGCTCACTCCGCACGCGTGACCTCCGCGATCGGCCAGCGGATCAGCCGCGTGCGCATCCAGCGGACCGCGAGCAGGTCCTTGAAGGCCCGCCACGCGCGGTTGAGCACGCCGTACTTGCTCTTGCCGGCGGTGCGCGGATGGTGGGAGACCGGATGCTCGATCACCTTGAAGCCGTGGTAGCGCAAGAGCGTCGGCAGAAACCGGTGCATGCCCTCGAACAACGGGATCGCGCGGATCGCTTCGGCGCGGAAGACCTTCAGCGAGCAGCCGGTGTCGCGGATCGTGTCGCCGGAGATGCGATTGCGGACCGAGTTCGCGAGCTTGGAGCTGACGCGCCGCACGAAGTTGTCGCGCCGCTTCAAGCGATAGCCGACGACCGCGTCGTTCGCGTCGAGCTTGCCGATCATCGTCGGCAGGTCGACGGGATCGTTCTGCATGTCGGCGTCCATGGTCGCGATCAGTCGACCGCGCGCGAACTGGATGCCGGCGGCGGTCGCCGCGGTCTGCCCGCAGTTCCTCGCGAACAAGACGCCGAAGACGCGCGGGTCGCGGCGGGAGAGCTCGCGAATGAGCTCGGGCGAACGGTCGCGGCTGCCGTCGTCGACCAGGACGAGCTCCCAGTCCTGTTTCGCGCCGAAGATCTCGCACACGCGCGCGTGCAGACGCTCGAGATTGCCTTCCTCTTCGTAAACGGGCGCGACGAGCGAGAGCTCGAGCGGCCGGTCGAGGCGCCTGCGAACCGTGGTCGCGAATTCCGCCGGGAGGATCGGCATGCGGCGCCCATCCTACGGCGCGAGCCGCCGCGGATCGAAGGTCCTCAGGCAGCTCCGATCGGCCGCATCGGCCGGCGCGGGAGCTCGAGGCGGAAGCTCGCGCCGCATCCGGTGTTGTCGACGACCTCGATCGTGCCGCCTTGGCCGACGACCGCGGTACGGGCGATCGCCAGGCCGAGTCCGTAGCCGACGCGGCCGCCGCGCTTGGCGGGGCCGGTGAAGAAGGGCTCGAAGATCTTCGCGCGGAGCTCCTCGGGCACTCCCGGGCCGCAGTCGTCGACGGTGACATGGATCCGTTCGGACGTGCCGTCGAGCGTCACCGTCACGCGCGCGCCTGGCGGGCTGAAATCGATTGCATTGCCCGCCAGGTTGCGCAGCGCGCGCATCAACGCCTCGCGGTCTCCGACGAGCCGGGTGTCGCCGTTGCGTCGGATCTCGAGCTCGACGTCGAGCAACCGCGCGCGACTGCGCTCGCGAGCCAAGCGGATCTCGGCCTCGTCGGCGAGATCGAACTCCTCGCGCAGCACCTTCGAGTCGGACGCGCGCGACGCGCAGATCGTCAACAGGTTGTCGACGGCGTCGCCGAGCTCGCGGAGCTCGTGCAGGTTGCTCTCGAGCACCGCACGGTACGTCGCGGCGTTGCGCGGGGCGATCAGCGCGACCTCGGTCTCGCCGATCAGGTTCTGGATCGGCGAGCGGAGCTCGTGGGCGAGGCTCGCGGTGAAGAGCTGCGCCTGTTCGGAAGCCGCGCGGACGCGTGCGAGGCGCGCGCGCAGCGCTTCGGCGAGCGCGAGGATCTCCCGCGGTGGATTAGCGAGCTCGATCCGCGGATCGCCGGTCGTCTCCGCGCGGAGGTCCTCGGTGACCCGACGCAGAACGCCGGAGACCCGCCGCAGGAACAGCCACGACATGACGACGGCGAAGACCCCGCTGACGATCACGCGGAGCGTCGCGCGCTCCTCGTACTTGTCGAGCAGGGAGAACCGCGGCGTGCCGTCGACGACCACCGCGACGGTGTACCCGCTGCGCTGGAGCTCGGCGCGCCACACCAGCTCGTCGGTGAAGCGCGTGTGATCGAGGTCCTTGACCGAGGTCGCGGCCGCGTCCGCGAGCTTCACCAGGCCGAACGTATCCCATTCTGCGCCGGTGTTCGTGTTCCAGACGCGCCACGCGGCGTCGAGGTCGCGCAGGACCGCCATGCGCTTGGTGACGAGCTCCTTGAACTCGTCCTTCGACGCGCCGGAGAAGTTCACCTGCGCCTCGAGAAGCTCGGACTTCACCACCTTCTCGAGCTCGTCCTCGATCGACGTGCGCAGGAAGTAGGCGGTCGAGATCGCGTTGACGATCAAGATCAACAGCGTGCCGACCGCGAAGAAGACGGTCAGTTGGCCGGCGAGCGACAGTCGCTTCTGGGTCACGATCCGTCGTGTTCGAGCGAGAAGCGATAGCCTTCGCCGCGCACCGTGTGGATCAGCGGACTGCCTTCGCGTCCGAGCTTGCGTCGCAGGCGGCCGATGTGGACGTCGACGACGTTGGTGCCCGGATCGAAATCGATCGACCACACGTCGCGGAGCAGGTCGGCGCGCGTCAAGACCTTGCCGTTGGCGCGCGCGAGCGCGAGCAACAGGTCGAATTCGCGCGGGGAGAGATCGATCGGCTTGCCCGAGCGCAGCACCTGGCGCTTCGCGAGGTCGAGGCGGAGATCGGCGATCTCGATCGGCGCGAGCGATTTGCGGCGCCGGATCACGGCTTCGATGCGCGCGACGAGCTCGTTGAACGCGAACGGCTTGATCACGTAGTCGTCGGCGCCGAGCCGCAGGCCCTTGACGCGCTCCTCGACCGAGTCGCGCGCGGTGACGAAGATCACCGGCGTCTCGCGGCCTTGCTGCCGGATCTCCATCAGGAGGTCCCAACCGGTCTTCGCCGGCATCATCACGTCGAGCAGGATCAAGTCGAACGCCCGTGGGTCGCTCTTGAGGATCGAGAGCGCGGCTTCGCCGTCGGCGGCGGTCGCGGTTTCGATCCCGGACTCCTGCAGCCCGCTCGAGATGTAAGTACGGAACTTCGGGTCGTCGTCGACGATCAGTAGGCGCATCGTTTTCCCTCTCGCGCGCATCCTGCCTAGGCGCGGCGAACGCCCGGGATTCTAGCGTGATCGTCCCGACGGACCTGCATACGGATCCTGACCCCGGGCTTGCGATCGAGCTTGCAGGGCCCGAGACTGCGGGCGGAGTCGACTCGGTGCTCGTGAAACTCGCGTTGCTCGCCGCGGCCGGCGCCGTCGGCACCCTGGCCCGCTTCGGGGTGTCGACGTGGGTCCAGCGCAGCGGCGCGAGCTCGTTTCCGCTCGGCACGCTCGCGGTCAATCTGCTCGGTTGCTTCGCGTTCGGCGTGCTCTGGGCGGTCGCCGAGAGGCGGGTCGAGAGCGCCGAAGCGCTGCGGATGTACGCCCTGACCGGGTTCATGGGCGCGTTCACGACGTTCTCGACCTTCGCGTTCGATTCGAGCGTGATGCTCGCCCGGCGCGAGGGCTGGCTGCTCGCCGCGAACCTGGCGCTGCAGAACGGGCTCGGGATCGGGCTCGTCGTCGTCGGGCTCTGGCTCGGGCGCAAGCTCTGAGGAACGCGTTCGCGGCTTGATCGAAGGCGCGCCGGCTCGGACACTCGGCGCATGCCCTTCTGCCTGGGTTGCGTCGCGCTGTTCTTTCCGCGCTTGGTGTGCCTGGCGATCTACTTCTGGTCGGACTGGTTCGAGGCGGCCATCGACTCGTCGCTGGTCTTGCTCGCGGGGTTCGTCTTCCTGCCGCTGACGCTGCTCGTCTACACGTGGATCGTCCACGCCAACGGGAGCGTCGAAGGGCTCTATTTCGTACCCCTGGTGCTCGCGGTGCTCGGCGATCTCGGCCTGATCGGGTCGAACGCGCGCCGCAAGTCCGATTGAACTCGCTCCGCCGCGTCAACGGCCGGCGTTCGCCCGACTACACCCAAGATCGCGACTGAGCGCGGCGTTTCGAAGCCCCGCATCCATCCGAGGCGCTCCATGACACAACAATCGCAGCGTGGGAGCTCGCTCCTGCAGGCCTTCTTCCTCGTGACCCTGGCGACGCTCGCCTGCTTCGCGCCGGCGCATTCCGCCGAGGACTCGGGCGCGGCGAAGCCCGCGGCCGCACCGACCGAGCCGGGTGTGCCGGATGGCGTTCGCGCGGCGCTGCTCGCGCACGAGTGGGATCGCGCGCTCGGCGCGCTCGACAAAGCGAAGGTCGACCAGCCTCAGTTCACCGATTGGTGGACGTACTTGCGCGGCACGGTGCTCGCGCGCGCCAAGCAGAACGACGCCGCGTTCGCCGCGTTCGACGCGGTCGAACGAGCGTCGCCGCCGAGCGAGTGGCGCCACAAAGCCCGCTTCGCGCGCGCCGACCTCCTGCGCGAACTCGGTCGCGCGAAGGACGCCGAGGCGATCTACGAAGCGGAAGCCCGGCGCTTGCTCTCGGAAAGCCGCCAGGAGGAGCTCGCGAAGATCTACCTCGACGCCGCGGACGCGCTCTCGACGCCGCCCGCCAAGCCGACGCCGAACGCACCGCCGCTCGATTGGAATCGCGCGGCGGTGTTGTATCGGAAGGCGTTGGAGCTCGACGTCGGCGCCGCGATCCGCGAACGCGCGCTCTACCGCGTGATGGTTTGCTTGCAGTCGAGCGCGAACGCCGCGCAGGCCGTGCAAGTCTCCAACGAGTACCGCGACGCCTTCGATCCGACCAAGGCGAAGAGCAATCCCGTCGGCGAGCATCTGTTCGAGGTGCTCTATCGGCGCGCGGAGTGCCAGCGCTCGCTAGGTCTGAACGACCTCGCGCGCCGCGACTTGGAGGACTTGATCGCGGCGATCGACGGCGTGCGCGCGAAGCGCGAGCCGTGGGGCGATTGGCTCGCCGGGCAAACGCAAGCGCTGCAGAGCGAGCTCGCGCGGATCGACGGCGACGCGCACCGCGCGATCGGCGACACGTACGGCGACGATGCGAACTCGGTGCGGCTCGCGGTCGCGGCGATCGAGCGCTTCCTGGCCAAGTTCCCGTCGCATCCGAAGCACGCCGAGGCCGAGCAGTCAATCGGCTTGCGCTACGCGCGCGCCGGGCTCGACGAGGACGCGCTGAAGGCGTTCGACGCGTTCCTGCGGCGCGCGGAGCCGACCGACCCGGTCGCGCGCGAGGGTTTCGCGCGGCTGCACGCCAACGCGCTCTTCAACAAGGGCGAGGTGCTCACCCGCCAGAAGCGCTTCGAGCTCGCGATCGCCGCCTTCGCGGAGTACGTCGCGCGTTTCTCGACCGGCGCGGAGTGGTCGCGCGCGCAGGCCGGCATCCTCGCGGCGGAGTTCGCGCGCGGCGACGCGCTGCGCGACGACCGCAAGTACGCCGAGGCCCGCAACGTCTGGACGTCGTGCCTGGAGCGCTATCCGCTGGATCCGCGCGCCGCTCCGACCTCGTTCGCGATCGGCGCGACGTTCGCCGCCGAGGCGCGCTCGCTCACGGCGGGCGACCCCAAGCGCAACGAGCTCTTCCGCAGCGCGATCGAACAATGGCGTCGCGTCGTCGCCAAGTACCCGAACACCGATCCCGCGTCGCAGTCGCTGTACTCGATCGGCGAGCTCGAGGAACGCGAGCTCGGCGAGCTGGAGCGCGCGGTCGAGGACTACCAGGCGTGCAGCTTCGGCACGAGCGCCGGCGACGCGCGCACGGCGCTCGTGCGGATGACCGAGCCCGCGTTGACGATCACCAGCGAGAAAGCGTGGCGCACCGCGACCGCGCCGCGGGTCAAGGTCGACGTTCGCAACCTGGAGAAGCTGAAGGTCGACGTCTTCGCGCTCGATCTCGAAGCGTACTTCCGCAAGCAGCTCTCTCATGTCGCCGTCGAGGATCTCGACCTCGACCTGATCGCGCCCGACCGGACCGTCGAGCGCTCGGTCGAAGGCTACGCGAAGTACCAGCCGATCGCGTTCGAGCTCGAGTTGCCGGTGAAGGGTCCCGGCGTGTGGGCGATCGCGGTGACGGCGGGCGAGCTGCGCGCGACGACGCTGGTGGTGTCGAGCGACATCGACGTGATCGTGCGCAGCGCGGCGAAAGAGCTCCTGGTGTTCGCCGAGGACATGGTGCGCGAGAAGCCCGCGAAAGCGGTGCGCGTGCTGGTCGCCGGCGTCAACAAAGACGGCGTGCCGACCGTGCGCGAGGCGATCACCGGCGAGGACGGCACCGTGCGCGTCGACGTGTCGGAGTTCGAAGGCGCGAGCGCTTCCGTGCTCGCGCTGCGCGAGGGCCACTACGCGGCCGCCGGCGGCGCGACGCGCAATCCGTCGACATCGACGCCGCGGATGCCGCGCGGCGTCGTCTACACCGATCGGCCGGCGTATCGGCCGGGCGAGCTCGTGCACTGGCGCGCGATCCTGCGCGAGGTCCAGGACGGTCGCTTCGGCTTCACCGCGGGCAAGGCGTACGACGTGATCGTCAGCGACGCGCAAGGCCGAGTCGTGTCGAAGAAGAAGGTCACGTTGTCGGAGTTCGGCACGCTCGCGAGCGACGTCGTGCTCGACGAGTTCGCCATCGTCGGCGATTGGCGCATCGCGTGCTCGACGCCCAACGGGCCGAGCTTCTTCGGTGCGTTCCAGGTCCAGCAGTACCAGCTCCCGAAGGTCGAGCTCGAGCTCTCGACGCCGCGCGAGATCTACTTCCGCGGCGAGCGCGTCGACGTCACCGCGCGCGCGAAGTTCTATTGGGGCGAGCCGGTCGCCAACGCGAAGCTCGCGGCGATGCTCCCGGACGGTCGCGTGCTCGAGCTCTCGACCGACGCGCAGGGCAAGGCCGAGTTCGGCTTCGAAACCCGCGACTTCGCCGCGGAAACCAGCCTTTCGTACAGCGCGACGCTCTCCGAGGAAGGCCTGACCACGCAGGACAGCGTCTTCGTCGCCGTGCACGAGTTCCGCGCGTACGTCGGCGTGAAGAACGACGTCTACCTCGCCGGTTCGAGCTTCGACGTCACCGTCGGCACGCCCGGCGTCGACGGCAAGCCGGTGTCGCGGCCGATGAAGCTCGTCGCGGTGAAGCACGAGTTCGTCGACGGATGCACGACCGAGACGCAAGTCGGCGAGTGGTCGCTGACGACCGATGCCGTGAACGGCGAAGCGCACCAAGCGATCACGCTCGCGCGAGGCGGCGCGTACGTGCTGCGGGCGTCCGGCGTCGACCGCTTCGGCAATCCCGTCGTCGGCGAGCGCTCGGTCGAGATCTCCGGTGACGAGGACGCGCAGCGCTTGCGCTGGCTCGTCGATACGCACGTCTTCGAGGTCGGCGCGAAGGCGACGCTGACGCTGGTCGATCGCGAAGCCGACGGGCTCGCGTTGCTGACGATCGAGTCGGACACGTTCCTGGAGCACCGCATCCTGGCGTTGAAGAAGGGCACGAACTCGGTCGAGCTCGCGCTCGACCACGCGCACTTCCCGAGCTTCACCGCCGCGGTGGCGATGATGCGACCGGGCGCGCTCTTCACCGACGAAGTGCAGCTCTCCGTGCGCCGCGCGCTGCGCGTCGAAGTCGAGCCCGAATCGCCCGACTGCAAGCCGGGCGAGGACGCGAGCTTCCGAATCGCCACGTTCGACCAACTCGGTCGTCCGGTGTCCGCCGAGCTCTCGCTCGCGCTCGTCGACGAAGCGGTGTTCGGTCTGTGGGGTGACACGCTCCCAGACGTGCGCGCGCTGTTCGACGCGGCCGAGGAACGCCGCGGCAACTTCTCGACGTCGTCGAGCGCGACGTTCCGTTACCACGGCGAGACGCGCACGATCGCCGCGGCGGTGCTCGCGGAGCAAGCGCGCGCGAAGGAAGAGGGCGCGTGGGATGCGAACCAGGCGGAGCTCTTGCGCGGGCTCGGCTACGAGGGCGAAGCGAGCGCCGACGCGTTCGTCGGAGGCGCCGCGAGGCTCGCGCTCGGCCGTCCGCGCGCCGGCGCGCCGGGCGCGCCCCCGCCGAGCGACGCGGCGGAGAAGACGATCGGCTCGGGCGGTCACTACGGGACCGGCGTGCCGTCGGTGTACGCGGCTCGGCAAGCCGGCGGCAGAGGCAAAGGCCGCGGCGGACAAGCCACGGGCAAGGTCTATCGCGGCCCCGGTGACACGGTGCCGGCGAACGTGGCCGCGCTGGAGACGTTCGACACCGCGTATTGGTCGCCGAGCGTCGTCACCGACGCGAACGGCAAGGCGACGGTCAAAGCGAAGATCCCGGAGCGGAGCACTCGCTGGCGCGTCGTCGCGGTCGGCGCGGACAAAGGGCAGTTGTTCGGCCAAACGCGCGCGTCGCTGGTGTCGAAGGAGGAGTTCTTCGTCGAGCTGCGGGCTCCGCTGTGGCTGACCGAGGGCGACGCGCCGCGTTGCACGGCTCGCGTGCACAACCTGACCGGTCTGCGCGGCACGGCGAAGCTCGTGCTGCGCGCGACGCGCGGCAACGACGTCAAGGTGTATCCGCTCGACGTGACGCTCGGCGACGCGAACGAGACCGAGGTCGTGTTCCCGGCGCTCGAGCCCCTCGCGGGCGGCGGCGACCTGCAGCTCGACCTCGAAGCGACCGGCGAGCTCGACGGCAGCGCCGCCGCGGGTACGCGCGCGGAGTCGGTCAGCGCGCGGCCGTATCGGCCGGTCGCGAAGTCCTCGGTGCGCTCCGGCGTGCGGCCGTGGGGCGTCGACCTCGCCGCGGCGAAGAGCGGCGTGCTCGAGGGCTCGGCGAGCATCGAGCTCCAGCTCGATCCGAAGCGCAAGACGAGCGGACGGTCGCTCGAGATCGCGCTCGGCCCGAACGTCGACGCGCTGCTCGTCAACGCGGCGCTCGGCAACGACGGATTCCTCCTGCGTGCGCCGGGCGACGGCCACGCGACGAACGCGGCGGATCTGCTCGGCGCGTGCGAGACGCTCGCGCTGGTCGAAGCGAGCGGTCGCGCGGAGAATCCCGAGCACGCGCGGCTCTTCGAACGCGCTCAGGGCCTGGTCGCGCGGCTGGTCGCGGCTCAGCGCACCGACGGACATTGGAGCTGGATCGGCACCGAGCAGGAGCCGCACGTCGAGACGTCGAGCCTCGCGCTCGTCGCGTTGGCCCGCGCGCGCGCCCGCGGCGTGCCGGTGTTCGACGCAGCACTCACCAACGGTCGCGCGGCGTTGCTGAAGAGCTTCCGCGAAGCCCCGCAGCAGGCCGACGAGCTCAAGGCGATGCTTTCGTGGGCGCTCGCCGAGAACGAGCAGGGCGACTTCGGAGCGCTGAACCGCTTGCACCGAGAGCGCGCGACGCTTTCGCCGGCCGCGCTCGCGTACACGGCGCTCGCGCTCGCCGCGATGAACCGCGGACCGATGGCGGCGGAGGTCGCCGACGTGCTCGAGACGAAGTCGTTCGTGCAAGAAGGGCCGAAGCGCTGCGCGTTCGCCACCGAGGGCAACATCGCGTGGAGTCGTTCGCGGCTCGCGATGAACGCGCTCGCCGCTGTCGCGCTCGAGCGCGCGAAGCCGACGTCGGCGAAACTGCCCGCGGTGATCGAGGAGCTCCTCGCGACGCGTCCGTGGTACGACGGTCGCGCGCGCGGGCTCGCGATCGCGGCGATCGCGATGTGGCGCGGCAAGACGCAGCCGTCGAACGAGCGCATGCGCGTCAAGATCTCGTGCGCGGGGCTCGAAGCGGCGACCGTCGACTTCTCGACCGAGCGTCCGGGCGAAACACTCTCGTGGGACGTGCCCGACGAGCTCCCCGCGAAGCTCTCGATCGCGTTCGAGCTGGAAGGCCGCGGACGTCCGCACTTCAGCGCGGTCTTGCGCGGCTTCACGGGCGACCTCGACCAGAAGCGGTCCGAGGAGCTCTCGCTGCGGTACCACGACTACCTCGCGGCGGCCCCGCGCCATCGCGGTCGCGAGATCCCGACCGGCTTCGGCGCGATCGACGGCCAGCACCAGCAGTGGAAGAACGAGGTCGCCGAGCTCGGCTACGGCGGGATGTTGCGCGCGGCGCTCGATTTCAACGCGCGAGGCGACTGGAGCTCGAAACGCGACACCGCGCACTACTTGGTGCTGGAGCTGCCGCTGCCGGCCGGCGCGCGCCTGCTCGAGGGCAGTCTCAGCGCCAACGTGTTGCATCACGAGGAGCGCGACGGCGTGCTCTTCCTGCACCTCGGTCAATGCGTGAACTGGGTACGTCTCGACTACACGCTGGTCGGCGTCGTGCCGGGCAAGTACCGCGTCGCGCCGCCGGTCCTGCGCAGCCTCTACGAGCCCGAGCGGATGTCGATCGGCGAAGCGAAGGCGCTGACGGTGCTCGCGAAGGGCGAGACGTCGAAGGACTCCTACCGCGCGACGCCCGACGAGCTCTTCCACTTCGGCAAGGCGTTGTACGACGACGGCGACCTCGAGGGCGCGCGCGTGCGCTTGCAACAGCTCTTCGACGAGTGGGAGGCGAAGCTCTCCGAGCAGACGCGCACGCAAGCCGCCGGCTGGCTGCTGTTCGCCAACATCGAGCGCAAGGCGTCGCGCGACATCGTGCGCTACTTCGAGATCTTGAAGGAGAAGAACCCGGACCTCTACGTGCCGTTCGACAAGGTCATGGCGGTCGGCGCGGCGTATCGCGAGATCGAGGAGCACGAGCGCGCGCTCACGATCTTCCGAGCGACGATCGAGGAGACGTTCGGCAAGGAGCTGCGCGTCGTCGGAACGCTCGAGGAACAGAACGAGCCGTACGACGCGATCCAGACGATGCAGCGGCTGTGCCGCGAGTATCCCGACGCGGCGTCGGTCGTCGTGGCGTCGTTGTCGCTCTCGGACAAGCTGCTGAAGCTCGCTCCGGTCGCGTCGCGCGATCCGGAGCTCGTCGCGAAGGGCATCGATCGCGGGATGTTGACCGTGCGCGGCGTGTTGGAGCTCCAGCGCTTCCTCGCCGCGTACGTGCTCGATCCGCTCGCGCCCGAGGCGGGCCTCAACCTGGTGACCGCGCACCTCGCGATCGACGACTACAAGACCGCGGCGAAGCTCGGCGGCGAGTTCGCGGTCGCTTTCGGCGAGCCGCGGTTCTCCGACGCGTTCGCGTACGCGCGTGCGGTCGCGGAGTGGTACCTCGGCCGCGACGACGAGTCGCTGAAAGCGCTCGAGCGCATCGCGAATGCCGAGTACGCGGCCGCCGACGGCACGAAGTCGCCGTCGCCGAACCGCGACCTCGCGCTCTACATCCTCGGGCAGATCCACCATGCCCGTCAGGAGTTCGGCAAGGCGGCCGGCTACTACGAGCGCGTGCAGGAGCTCTTCGCCGACGCGCGCGAAGCGGTGGCCGGCTTCCGCGAGCGCATGATCTCGGTCGAGGAGCTGACGACCGCTCGTCCCGGTGCACGCGTCGAAGTCGAGATCGAGCATCGCAACGTCAAGGAAGCGGAGCTGCTCGTCTATCCCGTCGACCTGATGACTCTCTACCTCCGCGAGCGCAATCTCTCGCGCGTCACGCAGGTCAATCTCTCCGGGATCGCGCCGAAGCTGCAGCGCAAGGTCGAGCTCGCGAGCACCGACGCGATGCGTCCGACGAAGACCAAGGTCACGCTCGACCTGAAGGAGCCCGGCGCGTACCTCGTGATGTGCCGCGGCGGCGATCTGCACGCGTCGGGGCTCGTGTTGCTCACGCAGCTCGAACTCGAAGTCCGCGAAGAGCCCGCGACCGGCCACATGCGCGTCCAGGTCTCCGACCAGAAGACCCACGCGTACGTGCGCGGCGTCGACGTGCGCGTGATCGGCGCGCGCAACCGCGACTTCCTCTCGGGCCGCACCGATCCGCGCGGGCTCTTCGTCACCGAAGGCATCGTCGGGAACGCGACCGTGATCGCGCGGACCGACGAACGTCACTACGCGTTCCACCGCGGCACGGTCGCGCACGCGTTCGAGCAAGCCGGCAAGCGCATCGCGCCGCCGGGCCAAACCGGCAACGAGGACTACTTCCAGAACGTCACGGGGCTGAACCGCGCCGTGCAGGACCAGCGCGAGCAGAACTTCGTCGAGGAAGTCCGCAAGGACCGCCAGGGAGTGCAGATCCGCACGGTGCGCTGACGTTCGCCACGAATGCCGCCGACTCGTCCGTGAACGTGTCGGCGAACGCACGTCGCGCTGGGAGCCACGGCCTCGCCGCCGACTCGGGCCGCGTCGCGCGGGCGGTGCGAGCGCGCGGCCGCGGAGTTCGGGGCGCGCCGTCCTCGTCGTGTGCGCAGGTTTGCCGAAAGAGCGCGAGGCCGAGTGCTCGAGCGAGCCTCCGGCCTCGCGCGTTTCACAGCCGGCGTTCCTCGATCGCCGCCCGCCGATCGGTCGACGTCACGGACCGACGGTGGCGCTGAGCGCGTTGGTCAGGTTCGTCGTGCTCGGGCTCGCCGGGTCGCGACTCCAGTACTGGCCCCAGAAGTTCGCGCCCTGCACCAACGCGGGATCGGAACCGCCCGCGATGAACGCGTTGAAGTCGTAGTTGAAGGTGCCGCCGCACGTGCCGCTGCCGCCGGAGTTGATCACCGTCGTGCGCTCGAGCGGAGCCTTGACGCACAGGTGACCGCCCTGGAACGGCACGCCGTTCGGACCGACGGTCGAATAGAAGAAGAGCCCGTTGACGTTCGCGCGCACGAGCGTCGCGGTGACGACGAAGCCCGACCCGGCGCTCGCGCTCGGAGTGCCGGTCCACGCGATCGGCGGCGTGCAGCCTTGCGAGTTCGTCTTCGACGTGCAGTAGCTCGTCACCGGCGTCGTGAGCTCGAGACGCGTCACGCCGTCGCCGAGCGGCGCCGCGACGAAGCCGACCTGCGCGCTGGTGTCGAAGCTCATCGCCGCGGGCGGCGTGGTCGTGTTCAGGACCTGCGCGATCGCTCCGGTCGCCGTGTCGATCACCGAAACGAAGCCCGACTTGCCGAACGCGAGCTTCGGGCCGGGCCCGAGCGAGACCGTCCAGTTGCCCGACGCCGCGTACACGCACGAACCCGACGGCGTGATCGCGAGCGCTTGCGGGTAGTCGCTGACCGCGAGGTTCTGCGTCATCACGCCGCTCGCGAGGTCGATGCCGCCGACCTTCTGGTCGTTGAAGTTGCAGACCCAGAGCTTGGTCGCCGCGGCGTCGACCACGAGCTCGCCCGGCGCGTTGCCGACGTTGTAGCTCGCGGTCACCGCGCTGCCCGCGCCGGCGTTCACGATCGCGACCACCTTGTTCGTGTTCTTGAGCGACACGAAGAGGCGCGCGTCGTCCGCCTGGAAGACCGCCTCGGCGGGGAAGCTCGTCACCGGCACGTTCGCGACCACCGACCACGTCGTCGTGTCGATCAGCGTCACGACGTTGGTGAAGCTGCCGCACACGGCGAGCGTCAGACCGTCGTGGCTGAGCGTCATCCCGCTCGTCTGGTTGAACATGTAGCCGGTGCTGCCCATGTCGCCGGTGGAGAGCTTCGGCCCCGCGACCGAGAGCGTGTTGAGGTCGATGCGCCACACGCCGTCGCCGCTCGAGACGACCGCGAGGTACGCGTATTGACCGTTGGGCGAGATCTCGACTTCGCTCGCGCGCGTCGAGATCGCGATCGGAGTCACCGCGAACGTCGAGAGGTCGATCACCGAAGCGAACGTCGAGTCGAGGTTCGCGACGACCGCCTTCGAGCCGTCCGGCGTGATCGCGACGTCCGCCGGGCGGTCGCCGACGTCGACGATCGCGAGCACGGCGCCGGTGCTCGCGTCGAGGACGGTCGTGGTGTCGCTCAGCAGGTTCGTCGTCACCGCGATCGAGCCGTCGGCGGAAACCTCGACGTCGCGCGTCGCGTCGGCTTCGGGCGGCGCACCGCTCGGCACGTTGGCTTCGAGGAAGCCCGCGGCGCCGTTGGTGTTGAAGACCAACATGTTCTCGCCGTTGTGGCTCGCGACCATCGCGGCGCGCTGGCCGCTCGGAGCGACGGCACCTGCGTACGTGTTGACGATGTTGTTGAGGTCCTTGACCGCGCTTTGCGAGGCCCACGAGATCAACGTGCCCTTGTAGCCGACCGCGAGCAGGTAGAGCCCGTCGGGCGTCGGCAGGAAACCGTTGACGCTGTTGGTCGAGATCGCGCCGGAGAACACGCCGGTCGAAAGGTCGACGATGCGCGTCGCGTTGAGCACCGCGACCGCCGCCTTGGTGCCGTCGCTCTTGATCGCGATCGGCTCGTCGAGATCGACCGGCGACGTGAAAACGTTCGTGATCGTCTGCGTCGCGACGTCGATCACCGAGACCTTGCGCACGGCCGAGAAGTGCGAAACGACCGCCTTGGTGCCGTTCGGGGTCATCGCGATGCCGCGCGGCGCGAGGTCGCACGCGACCGACGTCACCGTGCCCGCGACGAGGTCGAAGTAGTCGATCTGGTTTGCGAGGTTGTCGGGGTGGATCGCGAGCGTCTCGCTCGGCACCACGAAGCCGTTGATCGTCGACGTGAGCACGCCGGGCTCGAACGAGATGCTCGTCAAGCTCTGGAAGCCCGCGCCAGGGATGCGGAAGAGCTCGGTCGCGCTCGCCACGTCGATCACGGACACGCTCTGCGCGGCCGCGTTGCCGATTACGGCCTTGGCGCCGCTCGGCGTGAAGCGCGCGAACATCGGTTGGTCGCCGACGGGGACGACGGCGAGCTCGACGCCGCTCGAAAGGTCGAGGATCGACGCCGTGTCCTCCCAGAGGTTCGCGGTGACCGCGTGCACTCCGTCCGCGGCGATCGCGATGTCGTTGGGCGAGCCGGAGAGCGCGATCGTCTTCACGAGTACGCGCGTCGCCGCGTCGAACACGAGCACATTCTGCGACGTGCGGTGCGCGACGACGATGCGCGTCGCGTCGGGCGTGAACGCCATCGCGGTCGGCGTGTCGCCCTCGGGCGCGACGCCGGTGGTGAAGAAGCTCTGACCGAGCGTGCCGCACGCCGCCGCGAGGCTCGCGTCGTGGTTTTTCGACCCGATGACGACTCCGTCGACGACGCGTCGCGCGTGCGTTCCGTCGAGCGTCACGCTCGGCGCGTCGGCGTCGGGCGACTCCGCGGCCCAGGCGAACGCCTGCTGCGCGCGAGCGACGCCGACGGAGGTGAGGACGGAGAGGAGGACGAGGGGCAGAGCGAGTTGGTGACGCACGGTTGAGCTCCCGGATGCCGGCGCCGGGCGAAGCGCTCGGCGCGAAGAGCTCCGACTCTAACCGCGACGCGCGCGCAGCGGGGGCTGCGGAACTGTTCGGAGCGCGCAGCCCGCCCACGAAACGGACGAGGCCGGCGCGGGGCCGGCCTCGTCGTTCGATCAGCACACCGCGGCGCCGCGCCGCGCGGCGATCACGGGCAGATCTGGAAGGACAGGCCTTCCGAGAGGCTCGTGTTGAAGCCGCTGAAGTCCTGCGGGTCGCGCGACCACCATTGGCAGTACACGTTCGCGCCGGAGACCAGGTTCGGATCGGTGCCGCCCTGGATCAGCCCGTTGAAGTCGTACGAGTACGTGCCGGTGCAGTCGGCGCCCGACGGCGAGCCGCCGGAGGTCTGCACCGACGTACGGATCACCGGGAGCTTCACGCACAAGTGGCCGCCCTGGAACGACGCGCCGTTCGGCGTGAAGCCGTAGAAGAGCAGACCGTTCTTGTTGTTGAGGAAGGCCGTGCCCGTGACGTCGAACGCCGACGGGCTCGTCGCGCTCGGCGTGCCGAACGAGCCGATCAGCGGCGAGCAGAACTGCGAGTTGACCTTCGACGTGCAGTAGACGGTCGGAAGCGGACAGGTGTTGTACTTGGCCTCCGCGATCCACGTGCCCCAGGTGTTGCTGGTGCGCGCGTATTCCTGGATCGTCCACATGTTGGAGTCGTCGAGCGGGTCGACGCTGGTCAGGCTGTAGTCGCCCCAACGGTTGGTGCCGTTGCCGTCCAGGTTGTTGTACGCACCGAGGCCGGCCTGCACTTGGAAGGGCACGCCGGTCTCGCCCGCGGCGTCGCCCGCGATGCGGCCGCACAGGTACGTGCCGACCCATTGGCTCGCGTTGGAGCCGCTGAAGCCGAACACGCAGTCGCCCGACGAGTTCACCGCGATCGACGGCATGAAGTAGTAGAGCGTCGCGCTGCTGATCGTGCCGACCTGTTGGGTCGACAACGTCGACGGATCGAGCTGGTAGAAGCGCACTGCCGCGCGGCTCGACACCGAAATGCAGTGCGTCGTCCAGATCGAGCCGTTGCGATAGATCGAGTTCATCAGTCGGCCCTCGAGCGTGTCGAGGCTCGTGTTGCTGCCGAGCGCGGGCGCGTTGGGCGGCGAGCTGTTCGACGTCACGGCGACCGTGCCGAGGTTCGTCAGCGTCGGCGCGGCCATCGGCGGGTTGACGCGGCGGACGCGCAGCGTCGTGCTGCCCGGGCGCGAGACGAGGTACTCGCCGGACGGCGTGCCGTACGTGACGCACGGCTGGATCGCACCTTCGTACGGCAGGTTGCGGAACGCGGTGACCGTGCCCATCGCCGGAACGCCGCCGAGCAGCGGCGCCTTGTCGACGGCGAAGATGCTCATCCCCGCGGGGACCATGTAGCACGAGAAGTAGACGCCGTTCGCGTCGAAGCCGAGCGTCGGGTAGTCGGGCCAACGGCCGGCGTCGGCGCCTTGCGACACGTTGACGTTGGTCTTGAACCACGCACCGGTCGGATCGTTCGTCAGCGAGTACGCGAAGTACACGCGGTTCGAGAAGTTCGACGCGAGCACGACCCAGCGGCCGGCGTGCTGGTCGTAGCCGACGCGCGGATCGCCGACCGACGCGCCGAAGAAGCTCGTCAGCGAGACGTTGAGCACCCGCGTGCCGGTCGTGCGCGTGTACGCCGACAGGTTCGCGTTCACCGAGGCGAGGAAGTGGTTCGGACCGACCGCGCCCACCGTGTCCGGCGGGATCATGTTCGCGCCGGTGTCGCCGAATCGCGGGCCGACGAAGCTCATGCCGAGCGTCGGGTTGGTGCCGAGGCCGGCGAGCTTCTGCACGCCGTCGTCCGGCACGTTGCCGAGGCCCGACGGGAGCTTCTGCGTTTGCGGCGCGTGCACGAACTCGGCGCCGGATTGCGAGACGAACTCGCCGGAGCCCGTCTCCCACGAGAGCTCGGCGTACGGCGAGCCGGTGAGCTTCGCCCCGAACTCGGCGTCCTCGAAGTCGATCACGCGCGCCGCGCCGTCGACCTGGAACGCGAGGTCGTCGAGCCCGTACCAGCCGCCGCCGTCGACCGTCGCCTTCGCGAGGACCTCGATGCGATCGACGCCCTTCAGATTCATCGCGAAGTACGACGGCGTCGCGTCGAGATCGGCGAACCAGTCGGTGCGCGCGACTTCGGTGCCCGACTTGTAGCCGACGATCTGCACGCCGGTCGACCACGCGTGCTCGTCGCCATGGCCGGTGAACCACGCGCCGTCGAGGTCGACGGGACGCGGGAAGCCGATGCCCATTCGCGTGTCGCCCCACTTGTTGAAGGCGTAGCGCGTGCCGGAGTGCGGGAACTCCGCGAAGCGACGCGACGGCACCATCCACGTGCCTTGCGAGCCGTTGCGGGCCTTGGTGTTGATGCTCGGTTGCGCGGCGAGCGCGCGCTCGCGCTCGAGCACGACGTCGAACTCCTCGATCACGCCGGGCGCGACCGATTCGGAGCCGAGTTGCTCGCCCGCGACGGTGCCGATGGGCTCGCCAGCGTCGTCGAGCGCTTGCGTTTGCGGCGCCGGGACGGAACGCACGTCCTGGGCTTGCGTGGAGGTCGTCAGCGCGAAACAGATCGCGGCGACCGCTTGAGTGCGGAGGAAGGTCATGGTGTCCGGAGAAAGGAGGGAGTGGCTGGGTGAAGGGATCCGATGCTGAATTCTGCCACGTGCGAGGCCGTCGGAGGGCCCGCGGCTACGAAGCATTAGGAGAGGTGGACGGAACTTCGCTCTCGCGGGTTCCCTGGACCCGCCGCCGAGCCGCCGAGGACGGGCGGGGCTACCAGAGGAAGTAGTCGCGAGCGAGCCAGAGCGCCGGCCGCCGGGGGGCTTTGTCGAGCAGGCTCTCGAACGTCTCCGCGTCGTTGGCCTCCAGCGCCGCCTTCAGCTCGGCCGCGAGTTCGCGCGCGAAACGGCCGGAAAGCGATTCCACCTTCGCGACGAGCTCGAGTCGCAGCGCGGGATCGGAGGCCTTCTTGAACTTCTTCCGGTAGCTCTCGACCGACCCGGGCAGACTCGCCCAGCCCTTCACCGTCTTCGAATCGAGCACGCCCTTGAGCTCGGCCTGCGCCTTCTTGTCGAGCGTCCGACCGAGCGCCGCGTTCCACTCGACGAGCACGGCGAACGCGGGCTCGACCTCGTCGCGTTGGAACGCCGCGGCGGTGATCGTCGCGGCGTCGAACGCCGATGTCACCTGCGCGAGCCGGCTGTGCGCCTCGGCGATCTCGGGCGAGCCCGCGGCGTCGAAACCCTCGGCGGTGCGCAGGATCGGGAGCGCGTCGACGAAGCGCGCGTCGTGCAACGCGTCGGCGAGCGCGTCGAAGCGCGTGAGCCACTCGAGGAACTCCTTCATCTTGCGGCGCTCGACGAGCTCCGCGAGCGGCGTGTCGAGGAACGAAGCGAGCCCGGGCCGGTACGGCTCCGCCACCGCGTAACCCGGATCGCCTTCCCACACGACCGTTTGGTCGATGTCGAGCAACAGGAGCCGCGGCAGGTTGAAGCGGGACGTGAAGAAGAGCTCGTTGGTCTCGCCGATGCCGAACGTGCTCTTCGGCCGCAGGTCGACGCCGACCGAGCCGGGGAACGGGTGCTTCGCGAGGTACGCGTCGAGCTTCTCCTCGTCGTTCGGCGACGCGATCGCGACGATGCGCAGACCGACGTCCTTGGTCGCCGCCTCGAGGTCGCGCAACCAAGCGTCGATCGGGATGATCTCGTTCTGGTCGAGCGACCAGAGCACCAGGAGCTGCAGCACCGGCCCCGCTTCCGCCCAGTCCTTACGTTCGGGCCCGACCCAACGCGCGACGTGCGGGAACGGCGGCACCATGCCGAGGAAGCTGCCGTTGATCGCCTTGCCGGACTTCTCGAGCTCGGCCATCCGGACGTCGCGCTCGATCGCCGACGCCGGATCGCGCGGATCGCGCGCGAGGAAGCGCACGTTGCGATAGCGCGTCTCGCCCGGCCCGACGACCAGGCCGAAGCTCCCGCGCAGCACGTCGATCGAGGGGAACTCCTGCGTCGACAGGAACTCGCCGTCGAACCACGTGTCGACGCGCGTGCCGGAGACGTCGACGCGCAGCTTGAACCAGCGCGTCGTCGACGTCTCGCCCTCCGCGAGCGCGGTCGCGACCGGTGTGTGCCGCCACGTCTTGAACGTGCCGGCGCCGTACGAGGTCGCGAGGTCGATGAAGCCCGTGTCCGCGACGCCTTCCTGCTTCTTCTCGCCGCCGGGGAACAGGATCAGCGCGTGGAAGCTCGACGTGCCTTTGCGGCCGAACACCAGCCCGCAGAAGTTGATCTTGCCGCGCTCGGCTTGCACCTCGGCTTCCATCGAGAAGTCGCCGCTGGAGACGCGGTCGAGCGTCAGGATCTGGAAGTCGTACTTGTCCGGCTGGTAGTCGCCGAACTTGCCGATCAAGTGGAGGCCGTCGGCGCGGAAACCGGTGTCGCCGACCGCGCTCCAACCGGTCAGGTCCTGCTCGTTGTACGCGAGCTCCCAGAGCTGCAGCGTCCGCTTCGACGTCTCGAGCGCGCGCCGGTACGCGTCGAAGAGCTCGGGGATCTCGTGCTGCGTGCCGAGCCGCCACGCGACGTCCATCACCATCATCGGCAGCTTCTCGGCTTCGTAACGCGCGACCAGGTTCTTCGCGGCGGCGGTGAGCTCCTTGTGCACGCGCTCGAGGCTCGCGCGCTTCGGATCCCATTTGTCGAGCAAGCGATCGGCCTCCGCGAGCGCCTTCGCGTCCGGCTTCGGCGCGGATTCGATCACTTGCAGCGCGCGCAGCACGAGCTTGGTCGCGCGGTCGGTGTTCTTGCGCTCGGCGAGGAACGTCGCGAACTCCTGGAGCAACGCGACGTCGTCCGGAGTCGCGACCACGGCCTTCTCGAAGTGCTCTTGCGCGATCGTCGCGTCCTTTTCGAGCAACGCTGCGCGCGCCCAATCGAGGTAGGGGCGTTGGATCTCGAGCTTCCCGGTGCGCTCCTCGGTGAGCGCGACGAGCCAGTCCTTCCAGACCTCGTTGAGCTCGTCGACGGTCTTCGGCAGCGACACGTTCTTCGAGCCGTCGGGCCGCTTGAAGCCCTTGATCGGCGGCTTCGGATTCGCGAGCACGACCTCCTCGAAAGTAGAGATCGCCGTCTTGCCCATCTTGCCGCCGGACGCGTTGATGAACTCGCGGAACGCCGACCGGTAGACGTAACGGCCGTCGATCGGATCCTGGTAGTTGTAGAGGAAGTAGACGACGCCCCACGTCGGCGCGTACCACGGCGGACCCCAGCCGTACTCGTCCTCGAGCACGATGCGGAAGCTCGGCGCGGTCTTCGGCTCGACGTCGGGCTTCGCGGGATCGATGCCGTCGCTCGCGCTCGTCATCCAACCGTTCTTCATCCGGTCGACCAGCGGGAACAGGCGATGGTCGGCGGGCTCGTTCATCAACACGGTGCCGTTCTGCAGGATCCGGCAACCCTCGAAGAACGACGCGAGGCCTTCGTTCAACCAACCGGCGGAGTTCGTCGCGAGCGAGACGAACTGGTGCGCCGCTTCGTGGAAGAGCGTCCCGATCATGTCTTGGAAGCCGCCGGCGCCGATGTAGGTCTCGACCGAGCCGCCGGTGAACTGACCGGCGCTCCAATCGACCGGCGGGCCGCTTCCGAGCTTCAGGTACTCGTCGCGGTTCCTGAAGATCACGAGGTCGATGCGCGAGACGGAGCGCTTGTCCTCCGGCGTGCCGAACTGGAAGAAGACGCGATAGAACGCGTTCATCTGCTCCATCGCCTCGGCGGCGCGGACCATGCACTCGTACCCGGCGTCGGTCCGGGTCGTGTAGTTGTCGCGCACGAGCTCGGAGCGGGTCTCCCACGTCGCGTGTTGCTCGTCGTGCTCGCGGATCCACTCCTTCGAGACGTCGGCGAGCAGGTCCTTGGGCTTCGCGTCCGCGGCAAGGCTCGGATCGGGCGCGGCGGCGAGCCGTTCGATCGCCGCGCGGCTCGTTTCGAGCTCGGGATCGAGCGCGAGCATCGCCTTGTGCACGCGAATCGCGGAATGGGGACGTTTGTCCTTCTCGTACTGCTGCGCGATCGGCGCGAGTTTCGCGATGAAGACCTTCGAGAGGTCGAGCAGCTCGGGCGCGATCGGATCGAGGCCGACCAGCTTCCCGCGCACCGCGTCTTGCTCGCTCTTCGGCGCCTTCTGGGCGACCAGGAGCTTGTGCTCGCGGTGCAGCGAGAACACCTGCTCGTCGCGATCGCCGTTCGCCTCGGCGAGTCGCGCGCGCAGATCCCACGCCTTGACCGAGCGCGGATCGCGTTCGAGCGCGCGGTCGAGCCAATGACGCGCGCCTTCGAGGTCTTTCTGGCCGAGCGACGTTTCCGCGTTGCGCAACGCGGCGGCGAAGCCCGAAGTTCCCTCGGCCGGCGAGAGCGCGAGGAGCAACGGCACGAGGAGCCAAGCGATCTTCATGGTGGGGGAGGCGCGCCAGGATACCGGGCGCTCCCCCGCCTTCACGCGCTCCGCACGCGGTTCGAACACGAGCGGCTCAGGCGAACGACGAGCGCGTCGGATCCTGCTCGTCGAACTCCAGCGCCAGCGAGCCGCCCGGCTCGACCGCGAGCCAGCGGACGTTGAGCTCGGCGAGGCACGTGCGGATCCGCGCGAGGTCGGCCTCGGAGATCGAGCGCTGGGTCTTCCAACCGTGCATCTCGGCGCGCAGCGCGAGCTCCTCGATCACGCCGTCGGAATCGAGCGGCGCTTGGCCCCAACTGTCGCGCCAGATCGCGGCGACCGCGAACTCGGTCCACGCGGCTTCCTCCGGCAAGAGCTTGGTCGCACCGGGCTCGACGAACGCGGTCAGGTTCCAACCGCTCGCGACGAGCCCCCAGAAACCGCGGCGCAGCCCGAGCGTCGTCTCGAGCGCCCAGTGGACGAAGTCGTGGCTGACGATCGCCGTTTGGACGCGCGACCACGTCTGCGTGCCGTTCGCGCGCTCGCAGGCGACGACGTGGCGACCGTCGGCCGCCTTCTTGAACTCGATGCGCATGGTCCGCTGGCCTCCAGCTCGCAGATCATGCGCTCAGTGCGATGGAATCGTCCAGTCCGCAACGTTGCAGAGAGGCTGCGAGAGCAGTTCGAGTCTCGCCGACTCGCGCGTGGTCCGGAATTGCACCAGCGCCGCGTCCAGGCGGACGTCGGCGAGCTCCGCGACGCTCGCCGGCCAGCCCTCGCACTGATCGCGATACGCCATCACGCGTAGGACGACGCGCGCCAACGCCGCGCGCTCGCCGGACTCGCGTTGGACCTTCTCGAAGATGCCGAGCCACCGATCCGGCGTTTCCGAGCTCGTTCGAGGCGCCGCGCCCGACGCCAGCGCTTCGTGCTCGCGGATCGAAGCGGTCAAGGTCTCGAGCGTGTCGGCTCGTTGCCACCAGTCGAACGGCGTCGCACCGACTTCGGACGCGAGCGGAGCCGAGTACTGCGCGCAGAGCTCGGCTTCGACCCTGCCGATCTCGCTCCACGGGACCGGCACTTCGTTCCTGCGCAGCCGTTCGTCGAGCCGCGCGAGGTACGCGCGGGCTCGCGCGTCCGACCGACCGAGCCGCTCGCGCAGCGCGTAGAGCGCGATCGAATCGAACGAGGCGCGCAACATGATCCCGATGTTCGACGACCGACAACGCAGGCGGTTCAGATCGAGCGCGAGCGCGAGCCAACGCGCGGCCGACGCGTCGTCGGGAGCCAACACCGCGCGCGCGGCGAGCACGTTCGCCCAGACGAGGCCCACACGCAGCCCCGGGATCGGCAGCAGTCCGCGGCCGCGCGCGACGACCGCGAGCGCAGCGTCCGATTCGAGCAGCGTCGTCATGCGCGCGATGACCGACTCGACGTCGTCGAGCGCGACCTCGAGCTCCGCGCGCGCCTCGCCCGTCCAGCGGTACGGCGCGAAGACGCCGAAGTCGAGGTTGGGCACGCGACGTTCGAGCTCGCGATCGAGCACGACGAGCTCGCGCGCGAGCTCGCTCTCCACGCGCGGCGGCGCCGACGGCGTCCAACGCTCGACGCAACGCTCGAACTCCGCTTCCGCGAAGTTCTCGCGCACCGCAGCGGCCACGATCGTCCCTGCCAGCGCGAACGCGGCGACGCCGAGCCCGAAACGCACCCCCGAACGCATACCCCGGGTGCCTGATCGGTCGCCGCGAAGCCCGATCTTGAAGCCTCAGGGCAAGGCGAGCGTGATTTCGAGCGCGTTGGTCAGCGCGTGGCCCGCGGGCGCGTGGTCCGACGTCGACAGCGCCTGGAAACCGAAGCTCACGCCCGCGAGCGCCGGATCCGACGGCAGCGCAAGCATCAACGTGCCCGGTTGCGTCGCGCCGAGCGAGCACGCGCCGACGGCGAACGAGCCGCGCGGTTCGAGGCGCAAGCCGCCGAAGGGAGTGACGAGCTCGCGCGCGATCAACCCGCCGCGCGCGGCCCAGAGCGTGCCGGTTCCGCCGTCCTGGCCCCAGAGTCGGCAGGTCGCGACGCCGCCGAGCGCGCCGTCGGTCGCGAGCTCGAGCGGAGCGAACTCGTACGCGCCGAGGTCGAGCCGCGGATGCGTGTCGAGGTCGCCGTCGAGCGCGCGCTCGCGGCCGTCGAGGTCGTGCATCGGCGGTCGCGCGGCGCCTTCGAGCCGTTCGCCCGCGTCGACGCACGGGCCCGCGAAGCCGAGCCGCCAATCGCCGGTCGCCGCGTCGACGAAACGCGGGTCGAGCGAGAACGAATCGCCGCCGCCGGGCCAGTCCGCGATGTCGCACTTGCGCGTCAGCGCGGCCTTCGCGCCGAACGTCTGCGCGTGCTGGTAGACGACGTCGGGCGTGTTGTCCCAGACGACGTCGTGCGCGAGGTCGAGCTTCGCGACGAAGCCTTGGATCGCGAACGTCTCACTGAACGGATTCGCGGCGTTGTGGATGCGGTTCGCGACCACCGTGCTGTTCGCGATCGTCGGGTACGAGTACGCGCAGTACACCGCCGCGGCGTTCTCCAGCGCGTGGTTGTCGGCGATCAGGCAACCGACGATGCGCACGTTCGCCTGGCGATAGAGGAAGATCGCGCCGCCGACCGCCGCGAGGTTCCTGCGCAGGATGCAGTTCACGAGCTCGACGCCCGCGCAGCCTTCGACCGAGAGCGCGCCGCCGCCGTCGGGGTGCGCGCCCGCGCCGCCGACCGCCTTCGAGAACTCGAGGACGCAGTGCTCGAGACGCGACGGCGCGTTGTGAGCGAGCTTCTCCTCGAAGCGCAGGCCGTTCCAACAGCCGGTGCGCGACGCGTCGAGCGCGAAGAGCTCGGGTTGGTCGCTCGTGAACGTGATCGGCCGCTCCGCTCGGCCGCGCGCGTCGAGCGTGCCGCGCACCGCGAGCCTGTAGTAGTCCTGGAACTCGACGCGCGTGCCCGGCGCGATCGTCAGCGTCACGCCGTCCTCGACGACGACGTCGTCGAGCACCTGAACGAGGTCCGCGTCCCAGGTCTGATCGCTCGCGAGCGAGCCCGCGACCTGCAGCAGCGCGACGCGCGCGCCGGGCGGGCGCGGCGGCGTCGGCGCGCCGGATGCGCCGGACGGCGCGTGCCTCCTCGCATCCGTCGTCGCGCCCGTTGCAACGCTCGCCGCAATGCTCGCCGCCGCGCCCGCCCCGGCGACGAACGTGCGGCATCCGTAGCGCGCCGCCGCGGCGTTCGCGGGACGGAAATCGCCGAGTTCGGGCGCGCGGAGCTTTGGATCGAAGCCGACTACGTTGTGGTGGGGCGCCGCACCGGCGCCGAGCCAGGGGCTCGGCTTCGCTCAGCCATAGTCGCACAGGCCGTGGAAGTGCCTGCGCATGTCGGCGTTGGCCGACGGGTCGGAGTGGAAGCTCCAGTTGTCGAAGAAGTCGTGGTGGCCGTCTTGGACGCTGTGCGAGAAGCTCGCGCCGGTCGGTAGCCAGCGATTCTGCTCGCCGGTCAGGTACATGAAGTCGGGCCCGGTGTCGATCGCGTCGACGGCGAGGTTGCGTTCGAGCGTGATCCCCACGCCGCACGCGAAGAGCCGCACCGCGTAGTCGTGCGGCTCCCAGAACGTGACGTAGCGCACGAGCCCCCTCGGCCGCAGATCGACGAACGCATCGTGGTAGCCGCGATAGACGACGCTGCCGTGCACGACGACGCAGTCCTCGAGCTCCAAGCGATTCGCGCAATACGCGATGCAGAGCGAGCCGCCTTCGAGGTCGAGGATCGCGCCGTTGCCGACGATGCGAACGTCTTCGCCGCGGCCTCGGAACGTGCCCGACAAGCGATCGAACGTCGCGCCGATCCAGAGCCCGCCGGTGTAGCGCGCGCCGGGCGTGAGCTCGACCCAACGATCGAAGCCGTGCGCCGGGCCCGCGGCTTCGAGCGCGGCCTGAAGCGTTTCCGTCCGCGCCTCACTCGCACCGAGCGTCAACGCGCCGAGCAGCAGCAGCAGTCGCAGGCAGGTGCGTCGCAAGGGGCGCGCGATCATCGATCGGCCGATCTCCTGCACACGCTATGCGGCCTCGCGCGAGCCCGAAAGCGGTCCGAAGTGGGCAGGCGCGCCATACGAACCGGGCGCGAGCTCGCGGCGAGCTCTCGGATGCCGCGAAGAGCTCGGTCCGTCGCGCCCACCGAGAAAGCGCTCTTTGCGCCGGCCTCGGCGTCGATCGAACGACCGCGAGCCCGAACGGGGCCGCTCCCTCGACTCCTCCGCGCGAATTCAGAAGCCGCGCGAGCACGCGCGCGGCGACGAGACGCGACAGCCGTCGCAGCCTGCGCACAGATCCTCGTGACTCGACGGCACCAACGAGGGGACGATTTGCTTCGCGCGCTCGCGCAGCCGCACGAGGAACGCGTGCGGAGCCTCGGGATTGGGCCCGAGCGCGTCGAGCTCGATCTGCGCGTACGTGCGCAAGATCTCGTCGTCGACAGCCTGATCGAGCACTTCGCACGCGCGCGGCAGGATCACTTCGTCCTCCAGCAGCGCGTGGTGCCGTTGGAACTCGACGTACGCGCGCGCCGCGGCCAGGAAGCGTCCGCGTTCCCACGCCTCGGTGCCCCGCGCGCTCGCGAAGCCGACACGGAGCGCGACGAGCCGGCAGCGCTCTTCGGCGTGCAGCCACATCAGCTCCTTCAACACGGCTCGCGAGATCTCCGGCGCGGCGGCGATCATCCTCGGGAAGAGCCCGAGCTCTTCCTTGTTCTGGTGCACGCCGTCCGCGAAGCGCTCGAACCAGCCGAGCACCTCACCCGAGATCTCCATGTTCGGCCCGCTGTCGCGCGACGCGCAGTCGAGCACGGACTCGAAGCAATCGAGCACGCCGCGGAGCACGCGGTGCTCTTCTCGGATGATCTCGATCGAGCGCATCGGCACTTTCTTCGCGCGCGTCGCGAGACGGAGTTCGTCGGGCGTCCGCGCTGCTCTGGTCGGGATCGTCGCGGGCTCGCGTGCGACTTGAACGCATCGCGCCGATCGCCCCAATCGTGCCAGCCGCCTGGCGCGCGCTCGGCACGGGGAGAGCCTCGCTCCTCCGACTGGCCGCGCGCAATCCTGGCCGTCCGCACCGGTGCGCAGGTCGCGTACGCGGTGCGAACTCTCGCGCGGACGCTAGCGCTTCAGCGCGCCGAGGCAGGCTTCGAGCGTCGCGCGGTACTTCGCGCCGGTCGCGCTGTCGGCCGCGAACATGCGCTCGGCGAGAGCGACCGCCTCCTCGAGCTCCGGCAGCGCGCCCGCGGCGTCGCCGTCCGCGAGTCGCGCCGAACCCGAGCGCCACAGCGCGATCGCGAGCGTCGTCGACCCGGTCGGCGCGCAACGGCGGTGCATCGCGATCGACTCCGCGAAGGCCGCGCGCTCCTCGTCCGTGCGGCCGAGCGCGTGCAGCGCTCGCGCGTGGTTGCCCAACGCGACCGCGACGTCGTAGTGATCGACCTTCCAGTAGCGCCGGGCCATCTCCAGCGCCTCGCGCAGCAGCGGCTCGCCCTCGGCGGCGCGATCCGCGTTGAACAGCAGCAATCCGAGGCTCGCCATGCCGGCCGCGAGCGCCGGATGGTCCTCGGTCAGCACGCGCCGGAACATCGCGACCGCCTCTCGCGAGAGCGCTTCGCCTTCGGGTACGCGTTGGAGCTCCACTAGCGTGCCGGCGAGCCGGTTCATCGCGCGTGCGACGTCGACGTGGTCGCCGGTGTGCAATCGCCGCTGCAGCGCGAGCGACTCGGCGAGCAGCGACTCCGCCTCCGCGTAGCGCGCTTGCTCGCGATACGCGTTCGCGAGCACGTCGAGCGCCTTCGCGAGCTCCGGATGGTCGGTCGTGTGGAGCCGTCGACGCATCGCGACGAGCTGTTCCGCCGTCTGCGCGGCTTCGGCGAGCTCACCGCGATCGACACGGATGTACGTCAGCATCGCGAGCTCGCTCGCGACCGCCGGATGGTCGCCGGGGAACAGGCGTTGGCGCATCGCCAGCGCTTCGACGCTCAGAGCCTCCGCCTCCGCGAGCTCGCCGAGGTTGCGTCGCGCGTTCGCCGCGCCGCTGATCGCACGCGCGACGTCGGGATGGTCGCTGGCGAACAGCGAGCGGTACATCGCGAGCGCGCGGTCGAGCAGCTCGCGCGCGCCCGTGAGCCGACCGATCGAAACGTACTCTTGCCCGACGTTGTAGAGCGCCATCGCGAGCTGCGGGTGCGAGTCGAAGAGCCGGTCGTACATCGCGAGCGAGCTCTCGTAGAGCGTCAACGCTTCCTCGCCGCGGCCGAGCTGATCGCGGATGGCGCCGAGGTTGTTCAGACCCATCGCGAGGTCCTCGTTGTCGCCGGGCCGGAGCCGCTGTTTCATCTCGAGCGACTCGGTGAACAGCTTCTCGGCCTCGACGAACTTGCCTTGATACGCCTGGACCAGCGCGAGGTTGTTCAGCGCGGTCGCGAGGTCGTTGTGGTCGCCGGGACGAAGCTCGCGTTGCATCGCGAGCCCCCGCTCGAACAACGGCTCGGCCTCGGAGAGTTGCCCGAGGTCCTGACGGATCGTCGCCACTTGGTTCAGCGCGCGCGCGAGCTCGTCCGAGCCGTTCGGAGCGAGCTCGGTGAACATCGCAAGCGCGCGCTCGGCGAGCGGGAGCGCGTCCGCGATACGTCCGTTGCGGTGGAGGATGTCCGCGATCAGCTTGCGCAGGTTCGCTTCGACGTCCGGTTCGTCGCGGAACGAACCTCCGTCGAGCAACTCGATCGCTTGCTGCATCGCTTGCGCGACGGTGATGCCTTGCTCGCCGCCGGAGTTCGGATCGGCGGAGCGCAGCGCGTCGGTCACGAAGTCCTTGATCGCCTCCGCGCGCTTGCGAGCTTTCGCTTCGGCCGCTGCGTTCGCTTCGGCGAGGCCCTGCTGGCGTTGCGCCTCGAGCGTTTGCCGGTCCGCGAGCGCGCGCTGCTGCTCGGCGACGTGGCGTTGCTCGGCCTCCGCGGTGCGCGCGCGCTCCGCTTCGTCGCGCTCCCCGCGAGCGACGCGGGCTTGCCACGCGAACGCGACCGCGCCGATCAAGAGCGCGAGTGCGATCATCGAGCCCGCGACCACGACGCCGCGGTTGCGCGCGACGAGCTTGCGGAGCCGGTACCCCGCGCTCGGCGGCGCGGCGAGCACCGCTTCGCCCGCGACGTAGCGGCGGATGTCCTCACCGAGACCGTGCGCGGACTCGTAGCGGCGCCCGCGGTCCTTCTCGAGCGCCTTCATCACGATCCAGTCGAGTTCACCTCGCACGAGCGTGCCCAGGCGCTTGGGCTCGACGCGTCGGCGCGAGGCGATGTTCGCGAGCAGCTCGGCGGACTGGTGGAGTCGCGTCGACGGTTTCGGCGGCTCGACCTCGCGGATGATGCGTTGGATCTCGCTGTAGACCGCGTCGCGCAGCGTCGCCGTGTCGAACGGCGTGCTGCCGGTCAGGAGCTCGTAGAGCACGATGCCGAGCGCGTAGACGTCGGTGCGCGTGTCGATGTCGAGCGAGCCCGCGGCTTGCTCGGGGCTCATGTACTGCAACGTGCCGATCACCTGCTGGTGCTCGGTGAACAGCGTCTTGTCGGTCAACTTCGCCGACGTCGCCTTCGCGATGCCGAAGTCGATGATCTTCGCGAGCGGCTTGCCGTCCTGCGTGCCGACCAGGATGTTCGACGGCTTGAGGTCGCGGTGGATGATGCCTTTCGAGTGCGCGTGTTGCACCGCGAGGCAGACCTGCTCGAAGAGCGCGAGACGCTCGTCGATCGTCAGGTGGTGCTTGTCGCAGTACTCGACGATCGGCTCGCCCTTGACGAGCTCCATCACGAAGTAGGGGCGGCCCGTCTCGGTCGCGCCGGCGTCGATGACGCGCGCGATGTTCGCGTGGTCCATCAGCGCGAGCGCTTGACGCTCCTGCTCGAAGCGTGCGACGACCTGCCGCGTGTCCATGCCGAGCTTGATGATCTTCAGCGCGACGCGGCGGGTGACCGGCATCTCCTGCTCCGCCATGAACACGACGCCGAAGCCGCCCTCGCCGATCTGTTGGAGCAGCTTGTACGGCCCGATCCGCGTCCCCGGACCTTCCGCGAGCGGCGCGGTCGTCGCTGTCGGCTTCGGACCGGTCGGCGCGGCGAGGAAGCGCTCGTCCTCGGCAGCGAGAAGCAGCGCCTCGACGCGCGCCTTCATCGCCGGCTCGCCGACGCACGCGACCTCGAGGAACTCCGCGCGCTTGGCCCGCGGCAGGTCGAGGGCTTGATCGAAAAGGAAACGCAGACGTTCTTGCTTGGGGTCGGTCATCGGGTCTCGCGGCAGCGTCCCAAGCGTCAGGGGCTCGCGCCCGGGCTCGAAAACCGCCCGGATTTCGCGCGGGCGACGAACGGGCTCATCCGAAGCGTTGGGAGCGCGGCGCGCGACTCTACGCGATCCCACAAACCTGAGCCCGGTCCGCGCGGATCCGCGCTTGTGTCGTTCGCGCGGCGCTACCGTGCACGCGCGCCGTCCGCGCTCGCCGAAACTCCACCGAGGTCAGAGCCCACGATGTCGAACCCGAACCAGATCCTTCGCAGCGTCTACTCCGCTTTCGCCGCCGGCGACTTGCCCGCGTTGCTCGCGCACCTGCATCCGGAGATCCGCTGGAACGAGGCCGAGGGCTTCCCCCTCGCCGATCGCAATCCCTACGTCGGCTGCGACGCGATCGTCCAAGGCGTCTTCGTCCGCATCGCGGAGGAGTGGGACGACTTCCAGGTCGAGGTCGGAGAGCTCGCCGGCAGCGGCGACGTCGTGACGGTGTTCGGCCGCTACAAGGCGCGACACAAGCGCACACGCAAGGTGCTCGACGTGCAGTGCGCGCACACGTGGTGGCTCGCGAACGGCAAGCTCGTGCGGTTCCAGCAGATGGTCGACACCGCGGGCGTCGCGGCCGCGCGCGCGTGAGCGCCGAGCCCCGCGGTCAGCTGCGGTCGCTCTCGATCGCGTCCTTCAACCAACCGCGCGCGAAGGCCCAGTGGCGCTTGACCGTCGCCGGCGAGCTTCCGAGCGCCGCCGCCGTGTCCTCGACGCCGAGCCCCGCGAAGTAGCGCAGGCGCACGACCGCCGCGGCGTTCGCATCGACCGCCTCCAAGCGCGCGAGCGCGGCGTCGAGCACCAGGAAGCCAGCGGACTCCTCCTCGGAGTCCGGGTCGGGGAGCGTCGTGAGCTCGATCGCCGCGCGCCGCGCCGCGCCGCCGCCGCGCCGGTCGGCGACTTTCGCGCGCGCGTGATCGACCAGGATGCGGCGCATCGCCTGTGTCGCTGCGGCGAAGAAGTGCGCGCGATTCGCCCACGGGAGGTCGCGCGGCCCGACCAGCCGCATGTAGGCCTCGTGGACCAGCGCGGTCGCGTCGAGCGTGTGCCCCGGGCGTTCGCCGCGCAGGTACGCCTGCGCCGCGGCGCGCAAGTCGGCGTAGACGTCGGGAAGGAGCTTCTCCACGCGCTCGGCAGCGTCCCGTCGATCGTCGAGCAGCAGATCGACGGTCGAGGGCTTCGGCGCGGCGGTCATCGCCTCGAATCTACTCGCCGCGGCGCCAAGAGACGCGGAGTCGCGGGAATCCTGAGCCCTGGCCGTGCGTGGGGGCGCTTTCGTACGGTGAGCGCGCGCTCGAGGTCGCCGAACGTTCGTCGACCGGATCCGCGCGTCCCCACCGACTCGATCGAAGCCCCGATGACCGCATTCCAGCCCCGCGCTCTCGTCCTGTTCGCCCTTCTGTCCGCGTCGTCGCTCGCGTGCCGCGCGCCGGTTTCGTCGCACGCCTACGACGGCAAGGCGATCGACGCGATTCGCGAGCTCGACGCATCGTTCCCGCGTCTGACGGAAAAGCGCGCGCACAAGGAGCTCGTGGCGAGCTACTACATCGCCGACGCGCTCTTCATGCCTCCGAACATGCCCGCGGTCGTCGGCCGCGACGCGATCCAGGCCGCGCTCGAGGCGTGGCCGCCGATCAGCGACTTCGTCCTGAACACCGAGGAGGTCGTCGTCCGCGGCGATCTCGCGTACTCGTGCGGCACGTACTCGATGACGCTGACGCCGCGCGGCGCCGCGCCGATTCGCGACGTCGGCAAGTTCCTGGAGATCTTCCGCCGCCAACCGGACGGGAATTGGAAGGTGACCCGCGACATCTACAACTCCGACCTCCCGGCGACCGCCGAGTAGGCCGCGGGGCGGTCGGCGCGCGACACTCGATCTCGGGCTCGTCGTCGCGCGAGTCAGCGTCGCAGACGACTCACGAGCACACGTGAACGGGTGACTCGTGCGATGAAGGGCGCCGGTTCGCTGCGAGAGACGTTTTCGAGCTTGCGAAGCTGGTGGGTCAGGACAGCGGCCATGTCGGCGCCCTTCATGCGACCACCCGTCACGCAGAAGAGACGCACGCGTGCTTCGACCACCGCGCGACGCTCCAGCGGTCGGTAGCGAATGCGCTCGTCGCGGGTGAGGACGATCCAGCCGCGCGCGCCGACTTCACGAATCCACTCCTCATCGGCGGTATCCGACGCGAAGTGGTCGTCGTGGATCTCGACGGTCGCGCCTGCTGCTCGCAGGGCGTCGGCCACGACGTGTCGTCCGAGCGAGCGGTCCACGAAGAAGACGAGTGCTTCAGGCCGCACGCACGACGCCCTCGAAGCGCACGGCGTCGAGAACTCGTGTCAGGTCGACGCCGTAGTCCACCGCGATCGCCGCGGGAGACTCTCCGGCGAGGAAGCGTTCGTTGACGACTTCCGTGGGGATTCCCGTGTCGCGTAGGCACGGGCGTCCGAATTGGACCCGCGGATCGATGACGACGGAATGTTCGTCGTGCTCCGGACTCGTTGTCGTGAACGGATAGAAACGTTGGAGTGCGCCCGACTTGGAGAACTCGATCCGCTGGAGACACGCCTCGACGATCTTCAGCTCGCCTTGACCGCCGCGACTCGCGTTGAGCAGGTTCTCGCCGTGCTCGATCAGCAGGTCCTTGCCGTCGGTGAGCATCCGTCGGCTGGCGAGCGGATGTTCCGTCCGCAGCCGCTTGCGCATGAAGTCGACCGCCTTTCGGACCGACTGCAGCGACACACCGTACTCGCGACGAATCGCGGACAAGATGTGGAGCTCGACCAGGTTGCGGAACGAGAGCATGCGCTCGGATCGATCCGCGATCTCGACGACCGGACGGAAGAGCTTCGCCCCCTTCGCATAGCGCTGTCCCAGCGTCCACGCTCGAACGGTGGCCGTCGGCAACCGAAGGAGCCGAGCCGCGTCGACCAAGCCGTACGCAGGCAACTCGACCGGGTCCTTCGCACCGTAGATGGATCGTGTCGTCTCGCTCATGCCGTCACTTCCTCCTGACCTCAGCACCGCGCGAGCAGTGTAAGCCGGCGCGTGAGGTCTGGGAACGCGTTCGCGCGCGCGCGAGGCATTGAACCGGCCTCATCCGCCGAACGGCTGCCGCTCAGCGCGCGCCGAGGCGAGCGAGGCGTTGTTCGCGGTCCTTCGCGAAGCGCGCGATGCCGGTCCAGAGCGAGTCGGGGTCGAGGTGCGCCTCGCGCGTGATCTCGTCGTTGCTGCCGCCGGTGCGCCAGCGGTTGTCCCAGTCGCTCGACATCGCGTACTCCTCCGCGATCTTGTGGGGGAGCCAGTCGTGCATCAGTCGACGCGCGCCGTTGGTGATCACGGTGGAGTCGAGCCATTCGCTCCACGGCAGGATCGCGTCGCGGTAGGACTGCGGTTGCTTTTGGAAGAGCTCCCACGAGCACGCCGCGACCAACTTCACGTTCGGGCCCTCGCCCTTCAGGAAGCGCGGCAGCAGCGCGAAGATCGATTCCGTCGTGCTCGTGCCTTGCACCAGCACCGTGCCTTCCTTCGGACGCTTCGGATCGAAGTCCTTGAGCACGTACGCGCCCCTCGCCGCCTCGAGGTGCGACGGCACGCCGAGCGCGGCGCGATCCGGGATCGTCACCGGCGGACGCGTCAGGTGGATCGCGACGATCGGTTCGTCGCCGGAGAGCGCGGCCGCGAGCAGCGGCGCGACCTCGTTGTGCTCCCACGGGTGGATGTTGACGACGTGCGCGTCGGGGAAGAGCTGCGTGACGCCCGGCGCGAAGATGCCGAAGTGCGTGCGGCTGTCTTCCGCGGTCTCCGGCCCGGAGTGGCCGACCACCCAGATCACCTTGCCGAGTTCGAGGTTCGAATCCTGCGCGAGCTGCGAGAGCAAGCGCATCGGGCCGTACTTCAGGTACGAGAACGAGCCGTACGTCGAGCACGCGCCCCAGTATCCGAGGAACTCTTCCTCGGGCTTCGCTGACATGTTGGTGACCGCGAGGCCGGCGACCAGGCCGGAGTTCGTGAACTCGGTGATCTGCTGCGGCAAGAGCGAGCCCGACGGGTTCTTCGTGCGCTCGTACCAGCCGAAGCCCTTGGTCGTGTTCCAGTCCTTCGCGAAGCCCGCGATACTGGTCGATTCGGCGAGGTCCGCGGAGCACGCGAGCACCAGCGGCCGGCCCATGCGCTCGTTCGCGAGCGCGTTGACCCACGCTCCGAAGCGCGCGAAGCCCTCGCGGTTCGGCGCCTTGGTGCCCGGAGCGGCGAAGAGTTCCTTCGGGAGCTTGTCGACCGCGAGCCACGAGCGATCTTGCGCCAGATTGGTGCCCGCGCCGAGCTTGAAGCCGACCGGCTTCGTCGGCAGCGACTCGCCGAGCTCGACCAAGCGATCGGAGAGGTACTCGACGAGCGCCCAGTCGCTCTTCAGCACCGCGATCACGGTCTCGAACCACGCCTTGGACTGCGCGCGGACCTTTTCCTCGCCCGCGTCCGTCGTGTCGCCGAAGCCCGCGAACTGCACGCCGTACTTGCGCTGGAAGTCGTCGCGGCACTTCCAGAAGAGCTCGCTGTTGCGCTTGTGTGGCGTGCCGTGCGACGCGGCGTCGAACTTGTGGTAGCCGCGACCCTTGCGCGTCTTCACCCAGACGACGCCGGGACGTCCGGCGGGATCGGGATGGAGCGCGATCTGCTCGAGCGCGTGCGTGATCTCGGCGTAGTCCTCGCCGCGTTCGGTGCCGGCGACGCGCCAGCCGTACGGCTCGAACCAATCGGGCGGGCTGCCGTGCACGACCTCGCTGTGCGCGCGCGCGTCGATGCCGTGGTCGTTCCAATCGAACAGGTAGATCAGATTGTCGAGCCCGAGCCCCCACGCCGAGTTCTTGACCTCGTGGTGCGCGCCCGCGGTGTGTCCGCCCTCGCCTTCCATCGCGAAGACCTTCACGCCGGTCGCACCCGCGTGCTTCAGCGCCATCGCTTCGCCGAGCGCCGCCGGCGCGCCGTGGCCGGACGGACCGGTGTTGAACTTGAAGAAGAGCGTCTTGCCCTCCATCTCCGCGTGGCCGGGGAGCTGACCGTTGTGTCGCAGCCAGAGCAGGTCTTCCCAGACGAGCTGACGTTCCTTCGCGTTCGGCACGAGGAAGCGCGGGTCGCGGGTCTTCTCGTAGCGCAGCCGGAGCGCCTCGTTGTAGACGGCGAGCATGCCGTAGACGAGCGGGCAGCAGTGGCCGGCGACGAGCACGAAACGGTCGCCGAACGGGTGCTCGGGCCGACGGATGTCCCAACGCATCGCGCCCGAAAGCGTCGTCGCGACCAGGAGCTGCACCTTCGAGCGCGATCCGCCCGGGTGGCCCGACTGCCGCAGGTTGAGCGTCAGATCGATGCACTGGTCGATCAGGTCGCCGACCTTATCCCAATGGCGGTAGCTCGTTTGCATCGAATCGGTGAGGGGCTTGGTGAGCGTCTGCATGGCTGGGCCTGGCTCGGACTTCGGCGACTCTGGCGGAAAGCGCTCACTATAGCGAGCCGATCCTTCGCCCTGCATGCCGCCTTCGGCCCACGCGGATGACCGAATGGGGCCTGGAATCGAGCGTCAGGAAAGCTAAGCCTAGGCTCCATGCAGGGCGAGCGTCGCTGGACGGAGACGGCCTTCCCGGTCAATCGGCGTGTGCTTGCGCCCGCGGTCGCCGTCCTGGTGGTCGCGATCTTCGCGGTCGACTACTTCGAGCCCAACCTGCTCGCGCTCGCGTCGCTGTACGCGGTTCCGATCCTGATCTCGCTGTGGCTCGGCAGCACTCGCATCACGGTCAGCGTCGCGATCGCGAGCGCGATCCTCGCGGCGGTCGGAGTGCACGCGAGCCTGCCGCCGGCGGCCGTCGATCCGAGCGCCGTCGCGAACGCGGCAGACGCCGCCGATCCGAATTCGACGCTCTATCTGGTCGCGAACCGTGTGGCCGCGGTGTTCACCATCGGAGTCGTCACGGTGCTCGCGCTGTGGCGCCTGCGCGTCGAGCGCAAGCTCTTCGACACGCGTGAAGCGGTGATGACGACGCTCGAATCGATCGCCGAAGGCGTGATCGCCACCGACGTCAACGATCGGGTGAGCTTCATGAACCCGCTCGCCGAGCAGCTGATCGGGGTGAAGGAAGTCGACGCGATCGGCAAGCCGCTCGATCAGGTGTTGGTCGTCGTCGACGAGCGCGCGCCGCGCCCGCCGATCATCGAGCTCGCGCGTCGACGCGACAGCGCCTCGAACGACGGCAACCTGATCGCGCGCAACGGCAAGCGCGTGCCGATCTCCCAGACGCGCTCGGCGATCCGCGCGACCGACGGTGAGCTCCACGGCCACGTGATCGTGTTCCGCGACATCACCGAGCAGCGCGAGCACGAAGAGGCGATGGCGCGCATGGCCTATCGAGACACGCTGACCGGGTTGCCGAACCGTGTGTCGCTCTCGGATCGCATGACGCTGGAGCTGGCGCACGCGCGCCGCAATCGCGAGCTCTTGGCGGTTTGCTACGTCGACCTCGACGGATTCAAGCAGGTCAACGACAAGTTCGGGCACGACGTCGGCGACCAGTACCTCAAGGCGATCGCCGAGCGACTCCGCGGCGCCCTGCGCGCAGGCGACACGATCGCGCGGCTCGGCGGCGACGAATTCGTGATCCTCCTGCCGGGCCTCGCGGACCTGCGCGACGCGCAGCTCGTCGCGCGCAAGGTACTCGACGCGCTCTCGACGCCGATCCACGCCGACACACGCGCCTTCGACGCCAGCGCGAGCATCGGCATCGCGCTCTTCCCCAACGACGGCACCGAGCCCGACACCCTGATGCGTCGCGCCGACAAGGCGATGTACCGCGCGAAGGCCGCTGGCGGCTCGCGCGCCGAGTTCGCGACCGAGCGCTCGCAATCCGGCAAGGCCTGACGCACGGCGCCGCCCGCGCCTTCACCGCCCGCTCGACGGGTCGGCCGCGCTCGCCGTGTTCAGTCGGGCACGAACGACGTCCAGACGAATTCGAAGCCTCGGCGGCCGCCGATCCAGACCGTCTTGCCGTCGGGGGACCATTCGAGCTCGGCGACGACATCGACCGCGTCCGACCACTGCTCGCCCACGTACACTCTCCAACCGAGCGACGTTTCCGCGGCGTACGCAAGACGACTTCCGTCCGGCGACCAGCGCGGGAGCGCCGTGCGCAGGAACTCCGGGCCCTGCGTTCCGCCGTACACGACTCGCCACTTGCCGTCCTCGAGCTCGTCGACACGCTCGAGCACGCGAAAGCCGGCCGGAATGTCGGCATCGAGCGTACAGCCTTCGACCGCGACGTAGGCGACGTGGGTGCCCGAAGGATCGAAGGCGACTTCTCCGATCAGGTCGTACTCGAACGCGGCGTTCGCATCCGAATCCAGCGCGACGCCGACCTTGAAGCCACGGGATACGCGAAAGGCGACGTGTTCGCCATCCGGCGAAAACTGCGCGCGACCTGCGGACTCGTATCGAGAACCGATCACCACCGGTTTCGGACCCTTGGCTTTCGCGGCGACCGGAGCACGCACGAGCACGTGCGTGATCGCGGCATCGAACTCCTCGTCGCTCACTTCAGCGTCGAGACCTTCGGGCTCGTGCACGATGGTGCACACGACCTCGGTACCGCTCGGGTTCACCGCGAGGTGTTGGACCTCGCCGATGTGCAACGACGACTCCTTGCCCTTGAGGTCCAGCACCACGACGCGATCGTCGGCCAAGTTCCACGCGTGCGAGAACACGTAGCGTCCGTCCTGCGAGAACACGGGCGGGTCGTACATCTCGGCGAGCTCGAAACGCCCGCTCTTCTTCTTGCCCGCCATCAGGATGGCGAGCGCGGGCTTCTCCATGTCCTCGATCGTCTCCCAACGATCCGCCGACCAGTACGCGGGCGTGCCATCGACCGGCGAGAAGGCGACCGGACCGATCCACGCATTCGTCGCGACCTTCTTGCCATCGAGGATGAGCGACCAGACTTCGCGCCCCTTCTTGTCGGTCGACCGCACTCGGAATGAAACGTGTGCGCCGCTCGCGTCGAAGACCGGAGGCTCGATCTGGTCGTACGTGTCCCCAACCGTCTCGCCGACGACCCAAACATCCTCGTCGCCCCGGTGGCCGACGTAGGCCGCCTGTTTGCCGCCGCGAGCGAAGCGGAGCGACCCGGTCTCCAACTTGATCCCATCCGGCAGCCGCGCGACCGTGCGCGGTTCGCCCTGCGGCACGAGAACGAGCGGGAGCAACGCGAAGCAATCGGCGAGCGACATCGGAAGTTCCTCAGTTTGAATGGACCGTTGCGAACTCGAGCGTTGTACCGACCTCATTCGATCACGAGCGGCGCCCAGACGAGCTCGCGTCCACGACGCGCGCCGCACCACACGAGCTTGCCGTCGAGGCTCCACGCGACATCGGCGATCTCGTCGAACGGATCGCTCGACTTCTCACCGACGTGCACGCGCCATTCGCCACCGCGTTTCCCCGCGAAGGCAACGCGGGAGCCATCGGGCGACCAACGCAGGAGCTTGGTTCGCTCGAACTCAGCGCTCTTCTGTTCGCCCCAGACGACGAACCATCCGCCGTCGGCGATCTTCACGACGCCGTCGAGCGCTTGCGCGCCGTTGTCGAGCTCCACCAGGTAGTCGTCGATCGCGGAGTACGCGACGCGCTTCGATGTCGGAGCGAAGACGAACTCGTCGACATAGCCGTGCACGCAGTCCGCTGTCGTCGCATCGACCGCCACCCCGAACTTCTTGTTGCGACACGCTCGATACGCCACGTGCTTGCCGTCGGACGAATAGATGGGTCCGCCGGTGGTCCGGTAGCCCTCGCCGAGCGTGACCACACCTTCGTAGCCGCGTTTGATGTTCGTCGGAATGCGTGCGACGACGAGCTTGGCGGTCTGGTACGCGCGGCGGTTGAAGCTCGCCGAAGTCTGCTTCGTGACGACGAGTTCTCCGCCGTCCGGCCTGACACGAACCTCGACGACGAAGTAGCCGGTCATCACGGAGTCCTTGCCTTTGAGGTCGTAGACGACGATGTCCCAATCCTCTTGACGCGACCCGACGGAGTACAGGAACCGTCCGTCGTCGCTGAACACCGGTGACTGTAGAGAGTCGGCCTTCTCCCACTTGGAGACCCGCTTCTTCCCGAAGTTCAACGTGCAGCCGGTCGGGACGCGTACGGCGAGCGCTTCGTGGCGCCAACTGCCCGCCTGCCAGAACGCGGGCGTCGAGTCGAGCGGAGCGAGCGCGACGGGCCCGATCCACGCGTCGCTGGCGAGCTTCTTGCCGTCGAAGAGAAGCGTGTACCGCGGTTCGTCTCGCTTCGGATAGTCGATCCCGCGAAACGCGACGTGTTCGCCGAGCCGATCGATCACGGGCGCGAGGACCTCTTCGAAGTCGTCGCCGAGCCGATTCCCGGTGACTGCGTGTTGCTTCTTGCCGCGAACCGCCACGTACGCGACGGTCGTGCCGTTCGCTGAGAAGCGCAGCGTATCCGGCTTGACTTCGCAACCGTCGGGCACGGTGGCGAGCACGTGAACGACGGGCGCCCCTTCTTGCGTCGACAGCAACGGGATGAACGCGAGGCAGGCAGCGAGCAGCATGGTTCTCGATCTCCGATCGGTGGAAGGCGCGCAACGCTAACCGTCGCCGCACCGACCGCGCAAACTGCCGCAGACTGGAGTCTCGTCCTCGGTCCGGCGCGGCCGGGCGCCGTCGCGAGCGCGCGCATGCTCATCGCGAGGTTTGGGACCCGCGAGATCCGTCGGGGTTCCGCGGGTCCTGCACCGCGAACGCAAGCTGGTGTAGACCCGCCTCGACGATCGTCCGCGACGCGGAACTTGGATCGGCGCGCTGCTACGCTCGCGGCGGAGGTGACGATGATCGAAATCAGCGACGATGGGCCGGTCCGCACGCTGCGGATGGCGCACGGCAAGGCGAATGCGTTGGACGTCGAGCTCTGTGAGGCGCTGACGAACGCGTTGCGCGAGGCGGAGTCGTCGAGTGCGCGCGCGATCGTGCTCACGGGCACGGGCTCGATCTTCGGCGCCGGCGTCGATCTCGTGCGCCTGTCGTCGAGCCGCGAGTACGTCGCGCGCTTCCTGCCGGCGCTCGACGAGGTGCTCTGGACGCTCTACTTCGCGCGGAAGCCGGTCGTCGCTGCCGCGAACGGGCACGCGATCGCGGGCGGCATGGTGCTGCTCTGCGCGTGCGACCATCGCATCCTCGCGCGCGGCAAGGCGCAGGTCGGGATCGCCGAGCTGCGCGTCGGCGTGCCGTTCCCGATCCTCGCGTTGGAGATCGTGCGGCGCGCGGTTGCGCCCGAGCGATTCCAAGAGGCCGTCTATCGCGCGCAGAACCATTCGGCGGACGAAGCGCTCGCGCGCGGCTTCGTCGACGAGCTCTGCGAGCCCACGGACCTTACCGCGCGCGCCAAGTCGGTCGCCGAGGAGCTCGCCGCGATTCCCGCGCGCACCTTCGCGCTGACGAAGGAACGCTTGCGAGCCCCGGCGCGCGAATTCCTCGAGCCGCGGATGCGCGCGAGCCAGGCCGAGACGATCGCGGCGTGGAGCGAGCCGGAGATCCTCGCCGCCGTGCGCGCGTTCGTCGCGCGCACGCTCGAGCGTTGAGCGCGTCGGAACCGAGCGCCCCGCGATCGAAGTCGCGGCCGACTCACTCCGACGAGTCTCGGCGCGCCGCGCTCGGCTCGCGAGCAGCTCGACCGCGCGGTCAGAGTCCGTGCAGAGCGCGCCGCGGTGCGCCGGCGAGGCAGGTGAGCTCGCGAACTCGCGAAGCTCGCCTCACTCGTCCCAGTAGCGCGCGAGGCCGTCGAACGCGCGATCGGACTCGGCCTTCGACGTGCGACCGCGCAGGGCGCGACGCACGAGCTCTAGCGACTGGGCTTCCGCCGGATCCGCGAGGTTCGCGCTGCGCAGCGTCGAGAACACCAGTCGCCCGAAGCGACCCCATTGCCTTCCGGAGAGCCGGGCTTCGCCGCCGGTGATCAGCACGTTGAGCGCGAGCGCGAAGCGCACCGTCGGCTCTTCCTCGTCGTCCAAGCGCGCGAGCAGACGTTCCGCCGCGCTCGCCGAGCGCAACTTCCACGTGCCTTTCGCGGTCGCGAAGCGCACGCCGGGATCCTCGTCGTCGAGGCGCTTCAGCCAGTCGACGTGCGAGCGGTCGGCGATCGTGCGCTCGATGCGCGCGCGCGCGGCCGCGGTCGAGTCGTCGGCGCGCCACGCGTCGTACCACTGGTGCCACGCTGCGTTCGGCGCTTCGCGCGCGAGGTCGAACACGATCGCCCAGCCGATGAAGTGGACGAGCAGGTTGTCGCGCGACGGCGCCGAGTCGCTGCCGCGCACCGCGAGCAGGCGCTCGAGGTCGGTGTCGGACAGGCGCTCTTCCCGCAGCTCGCGTAACGGCCAGCAGCAAAGCCCGTCGACGTACCAACGGTCCTCGTAGACCGCGCCGTCGCCGTAGAACTGCGCGAGACCTTCCTCGAACCACAGCGGCAACTTCACGCCTTCTTCGGCGACGCGCGCGTGGACGAGCTCGTGCACGGCGGCGCCGGTGTCCGCGCATTCGAGGAACACGCCGCCGGACTGGAACGGGTTCGCCGTCGCGCGGACGTGGAAGGCGCGGACGCGCGCGGGTCCGATGCCGGGCACCGTTTCGAACTGCGCTTCGGCCTCGAGCCCGCCCTCGGCCGCCTCCGCGAGCGCGTGGATACGCACGTTCTTGCGGAACGGACCCATGCGCTCTTCGACGGCGACGAACGCGGGTTCGAGCGCGCGCGCGAAGCACGCGATGTCGACCGTGTAGCCCGGCTTCGTGTAGAGCGTCCACGCTTCGCGTGTTTCGACCGGTTGCCACGACGTGCACGCCGCGGCGAGCGACACGACGAGAGCGAACAGCAGCGACTGCACGGGGCGCATGGACGCCATCGTGAACGCTCCGCGCCGAGTCGACAAGTCGCCCGCGCCGTCTCGCGCGTTCGAGTTGGATCGGCTACCTTGTCGACCCCGCGGCGCGAACGCCGCGTTCCCAGGCTCTCCACCCCGAAAACGACCGGCCATGGCCAGTTTCCGCGCCGAACTCGACGCCGCCAACAACATCGTCCTCGTCATGATCACCGAGGACGACGGCAGCGAGCACGACTACCAGTTCGACTTCGAC
>JACRIN010000033.1 GCA_016220085.1 Planctomycetota bacterium
CGCGTCGCGATCGCCGAAGCGCGGCGCGCCGGCGAGCCTCGCCGCCGTCGCCGCGGCGCCGGAGATCGTGCCCACGGCGCGCGCGCGCGCGACCAGCGCGAGTCCGGCGCCGAGCTCCTTCGCGTCGAGCCCCGCGCGATCGCAGGCCGCGAGCAGGAGGAACGCGTCGTCGCCGTTCTCCAAGCCGAGGTTGAGCCCGAGCGCGTGCCCCGCGGAGAAGCGTGCACCGCGCCGCTCGCCGCGCGCGCCTTCGAGCACGACTCCGCACGGCGTCGGGCAGCCGCGGCAGCCGTGCGCTTCGCGCGCGCCTCGGTCGAGCGATTCGGCGAAGCGCCGCGCCTGCTCGCGATCGACCGCGACGCTGCCGCCGCGCGCGAAGAGATCGCCGCGCGCGGCATACGACTCCGGCAGCTCCAGCGTGCCTTCGTTCGCGCGCGCGGCGAGCCGCGGCGACGCGAGCAGCCAGCGCACGAGCTCCGGATGCGCCGCCGTCTCGATCGCGGGCGCGCGCACGACCAGCGCCTTCAGCCCGTGCGCCGCGAACGCCGCGCCGAGCCCGCCGCGGCCGACGTAGTGCGCGAGCGCCGCGGCTCCGGTGCCCGACGAGCAGGCCGCGAGGTTGGCGATCGGCGCGCCGCGCTCGCCCGCGCGACCGATCGAGAGCGTCGCCGCCGCGCCGAAGCGCTCCTCGAGCCTCGCATGCGCCTCGCGCGGCTCGAGCCCGGCGAGCTCGGGCGTCGCCTCGACGCGCGCGCCGTCCTCGTCGAGGACGAGCACGTTGCCGCGCGCGCGACCGCCGAGCACGAACGCGTCGCCGAGCGTCGCGAGCCGGCGCGCGAGGTCGCTGCCGACCTGCCCGTCGGCGACCAGGCCCGAAAGCGGCGAGCGCGCGACCACGCTCGTGCGCGCCGCGGTCGGCAGTCCGCGGCGCACACCCTCGCCGACCGCGAGCACGAACGGCTCGTCGCTCCGGCGCGCGAGCTCGACCAGCGCGAGCGCCTCGCCGGATGCGAGACCGAGCCGCTCCAGCTCGGGATCCACGGACGTGAACGGCCGCCGCGACGCGCTCCACGGCTCGGTCCTTCCCGGCGCGAGCCGGTCGAGGTCGAGCTCGATCACCCAGGGCCGTGCAGCGCGCGCGTCCATGCGTCAAGTCGGTGTAGTGTAGGCCGTTAGCCCGGCGCGAGCCCGCGACTTGGAAGTCGCCTCGCAAGGAAACCGACCGCCGCTCGCAGCGGGATCCGTTTCGCCCCTTGTCCGGGCGCGCCTCCCCCACCAAGATCTTCGCCCTTCGAAAGCCCCCCGGAGTGTTCGGTTCTTTCTCGATCGGCCGCCTGTTCGGCATCCAAGTGCGCGTGCATTGGATGTTCGTCGCGTTGGTCGTCCTGCTCGCGGCGAGTTCGCCGCAGCCGTGGGCGCACACGGTCGCCGAGGTGTTCGTCGGATTCGGTTGCGTGCTGCTGCACGAGCTCGGGCATTCGCTCGTCGCGATCCGCTACGGCATCCGCGTGTACGACATCACGCTGTGGCCGCTCGGCGGGATGGCCCGGATGGATCACATCCCCGAGAGCCCGAAGATCGAGTCGTTGGTCGCTGTCGCCGGGCCCGCGGTCAACTTCGTGCTCGCGGGCGTGGCGATCGCCGCGATGCTCGCGTTCGGGCTGCTGCCGCTCTCGGCGCCGACGCTGCGCGACTGGTTCGTGCGCGAGGACTGGGTCGGCACCGCCGCGGCGGCGTTCGTGCTCTACAACCTGCTGCTCGGCGCGTTCAACCTGGTGCCCGCGTTCCCGATGGATGGCGGACGCGTGCTGCGCGCGATCCTCGGCGCGTTCCACGACTGGGTGCGCGCGACCGAGATCGCCGTCAACGTTGGACGCGTCGTCGCGTTCTTCACGTTCGCGCTCGCGCTGTTCTTGATGTTCCGGAGCGGCTTCGACGGCTTCTCGATCTCGCTCTTGTTGATCGCGCTGTTCTTCGGATGGGCGGGCACGAGCGAGCTCTGGGCGGTGCGCTTGCGCCACGGACAGTTCCCGTTCGGCAATTTCGGCGGTCAGTTCGGCGGCGTGCGCTTCCAGTTCGGCGGGCCCGGCGCTCACGCCGGCGCTCGCGAGCCGCTGGAGGAGCCGGTGCGCGCCGCGCCGCGCCCCGAACCCGCGCCCTCGGACGCGGTCGATCCGGAGACCGGCGCGCGTCGTCCGGTCGCCGACTGGCGCACCGACGGTTTCGGCCGCGAGCGCATCGACGACGAGGCGATCGCGAAGCTGGAGCGCTTCCACGGCCGCTTGAAGCGCGGCGACGAGCCCGCCGAGTAGCTACGCGAGCAACTTCGACTGCACGGCGCCCTCGACGTCGGTCAGGCGAAAGTCGCGGCCCTGGAAGCGGTAGGTCAACCGCTCGTGATCGAAGCCGAAGAGCTGCAGCAACGTCGCGTGCAGGTCGTGCACCGAGATCGGGTCCTCGACGACGCGATAGCCGAGCTCGTCGGTCGCGCCGACGCTCGCGCCGCGCTTGACGCCCGCGCCGGCGAGCCAAACCGTGAACGCGTGCGGGTGATGGTCGCGGCCGAGGAACTTCGAGCCGTCGCGCTCCTCGTTCATCGGCGTGCGTCCGAACTCGCCGCTCCAGACGACCAGCGTGTCGTCGAGCAAGCCGCGCTGCTCGAGATCCTCGAGCAACGCCGCGATCGGCTTGTCGGTCTCCTCGCAGCGCTTCTTCAAGCTGGTGACGATGTCGTCGTTCGGGCTGGTGCCGTGGCTGTCCCAACCCCAGTGGTAGAGCTGCACGAAGCGCACGTCGCGCTCGAGCAAACGCCTCGCGAGCAGGCAGTTGTTCGCGAACGAAACCTTGCCGGGCTCGACGCCGTACGCCTCGCGCACGGACTCGGGCTCGCGACCGAGGTCGATCAGGTCCGGCACGCTCGTCTGCATGCGATACGCGAGCTCGTACTGCGCGATGCGCGTCCGGATCTCCGGATCACCGGCGCGCGCGAGCTCCTCGGCGTTCAACGCGTTGATCGCGTCGATCGAGCGTCGCCGCGCGGCGCGGTCCAGCCCGTCGGGATCGGAGAGGAAGAGCACCGCATCGCCTTGCGACCGGAAGCGCACGCCTTGATGGATCGTCGGCAAGAAGCCCGAGCCCCAGAGCGACGTGCCGCCGTCGGGCGCGAACTGCCCCGACAGGAGCACGACGAAGCCCGGCAAGTCGCGGTTCTCCGAGCCGAGGCCGTACGTCAGCCACGAGCCGAAGCTCGGCCGCCCGATCCGGAAGTGCCCGGTGTGCATGAAGAGCTGCGCAGGCGCGTGATTGAACTGCGTCGTGTGCATCGAGCGCACGACGCAGAGCTTGTCGGCGACGCGCGCGAGGTTCGGCAGGAGTTCGGAGATGCGCTGGCCGCTCTCGCCGTGGCTCGCGAACGCGTACGGCGACGCGAGGATCTTCGGATGGCCCTTGATGAAGGCGAACATCTCGCCCTTCAGCAGACTGTCGGGGCACGGTTGGCGATCGAGCTCGCGCAGCTTCGGCTTCTCGTCGAAGAGATCGAGCTGCGACGGCGAGCCCGCCATGTGCAGGTAGACGATGCGCTTCGCTTTCGCCGAGAGCGGCGGCGCCTTGGGCGCGAGCGGATCGCGAGCGCCGAGGTCCTCGCCGGCGCGCGCGCCGGGTTCCTCGGCTGCGCGCGCGCCGGCGAGCTCGGGTCGCAGCAGCGACGCGAGCGCGAGCCCGCCGAGCCCGGCGCCGCACTGCCGGAAGAACCAGCGGCGCGAAATCTCGGCGGCGAAGGACTCGGGGCTCGGCATACTCAGCTCTTGGTGATCGTCTCGTCGAGGTTGAAGAGCGCGTTCGCGACGACGATCCACGCAGCGAGCTCCGCGCTCTGCGGCTCGGCCGCGAGCCCGCTCGCCGCGCAGAGCTTGGCCGCAGCCTCGCCGTCGGTCGCGAAGCGCTCGCGCTCGCTCGCGAGCAGTCGGAGCACGATCGCGAGCTCCCTGGGCTCCGGCGCGCGCGCCGTGCACGCGCGGAACGCGAACGTCGCTCGTTCGCGATCGTCCGCGGCGCGCGCGACGATCCGCCGAGCGAACGCGCCCGCCGCTTCGACGAACGCGGGGTCGTTGAGCAACGTCAACGCCTGCAACGGCGAGTTCGAACGCGGCCGGCGCGTGCACGCGAGCTCGCGCGTCGGCGCGTCGAACGTGTTGAACGTCGGATACGGCGCGGAGCGGCGCGCGAACGTGTAGAGCCCGCGTCGGTAGCGGTCCGCGCCGGTGCTCGGCGTCCACTGATCGCCGTTGTACGGCAGGTTCCAGATGCCGTCGGGCTGCGGCGGGAACACGCTCGGTCCGCCGAGCCGCTCGACCAACAATCCGGAGATCGCGAGCACGCCGTCGCGCACTTCTTCCGCCTCGACGCGGCCGCGCGGCCCGCGCAGGAAACGGCGGTTGTCGGGATCCTGCTCGAAGCTCTCGGTCGTCATCCGCGAGTCCTGGCGGTACGCGGCGGACGTCACGATCAGCCGCACCAGCGCTTTCGTGCTCCACCCGCGCGCGACGAACTCGGTCGCGAGCCAATCGAGCAACTCGGGATACGTCGGCGGCTCGCCGCGCGTGCCGAAGTCGTCGCTCGACGGCACGATGCCGACGCCGAAGAAGCGCTCCCACAGGCGGTTGACGGCGACGCGCGCGACCAAGGGATTCGCGGGATCGACGAGCCAGCGCGCGAGGCCGAGCCGGTTCGGCGGCGCCTCCGCGAGCGGCGCGAAGAGCGCGGGCACGCCGGGCTCGACGCGCTCGCCGGGATTGCGAAAGTCGCCGCGGGTGTAAACGTGCGCCTCGCGCGGCTGCGCGCGCTCCTGCATCACCATCAGCGCCGGGAACGACGCTTCGAGCGCCGCGAGCTCCTTCGCGACCGCTTTGGCCTCGTCGAAGAGCGCGCGACCGCCTGGATCGACGAGGCGTCGGAAGTGGTCGCGCGATCCGCGTCGAGCCTCGGTTCCGAGCGAGGCCTCGGGGTCGCGCAAGGCCGAGGCGAGCTCTCGCGGCAGCGCGTCGACGGCGCGCGCGGTGAACGAGAACGCGAACCCGTCGGCTCCGGCGTAATTGACGACCTTGACCAACAGCCGATTCGATCCGAAGCGGCCGCGGACGGTCACTCGATTCTGCGCGAGCGCCGCGGCGCGCGGGGAGCGGTCGACGAGCACGCGCTCGCCGTTCCACCACGCGACCAGGCCGTCGTCGCTGCCGAACGCGAGCTCGAGCTCCGCGTCCGCCGCGCCTTCGAACGTCCGCGCGAAGTAGTACGTGCCGCGGACGCCGTCGAGCGGATGCACGACGCCGTCGACGAGCTCCGGCGCGTCGCGCCACGCCGCGTACGACTCGGCCGCGGCGCGACCGTGCGAACCGAGTCGCTCGGCCTCCGCCGGGAACGACGCGTCGAACTGCGCCGTCGCATCCAGGTCCGGCGCCGCCGGCGCGTAGGGACCAGCGCGCCGCCACACGGAGGCGCGCGCGGCGAGCACCCGCAGCCGCGCGTCCGCGCCATCGCCGACCGAAACCCGAAGTCGGCCGAGCGCGTGCCCGCCGCCCGGCCATTCCTGGCGGATCCGCACGGAGAGGCGGGTGTCGGGTTCGCAGCGGAGCGGCTCGGCGAGAAGCAGCACGAGCTCGCGCCCGCCGCCGCGCTCGAACGTGCCCGCGGCCCAGCCCGTGCGCGGATCGCCGTCGATCGCGAGCGCCGCGCGGAAGTCGCCGGGGCCCGACTGCTCATGGTCCGCTTCCGATGCGACCAACTCGACCGGCACGCTCGCGAGCGGAGCGAGCGCGGAGCGCGTGAACACCTCGACCTCGGTGACGACGAAGTTGCCGTTGCCGGTGCGTCCGGGCCCGCCGCCTGCCAGGCGCGGATCCTGGAGCGCCTCGAGCCGCAGCGCGTCGAACGTGCCCGCTCCGGGCGCGAGCTCGAGGTCGTAGACATCGGATCCGTCCGCGCCGAGCGCGATCAGCGAACCGTCGGCCTCGCGCGCGAGCGCGACGCCGGAGCGCGTCGACCACGCGAGCGGCTGCGCGACGCGCCAGCTCGACGCCGGCGGCAACGCGGCGCGCGCGCGTTCACGCCAGCACGCTTCGTCCGCGTCGGCACGCGGATCCGGCGCGTCGAGCCGCGCGAGCAACGCGTCGCGTCGAGCCGCGAGCTCGCGCGCTCGCTCTGCTTGCTCGCTCGTCGGCGCGACGAGCTCCGGCGCGCGCGCGTTGCCGGTGTCGGCGGACCGGTCGAAGTACGCGAGCAGCCGGTAGTAGTCCTTGGTCGAGAACGGATCGTACTTGTGGTTGTGGCACTGCGCGCACGCGAGCGTCGCCGCGAGCCACACCGACGCCGTCGTGTTGACGCGGTCGACCAGCGCGGCGGCGCGGAACTCTTCGGGATCGGTGCCGCCTTCCTCGTTGATCAGCGTGTTGCGGTGGAAGCCGGTGGCGACGCGCTGCTCGAGCGTCGCGTCGGGGAGGAGATCGCCGGCGAGCTGCTCGAGCGTGAAACGGTCGTACGGCACGTCTCGGTTGAACGCGTCGATCACCCAGTCGCGCCAGCGCCACTGGTTGCGTCGATCGTCCTTCTCGTAGCCGTTGGTGTCCGCGTAGCGCGCGAGGTCGAGCCAGCCGACGGCGAGCGTCTCGCCGTAGTGCGGCGACGCGAGCAGGCGCTCGACGACGCGCTCGTACGCGTCCGACGAATCGTCCGCGAGGAACAGGTCGAGCTCCTCCACCGTCGGCGGCACGCCGCTCAGGTCGAGCGACACGCGGCGCAAGAGTCGCTCGCGCGGCGCCTCGCCGGCGTGGACGCGGCCGTCGCGTTCCCAGCTCGCCGCGAGGAACGCGTCGATCGGATTGCGCACCCAACCGTCGGCGCGCACCTCGGGGACCGCGGGCCGCACCGGCGCGCGGTAGGCCCAGTGCTCGATTGCGGGATCGCGCTCGTCGGGGTCCGCGGGCCACGCCGCGCCGGCGTCGAGCCACGCGCGCACGAGCTCGACTTGCTCGTCGGTGAGCGGCTCGCCGGTCGCCGGCATCCGATCGTCGTCGACGTCGGTGATCAAGCGCGCGAAGAGCTCGCTCTCCGCTGCGTTGCCGGCCACGATCACCGGCTCGGCGCCGAACTGCGCCCCCGCGAGAGCTTCCTTGCGGCGGTCGAGCCGCAGGCCGGCTTTCTGCTTCTTCTCGCCGTGGCATTCGATGCAGCGCGACGCGAGGATCGGTCGCACGTCGCGCTCGAAGTCGACCGGTCGCACGTCGGCCTCCTGCGGCGAGAACGCGAACGGCAGCAGCAGGGTGAGCATTGCGGGGGCTCGCAGGAGCGAGTCGATCGTAGCGCGGGCCCGAGCGACGCGCGCGGCCGATCGCAAGCGCCCGATGGGCCGCGCATCCGGCGCGAACTCGGCGCGCGGACTGCGCACCAGTGCCTCGGACGCGTCCGGCGCCGTGCGCAGCACCGACACCGGTTCCGGCGCGCTCCACCGCCGCCGGTGTTGCGCGACCCACCGGCAACTTCCACGTCCGCACGCGCCTCCTTTACTCCTCGCTCGGCAAGCGGTCGAATGGCGCGCGATGAACACGCCCTCCCTGCAAGGTCCGGCCTCGAATCGGCGCGCGTTCGTGGGCTTTGTGGCGAGCGGTGCGGCGCTCGCCGCTTTCGCGCCCCGCGCGCTTGCCGCCGGTCGCGCGCCGAGGTTCCAGATCTCGCTCGCCGAGTGGTCGCTGCACCGCGCGCTGCAGGGCGGGAAGATGACCAACCTCGACTTCCCGCGCGTCGCCGCGGAGGAGTTCGGCATCCGGGCGATCGAGTTCGTCAACTCGTTCTTCAAGGACGAGGCGACCGACTTCCGCTATCTGCGCGAGCTCGAGCAGCGCTGCAAGGACCACGGCGTGGAGAGCCGTTTGATCATGGTCGACGGCGAGGGCGTGCTCGGCGACGCCGACGCCAAGGCGCGCGCAGCGGCGATCGAGAACCACCTGCGCTGGATCGCGGCGGGCGCGTTCCTCGGCTGCATGGCGATCCGCGTCAACGCGTACGGCGAAGGCCCGCGCGAGGAAGTCGCGAAGCGCGTCGCCGACTCGCTCCACCACCTGGCGACCTACGCCGATCCGTACGGTCTCGACGTGATCGTCGAGAACCACGGCGGCGACTCGTCGGACGGTGCGTGGCTCGCGGGCGTGATGAAGGCCGCGGCTCACCCGCGCGTCGGCACGCTGCCCGACTTCGGCAACTTCTCGCTCGGCGGCGGCAAGGAGTACGACCGCTACCAGGGCGTCGCCGAGATGATGCCGTTCGCGCGCGCGGTCAGCGCCAAGTCGCACGACTTCGACGAGAAGGGCGAGGAGACGCACACCGACTACCGGCGGATGCTCCGGATCGTCGTCGACGCCGGCTACACGAGCTTCGTCGGCGTCGAGTACGAAGGCGAGCGACTGTCCGAACACGACGGCATCCTCGCGACGAAAAAGCTGCTCGAGCGCGTGCGCGAGGAGCTCGCGTGATCGACCTGCTGCACGCCGCGCTCTTCTGCCTCGCGCAAGAGCCCGCGCCGAGCTACGCGCCGAAGGTCGAGGAAGCGAGCGACGAGACCCGCACCGCGGTCGACAAGCTCGAGCTCGCCGACGGCCTCTCCGCGACGCTGTGGGCCGCCGAGCCGATGCTCGCGAACCCGGTCTGCCTCTACATGACGAACCAAGGCGACCTGTACGTCGCGGAGACGTTCCGCCACTACGCGGGCGTCGCCGACATGCGCGACCACATGGACTGGCTCGACGACGAGCTCGCCGCACGCTCGGTCGCCGACCGCGTCGAGATGTTCAAGCGCCGCGCCGACGACTTCGGTTGGTTCACCAAGGACTCCGATCGCGTCCGGCTGCTCCGCGACGTCGACCACGACGGCCGCGCGGACGTGTCGGTGGTCTTCGCCGATCAGTTCTTCGATCCCGCGTCGGGCATCGGCGCCGGTCTGCTCGAACGACGCGGCGACGTGTACTTCACCAACATCCCCGACCTGTGGCGCTTGCGCGACGACGACCAGAACGGCCGCGCGGACGTGCAGGAGAAGCTCTCGACCGGTTACGGCGTGCACGTCGCGTACCTCGGCCACGACCTGCACGGCCTGCGGATCGGACCCGACGGCAAGCTCTACTTCTCGTGCGGCGACCGCGGCCTGCGCGTCGAGACGCCGAACGGCGTGATCGACGCGGGTGCGACCGGCGCGGTGCTGCGCTGCAACCTCGACGGCAGCGAGCTCGAGCTCTACGCGACCGGACTGCGCAATCCGCAGGAACTCGCGTTCGACGAGTTCGGCAACCTCTTCACCGGCGACAACAACTCCGACGGCGGAGATCAGGCGCGCTGGGTGTACGTCCTGCCGGGCAGCGACTCCGGTTGGCGCTTCCACTATCAGCATCTGACCGAGCCCTGGTTGCGCGGCCCGTGGAACGACGAGCTGCTCTGGAAGCCGCACTTCGCCGGGCAGGCCGCGTACGTGCTGCCGCCGGTCGAGAACGTCGCGCACGGTCCGTCGGGTCTCACCTATCACCCCGGCACCGGCCTCGACCCGTCGTGGAAGGGACGCTTCTTCCTCTGCGAGTTCGAGGGCGATCCGCGTTCGTCGGGCGTGCTCTCGTTCGCGATCGAGCCGAAGGGCGCGGGCTTCGTGCTGAAGGGCGAGGTTCAGCAGACGATCTGGAACGTCTGCGTCACCGACGTCGACTTCGGACCGGACGGCGCGCTCTACCTCTGCGACTGGGTGTTCGGCTGGCAGAAGACCGGCAAGGGCCGGATCTTCCGCGTGCAATCGAAGGACGCCGCGAGCGCGGCGGCGAACACCGAGACCCGCGACGTGCTCGCCTCCGATTTCGCGAGCAAGCCGTTGGTCGAGCTCGGCACGCTGCTCGCGCACGCCGACCAACGCGTGCGGCTCGAGGCCCAGCTCGAGCTCGCGAGCCGCGGCGACGACGGCCACGCGATCCTGTCGAGCACCGTGAAGGGCACGGTGTCGCAGCTCGCGCGCCTGCATTCGCTCTGGGGCCTCGGCATCGTCGCGCGCCGCGATCCGCGCGCGGTCGACGAGCTGCGCGCGCTGCTGGTCGACGAGGAAACCGAGGTGCGAGCGCAAGCCGCGCGCGTGCTCGGCGACCTGCGCGACGCGCGCAGCACCGAGTTCATGATTGCGTTGCTCGCCGACGCCTCGCCGCGGGTCCGCTGCTTCGCCGCGCTCGCGCTGGCGCGCATCGGCGCCGTGTCGGCGATCGATCCGTTGTTCGCGCTCGCGCGCGAAACCGGCGAGAACGATCCGTGGTTGCGCCACGCCGCGATCGAGGGCCTCGCCCGCTGCGCGGACGACGAACGACTCGCGGCGGCGGTCGACGACCCGTCGGTCGACACTCGGGTCGCCGCGGTGGTCGCGCTGCGCCGGCGCGCGAGCGCGACGGTCGCGCGCTTCCTCGGCGACACCGACGCGCGCGTCGTCACCGAAGCCGCGCGCGCGATCTACGACCTGAACCTGACCGGCGGGTTCGACGACCTCGCCGACTTGGTCGGTAGCCCGCGGATCGAAGGCAACGCACTCGTGCGGCGCGTGCTGCACGCGAACTATCGCCTCGGCGGCAGCGAGCGGCCGAAGCGGCTCGCGGAATTCGCGCTGCGCGACGGCGCGAACGAGAAGCTGCGCGCCGAAGCGCTATCGTTGCTCGAACGCTGGCTCGAACCCGAGGGCCGCGACCTCCTGACCGGCGAGTGGCGGCCGCTGGAAAAGCGCGAGAGCGACCGCGCGCGCCTGGTCGACCTGGTGGTGTGGCTCGAGAAGCGCGGCATCGCGACGCGGCCGGACGAGCTGCGCATCGCGTGGACGAAGTTGGTCGCGGGCTACCACGTCGAGAGCTCGTCGGACGTGCTCGCGCGTTGGGCGTCCGACGCGAAGGAGCCCGCGAAGCTGCGCGCCGCGGCGCTGCAGGCGCTCGCGACGCTCGGCGCGGACGCGGCGCTCGCCGTCCTGCGCGAGAACGTGCTCGACCTCGACGGGGAAGTGCGCGCCGCGGCGATCGCGGGTCTGCAGCGGGTCGCGCCCGGCGAAGCGCTGCCGATCCTGCGCACCGCGCTCGCGAGCGCCGATCCGCGCGAGCTGCGCGTCGCGTACGCGGGCCTCGCGAAGCTCGACGATCCGGTGGCGAGCGAGTTGCTCGCGACGTCGCTCGATTCGCTCGACCGCGGGCTCGTGCCCGCCGAGGTCGCGCTCGATCTCGTCCAAGCCGGGGAGAAGAAGGGCGGCGTGCTCGGCGAGCGACTGAAAGCGCGCCGAGCCGCGCGCGCCGAATCCGACGCGCCGCTCGCGCCGTACCTCGACTCGCTCTACGGCGGCGATCCGGAGCGCGGTCGCGCGCTGTTCCGCGAAAAGACCGAGGTGACGTGCCTCAAGTGCCACCGCGTCGAGGACGGCGGCGAAGGCGGCAACGTCGGGCCGGTGCTGCGCGGGCTGTCGTCGCGCTCGACGCGCCTCGCGGTGCTCGAATCGATCGTCGAGCCGAACCGCAAGATCGCGCACGGCTACGACGCGGTGCAGTTCGTCACCGTCGACGAGGAAGTGCTCGAGGGCCGCATCCTCTCGGAGACGCCCGATGTGATCCGTGTGCTCGACGCCGAAGGCAACGAGCACGCGCTCCACCCCGCCGACGTCGCCGCGCGCCGCCCCGCGCTCTCCGCGATGCCGTCGGGGCTCGCGCAACACCTCTCCGCGAGCGAGATGCGCGATCTCGTCGCCTTCCTCGCTGGCCTGTGATGCGGATCGCGCGCCTGTCGGGCCTCGTCGCGGCGCCGAGCGCCGTCGGCTCCGTGGTGGTGATCGACGTCTTGCGTGCGTTCACGACCGCGGCGTTCGCGTTCTCGCGCGGCGTGCGCCAGATCGTGCTCGTCGAGACCGCGGAGGAGGCGTTCGCGCTGCGCGCGCGGGATCCGCGGCTGCTCCTGGTCGGCGAAGTGCAAGGCCGGCCGATCCCTGGCTTCGACTTCGGCAACTCGCCGGAAGCGATCGAGGCGGAGGCGGAGCTCGCGGGTCGCACGCTCGTGCTGCGCTCCTCCAGCGGCACGCAAGGCGTCGCGCGCGCGGTCCACGCCGCGCGGACTTACCTCGGCTCGTTCGCGGTCGCCGAAGCGACCGTGCGCGCGCTGCAACGCGACGGCGCCGACGTCAGCCTGCTCGCGATGGGCTGGGCGGGCGACGGAATCGGCGAGGAAGACGTCGCGTGCGGCGACCTGCTCGAAGCGCGGCTCGCCAATCGGCCGATCGACCTCGCGGCGTGCGTCGCGAAGGCGCGCGCGAGCCGCGCGGCGCAGAACGGCTTCGATCCGACCCTCGACTGGATCACGCCCGGCGACGTCGAGCGCGCGCTGCAGGTCGACCGCTTCGACTTCGCGATGCCGGTGCACCGCGAACGGGGCTTGCTCTTCGCGCGCGCGGAGCGCTAGCAGCCCGTTGAAAAAGGCGCCGTAGCGAGGCACAGCGCGCAACGGCGAGACGAGGAGCGCGACAGAACAGCGGCAAGGGGCCCCGCGATAGAACGCGAAGCGATCGTGGCGAAGGTTCCCTCGGAGCCTTCGCAGCGGGGAGCGGCCTGTAGGACCGCCGAGCACGATGTTCGGAGCGCGACGAAGTATCGCCGCAGCGCGCGAAGCCGAGTAGGTGACTTTTTCAACGGGCTGCTAGCGGCGCTTGCACGCCTCGTTCGCCGCATCGCACATCGAGCACGTCTTGCGGCCCGCGAAGACGCCGGGGCGCTCGCTCGCGCGCTGAGAGTCGAGCGCCGCCATCCCTTTCTGCCGCCAGCCGTCCATCGCGCGCGTCCACGCGGCGCGTTCGTCGTCGGTCAGGCGTTTCTCGTCGAGTCGGAGCGCGATCCAGCCCTGCACCAGCTTTCCCGCGCGCTCGAAGCGCTCGTCGGCGGTGCCGTGGAGCAGCGCTCGCTCGGCCTCCGCGTCGAGTCCGTCGCCGAAGCCGTGCTTCAGCGCTTCGAACGCCGGACGCGCGCGGTAAGCACGGAACGCTTCGTACGCGGGCGAGCAAATCGGACAACCGGGAACGAAGTTCGCGGGGCGACCGCTCGCCGGATCGACCGCGAGCACCGCGTCGACCGCCGCGTTCGAGGCGCCGGCGGCGTACAGGCCCTCGAGCACGGCGAAGAAGAGCTCGCGCTGACCCTCCTTGGCAACCTTGGCGTCGGCTTCGGCCGCGCGACGACACGCGTCGCCGCCGAGCGGCGCGACGAGCTCGAGCCCGAGCCCGAGCCCAAGCGCGGGCGCGGGCGACCAGGCGAGCGCGGTGACGACGGCTGCGAGGGTCAGCGAGAGCAGGATGGGTTTGTGCATGGTTGTCTCCGTGGGGTTGGGTTGGATCGCGGACACCGCGGCGGACGCATGGAATCGACGGGTGTTATCCACGCGATCGCGCTCGGTGCAGATCGGCGTTCGCAGTAGAGTCTCGCGCCCTTCCGCCGCCCAACCGTGAGTTCCTCGCTCCCCGTTCCGTCGCGCGCCGCGACCGTCGCCGCGCTCGTGTTGCTCTGCGTGATCTGGGGCAGCACCTGGCTCGTGATCGCCGACGGGCTGAAGAGTCTGCCGCCGCTGACGTCGCTCGCCGCGCGTTCGTTGGTCGCGGCTGCTGTGATGAGCGTCGCGGCGCGCTGGCTCTTGCGCTTCGATCGCGGCGAGGCGCCGCCGTGGCGACTCACGCTCGCCGTCGGATCCCTGCAGCTCGGCCTTTCCTACGTGATCGTCTACGTGACCGAGACCGTGCTCCCAACGGGGCTCACGAGTCTCCTGTGGGCGGTGTTCCCGATCTTCGTCGCGATCGGATCGCACTTCTTCCTGGCGGGCGAGCGATTGCGGCGCGCGCAGGCGACCGGCTTCGCCGTCGGCTTCGTCGGCGTCGGCGTGCTCTTCGTCAGGGTGCTCGGCGCGATCGACACGCGCGCGGTCCTCTTCGGGTTGCTGCTGCTCGCGAGCCCGTTGATCTCCACCGTCTCGACGATCGTCGCGAAGCGTCACGCGGCGCGCGTGAGCTCGGTGCTCTTGAATCGCAATGCGCTGTACGTCGCCGCGACGTTGCACGTGCTCGCCGCGCTCGTCTTCGAGCACGATGCCCCGGCCGACTGGACGGCTCGCGCCGTCGCGAGCGTCGTCTACCTCGCCGTCTTCGGCACGGCGCTCGCGTTCGGGCTCTACTTCTGGCTCCTGCGGACGATCGCCGCGCATCGCATGAGCTTGATCTCGTACGTCAACCCGGCGATCGCGCTGTTCCTCGGCTGGGCGGTCGGCAAGGAGCCCGTGACCGCGTGGACGATCGCGGGCAGCGCGCTGATCCTGCTCGGCGTCTACCTGGTGGTCCGCGGCCGCGCGCCGGCGCCCGCCGCTTGCGACGCCGAGCCCTGACCGCGACACTCGTCGCACGATGTCGACGCGCTTCGTCCGGGCCCTGACCGCGCTGATCGCGACCGCGGTCGTGGTCGGCGCGACGTACCCGCTCTGGAAGCGCGTGCCCGCGCCCGGTCCCGTCGTGCTCAAGGACAACACGACCGCGTCGGAGTCGCTCTTGCGCGCCCGCGCCGCCGAGCCGCATCCGAACGCGCCGCTGTGGGAGCCGATGGACGTCGCCGACGTGCCCGCGCTCTACGGCGCGCCCGACGACGAACGGCTCGCCGATCCGTGGACCGGCTTCGCGTACCGGCCGAACCACGCGCGTCGGTTGGTGCTGCCCGACCATCCCGAGGGCGCGTTCGGCAAGCGCACGAACTCGCTCGGGCTTTCGCAGCCCGAGGAGCTCTCGCCCGCGCGCGATTTCCTGGTGCTCGTCGGCGGCGATTCGCACGCGGACGGCTTGTGCGACGACGCGGACACGTTCGCCGCGCAAAGCCGCGAGCGTCTGCGCGCGCTCCATCCCGATCGCACGATCGACGTCGCGAACGCTGCGGAGGCGGGTTACGCGTTCCACCACTATCTCGGGCTCTTGCACAAGTTCGCCGAGCTCCGCCCGAACGTGTACGTCGTCGCGATCTACACCGGCAACGACGTGATGGGCACCGTCAAGCTGCGCCACTACTTCGCGCGCACGATGCCGCCGCCGCACACGCTCGAGTACTTCAAGGAGATTCGGCGCGCGCAGAAGATCTCCACCGGCGCGGTCGCGAACGCGTTGAACCAGTTGCTCTACTTCCGGCGCTATCCCGACGAGCTCGAGCCCTCGATTCAGAACGCGCTCGCGCTGTGCGCCGAGCTCGAGGATTTCGCTCGCGAGCGCGGGATCGAGGTCCTCTACGTCGCGATCCCCGCCTGCCTCGAAGCGAGCGGCGTCGGCGAAGCCAAGCTCGCCGAATTGAAGCGCGAGCTCGCGCTCGAGACCGTCTGGGACCACTTCGAGGTAGTCACCGATCGCCTGGTCGCCGGCCTGCGCGCGCGCGGCAACGACGTCACCGACCTGCGCGAGCATTTTTCCGGTCTGCGCGAGCGCTACTACTGGACCGACCTGCACATCAACGTCGACGGACAGCGGCTGATCGCCGAGTTGCTCGCGCCCAAGCTCGACCTAGCGTTCGCGCGCGCGGTGCGCTGAACGGCTGGTCGCCTCCGGGCCCGAGGGGTAGCCTGGCGACATGCGTTTGCTGCTCCGATCGGCGGTTGGGTTGTTGGTGGGGTCGATCGCGGCGGCCCAAGGCGCCACGGTGTCGAGTTCTCCGGCGCTGAGCTCCACGGTGCCGAGCTCTTACGCGCTGAGTTCGACGCCACCAAGTTCGACGGCACCGAACTCGAGTGCACCCCACTCGACGGAACCGAGCTTCACGGAGCCGAGCGCGAACGCGCGGAACGCAGCCGCGCAGGAAACCACGGCGCCGAGCAAGCCCGGTCAGGGCCCGGCGCCCGCCGCCGCGAGCGCAAGACCATTCGTGCTGACGCCGAAGGACGGCGCGGCGTTGCTCGTGCTCACCACCAACCGGCTGCCGGGCGAGCGCCTGCGGTTCATCACGTGCGAGGCGGTGCTCGACGGCAACAACGACTTCGGCGTCAACCAGCTGAAGCTCGAGAGCTCGAAGTGGCTGCGCGAAGGCGTCGCGCCCGACGAAGTGCATTCGTTCACGTGGACGTTCGAGCCCGGCGTCGAGCTCAAGTTCAGCGCGAAGCCCGACGCCGACGGCGTCGACCTGAAGTACGTCGTCACCAACCGCACGACGAAGACGCTCGAGCGCGTGCTCGTCCACCCTTGCTTCCAGTCGATGGGCGCGCCGTCGTTCTTCCCCGGCACCGCCGCGCAGGCCGCCGACGACGCGAGCGGGCGCAAGGCGCGCACCGGGCTCCGCGACTACTCGGAGCTCCACGAGCGGCTCTTCCTGTGGAGCGAAGGCGAGCCGTTCGCGTTCGCGAAGTCACAGCTCTCGAAGCACGAGCCGCACCTCGCCTTCCTCGCGCGCGGCGAGAAGGAAATCGCCTGGGGTTGGTGGCAGAACGACTCGCGGCGCTTCGACGAGCCGTGGATCGCGCTGCGGAGCAAAGACAAGAAGAAGGTGCTCGGCCTGACGTTCGAGCGCGCCGCGTGGGCCTCGGCGAACACCGGCGACGGCCGCGCGTGCTTCCATCTCTTCGGCGCGGTCGGCAGGCTCGCGCCCGAAGCGCGCGGCGAGGTCAAGGGCCGGATCTGGCTCCTCGACGGCGACCTGACGGCGTTCGCGAGGCGCGCGGCGGCCGCGACCGAGCTCGAGCCCGCCGCCGGCGCGCGCGCCAAGCCGAAGAAGTGAACTTCAGAGGTTGCCGAGGCTGATCGCGCCCGTCGGGCAGTTGCGGGCGCACGCGTGGTCGCGCGTGCACTCGTAGTTCGCGGGCTTGCGGACGGTCGCCTTCTCGCCGTGCGCGGTGAACGCTTCGGTCTCGCAGACGGCCTCGCACAGACCGCAGCCGATGCACGCGATCGGGTCGATGCGCACGCTGACGAAGTCGCGCGGCGTGACCGGACAGCAGAGGCCCGCGATCGGCTCGCAGCGGACGAGCTCGCGCGTCGCCGAGTGCGACGTCAGGACCTTCAGCGCCTCCTCCTCCCCGCGCCGCACGATGTCGGCGACGTCCTGGAAGTCGAAGCGCGCGAGGTGGCCGACCTTCGGTTGGATCAGCGCGGTGCGGGAGTCGAGCTGCATGTGCAGCTGATGCTCGGTGATCACCTCTTCCGCGATCTCGAACGCGCGAAAGAGCGTCGTCGCGACGCGGCTCTTGTAGTTCGGCGTCTTGAACGTCGCCTTGACCGACAGATCGACCGCGATGATCAGGTCCGGCCGCAGCGTCTTCGCGAACCGCAGCGGCACCGAATCGACCATGCCGCCGTCCATGTAGTGGTAGCCGCCTCGCTCGTACGGCTCGAACACCCCGGGCAGCGCGCACGACGAGTACACCGCGTCGACCATCGAGATGTCTTCGAAACCTTGCGTGCCCCAGAACACCGAGCCGCCGGTCTCGAGTCGCACCGCATTGCAATAGAACGGCACGCGCGTCTCGCCGAACTTCGTGCGCGGCAGGATGCGCTCGAGCTTCCGCTTGAAGTGATCGCCCGCGTACATAGACGGCGCGCGCACGCCCTTCAGCAGGAACTTGACGACGTTGAGCTTGAAGTAGTCCTGGCGCTGGATCTCGGAGATCAGCGACTCCATCTGCGCGAGCGAGTACCCGCCGGCGGCCATCGCTCCGACCAGCGAGCCGATGCTCGTGCCGACGATCGCGTCGTACTCGATCCCGAGCGTCGCGATCGCCTTGAGCACGCCGACGTGCGCCATGCCGCGCATGCCGCCGCCGCCGAGCACCAAGACCGTGCGCGGACGCGGTCGGGCTCCGCTCGGACGCGCGAGCGGCGGTTCGGGTGTGTCGAGCATGGGACGTCGTCCGGATCGGCCGCGCGAACGGGAGAGCTTCAGGCCGGCGCGCGCAAGTCGCCGTGAGTTCTTGAGTTCGGGACGCCGAAGGGTCAACTTGTGCCCCGACTCGCGGCGCGCCGACGCGCGCCCGATGAGGGGGAGCGATGAGACGACTCGGAGATTGGCGCGCGCTCGAAAGGGCGCCTACGCAGGAGCTCAAGGCGATGCAGGAAGCGCGCTTGGCGCGTTTCGTGCGCGAGGAGCTCTATCCGTTCTCGCCGCACTACCGCCGCGTGTTCGACGAGGCGCGCGTCGCGCCGGACTCGATCCGCACGGTCGCCGACCTGCGGCGCTTGCCGTTCACCACCAAGCAGGACCTGCTGAACGCGCAGGTCGATCCCGAGCACCGGCTCGACTTCGTGCTGCAGCCGTCGCCGGAGAAGATCCGCGCGAGCTGGCCGCTCTCCAAGAAGCTCGGCCTGTTGCTCGGCGGCGCGGCGAAGCGCGAGGAGCTGCGCTTCGCGTACACGCCGAACTTCGTGACGTTCACGACCGGTCGCTCGAGCGATCCGGTCGCGTTCACGTACACGCCGCACGATCTCGCGGTGCTCGGCGAAGCGATCGCCCGCATGTTCGACGTCGCGCGCGTCAACGCGCTCGACGAGCGCCTGATCAACTTGATGCCGTTCGCGCCTCACCTCGCCTTCTGGGCGGTGACGCTCGGCGGCTTCACCGCCGGCCGCATGGTGCTGCCGACCGGCGGAGGCAAGGTGATGGGCACCGACGGCAACTTGCGCATGATGGAGCGCGCGAAGCCGACCGTGCTCGTCGGTGTGCCGGGCTTCGTCTACCACCTCGTGCGCCAGGCGCGCGAGGAGAAGCGCGACCTCTCGCGGGTCCACACGGTCGTGCTCGGCGCCGAAAAAGTGCCGCCGGGGCTCAAGACGAAGATCGCGGAGTGCCTCGCGGCGTGCGGAGCGAAGAAGGTGCACATCCTCGGCACCTACGGCTTCACCGAGTCCCGCCTCGCGTTCATCGAGTGCCCGACGGCGTTCGACGTGTCGAGCGGCTACCACTTGCAGCCCGACCTCTCCGTCTTCGAGGTGATCGACCCGAAGACCGGCGAGGTCGTGCCCGACAACGCGGATGGCGAGCTCGTCTACACCGGCATCTCGGGCCACGGCACGTGCGTGCTGCGCTATCGCACCGGCGACCTCGCGGTCGGTGGGCAGACGTGGGCGCCGTGCCCGCACTGCGGACGGACGCTGCCGCGCATCGCGAGCGAGCTGAAACGCGTCAGCGAACAGCACGCGCTCAGCCTGACGAAGATCAAGGGCACGCTGGTCGATCTGTCGCAGATGGGCTTCGTGCTCTCGTCGATGGCCGAGATCGAGGAGTGGCAGGTCGTGATCTCGAAGAAGGGCGACGATCCGCTCGAGCTCGACGAGCTCGAAGTCCGCGTCGCACCGCGCAACGGACTCGACGCCGACGCTTTGCGCGAGAAGGTGAAGAAGGAGCTCATCGCCGCGACCGAAGTCGCGCCCACTCGCGTGCAGGTGCTCTCGCTCGACGAGCTCGTGCGCACTCTGGGGATGGAGACCGAGCTCAAGGAGAAGCGCTTCCTCGACCGACGCCCGAAGTGACCATGGCCCACGATCCCGCACGCACCGCCGTTCTCGCGCTCGGTCTGCGCACGCCGCAGACCAAGGCCGGAGGCGCGTTCGCGAAGGAGAACGCCGCGCACCTCGGTGCGACGGTCGCCCGCGAGGTGCTCGCTCGCTCCGGCGTCGCCGTCGGCGACGTCGAGGAGGTGATCGTCGGCTGCGTCGGGCCTCCCCACGATCAAGCGAACGTCGCGCGCGTGCTCGCGCTGCGCGCCGGCGTGCCGAAGGAGATCCCTGCGTTCACCGTCGCGCGCAACTGCGCGAGCGGGATGGAAGCGCTCTCGCAAGCGGTGCTCCGGATCGAGGCGGGCGTCGGGTCGTGCTACCTCGCGGTCGGCGTCGAGGTGATGAGCCAGTACCCGCTGATCGTCGGCCAGGAGATGACCGCGTTCTTCGACCGGCTGTCGCGCGCGCGCGGCGCCGGCGCGAAGCTCGCGACGTTCGCGAGCTTCCGCCCGCGCTTCCTCGCGCCGCGGATCGCGCTGCTCGAGGGGCTGACCGATCCGACGTGCGGCCTGATCATGGGCAAGACCGCGGAGATCCTCGGCCGCGAGTTCGCGATCTCGCGCCGTGACTCGGACGAGTACGCGCTCCGGAGCCACCAGCTCGCGGCGAAGGCGCGCGACGCCGGCCGCTTCGCGCGCGAGATCCTGCCGCTCTTGCCGCTCGGCGCGAAGGACGGGGCGAGCTCGCTGGAGCACGACGACGGCATCCGCGACACGCAGACGATGGAAGCCTTGGCCAAGCTCAAGCCGTACTTCGAGAAGCCCGACGGCATCGTCACCGTCGGCAATTCGTGCGGCATCACCGACGGCGCGACCGCGTTGCTGGTCACCAGCGAAGCGCGCGCGAAGAGCCTCGGCCTGACGCCGCTCGCCCGCATCCGCGCGGTGACGTTCGCGGGCCTCGATCCGTCGCGGATGGGCCTCGGGCCGGTGTACTCGTCCGCGAAAGCGCTGCAGCGCGTCGGCGCGACGCTCGCCGACGTCGGACCGATCGAGATCAACGAAGCGTTCGCGGTGCAGGTGCTCGCGTGCGCGAAGGCGTTCGCGTCGAAGCAGTTCGCGGAGCGCGAGCTCGGGCTCGGCGCCGCGCTCGGCGAGCTCGACTTCGCGCGCACGAACGCGAATGGCGGAGCGATCGCGCTCGGCCACCCGGTCGGCGCGAGCGGCGCCCGCATCGTTCTCACCGCCGCGCACGAACTCGCGTCGAGCGACCGCCCGTTCGCGCTCGCGACGCTCTGCATCGGCGGCGGCCAAGGCGGCGCGACCGTCCTGGAGAAGCTCGCATGAAGCTCCCCGCCGGTATCCCGCTCGCCGCCGACGCGCCGCCCGAGGGCACGTGCGTCCGCATCGAGCGCCCAGAGGACGGTCTCGCGGTCGTCGTGCTCGATCCGCCGCATCGCAAGCTGCCGGTGTTCGACCTCGCGTTGATGCGCGACTTCGCGCTCGCGCTCGATCGGCTGGAGCAGGACAAGAGCCTGCGCGCGGTGATCCTCGCGGGGCGCGAGCCGCTGACGTTCGTCGCCGGCGCCGACATCGACGTGATCGCCGCGGTGACCGACGAGGCGCTCGCGCACGAGCTCGGTCGCTTCGGCGAGCTGCTCTTCGAGCGCGTCGCCGCCCTGCGCGTGCCGACGGTCGCCGCGGTCGGCGGCCCGGTGCCCGGCGGAGCGTGCGAGCTCTCGCTCGCCGCGCGCTGGATCGTCTTCGCCGACGACAAGAGCTCGCGCATCGGTCTGCCGGAGGTGCGCCTCGGCATCCTGCCGGGCTGGGGCGGCACGCAACGTCTGCCGCGCCGCGTCGGCACGCCCGCCGCGCTCGAAGCGATCCTCTCGGGCAAGCTCTACGGGCCGCGGGAAGCGCTGAAGCTCGGCCTGGTCGATCGCCTTGCCGCGCCGCAGAACCTGCTGCGCGTCGCGAGCGACCTCGCGCTCGGTCGCGAGGCGCCGCGCAAGTTCGCGAAGCCGTGGCTCGCCAAGCTCGTCGACAAGAACGGCCTCGTGCGGGGTCTGGTCGAACGCCAAGTGCGCGCGAAGGTCGAGAAGGAGACGCACGGGCACTATCCGGCGCCGGTCGCCGCGCTCGAGCTCGCGCTGAAGGCGACGTCGACTCCGATCGAGAACGGGCTCGAGCTCGAGGCCCGCGCGCTCGCCAAGCTCGCGATCAGTCCCGAGTGCAAGAGCCTGGTGACGATCTTCCGACTCTCGGAGGAAGCGAAGCGCACGCGGTTGCTCGCTGACGGCTCCGAGGCCCGCACGCTCGCTCGCGTAGGCGTCGTCGGCGCCGGCGTGATGGGCGCGGGCATCGCGCGGCTCGCCGCGGAGAAGGGCGTCACCGCGCGGCTCTCCGATGTCGCGCGCGCGCCGCTCGACGCGACGTTGCGCGCGCACCGCCGTGAGATCGGCCGTCAGCTCGCGAAACGCCGCATCCAGAAGCACGAGGCGGACGCCGCGCTCGATCGGCTCGAGCTCACCAGCGAGCTCGTCGGCTTCGATCGCTGCGAGCTCGTCGTCGAAGCCGTGGTCGAGCGCCTCGACGTCAAGCAGAAGGTCCTCGGCGCTCTCGCCGCGCGCATGGCGGACGACGCGATCCTCGCGACCAACACGTCGTCGCTGTCGCTCGCGGCGATCGCCGCCGGGCTCCCCCATCCCGAGCGCGTCGTCGGCATGCACTTCTTCAACCCGGTGGCGCAGATGCCGCTGGTCGAGGTCGTTCGCGGGCCGCAAAGCGCCGACTGGGCGGTCGCGGCGGTCGCGAAGCTCGCGCTCAAGCTCGGCAAGACGCCGGTGATCTGCTCCGACGTGCCGGGCTTCCTCGTCAATCGCTTGCTCGGTCCGTATCTCGACGAAGCGGCGCGCTTGTTCGTCGCCGGCGTCGAGCCCGAGCACCTCGACGGCGTCGCGAAGCGCTTCGGGATGCCGATGGGTCCGCTGGAGCTGCTCGATGAAGTCGGATTCGACGTCGCCGCGCACGCCGCGGAGTCGCTCGGCGCCGCGTACGGCACGCGCATGCACGCGTGCAAGCTGATCCACGAAGCGCTCGCCGCCGGATTCAAGGGCAAGAAGGGCGGCGCGGGCTTCTACCTGCACGAAACCGACCCGAAGACCGGCAAGGCGAAGCGCGGCGCGCCGAATCCGGCGCTCGCGAAGTTCGTGCAGCCCGGCGCGCGCACGATCGACTACTCGGAGGCGACGATCCTGGATCAGCTCTTCCTGACGATGCTCAACGAAGCCGCGCGCTGCCTCGAGGAAGGCGTCGTCGCCGGACCGCGCGAGCTCGATCTCGCCAGCGTCTTCGGCATGGGCTTCGCGCCGTTCCGCGGCGGCCTCTTGCGCTGGGGCGACACGCTCGGCACGAAGGACGTGCTCGCGCGCCTGCGCCGCATCGCGAATGCGCCGGACGTGCTCGCGCGCGTCGAGGGCCCGGCCCGCTTCGTCCCGGCGCCGCTGCTCTTGACGATGGCCGAGCACGGCGCGCGCTTCCACGGGTGATCGACGGGCCGCGAGCGGCCAGGTTCGCGAGCCGCGGTCCGCGAGCGACCGTCCGCGTCGTCACGCCGCGACGACGCACGGGTTCGATCGCACGCGCACTCGGGAAGCTACCGCAACGTCGGCGCCACGACCGTCACGACGACGTCGGGCCGCAGCACGACGTCCTTCTGCTGCTCGGTGACGATCGCGCGCCACGTGTCGGAGCCCGCGCTCGCGCCCGCGTGGATCGGGAACGAGTACGTGCCGTCGCCGTGGTCGACGAGCGCGCCGAGCGTGGTCACCGGCTGCGCGGTGCCGAGCGGCTCGACGCGGATCGCATGCCCGCCGACCGGGATGCGACGGCGCTCGAGATCGGCGAGCGTCAGTGTGACGACGAGCTCGTCCTCGCCGTTCGCGACCAGCGTCGGCTTCGACGCGCTGACCTGCGTGTGCACTTGATCGACGCGGCCGACCATCGAGGCCCGCCACGCGCGATACTGACCGTCGAGCACGCGCACCGGATCGGGGTCGATGAACTTGCCGACCATGTTCAAATCGAGGTAGTAGCTCCCGGTCGCGCAACCGAGCGTCTTCTCGCACGTCCCGAGCGTGTCGCCGATGCGCGCGACGACGATGAAGCCCGAGTGCGCGCTCTTCTCGAAGTCCGGCGGCGGCGAGCCGCACTGCGTCGGATGCGAGAAGTTGCACGAGCAACGTCCGTCGCCGCCGTAGAGGCGCGCGGCGAGCATCGCGGCGAGCACGCGCTCGCCGAGATCGCCGTCGGTGGTCAGCAACCGGTGCTCGGCCGCGATCACGACCGCGTCGCCGGTCAGCACGTTGCCTTGGATCGCGTAGCGCAGGTCGCCGACACTGCCGACGCGGCTCGGCTTCGCGAAGCCGACGCCGATGCCGGTGTGCGTCGCCGGAGCGTGGAAGAGATCGACGATGCCGTACTGTCGACCGCCGTGGCCGGGATCGGTCGCGGCGAGCGCGGCGAGGATCTCGCTCGGCGCGAGCCCGAGCAGGAGGCCCGACTGGATCAATTGGCGGTTCTGACCCGACGAATCGCCGTTCGCCTGCGCGGCCGCCGCGCCGACGCCGGGCACGACCACCGGCACCAGGCGCTCGAGATCGCCCGGCAAGCACGTCGCCGACGCGACCGCGACCTCGCCGGTGCGCACGTCGACGACGACGATCGACCACGTCGCGTGCGCCCGCGCGGCGAGCGCGGCCGCGAGCAAGCACGCCGAGAGCCAACGCGTCGGGCTCAGCACGGCCGGGGCCTCAGGGATACACGTCGAAGCCGACGGAGCTCGTAACCGCCGGGCCGGGCGGCACCGGCGCCAGGATCGCGGCCGCGAAGTCGAGGTGATGGCCGACGAACGGCGCGAGCGCGCCGGGCAACGCGAGCCACTCCGCGGTCGCTCGACCGTCGGCGTCGAGTTGTCCCTGCGTGTCGTGGAACGCGCCTTGGTTCGCCGCGTGGATCGTGCGGCGCATGAACGGGTCGAAGTTGAGCGGCAGTGTCAGCCCGGCGAACGGCACGCCCGGCGAGGTGCCGCTCATGCTGCCGACGAGCGAGTAGTCGCCGCCGGCGAAGCTCGGGCCGAGATCGAGCGTGAACGGGATCGGCGCGCCGCCCGCCGCGGTCACCCACGGGTAGCCGCAGTGCAGATCGCTCTGCGGCACGGTGTCGAGCGAGAGCACCGGCTCGAGCGGGATGTCGGTGAATTGATCGGTGACGACGATGCGCCACGCGCTCCCACCGACGGTCGTGCCGGCAAGGAACTCGAACGAATACGTGCCGTCGCCGTGGTCGACGAGATTTTGCGGCGTCGCGACCGGCGTTCCGCTCCCCTGCGGCACGATCTGGATCAGGTGGCCGCCGTGACCGACCGATTGGCCGTCGACGTCGCGCAGCTCGATCGTCACCATCGTCGTCGACTTGCCGTCGGCCATCATCGTCGGCGCGCCTTGGCGGAGATCGCTCGCGACTTGATCGGGCACGCCGACCATCGAAGCGCGCCACGCGTCGTATGCGGCTTGGAGCTTGGTCACCGGATCGATCGGGTCCGAAACGACGCCGGGGATCTGGAGGTTGAGCCAATACCCGCCGTTCGCGCAGCCCGCGCCGCCGGTGCACGTGCCGAGCGCGTCGCCCGGCCGCGCGACGATGATGAAGCCGACGTGCGCGGACTTCTTCAGCCCGGAGGTGACGCAACCGCAACCGCTCGGGTTCGACGGCGCGCACGAGCAGCGGCCGTCGCCGCCCTGCGCCTTCGCGGCCTGCATCGCGGCCATCATCTTCTGCGAGAGATCGCCGGGCGTCTGCAGCAGCGCTTGCTCGGCGTCGAGCCACACATGCGAGCACGTCAGCACGTTGCCTTGGATCGCGTACTTGAGCGTGCCGACCTGACCGCGCACGCCGCCCGCGATCAGACCGTCCTGCGAGCCGGTGAACGTCTCCGGCGTGTGCACCAGGTCGACGATGCCGAACTGGCGCGATTGGAAGCTCGGGTCGCTCGCTTGGATCAGCCCGAGGATCTCGCGCGGGCTCAGCCCCGCTTGGAAGCCGCTCCAGATGACCTTGCGGTTCTTGGCGCCCGAGTCGATCGCGGACTGCGCGGCGGCCGCGCCGTAACCGGGCTGGATCAACGGCACCCATTGCTCGAGCGTGCCGGGCAAGCACGTCGCACACGCGACGCCGACCTCGCCCGTCTTCGTGTCGACGACGACGATCGACCAGGTCGCGAACGCCGTCTGGGCGGCGAGCGCGAGCGCGACGACGGAGAGCATCAGACGGCGGGGCATTCGCAGGCGCTTCATGCCGTCCATGGTACTCCGTCGCGCGCGCGTGGGGCGCGGCGGGCCGCCCGACCGCTCAACGATCGAGGTGAGTCGCGCGCAACGCGGTTTCGAGCGCGGTGGCGCGGTCGGTCTTCTCGTCGCGGTACTTGACGATGATCGCGCACGCGATCTGGAGCCGACGGAGGTTCGCCCACATGTCGCGCACGGCCCGCGTCGTGATCGGACGGGTGCCGGGCACGACGACGGCGTTCGCGGGGATCTCGAGCGGCGCTTCGCGCGTGCCACGGAGCTCGCGCTCGTTGACCGCGTCGTACACGACGGTGCCCGAGGTCAAGATCGTCCCCGCCGCGAGCACCGCTCCCGACCGCACGAGGATGCCCTCGTACACGCCGCAGTTGCCGCCGACGAAGACGTCGTCCTCGAGGATCACCGGGCGCGCGTTCGCGGGCTCGAGCACGCCGCCGATCTGCGCCGCGGCCGAAAGGTGCACGCGCTTGCCGATCTGCGCGCACGAGCCGACCAGCGCGTGGCTGTCGATCATCGTGCCCTCGTCGACGAACGCGCCGACGTTGACGTACATCGGCGGCATGCACACGACGCCCTTCGCGACGAACGCGCCGCGCCGCACCGAAGAGCCGCCGGGCACGAGCCGCACGCCGCGCGCGACGTCGAAGCGCTGCACAGGGAACGCCGCCTTGTCGACGAACGGGAAGACGTCGCGTTGCGCGCCGTGCTCGGCGAGCGGCGAGGCGCGGAAGATCGCGAGGATCTCCTCCTTCACCCACGCGTTCGCGCGCCACGTTCCGTCGGCGTCGCGCACGGCCGCGCGGACTTCGCCGCGTTCGAGCGCGTCGAGCAGCGCTTCGCCGCTGCGACGCTGGCCGGGCTCGGCGGGCTCGGAACAGGAGAGATCGTCCGGTCGTGCGCTCATGAGGCGTCCAAGCGAGCCAACAGCTCGCGCGCGGTCTTTTCGTAGGTCGCCACGGCGAGTTCGAGCGAGCGCTTCGACACGCGCTCGTGATCGGTGTGCGCGTCGAGGATGCGCCCGGGCCCGTAGAGCAGCGGCGTGCCCCACCGCTTCAGGTGCGGCGCATCGGTGCCGAACGCGACCGGCATCGGCGTTTCGCCGCGCGGCACGAGGAACTCCGTCGGCCCGTAGTTCTTCATCACGAGCTCGAGCTCGACGTGCGCGCCGAGACACCCGCGGACGCGGCCCTCGGAGACGTCCGGCGGCTCGACGGCGCGCAAGAGCAAGCTCGCCTCCGCGCGATCGGCGACGACGTTCGCCGCGACGCCGCCCTGGATCGTGCCGATGTTCAACGTGCCCGGTCCGAGCAACGGGTGCGTGCCGTACGAGCCGGCGAGCAGGCGTTCGACGGAGTGGACGAGCTCGTGGATCGCGCTCGGGCCCACGTTCTGCGAGCTGTGGCCCGCGACGCCGTGCGCGACGAGCTTCGCCTTGAACACGCCTTTGTGCGCGCCGACGAAGCGGTTCTCGGTCGGCTCGCCGACGATCGTGAACGCGGGCGCCCACGGCTCGGCGAGCGCCGCGTTCGCGAGCTGCGCGCCCGCGCTGTCGGTCTCCTCGCCGACGGTGAAGAGGAAACCGATGCGGTCCTCGCCGGCGGCGAGCAGTCGCTCCGCCGCCGCGAGCATCGCGACCGCCGGGCCTTTCGCGTCGCACGAGCCTCGCCCGTGCACGAACTCGGAGTCCTCGCGCGAGCCGAACCACGGCGGCACCGTGTCGAGGTGCGTGCAGAAGACGACGCGCGGCACGCCGGCGCCGCGCGCGAGCACGTTGAAGCGGCCCGCGACCGCGTGGGCGACCGGCTGGCGCTCGACCGAAAGACCCTTCGCGACGAGCTCGCGCCCGAGCGCGTCGCCGTAGTCGTTCTCCGCGCCGGTGACCGACGGGATTTCGACCCAGTCGCGGAGGCTTCGGATCCAGCGCTCCATCACGCTCGCGCGCTCAAATGTGCGGCCGGGTCAAGTTGCGGTGGCCGTCCTGGGTCACCACGAGGTTGTCCTCGATCCGCACGCCGCCGAACGGCGTCAGGCGATCGATCGACTTCCAATCGAACAGCGCCGCGTTCGGACCGGAGCGGTGCTCGCGCAAGAGCATCGGGATGAAGTAGACGCCGGGCTCGATCGTGAAGACCTGGTGCTCTTCGACCGCGCGCGTCGTGCGCAAGTACGGGTACTGCGCGGGCGGCGCCTTGGTGCCGCCGGTCGGCTCCGCTTGGCGCCCGCCGACATCGTGGACCTGGATGCCGAGGAAGTGGCCGACGCCGTGCGGGAAGAACGGCCGGGTCAACCCGCGCTCGACCGCGTCCATGCCGCCGACGCCGAGGATGCCGAGCTGGTGCAGCAGGTCCGCGATCTCGCGGTGCGCCGCGACGTGGAGGTCGAGGTACGCGATGCCGGGCTTCGCGAGCGCGCACAGCCGCTGCTGCGCGGCGTCGAGCCCGCGGGTGAGCTCGCGAAACACCGGATCGGCGGCGTCGGTCGTCCACGTGCGCGTGATGTCGGAGCCGTAGCCCAGCCACGGCGCGCCGATGTCGATCAGGAGCACGCGGCCGTCGCGCTGCGTGCGCTTCGACTGGTAGTGCAACGTCGCGCCCTTCTCGTCGAGCGCGACGATCGACTCGTACGGGAGCTCGCGGTCGACGCAACCGGTCGCTTCGAGGTAGAGATGATGGATTTCGAGCTCGCTCGCACCGCTCTCGAACGCGTGCTTGGCGGCCTTGTGACCTTTCGCGGCGCGTTGGGTCGCAAGGCTCTGGCACTCGATCTCGTACGCGCTCTTGTACGCGCGCGCCCAGTCGAGCCGCGCGACCAGCTTCGGCGGATTGATCGCGGCCGCCGCGATGCCGGCGGCCTTCGCGGCCTCCGGATGATCGCCGACGTACGCGGTGCGCGCGCCGGGCGAGAGGCTCTTCCACCCCTTCGCCGCGTCGCCGACCTCGACCAAGTCGAACTCCGACTTCCAGAACGGATCGCCGAGCGCCGCTTGCTCGTACCAGTAGTCCTCCGGCGCGACGCGGACGAGCTTGGGGCGCTTGCCCGCCGTGACGCAGAGCAGGTGATCCGGCCCCGCGAGCGGCAACCAGTGCGCGAAGTGCGGCGTCGTCCTAAACGGCGCGTCCTGGTCGTCGGAGTAGTAAGTGAACGGCTTGCCGCTCGAGAGCACGAGCGCATCGAAACCCTCGGCCGCAAGCGCCGCCTCGGTGGTGCGCCGCCGCGCGGCGACGTGTGCGGAGTAGTTCGTGCTCATGGTCGTCTCACTCGCCGCCGTGCGTCACTTGACGCCGTGCATCCACTTGTTCATCAAGCGCGAGAGCAGGATCACCGAGATGCCGACGCCGAGGCCCAGGTACACCATGTACTGGAAGACGTGGCCGTAGGCTTGCACCTTGCCGAGCGCGTCCACGGTGCCGAGCGCGTCCACCGCTTTGCCGGCCTCTTCTGCCGCGAGGCTCGACACTTTGCCTGCGATGAAGTTGCCCGTCGCGATCGAGATGAACCACGCGCCCATCACCATGCCGGTCATCCGAGCGGGCGCGAGCTTGGTCACCATCGAGAGACCGACCGGCGAGAGGCAGAGCTCGCCGAGCGTGTGCACGACGTAGAGGCCGAGCAGGAAGTACCACATCACCAGGCCCTGCGCGCTAGCCGAGCTGATGCCCTGGTTGATCACCAGGAACCCGAGGCCCATGCCGCAGAAACCCAGGCCGAACTTGGCCGGGATCGACGGGTTGACGTTCTTCTTGTCGAGCGCGACCCAGAGCCACGAGAAGATCGGGCCGAACGCGACGATCAGCACCGCGTTGACCGACTGCCACCACGGCCCGGGCATCGTCCAGTCACCGACGGCGAAGGGCACGAGCTGCTTCTCCGCGAAGAAGTTCAGCGAGTTGCCGGCTTGCTCGAAGCCGACCCAGAACACGCAGTTCAGGAAGAGCAGCAGCACGAGCACGAAGATCCGCTCTCGCTGCGCTTTCTCCTCCTTGAACGCGACGAAGATCAGGAAGCCCGCGATCACCGCGAAGCACGCGTACAGCACGTAGCCGACCGCGTTCTCCGTCAGGCTGAGCAGCTTGTACACCGCCGGCGCGACGATGATTCCGCCGAGCACCACCATCAGGATCGGCCCGAAGCCCTCCTTGCCCTTCGGCGGCAAGCCTTCGACACCGAGCACCTTGATGAAGGTCCAGAAGCACAACAGGCCGAACAACATGCCCGCACCCGCGAGCGCGAAGCCATAGCGGTAGTCCGGGTGGCCGTCGGTGCCCATGTACGCGGCGAACGCTTGGCACGCGATCGGCGCGATCGCGGCGCCGATGTTGATCCCCATGTAGAAGATCGTGAAGCCGCCGTCGCGGCGCGGATCGCCTTGCTTGTAGAGCTTGCCGACCAACGACGAAATGTTCGGCTTGAAGAGCCCGTTGCCGACGATCAGCAGCGCGAGGCCGAAGAAGAAGATTTCCTTCTGACCGAAGCCGAAGTGGTCACCCTTCGGCACCATCAAGAAGAACTCGCCGGCGGCGATGAACAGGCCGCCGAGGATGATCGTGCGTCGATAGCCGAGGATGCGGTCCGCGACCGAGCCTCCGAAGATGCCGAGCGCGTACACCATCGCGGTGAACCCGCCGTAACTCGCCGACGCCGCACCTTGCGCGGCCTCGGGCTGCATCTCCGAGAAGAATGCCTGCGCGATGTACAGCGCGAGCAACGCTCGCATGCCGTAGTAGCAGAAGCGCTCCCACAGCTCGGCGAAGAAGAGGACGAAGAGGCCGGTCGGATGGCCGAGCAGGGTCGGGCCTTCGTGGCCTTGCGCGGGTGTCGTGGATTGGCTCATGGGACTTGAGGTGGGTGCCTCGGTCGGGATGGGGGCATCGACGCGCGGAGGAGCCTAGCGCGGCGGACGCGTCGCCCGCCAGACTCTTTCCGAGCCCGGTGCGGGAGGCTTACGCTTCACCGATGCCCGCACCGTTCTCCACCCGGCTCGCGCGCGACGACGACCACGCGACGTTCGCGCGCTTCTTCGCCGAGCTCGGCGTGCCCGAAGCGCCGCCTCCGTTCGAGCGCTGGCGGAGCCTGATGGCGCCGACGAGCTTCTTCCTGGAGCGCGACGGCGTCCCGGTCGGCTACGCGTGGTACGAACTCTTCGGAGGCGACGGCTACGTGCGCCACGTGGTCGCCGATCCCTCGGTGCGGCGCGCCGGCGTCGGACGCGCGTTGATGCGCGAGCTCGCACGGCGCTTCCGCGCGGCCGGTTGCTCGCGTTGGCGGCTCAACGTGAAGAGCGAGAACTCGGCCGCGATCACCCTCTACCGCGCCTGCGGGATGGAAGTCGAGTACCCGACCGCGGTGCTGCGGCTCCCGTGGAGTTCGCTCGCGAGCCTGCCGCGGCCCGCGAACACGATCGAGGCGCGCGACGCGGCGCCGGATCGCGACGCGCGGCTCGAGGCGGCGTTCGGGCTGCCGAGCGGACGGCTCGCGAGCGCGCGCACGCTCGCCGGAGCGCGCGTGCTCGAGCTCGTCGATCACCACGACGCCTCGAATCCGAAGGTCGGCGTCGCGTGCTTCGATCCGGCGTTCCCCGGTTGCTTCCCGTTCAAGGTCGCGCGGCCGGAGTTCGCGCGCGCGTTGCTCGCGGAGCTTCGCGCGAGCTCGCCGAGCGAAGTCCCGTGGATCCAGCTCGTGGTCGAAGACGATGTGCCGCTCGCGAAGCTCTTCGTCGCGCGCGGCGGCACGCTGCTCTTCGAGGTGTTGCACTTCTCCGGCGAGCTGCCGAGCGAGCCCGAGCTTTCCGCGTAACCGCCCGCGCGCCGGACGTCTCTTCCCTTGCGTGGACGGCGCTGCCGCGGCACCGGGCCGTGGTAGACTGCGCGCTCGCGATCGAACACGGCCCGGCGCCTGGTCGAGATTCAAGCACCTCCATCGGCGACGATCGGAGCACCACCAGCCGCCGGGTCATCTTCCTCCTCGATCGTGGAACCGAAGTACGCGATTCTCCTCGACGGCGGTTTCGTCCTGGCGCGACCACGGAATCGCCTGCGGCGTCCGCCGGCTGCCTCCGATGTCGTCGCCGAAGCGACGCGCCTGCGGGGCCATCCGGCGCTGCACGGCCTGCGGTTGCTGCGGATCTACTGGTACGACTCGCCGCCGGCGACCCGCAGCGTCAGGAATCCGGTCGACGATTCCGTCCTCGATCTGCGAACCACCAGCCGATTTGCCGAAGCCCAGCAGCTCCACGACACACTGGAGCTCACGCCAGACGTCGCGGTGCGCATGGGCGAGCTCGCGTTCCGTGGCTGGCAGCTTCGACCACGCACGCTCACCGCTCTCCGTCGAGAAGGCCGGCCGGTCCGCGCGGAAGACGTGAAACCGCACCTGGAGCAGAAGGGCGTCGACCTCCGCATCGGGCTCGACATCGCACGACTCGCATTGCGCGGGCTGGTCGACACCTTGGTCGTCGTCACCGGGGACAGCGACCTGATCCCGGCATTCAAGTTCGCGCGGCGCGAGGGCGTGCGGGTGCTGCTCGAGCCGCTCGGCGCGCCTGTCAGGCGCGAGCTCAAGGCCCACGCCGACGCCGTGCTCGCGAGCGCGCGACTACAGCTCGGCGAGCGTCGCCTTGCGTCCCGCGTTCTGCTCCTTCAGCCAGCCCATCAGCGGCTCGAAGTAGCGGACCATCGGCTGGGCGGTCATCGCACTGCCGGTCTTCGCTTCCAAGAGGTCCTTCCAATCGACGCTCGCGCCTGGCGCGAGGATCGACTTCAGGAAGTCGCCGACTTCCTTGCGACCGTAGTAGTTCGTGTCGTGCGGATCCTCGTGCAAGATCTCGCGCGCGATGTGGTCGTGCAGTTGGAAGAGCAGCACGAACGACAGCGCGTAGTCGTAGTACCCCGCCGGGTCGTCGTTGATGTGCGTCTTGGTCGCGGCGTCGCAGTACTCCTCGCCGCGCGGCGTCGGAGGCGCGATGCCCTGATACTTCGCGGCGAGCTCCCACCAACGCTGGTTCCACTTCGAGCTCGGGAGCTCGTCGTGATAGAGCTCCTTCTCGAAGTAGAACATCGTCCCGGTCGACCACGGGATGAAGACGACGTAGTTGAGCGCTTCCTTGAGCAAGAGCTGCGTCTTGTCCGGCTTCGGCCCGCTCATCTCGAGCCCGACCGCCTGCACGAAGCGCGGCTGCTGCGCGGCGAGCCCCATCAGCGATCCGACCGCTTCGTGGTACGCGCGGTTCGCGCCCTCGCGCAAAAGCGGCGGCACCGCCGGCGTCGAGTACGAGACGTAGTAGTACACGTGGCCGAGCTCGTGGTGCGTCGTCTCGTACCACTCGGTGTTGGGCTCGACGCTCATCAGCGAGCGCACGTCGTCCGCGAGATCGATGTGCCAAGCGCTCGCGTGCGTGTTCTTCTTGAAACCCGCGTCGGCGGCGACGGGATAGAGCGACGACTTCTCCCAGAACGTCTGCGGGAGCTTGGGGAACCCGAGGCTGACATAGAAGCGCTCGGCCTGCTCGAGGCACCATTCCTTGCCGCGCGTCTTCAACGGCGCGTCGAGGTCGAAGCCCGCGACGTCGACGAGCGCATCCCACTGCTGGCCCCAACGGTTGGGCAGCCAGTGCGCCGGAATCAGGTCGGGCACCGGTTGGCCGTAGCGCTTCGCGAGCTCGTAGCGCGTCCACGTGTGCAGCTCGCGGAACAGCGGCCGCAGTTCGCGGTTGATCGCGTCGATCGTCTTCGCGAGCTCGTCGGTCGTCATCCCGTACTCGCTCGCCATGTAGCTGAAGTAGTCGTGGTAGCCGAGCGCGCGCACCGAGGCGTTGCGCAGGCGTTGGAGGTCGACGAGCCCCGGCCGCAGGCCCTCGCCCACCGCCTTCGACGCTTCCCAGAGCTTCTGACGCTTCGAGAGGTCGGTCTCGTCGCGCAAGCCGCCGTCGAGGTCGTTCGGCGTCAGCGGTTGACCGTCGAGCGTGAACTCGAAGCCGTAGAGCTGCTTCGTCTGCGCGGTTTCGGCGGCGATGCGCTGCTTGACGATGTCGGCGATCGTCTGCGGATTGCCGCCGGCCTTGAAGAGCACCGCGCGCAACTGGCGCACCTGCAAATCGGTCAGCGCGTCCTCGCGCGCGAGGAACTCGCGGGCGGCCGCGATGTTCTCGGCCGAGCCGGTGAACGCGGTGAACGCCTCGTCCGCCGCTTGCACTCGTCGGTCGTTCGAATCGTCGTCGGCGACGATGTGCGTCTGCGCGAGCCATTGCGCTTCCGCGGAGACGGTCGCGAGCTCGCGGTAGCGCGCGTTGTACGCGTCGAGGTAGGCCTGCACCTCGCGCTGGAGCGCGACATCGGGAACCGGCGACGACTGACAAGCGGCGAAGAACGCGAGCGCGGCGCTCGCGACGATCGTGGACGAGGTCGACTTCATGGACGGCGCAGCATAGCGCCCGGCCGCGGCCTGAGCACTTGGACTCGCGAGCGCGAACTCGCGCGCGCTTCGAGCTCGCGCGCACCGAGCCTCGTGCTCTCGCGCTTCGGGCCTCGAGCTCACGCTCGATGACGCTCGGGACGCCCTCCGCGTCGCGTCGCGGCCCCCACGACGAGACGCCGAGCGTCGATCACCGCGGGACGACGGCGACGAGCTCGGCGGGTCCCCGAGCGCGCGTGCGACGCAGGCGTCGAAGACCCGGCCCAACGGCCAGGTCTTCATCGCGGCCGCAGGACCGCGGCGTCACTCCAGCGCATCGAGGCTCGCGACTCCGCGCGCGAGCGTCGTGCGCACGAGCCGCGCGAGCAGCGGTCGCGCGAGCGTGCCCATCGACGTGTCGCGCAGCCAACGGAGCAGCGGCGACTCGATCTGCCCCCAGCGCCCGGCGCGGCGCGAATCGCGGGCCACGCGCTCGACGCGCTCGCGCCGAGCGTCCGCGTAGCGACGCAGCGCGCCCGGCGTCGCGCCGAACCGGGCGATCGCGCGCCCGAGCACCCACGCGTCCTCGAGCCCGACGCACGCGCCCTGTCCGAGGTTCGGCGTCATCGCGTGCGCCGCGTCGCCGGCGAGCGCCAGCCGGCCGCGCGCGAGCTCGGCGGGCCGCGCGAGCTCGATCACGTCGTGGCGCAACACGCGCTCCTCCGGGGTCGCTTCGATCAACCGGCGAATCGGCGCGTGCCACGAACCGAAGTGCGCGGAGAGCGTCGCGCGGCGCCGGTCGTCGGTCGAATCCCGCGGAACATTGAGCGTCGCGAACCAGTAGACGCGTTCGCGGTCGACCCGCAGCGCGCCGAAGCGTTTCGAAGGGCCCCACGTCTCGAACGCGAGTCCGCTCGGCACGAGCGACTCGGCGCAGTCGTGCAGCGCGCGATACGCGACGTAGCCCGAGTACACGGGCTCTCCGCCGCCGAGGTGCGCCCGCACGCGTGACCGGATGCCGTCCGCGCCGATCGCGACCGCGGCGCGCACGCGGCGACCGTCGGCGAACGCGAGCTCGACGTCGCCGCCCTCGTCCTTCAACGCGACGAGCTCGGCGCCGAGCTTCAGCACGCCGGCGGGAACCGCGCGCGCGAGCTCGCCCAGCAAGTCCGCGCGCTGCAGCGCGATGCACGGCGCGCCGAGCTCGCGCGCGAGCGGCGCGAAGTCGAAACCGGCGAGCACGCTCGCATCGACCCGCCGAGTCTCGCCGCGGTGCAGCTCGTTCGATCGCGCGACGATGGGTTCCTCGACGCCGAGGCGACGGAGCACGTGCAACGCGTTCGACCAGAGCGTGATCCCGGCGCCGAGCGCTTCGAGCTTCGCTCCGCGCTCGTAGACGCGGACGTCGACCCCGGCGGCGTGGAGCGCGAGCGCGGCGGCGAGCCCGGTGCTCCCTGCGCCGACGATCGCGACCGCGACCCGCTCGGTCACGTCGCCGTCGCGAGCAAGACCAGCTTCGCCCCGCCGCTGACCGCTTCGCGCTCGCGCACGTGCACGACCTTGACCACGCCGTCCGACGGCGCGGTGATCTCGTTCTGCATCTTCATCGCCTCGAGGATCAAGAGCGGCTGGTCCTTCACGACCGTGTCGCCTTCCTTGACGAGCAGCTTGACGACGATCCCGGGCATCACCGCCTTGACCAGGCCGCCGCCCTTCGCTTGCGCGCGCTCCGCGGCGTGCGCGGCGCGTTCGCGTTCGTCCTCGATCTCGACCGCGTAGAGGTGGCCGGCGATCGTCGCGGAGAGCTTGTGCTCGTCGCCCTCGATCGAGAGGCCGTAGCTCTTGCCGTCGCACAGCACCGCGACCTGGCCGAGGTTGTCGACCTCCTCGTAGTCGAGCTCCAGCGTCTTGCCGTCGACGGTGACGTCCAACACGCCGAGGCGCTCGACGACGTCGACTTGGTGCTCCTTGCCGTTGACGGTGATGTAGTACTTCACCGCTGAGCCTCCTTCGCGCGCGCGGCTTCCGGCCGATGCGGCGGATAGTTCGTGTGTCGCTCCCGGCTGCGCGCTTGCCACGCGCCGCGGCTCGACGCGCTCGTTCCGAGCGCTCTGCGCCGCGCCAACAGGTGCCGGTGGATCGCCGCGGCGGCCGCGACGATCAGGTCTTCGCCTTCCGAAGGCTTCGAGAGATCGAGCGTGCCGAGGAAGCCGGTGTCGAACTCGCCGCGTTGGAAGCGCTCGTCCTCGAGCACGCGCAGCGCCGCGGGCGCGCCGGTGCGCACGCCGCCGACGTTGAGCTCCTGCAGCGCGCGGCGCATCCGCGCGATCGCGCTCATCCGGTCCGGCCCCCACACGATCAGCTTCGCGAGCATCGGATCGTAGTTGAGGCTGACTTCCATGCCGCGATAGAGCGCGGCGTCGAGGCGCACCCACGCGCCGCCCGGCGCGCGCAGGTTCGAAATCGTCCCGATCGACGGCACGAAGTTGTTGAACGGGTCTTCCGCGTTGATGCGGACCTCGAAAGCCCAGCCGCGTGGTTGGATCGACGATTGGTCGTAGCCGAGCTCCTCGCCGTACGCGATGCGCAACTGCTCGCGCACGAGGTCGACGCCGTAGACCATCTCGGTCACCGGGTGCTCGACCTGCAAGCGCGTGTTCATCTCGAGGAAGTAGACGTCGCCCTTCGAGTACAGGAACTCGACCGTGCCCGCGTTCTCGTAACCGACCGCGCGGCCGGCGGCCAACGCGATGTCGCCCATCTTCTTGCGCAGTTCGGGCGTGATCACCACCGACGGCGCTTCCTCGATCAGCTTCTGGTGGCGGCGTTGGATCGAGCACTCGCGCTCGCCGAAGTGCACGCCGTGGCCGTGCTTGTCGAAGAGCACCTGGATCTCGATGTGGCGCGGCTCGTCGAGGTAGCGCTCCATGTACATCGAGCCGTCGCGGAACGACGAGAGCGCTTCGCCCGACGCGGTACGGAACGCGCTCGCCATGTCGTTCTTCGAGCGCACGACGCGCATGCCCTTGCCGCCGCCGCCGGCCGCGGCCTTGAGCATGATCGGGTAACCGATCTTCTCCGCCGCCGCGAGCGCCGCGTCCGCGTCGGCGACCGGATCGGTCAGGCCGGGCACGACGGGCACGTTCGCGCGTGTCATGTTGCGCCGGCTGGTGATCTTGTCGCCCATGCCGCGGATCGCGGCGGGCGGCGGACCGATCCAGACCAGGCCCTCTTTGGTCACGCGCTCGGCGAACTCCGCGTTCTCCGAGAGGAAGCCGTAGCCCGGGTGGATCGCCTCGCAGCCGGTCGATTTGGCCGCGGCGATCACCTTGTCCATGTCGAGGTAGCTCTCGCGCGGCAGCGCGCCGCCGAGGGACACCGCGTTGTAGGCCATCCGCGTGTGCAGGGCCTTGCGATCGACGTCGCTGAAGACCGCGACGGGCTCGATGCCCATCTCGCGGCAAGTTCGGATCACGCGCAGCGCGATCTCGCCACGATTGGCGACCAGGATGCGTCGGAACATGGGACCTCGTGGGGAAAAGTCCGCGGAGTCTAGCAAGTCGAGCGGCCCCCACGCGATGCGCACGCCGACGGAGAAGCGTCGAGCGGAGAGCTACTTCAACTTCGGCCCGCCGCTCGCGAACCAGCGCCGCAGGCCCTCGCGCAACGACCTCGGCGCGCGCGGCGAAACCGCGGACACCAACTGCTCGCGTTCGAGCGTCGCGACGCGTGCGAGCAAGCGTGCGCGCTCGGCCTCGAGATTCGCCGCGTGCGCGACGAGATGCGGCCGCTCGGCTTCGAGGTTCGCGACGTGGCCGCGCAGGTGCTCTCGCTCCGCCAGCAACTCGGCGCGCACCACGCGGTGCTCGCGGACCTGGCGGCGCAGCGCTTCGAGTTCGTCGACGCCCGCCTCGAAGAGCTCGTGCTCGACCGCGCGTCGCAACTCGGCGAGCGGCACGACCGAGCAGCGCGGACACGTCTTGCAGCCGGGAACGAGTTCGCCGGTGAGCAGGCCGCGTCGCACGCGCGTGCTCTCCGGACCCGCGAGGATCGCTTCGAGCGAGCGCTCGCCGAGGTTGCCGACGACCTCACCGCGGCAGCAGAGCTCGACGTTGCCGTTCGCGCGGACGTAGACGAACGACCACGGATCGGTGCACAGCCGCGTCTCGCCGGGGCCGGGTGTGCGGCAGAACGTCAGCTTCGCGCTCATCGCAGCGCGTCCTCCAACGCGTCCACCAGGCCCGGCTGGACGAAGAACGCGAGCCCGAGCTCCGCCGCCAACGCGCGCGTCTCGGCGAGCGTTTCGAGCGCCCGCCGCGGATCACCCTCGGCCGGATGGCGAAAGCGGACCGCGCCGGCGGGCTCCGGATAGCGCTCCATGTTGACGACGCCGAGCGCGTGGGCTCCGTGGCGTTTCACCCAGCGAACGAGCTCCGGGAGTCCGGGCAGCGTGAGATCGGTCAGCGTGCAACCGATGTTGAGGTAAGGCGGCTCGCGGCGCGCGCGGCGACACGTTTCGTGGAGTCGCGCGAGGTTCTCCTCGATTCGCTCGAGTCGCACGCCGCGGCGGAGCTTGGCGAGCAGCTCGGCGTCCGCGGAGTCGCAACTGATCTCGAGCGAGCGAAAGCGCGAGAGCACGTCGAGCTCGTCGTCCGACAGTGGCTTCGTCAGGTTGGTGTTGAGCGTCAACTCGAAGCCGCGCTCGAGCAAGCGCCTCGCCGTGCGACTCCAGTGCGGCAGCATCGTCGTTTCGCCGTTGCCCGACAGGCGGACTTCGAGCGGATGCTGGCGCGCGACGAGTTCGAGCAGCGCGTCGTCGGAGAGCTCGAGATCCCGGCCGGCGTACCACGGCTGGCTCACGCCGCAGTACACGCAACGCGCATTGCAGCGCGACGTGAGCTCGACCCAGAACGTCCTCGGCCGCACGCGCGTCGCGAGCAGCTCCACGATCGCCGAATCCTCTCGCGGTTCCATGGCGGCACCTCGCGCGCGCACCGGGCTCCCGGGCGGGTCGCGGGCGATCGCGATGCTACCACCTCGGTCCGAGGCGCTCGCCTCGACTCCCCCCAAGGGTAACGGGGACATCGACGACTATCGGGGACACCGGGGACACCGGCGGCACGCGACGCGAGCACGCGAGCACGCGAGCGGCAAGTCCGAGTCAGTCGGGCGCGCGGCGACGTCCCGCGGCGCCGAATCACTCGCCGATCGAGATCACGTGCTCGCTCTGCAAGTCGAGCAGCGCCCGCACGCGCGCGAGATCGACCGCGCCGCGACGGTCGAGCAGGAGCTCGGGCGGCGCGGAGCGCGCGAAGTCCGCGAGCAGCCGCGGCGCGGCGGCGACGAGCTCGCGCAGCGCGGCCGCGCGGCGCTCCACCGGCGCGAGCGGATCGTAACTCGCGAGCGGCTCGCCGAGTCCGAGCCCCGCCGCGCCGTCGAGCGCGACCAACGCGCGGCGCGCAAGCGTGCGGATCGCCGGATAGCCGTCGCCGAGCGCGATCACGAGCTGCGCGGACGCCCACGCCTTGCCATGCGCGTCGAGCGCCGAATCGGCGCGCCCGAACGCCTTCGCGTACACCGCGCGTTGCACCGCGTCGCCCGCATGCAAGGACGCGAGCGCCTCCGGCACTTCGAGCGGAGCGCCGTCGGGTCGCGAGCGCGGCGAGACGTAGCGCTCGCCCCACCACTCGCGCATCCGCTCGGCGAGCCACGCCGCGCTCTCGTCCAAGTGGCACTGCGCGCACGCGTTCGGCCGGCCGCCTTCGACGTCGCGCGCGACGTCCGGCGACTCGACGCGGTGGCTGCGATGGATGTCGACGATGCCGTACACCATTCGCGGCATGTGGCATTCGAGGCAGCGCGAGCCCGCGGACTCCGGCGCGTGGTGCGTGTGCGCGGCGAGCGCGTCGGCGTCGCGCGCGATCTCCGAGTGGCACTGCGTGCACGCACGGTCGCCGCGGAACTCGGGCTCGATCATCCCGCTCGGATCGCCGGAGTGCATGCGGTGACACGTGTTGCACGAGAAACGGTCGGACACCGCGCACGGCGACTGCGTCACGCCGAGGTACTCGTACGCCGAGAGGCGCGCGGTGCCGTCGCTCCAAAAGCGCCGGCGGAAGAGCTCCGGGTTGGTCGCGTCGACCGACGGCGTCTCGCGCCGCACCGGCACGACGTGGCCCGCGAGCGAATCGCCGGGCCGGAACGTCGGGCCGGACGCGAGGAACTCCCAGAGCTTCTCCGGCGGATCGGGCAGGCGCTGCGAGTGGCATTGACCGCAGACCGCATTCGCCTGCGCCGCGGGGAGCTCGCGCGGATCGAGCGCGCCCCCGAGCTTCGCGAAGCCGAGGTCGACCCGCCACTTCGCGAGCGGCCCGCGCTGCTCGGCGACGTGCGTCTCGCCGGGACCGTGGCAGCTCTCGCACGCGATGCCGAGCTCCTCCACCTTGGTGTCGAAGGTCGGCGGCTCGGCCGGCGCGCGCTCCGCCGCGCCGCGCAACCGAGGCATCGGTCCAGTGTTGTGGCAGAAGACGCAGTTCTCGTTCCACGTCGCGGCGTGCGCGCCCCAATCGTCGCGGTCGGGCTCGAGGAACACCGCGTTCAGGTGCGACCAACGCCCGTCGACCGCGTGCCAGACGAGCGGTAGCCGTCGGAACGAGTGCGTTCCGTCGTCGACGAGCTCGAAGTACTGCTGGTACCGATGCGAGCCGACGCACAACGCGACCTCGGCGGTGCGCGCGGGCTCGCCGCCGTACGCGGGCAGCTCGAAGAAGAAGCGTCCGTCGCGCTCGAACGGCCGGGCGCGCGCGCCGAACAGCAGGACCTCGACGCCATCGAAACGGCCGAGCACGCTCTCGCGCGTCGGCAGCGTCGTCATCGTCGAGTGATAGGTCTTGCGCCAGCTCTCCCAGCGCTCCGCGTGGCAGTTGCGGCACGTCCGAGAGCCTTCGAAGTCGCGCGCCCGCTCGACCAGCGCGTTCTCCGGCGGCGCGCGGCGCGAATCGAACCCCCACGCGCACACCAGCACGACGGCGAGCAACGCGGCGACGACGACGAACAGACGCTTCACGCCCGGCGAGGATAGCGCGCGCGACGTCGAGCGGCGCGAGGCCGCATCAAGGGCACAGGAGGATCGAAAGCCGCCGCTGGAACTCGACCACCCAGGGGTGCTCGAAGCCGAGCACCTCGAACACCTCGACCAGCGCCTTGCGCGGCGCGCCGTTGTCGAAGCGCAGATCGCGTTCGGCGACGCGCCAGAGCACGTTGAGCCCGCGCTCGTGCTCCCCCGCCGCGACCAGCGACTTGCCGTACTCGAGCTGCAGCGCGAGATCCTCGGGCGCGAGCTCGAGCTTCGCCGCGAGGCCGTCGAGCTCGCTCTTCTTCTTCGCGAACTCGAAGCGCTGCGTCAGCGCCTTGCCTTCGTCGCTCGCGCGTTCCTCGTCGCTGAGCTTGGCTTCGACGAGCTGGGCTTCCTCGAGCTTGCCCGCGTCGATCAAGAGCTTCGCGAGCAGGAAGCGCGCCTTCGCGTCGCCGTGCTGGACGCGCAGGTGATCCTTCAACAACTTCAGCGCGTCGTCGCGCCGGCCCGCTTCGTCGAGCTTCTTCGCGTCCGCGAGCACGTCGGTCGGCGCCGGACCGAGGTGCTTCTCCAGGAACGTCTTCACCTGGAGCTCGGGCAACGCGCCCATGAAGCCGTCGACCGGCCGTCCGGCTTTCATCAGGATCACCGTCGGCACGCTCTGGATGCCGAACGCCTCCGCGAGCTCCGGCGTGCGATCGATGTCGATCTTCGCGAGCACGACGCGTCCGGCGTTCTCGGCGACGACCTTGTCGAGCACCGGCCCGAGCGTCTTGCACGGCGCGCACCACGTCGCCCAGAAGTCGATCAGCACCGGCGTCGTGCGGGAGCGCTCGACGACGTCTCGCTCGAAGTTCTCGAGGCTCACGGCGACTGCGGCGGGGCTTTGATCCATGGTTGGGCTCGGTGCGGCGACGGAGGGAGAAACCGACCGCGTATCGATATCAAACCGAGCGCTCCCGCGCCAACCGAGCACGCGGCGCCGAGTTCGCTCCGTCGAAACGCACGACGCGCGCGCCCGCGCCGTCCTCGGTCGGAACGCGAGCCCGCGCGTCGCGAGTGCGTCGGCCCGCAGCGAACTCCGGAGTCGACTCAGGAGCTCACTTGTGCTTGCCGCCGCGCTCGTGTCCCTCTTCCTCTTCTTCCTGGTACTTGTCGTGGCCCGCCTTCTTGAGGCCCATCAGCTTGTTCTTGAGGATCTCGTCGGCGTCCTCGAACTTGCCGTCGAGCACGGCGATCTCGGCGTCGCACGCGAGCTTGATCGCCTCCGCGAGCATCTTGCGGTAGCCGACGACGAACTCGGGGCGTTGCTTCTCGTCGATCTTCGCGGTCATCGGCGGCGTCAACGCCTTCGCGACGACCGCTTCACGTTGGAACTTGCTGAGCGCCTCGAGCGCGGCGTCGCGGTTGTCCGCGGTGATGCCGCCGCGGCCGAGCGACTTCAGCGCGGCGTTCATCTCGCTCATCGCTGCTTCGAGCTGCTCGTCGGCGGCGACGGAACCCGACGCGGCCGCGTCGACGCGCGAAAGCGAGGTCCAGAGCACCGCGCAGAGCGGCGCGGCGACGAGGAGGCTCAGGGTGAGGACACGACCGGAACGGGACGCAGCGCGACGCATCGAAACGGAACTCCAGAAGGGGGACGGGGAGGAAGCGGTGGACGGGGTGCTCACGCGGGACCGAGATCGGAGTTCGACCCGCGCCGCGCGAGGAGCGGCAGATTCTGCGAACGCTCGCGGCCGCGCGCCACGTTCTCCCCGCGGACCGTCGAGGTCCGCGCGTCGAGCCGGGGACCGTCGACGTCCGCGCGTCGAGGCGGGGGCCGCCGCGGTCCGCGAGTCGAGTCGAGGACCGTTGCCGTCTGCGCGTCGACTCGGAGACCGTCGCGGCCCGCACGTCGAGGCAGAGCTCACGGCGTTCAGGGCGTCGAGTCGCGGACAGGAAGGGTCCGCGCGCCGAGCACACGCCGAAACGAAGGAGCTGGAACCCGCCGCCGGACCTTTGGTCACGCAAATCATTCCGACTCCGTTCCGGCCGCGCGGATCCGCAGTTTGGACGCTCCCCGCGCCACCGGCGAGGCGCGTGGGGGCTCGATCTCGCAGTCGTGGAACTCGAATCCCCTGACGGATCGTTCAAGGAAACCGCAAAAGTGCTCAGACCGAGCGCCCGCGCGGACCGAAACCCCTCGCGTGCTCGCTTGCGAGAGTGATCGGAGAGCTGCGCTTGGCTCGTGAAGTCCACAAGCGTGGACGGCGCGCGGGCTTGACGTTGGTCGAGGCCGCGATCGCGAGCACGATCATCGCGACCGTGCTGATCGCGGCGGCCGCGGGCTTCGGCGCGAGTCTGAAAGGCGTCGATCGCTCGAAGTCGATCAGCCGCGCGACCGTATTCCTCGAGACCGTGCTCGAGGACCTTTCGGCGCAGGACTACGACGCGTTGCTCGCGCTCAACGGCAATCAGTTCTTCGATCAGACCAACGCCGCGGTCTCGAAGTACGGCGTCACGCTGACCGTGTTCCAGGCGCAACTCGACCTGCTGCAGGTGCGAGTCGTCGTGCGCGACCTCGACACGAACGACGTGATCGCGAGCGTGACGACGCAGAGGTGCCGCCGATGATCCGCGTCCGCTCGCGCTCTCGACGCGCCGGCTACACGCTGCTCGAGACCGTCGCCGCCGTCGCGGTGTTCATGGTCGTCTGGTACTCGCTCGGAATGGCGATGCGCATGGGCAGCGAATCGCAGCGGCTCGTCTCGCGCGGCGCCGAGGAGAATCGCGACCTGCGCGAATCGATCGGACTCTTGACCGACGAGTTGCGCTCGAGCACCGACTCGTCGATCGCGATCGCGACGCTTGCAGACGGCAATCACTCGCTGACGTTCATGGTGCCGATCGATGTCGCCGGCGTCGCGGATTGGGGCGTCTACGACAAGTCGCTCGGTCCCCTGCCGGCGGATCGGAACCGCGCCGACTGGCAGTTGCGCTACACGGTCGCCGATGTCGACGTCGGCGGCGGAGTGATCGAGAAACAGCTCGTGCGCGAGATCCTCGACGATCTCGGCGCGGTGCAGAAACAGACCACGTTGGCTCGAGGGCTGCGCGCCGGGGGTGGCGCGCAGTCGGGCTTGCGGGTCGTGCAGGTGGGCGCAGTGTGGGAGCTCACGCTCACCACGACCGGCGCGCATGGCGTCAGCCAAGGGGAGAACGAGGTATTCCATGTTCGGACTCGCAACGACGACTGAACTCGCGGCAAGCAAGGAACGGATCGGGCCGGTGCGGTGGTCGCGCGCGCGGCGCTCGCGGCGCGGAACGGCGTTGATGAGCTCGCTGATCGTGTTCGTCGGTCTCGCAGGGCTCCTGTACGCGTCGGCCGCGCTGTCGACGGTCGAGATCAAGGAGTCGCGCCACGCGATCGACGACGTGCGCGCCGGAGAGCTCGCGAACGCAGGCGTCGAACGCGGTATGCTGCTCTTGCGCCAAACCGCGGCCGCTGCGGGGACGCAGAATCCGCTCGGGACCCTGACCAACCTGTTCGCCGGCGGCCCGACGATCAATCCGATCGTCGCGGAAGCGGTGCAAGACGGCGCGTCGACGGTCGGCACGTACTCGGTGACGCTGACGGCGATCGAGCAGACCGCGACCAGCATCACCGTCGCGATCCAAGCGACCGGCTACCTGCCCGATGCGCCGCAGAACCTCGGGCCGAACGAGCGCGTCGCGGCGTGGCGCGCGGTGCAGACCAACGTCCGTTACGAGCTCGCGCCCAGCGAAGTCTTCGACTACGGCTACTTCATCAACAACTGGGGCTGGTTCTACGGCGACACGATCTACTGCTACGGCAACGCGCGAAGCAACGGCCAGTTCGACGTCGGCGGCTACGAGCCGACGCTGACCGGTCAGGCGCTGTACGACGAGGTCAACCTGGTCGCCGGCAACGCGGATCTGTCCGGGTACCACGACGACAACCACGACGGGCTCCAGGACGGCAACGACGGCGGCGTGTTCGCGGGCTGGGACATCACCGGCGCGGCGGACCTGAAGGGCAACGGCGGACTCGCGTCCAACCAGCACGAGTACGACGGCGCGATCTCGATGCCGAACCTGACCGATCTCTCGCCGTACGAGGCGGCGGCGACGAGCCTGAACAGCACGATCAAGATCGGCAGCACGACCTACTCGGACGCGGTGTACGGCGACGAGGGCGGCGAGAAGCAGAATCTCTACCTCGTGGGCACCTCGGCGAATCCGATCGTCCTGAACGGCCCGATCGTCGTGCGCGGCGACGTGATCATCAGCGGTTACGTCACCGGCCAAGGCGCGATCTACGCGGGCGGCAACGTCTATTGCCCGAGCTCGGTGCTCTACAAGAACGGTCCGTCGACGCCGAGGCCGGCGAACGGTTCCGAGGCGGCGACCGAAGCTTGGGTCACCGCGAACTGGAACAAGGACTTCCTCGGCCTCTTCGCGCGCGAGAACATCGTCGTCGGCGACCACACCAACTCGACGTGGCGGACCTACGTCAACTGGTGGATGTCCTCGTCGCTCAACAAGTCGGACGAGGACGCGGGCGAGGACGGGATCCCGAACACGAAAGCGGGCATGGACGGCGTGCTCGGCACGTCCGACGACGATTTGCTCGAGGCCGACGGCACCTTCACGATCGACCACTACACCGACGAGGACCTCGCGCTCGGCTTGATCCCGGCGGGCAAGAACGTCGGCGACTCGATCCCGGGCACCGGCGAGGACATCGACGGCGACGGCGTGTACGACGACTCGCTCACGCTCGCGGACGTGACGTTGACCACGGCGATGAACACGTCCAACTTCGGCGGCAACATGCCTGGTTCCGGCATCTCGTCGTACAGCAGCATCTCGAGCCTCTACGCGAACCAGCTCGACGCGGTCTTCTACACGAACCACTCGTTCTGCTGGACGGTGCTCGGCTCGAACGACGCGAAGATCAACGGCTCGATCGTCAGCCGCAACGAGAACATCGTCTACGGCACGCCGAAGGCGGTGTTCAACTACGACAGCCGCCTGCTCGGCGGCAACACCGGCAAGTGCGCGCCGTTCCTGCCGCGCACGTTGCACGATCCGGAGGTCCTGCGCTGGACGCAGCTCGACTTCGATCCGAACCGGTACGTGATCGCGCCGTGAACGCCGTGCGTCGATTCCCCGCCCCCGCGACGCTTTGCTTGTGCCTCGCGCTCCTCGCGAACGAAGCGAGGAGCCAAGACTCTCCGCCGACGACCGCAGAGCGAGGCGCCAAACCGGCCGACGTCGTCCTGCTGCGTGAGCGCAATCGCGAAGCGCTGCATCCGGGCGATCCGCTGCGGCTCGTCGGACGCGAGCAGGACTCGAACGACCTGCGCGGCCGGACCCCGGCGCTCGCGAAGACCGACGGCGCGGTCGTCTACGTCGACCAGGACGAGGCGTACCGCCGCAAGCTCGCGATGTACGCGGACCGCGCGCGCTTCACCGAGACGTTGCCCGTCTCGCCGGACGGGCCGCCCGAGGGAGAGGAAGGCGCGCCCGCCGCGTCGCCCGCGCCGCGCAAGCGCGCAGCGCCCGCGCCGACACCCGAGCCCGCGCGCAGCTGGGCACCTCTCTGGATCGGCGCCGCCGCGCTCGGGCTCGCGGTGCTGTTCCGCGTGCTCTCGCCGCGACTCGCCGCCCGCATCGAAGCGCGCGAGCGAGCGACCCGCGCCGAGGCCGCCCGTGGTCGGCTCGCCTCGACGCCGACCGCGCCCGAGCCGCACGCCGAGCCTTGAGACTCGCCGGCGGCGACGGTCGCCGCGGGCCCGAAGGCAACGAACCGAAGAGGTCTTGGGATGCGCATGCGACGCGCATGCGACCTCCGACGGATGCCCGGAGCACGACGCGCCGGTAGATTGCCTGCATGCAAGCCCAGGAGAGCCGCCTCGCCGCCGCGTTCGTTTCGTTCGCCTTCGTCGCCGCCTGCCGCGAGGTCCAGGTCGCCGCGGTCGCGCCGGTCGAGACGCCGAGCGCGTTCCTCTCCGCCGAGCGCTGCGCGCTGTGCCACAGCCGGAGCCCGGACGCGAGCGCGTTGACGACGCTCTCCGGCGACGACGTGTCGCCGCACGGCACGTGGCGCGCGACCGCGATGGCGAATGCGTCGCGCGATCCGTACTGGCGCGCGCAAGTCGCGCGCGAGCGCGAGCTCGCGCCCGACGCCGCGGCCTCGATCGAGACTTTTTGCGCCCGTTGTCACGCGCCGACCGCGGTGCACGACGCCGTGCTGTTCGAGCGCGACGTGCCGCGCCTCACGGAGCTCGCGCTCGATCCGCTCGCCAACGAAGGCGTGACGTGCACCGTCTGCCACCAAGTCCAACCGGACGGCCTCGGCACCGAGGCGACCTTCGACGGCCGCTTGCCGATCCGCGACGAGCGCAGGATCTTCGGGCCGTTCGCGAACCCCGCGATCGGTCCGATGCGCATGCACACCGGCTACACGCCGACGGAGGGCCAGCACATCCGGGCGTCGGCGCTGTGCGGGAGTTGTCACACGCTGCGCACCGCGCACGCACCGAACGCGAGCCCGTTCATCGAGCAGTCGCCGTACCTCGAGTGGCGAAACAGCGAGTTCAGCGACGAGGACGGAGCGCGCGACACCTCGCGTTCGTGCCAGGACTGCCACATGCCCTCGGCGGGCTCGATGCGCATCGCGCGCATGCCGACGGGCTTCGACTTCAACATCGCGGTGCGCGAGAACGTCAGGAGTCACGGGTTCGTCGGCGCCAACGCGTTCCTGCTCGACCTGCTCCGCACCCACGCCGAGCGACTCGACCTCGACGTGCCCGCCGCGACGTTCGAGCGCGCCGCCGCCGCGAATCGCGCCGCGCTCGCGCACGAGACCGCGCGCGCGACGATCGAGCACCTGACCCGCGACGCCGAACGCCTCACGTTCGACGTCCGCGTCGAGAACCTGACCGGACACAAGCTCCCGACCGGTTACCCGTCGCGCCGGATGTGGCTCGCGGTCGACGTGACTCAGCGAGGCGAGCGCGTGTTCGGCTCCGGCCTGTTCGACGAGCGCGGGCGTTTGATCGGCGTCGCCGACGAGCTCGCGCTCCCGCACTTCGAACGCATCGAACGCGCCGATCAGGCGCAGGTCTACGAATCGATCGCCGTCGACGGCGAGGGCCGCGTCACCACCGCGTTGTCGCGGATGGCGCGTCGCTCGAAGGACTCGCGCTTGCTGCCGCGCGGCTGGACCGCGGACGGCCCGCACGCCGCCGAAACGAGCCCCGCGGGCGTCGAGGGCGACGACGACTTCCGGGCCGGCGAGGACACGGTGACGTACTCGATCGCGCTGCCGGAAAGCGCGCGCGGCGAGCTGCGGATCGTCGTCAACCTGGTCTACCAACCGATCCCGCCCGCGTGGGTCGACGGCTTGCGCGCGGCGAACGCGCCGGAGGTCGCGACGTTCCTCGAGCTCTACGACGGCGCCGATCCGACACCCGAGACGCTCGCGGTCGCGGTCGAACTGGCGCCCGCGCTCTGAACTCGGAAACTCAGAGCACGAAGCGCACGTCGGGGTGCTTGCCGAGCGCGGCGAACACCGACAAGCGATGCTCTTCGTCGCGCACGAGCACGTCGAGCTGCAACGAGCGGTACTTGCCGCCCGAGCTCTCCAAGCCGGGCACGAGCGTGTGCTCCGCCTCGCCCGCGATCGCGGCCGCCGCCGCGCGCAAGCGCAGCTCGTCGGCGCCGATGATCCGGTAGGACCATCGGCAGGGATAGACGATCTCCGGGTGCTCGTCGCTCGAGAAGGGGCCGCTCATCGTGCGCGCATCTTAGCCGAGGACTCCAGCGCCCCGCGCGTCGTCCGAGCGCGCGGAACGTCGATGGATCGCTGCGCTCTTCGGTGCGCAGGCTGCACCGAGTGCTCCGCCTGCGACGAGCCCGCGGCGTGCGTCGAGTGCGCGGAACGCTTCGAACTCACCGGGCGCAACGAGCGAATGGAGCGCACCGGACGCCGCGGAAGCCATACTTCACGCGCTCGCGCGCCGCGGCGCGAACGCCGGGTTCTCGAAGGTCTCGTTGAAGCTCCAGTTGTTGCCGTCGGAGCACGTGCGGCAGGGCGTGAGGTCGCGCAAGCAGCCGGTGCGCCGGCGCAAGTCTTGCGCGCGCGGGCCGTGATAGAGCGAGTCGATCGAATCGACGAGCACGCTGCCGAGGGCGAGGTCCAGGTTGGTGTCGAGATTGCACGGGCTCGCCACGCCGCGCCAATCGATCATCAGGAAGCGCAGCTCCCAGACGTTGCAGCGATGCGCGCGCACCAGCGGATCGGCGGTCTTGCCGCCGTAGCTCAGCACCTGCTTCGCGAGCACGTAGTCCTGCGGCCCGAGCTTCGGCTGCCAGTGCGCGACGAAACGCTGGAGCTCGTCGCCGCGGTTGTGCGAGCTCTTGACGAAGACGAGACGCGTCGGCCGGTGATCGGGTCGCGCGAGCCACTCCTCGACCTTCGAGTTGACCACCGCCATGCGCTCGCCCGCCTCGACGAGCCGCCCGTCGAAGTCGCGCACCCTGCCGGGCCGCGCGCGGTCGAACACCGACGGCGTCACCGCGTCGAGCGAGAGCCGCACGAGGTCGACTTGCGCGTCCACCCACGCGTCCATCATCTCGCGGGTCAGAAACGACACGTTGGTGTTCAGGTCGAGGCGGAAGCGGCGGTCCTTCAGCGCGCGCAGGTACTCGACGTAGCGCTTGTGGAGCGTCTGCTCGCCGAAGAAGCCGATCTCGAGCGTGTCGGCGACGCGCTGGCACTCGTCGACCGCGCGCGCGAACACCTCGGGCCCGAGCATGCCGTGCGCGCGATCGTAGGGCGCGCCGGCGGGCGTCGGCTCGTCGCGCCACGCCTGCGGACAGAAGGGGCACGAGAAGTTGCAGACGTTGGTGAACTCGAGGCTGACGCGCAGGCGCTCCTCCGGCGCATACTCCCTCGAGCGGGGCAGGTGAGCGAAGCTCATCGCTCGCGCATCGACGCTTCGCGCGCCGCACCTGAGAGCGCGCCCCGTTCGCCCGCCCGCGGGCGGCACTCCGAACTGCGCTCTGGGCGGCACCCGGGGCGCCACTCCGAGCGCCGTCCGCGACAAAACAGCGATCGGTGCCACCTCGCGACGGCCGAGATCGAGCCCTCGGACGCGCTGGCGAGCCCCACACCGAATCCGGGCTCGCGCGTCGGTGGCTCCGGTCCGCGCAATCGCGCGGCGCTCCTCGCATTCCCCGAATCGAGCCCGGGGACCTCCGGGCCCTCAGCGCGGACGCGGCGGCGTCGATGAGAACCGCGACTCCCCACCCCGACCTGTCCACGCCGCGCGACCCCGCGCGAGGAGAAGCCCGTGAGAATCGCAGTCCTGCTCGCGTCGAACCAACGCCACGATCGTCCCGAGCGGATCGACGCGCTGGTCGCCCGCCTCGCGACGTCGCTGACGTTGCCGCACGAGCTCTGGCTGGTCGAATGCTCCGGCGAGCGAGCGTGGGGCTCGCGTCACGCGCGGCTGTGGCTCGGCGGCGAACGCGGCGCGAGCTTCGCGCGCAACGTCGCGCTCTCCGCGGCGAAGCTCGACGGTCGGTTCGACTACTACGTCGTGCTCTCGAGCGCGCTCGAGCTCGACCCCGAGTCCAACCAACTCGATCGCTTGATCGAGCAACTCGAGAGCGAGCCGCGGCTCGCGTTGCTCGCGCCGACGCTCGCGAACGGCTCGTATCCGGGCTCGACGCGCAAGGCGGATTCCGCGTGGCACGCGGTCGCGACCTGCGACGACGCGGGCTACGTGCTGCGCGCTTCGGCGATCGACGAGGTCGGCTTCCTCGATCCCGCGCGCGAGCACGACGCGGGCGCGATCGACGAGCTCGCGTTCCGGCTCTACTCGCGCGGCTGGATCGTCGCGTGCTCGGACACGGTGACTTGCCGGCGCGCGAGCGGCGCCGCGCACCCCGCGCCGAGTTCGCGCGAGCTCGCGTCGACGCTCGACGCCTTCCGGCGCGCGCACGGCGAGCGCTGGGACGAGGTCTTCTTCGCTGCGACGCGCCGCCACGCGCTCGAATCGAACACGTACGCGCTGCACCGCGAGCGCTGGGAACGCGCGGCCTCGGGCGCGTCGGCCCCGGTCGCCGCCGCTCGGCCGCGAACGGCGTCGCACGCCGCCTTGCCGTCGAGCCCGGCCGCGGTCGTCCCGGTCGCGCCGTCCGCAGCGAGTGCTCCGGCGGCCCCGGCGGCGAGGCCCGGGCGCCCGGCGCCCGGAGCACCGGTGTCGGAGGCCGCGCCGGCTACGTCGGCGGCGTCTGCCGCGCGGGCGCCCGCGTCGCCGCTCCCGCGCTTCTCGCCGCGCGCCGAGATCCCGGCCGCGATGCCCGCACCGCGCGCCCAAACGCCCGACGCGCGCCCGCGCTTCGGCATCGCGACCGACGCGGCGTTGCGCGTGTTCGCGTGGCCCGACTGGCGCGATCAGAGCGAGCTCGCGCTCCTGCTCTCCGACTTCGCGCGACCGCTGGTCGGCAGGAAGGACGCGTGCCTCTGCCTGCGCCGCGATCCGAAGCTCGATCCCAGCGCCGCGCAGACGCTCGCGAACCTCGAGGCCGCGCATGCTCGCACGCTCGGCGAGAGCTCGCCGGTCGAGGTGCTGATCGTCGACGACGAGCTCGCGCCCGCCGAGTGGTCCGAGCTCGAACGCGTGATCACGGTCGCGGTCGCCTTGCCGTCTTCGCGCAGCGGCGAACGTGCGGCGCTGTACGCCGCGCTCGGCCGCAAGGTCGTGCACGAGCCCGAGGACGTCGTCGCGGGCCAGGCGAGCAGCGCGCTCGACCGCGTCTCGCCCGCGCTGCCGAGCTACACCAAGGCGGAACTCGATCGCGTCGACTGGAACGTCGTCGAACGGATCAAGGCGCTGCACCCGTGGTTCTATCCGGTCGCGTTCGGCAACCTGAAGGTGACGCCGGGCGTCGGCTCGCACATCGCGGCGGACTTCCTCGAGAACCGCACACGCTGTCGCCAAACGCTCTTGGTCGACGAGGTCGCGCAGCGCTGCGACCTGAAGGGCAAGTCGGTGCTCGAGCTCGCATGCAACTGCGCGTACTGGTCCGCGCGCTACGCTGAACGCGGCGCGACGCGCGTCGTCGGGCTCGAAGGCCGCGAGCAGTACGTGCGCCAGGCGGAGCTCTACTGGCAGTCGAACGGCTTCTTGCCGAAGGGCTCGTACGAGTTCCTGCGCGGCAACATCTCCGACGCGCGCGATTGGCAACAACTCCGCGAGCGCGGCCCGTTCGACGTCACGCTCTGCGCCGGCATCCTCTACCACACGCCGAACTACGCGGAGATCCTGCGCTGGGCCGCGGAGCTCACGCGCGAGGTGCTGATCGTCGACACGCGCGTCAGCGACGAGCCCGAGCAGCCGATCGAGGAACCCGGCGAGCTCTACTTCAACGCGATCCGCGAAACGCGCGTCAAGGTCGTCCCCAATCGCGCAAAGCTCGTCGCGACGCTGCGCGAGCTCGGTTTCGCGGCGGAAATCCTGCCGGTCGGCTTCGAGGCCCAGCTCGGCGTCGACGACGTCGACAACTACGCCGCGGGCAAGGCGGTGACGATCCTCGCGCGCCGCGTCGCGGTTGCGCGGCCGACGCACAGCCTCGCGGTGCCGGGCGTGCGCGCGCACTGAGCCGCGCGGCGTTCGGCGAGTCGACTCAACGCGGCGTGAGCGGCGCGTGCTCGCCCGCGCCGGGACTCGCCGCGCGCGGACGATCCGACGTCAAGAGCAGCACTCCGCCGAGGATCAACACCAGCGCGAGCGCCTTGCGCCACGTCATCGTCTCCCCCATCAGCATCCAACCGAGCAGCGCCGCCGTCGCAGGCGCGAGCGTGAACGCGATCGGCTTGATCCGCGAGATGTCGTCGAGCGCGAGCGCCGAGTAGAAGCAGATCATCGCGAGCGCGCCCGCGACGAGCCCGGAGCCGACGACCAGCTTCGCGATCTCCGCGCCGGTGAGTTCGCGCCACGCGGGTTTGGGCTCGGTGCCGAGCGTTTGCAGCGCGAGCACCCACGCGAGCCAAATCACCGGCAAGGCGACCGTCGAGCGCACCGCGATCGCCGTCAACGGCCCGATCTTGCCGCCGTGGAGCACCGACTTCGTGCACAACTCGCCGACGCCCCAGCACAAGCCCGCCGCCACCGCCAAGAGGATCGCTCGCATGTCGAACTCCTTCGGTCGCCGAGTCTAGGAGCTCCGCGCTCTCGGCTCCACCCGCGCTGCGCCGATCGGCGTACCGAGCGAGAGCGTTCGCGGCTCGCGACCGCGTCTACTCGGCGTAACCGAGCTTCTGGAGCATCGCGCGCTCGGATTCGGTCAGGTCGCGGCCTTCCGAGCTGCGTCCGAGCGTCGCGAGCTTGACGTAGTCGAAGAGGAACGTCGCGTGCTCCTTCGCCCGCTCGCTCGCGGTGTGAGCGATCGGATGGAGCTCGCCCGGATCGAGCGCGAGATCGAACGCGGTCACCTTCGCGCCGGTCGTCTGATCGCGGTCGACGAGCGTCTTCCACGGTCCTTCGCAGAGGCCGAAATCGGCGTGCTTGTCGTTGGTCCGCAACACGATGCGCCGCCGGTCGGCACCGGACTCCGCGCGCGCGTCGTCGATCGGCACGCCGTCCCACTCGGCGCCCGACGGCACCGGCAGATCGAGCCATTGGCAGAGCGACGGCATCAGGTCCATCGGCGACACCGTGCGATCGAGCACCTCGGGCGCGCGCTTCCACGAGCTCGGGAACTTGACCACCAACGGCACGCGCAGCATCTCGGTGAAGAGAGTCGTGTTGTGGCCTTGCTCGCCGTGCTCCCAAAACGCTTCGCCGTGGTCCGACGTGACGATCACCAACGCTTCGTCGTAGAGCCCGGCCTCGCTCAAGCGACCGAGGATGCGGCCGAGCATCCAGTCGGCGTACGCGAGGTTGCCGTCGTAGAGCGCGCGCACCGCGTCGCGATCGGCCGCGTCGGGCGGATGGAACTCGTGGCGCATCGGCGTCAGCGAATCGGAATCGCCGTGCGCGAACGGGCCGGCGTAGGCGGAGTCGAGCCAGAGCTCGCGAAAGCACGACGGCGGGTCGTACGGCTCGTGCGGCTCGAGGATGTGCAGGTAGAAGAACGGCGCGCGCTCGTCCGTCGCGGCGAGCCAACGCTCGAGGATCGGCGGGAAATCCGAGGCGCGCGCTTGGTGGTACGCCTGGCCGCCTTCGAAGACGTCCGCGGTGCGCCCGTCGGCGACGCGGAACACCTCGGTGAAGTCGTCGAAGCCCTGCGCGCAGCCGTAGAGCGCGCTGCCGTTGAAGTTCGACACCGCGCCGAACGTGCGCCAACCGGCCGCTTGCAAGCACTCGGCGAGCGTGACGCCGTTCGGGTCGAGCGTCGTCTTGCGCTGCACGACACCGTGGCGGTCGGGCAGGCGCGCGCTCATCAAGCTCGACACGCTCGCGAGCGTGTACGGCGCCGGCGCGAGCGCGTTGCGGCACGTCAGGCCGGTCGCGGCGAGCCGGTCGAGATTCGGCGTCGTGCAACGCTCGTAGCCGAGGTGCGAGACGTGCGACGCGGCGAGCGCGTCGAGCAGCACCAGCACCACCGGGTGCTTCGGCGGCGGACGGCGCGCGGGCTCGCCGTCGCCGCAAGCCGCGACCAGCAAGAGGCACGCGAGCCCGAAACGGTTCGGGCGGAGCGAGGGCGACGGCGCATGGCTCACGACGCGAGTATACGTGCTCGGGCGGGTCGAGGCCTCGCGCGCGGCTCGCTCAACGCTTGGCCGACTTCTTCGGGGGCGCGGCGGCTTTCTCGAGCGCGGCGGCCTTGGCCTTGGGCGACTTCACGTCACGCGCGGTCGAGCGCACCTTGCCGAGGCTCGCGAGCCCCGCTTCGTAGCGCGCGATGTACTCCTTCGCGGGCAGCCGCCGGATCGCCTCGCCGACGACCTCGAGCGGGACGTCCTCGAGCTTCTTGAAGCGCACGCACGCCTTGCCCATGTCGAGCTTCTTGCCGGTGCGCGTCCACGCCTCGCGGAACCAGCGCGCGTCCGCGGTCTCGCCGTCCGCGCCGCCGGCTCCGCCATCTCCATCGGCGCCCCCGCAATAGAGGCCCATCAGGTAGATCGAGAAGTAGTTCTTCTGCGACGCGACCGCCGCGAACGGCAGCGGCATCTTCGGCGTGCAGTGATAGCCCTCGGGATAGCGCGCGAGCGGCACGTAGTAGCCGATCATCCCGTACTGCATGCCCTCGGCGTAGTCCGAGTCGAGGTTCGCGAGGATCACCTCGCGCACCGCCTGGACCGCGGCGCGGCGATCGGCGGGGAGCGATTTCAAGTAGACGTCGACGCTGGCGGCTTTCGATTGCATGGCGAGCTCCTTCGCGGCCGCACACGATCGCCGAGTTCGCCCGGTGGCGCAAGGCAGCGCTTCGAAGACCCAGACTCCGCCGCGGACGCGCGCGACGCGCTCGTCGACCAGCGCTACGATCCGAGCGCTCGGCCGCTGCGAGTCGTCGCCGCGGGCCGAGCGCGATCCTCGTCCCCCTCCGGAGCTCGAACATGGCCCGCTACGTCGATGGATTCCTCCTCGCGGTCCCGAAGAAAAACCTCGCCGCGTACAAGCGCATGGCCCGCCTCGGGTCGAAGGTGTGGTGCGATCACGGCGCGCTGGCGTACTGCGAGTGCGCTGCCGATGACCTCACCGTCAAGTGCGGCGTGCCGTTTCCGAAGGTGCTGAGGCTCAAGCCGACCGAGACCGTCGTCTTCGCGTGGATCGTCTACCGCTCGCGCAAGGAGCGCGACCGCATCAATGCCAAGGTGATGGCCGATCCGCGCCTCGCGAAGTGGATGCAGATGTCGATGCCGTTCGACATGAATCGCATGAGCTCCGGCGGGTTCCAAGTGCTCGTCGAAGCGTGAAGTCGGTCCACCGCGACTCGCCATGTGCCCTCCGACCTGTCCTCCGTCGGCCGCGATCCACCGCCTGATTCCGTACGCGCACGTCGCCGACGTCGAGCGCTCGCTCGCGTTCTACGAAACGATCGGCCTCACTCGCGGCGACACGCTGACGGGCAGCGCCGGCAAGCTCGTGTGGGGCTCGCTCCATCGCGGAACCGCGCGCCTCTTCCTCGCGCTCGCCGACGGCCCGATCGCCGCCGAGGAGCAGGCGGTGCTCTTCTACCTCCACACCGAAGACGCCCGCGGCTTGCGCGAGCACGTGCTCGCGTGCGGCGTGCGCGACGGAGGTCCGTTCCTCGGTCGGCCCGAGCCCCTGCACCCGCGCGGCGTGCTCTTCGACTTGAAGTTCCCCCACTACATGCCCGCGGGCGAGCTGCGGCTGCACGACCCGGATGGCTACGTGCTGCTGATCGGTCAACCGGCGTCGTAGCGCGACCGCGACGCGTCGGCGCGTTGACTCGCGGAGACCGACGGGCGACGATGCGCGCGTCGCCGGCTCTCCACGCCATCTCCGACGATCCGCACCGATCCCCGGAGCCGCGCGAGTCGCAAGGGCCGCGCGGTTCGCGAGAACCGCACGAACCGGGCGCGCCGCTCGCCGAGTGGGATGCGGGCACGCTCGGCTGCGGCGAGCTCGTGCTGGAGCTCCGCACCCGGATCGTCGCGCTGCCCGGTCCGTACCTGTTGACGCGCACGATGTGGCTCGAGTGCGTCTCCGACCGCGCGTACGCCGATCGCGAAGCGCTCGCGCGCGACGTCGTGCGCGTGTTGCGCGAGGAGCTCGCGCACTTGCTCGCCGACGGCGTCGCGTTGGTGCAATTCGACGAGCCCGTGCTCTCGGAGGTCGTGTTCGGGCGCGCGCGCCAGAACCGCTCGTTCATGTGCGGCGCGCTCGGCGAGAAGCTCGACGTCGAGCCCGAGCTCGCGTTCGCCGCGCGGCTGCTCGACGAACTCGGCGCCGGCTTGCCGAGCGACCGGCTCGCGCTCCACGTCTGCCGAGGGAACTGGTCGCCCGACGAGACCGTCGCGCTCAGCGGCGACTACACCGCGCTCTTGCCGCTGCTCGCGCGCGTCCCGATGCGGACGCTGTTCCTCGAGCTCTGCACGCCGCGCGCCGGCGACGAACACGTGCTCGCCGCTCTGCCGCCCGAGAAGCGCGTCGGCGTCGGCGTCGTGAACCAGAAGCACGCCGCGATCGAGTCGCGGGAAGCGATCTGCACGGAGGCCGAGCGCGTGATCGAGTACCTCGGACCCGATCGGGTGCTCCTGAACCCCGACTGCGGCTTCGCGACGTTCGCCGACAACCCGCTCGCGGATCGCACGATCGCGCAAGCCAAGCTCGCGGCGAGCGCCGCCGCGGCCCGCGTGCTGCGCGCGCGCCACGGACTCGGCGGCTGAGCTCGTCTTGGTTCGCGCGGATGCGCGACGATCGAATGGCACGAGCGCCGCGTTCCCCAACTTCCGTCGGGGGCACGCAGCGCTCGGTTCGAACGTTCGAGGCCGGCCACCACCAAGGCAGCCGGCCGCGAGAATCTAGAACAGCGCGAACGTCGACCGGGAGTCGACAGGTCCACCCATATCAAGGTCCGACGGTGAGCCGCAGTCCGTTGCTCAGGCTGGTGGTGAACGCGTCGTTCGGGTCGCGCGCCCACCATTGGAAGTAAACCGTCGCGCCGGCGACCAGGTTCGGATCGGTGCCGCCCTGGATCAGCCCGTTCAGGTCGAAGGCGTACGTCCCGGTGCAATCGGTGCCCGTCGGGCTGCCGCCGGAGTTCTGCACCGCGGTGCGCGTGACCGGGAGCTTGACGCAGAGATGGCCGCCCTGGAACGCGACGCCGTTCGCTTGCTGGCCGTAGAAGAGCAGGCCGTTCTTCTTGTTCAGGAACTGGGCGCCGCGGATCGCGCAAGCGCTCGCGCTCGACGCGCTCGGGCAGCCCTCGAAGCCGATCTTCGGCAGGCACGAGAGCGAGTTGGGTTTGGACGTGCAGTAGACCGACGCTTCCGAGGCGGGACACGGCAGCTCGTACTGCAGGTGGTCGACTTCGATGCCGCCGGCCGTGTGCTGGATCGTGATCGAGCCGATGCCGCCCGCCCACTCGACGCCGTAGAAGCGATCCTCGGCCGTCGTTCCCCAGTAGCTGCTGTCGCCTTGTCCGTTCGCGACACTGGTGCCGAGCGACACCCCGAGCGCGTCGAACGCCTCGAACGTGACCGTGGCGGCGGGACCGCCGTCGGTCCACACGATGCCGACCTTGGTCGGCAGGCCTCCGAGCCCGTTCGCGTTGAACACGAAATTGATCACGGCGCCGCCGCCGCCGAAGTACGAATCGCAATCGGCGCACGCCCCGTTGCCGAGCACGCCGTCGTCGGCATCGACCGAGTCGATGATCGAAGCAGGGTACTGCGTGCTCGTGACCACGCCGCTCGGCGACGTGACGCCGGGCGTGTTCAAGAGCCCGTCCTCGAAGTCCTCGAGGGCGAAGCCGCCGGAGCCGAGCGCGAACGGGCTGTCCGCGGTGCTGAAGTACGGCGTCGGGCCGTGGAAGGTCTGCGCGGCGGCGGGCAGCGCGCCGAGGGCGAAGAAGGCGGCGAAAACGGTCGTGGAGAGCATTCGATGCAGCATGGGATCCTCGATGGGGTACGGGTTCGTGCATCTCGAATGCGGATCGGGCGGCGAGCGTTACCGCCGGGCACGAGGAATTCGGAGGAGAGCCCCTCCACGCGGGCACTCGGCCGCGCGGGGCCGCGCTCCGCCCTGCCGGAACGCGCTTCGAGCCCCCAACCGGCGTCGAACACCGCGCGCGGCTCGCCGAGGCGAACCGAGCGACGCCCTCGACCCGCCAGCGCGCGACCGGCGAATTCGACCTCGGCCTGCGCGGCGAGCGCCCCATGCAGTCGCGCGCGAACCCGGACGGCGCGCGCGAACTCACGAGCGCGCGCTCACGCAATCGCACGAGCTAACGCGGTCGCACGAGCCCGCAACTCCACGAGCCACGAGCACACGCCGACCTCGCACGCTCGCCTTCCGCGCTCAGAACTCGCCGGTCATCCGCGCGTGCCAGGCCTCGAGCGACGCTTGGACGAAATAGAGCCGCGTGCGCGCGTGGCAGGTCTGGCCGGGCGCGAGCGGGCCGAAGCTCGGCGCGCTGTGGACGCACGAGAACTCGAGGTTGTGGAAGAGAAAACCCGCGGGCTTCGACACCGTCGCGGCGAGACACGTCCCGTCGCGCGAACGGAGCGCGAGCCAGCCTTCGAGCACGACGTTCGATGTCGCCAGAAACTTCGCCATGAACCCGAACTCGTCCGCCGCCGGAGCTCCGACCGCGCTGTAGACCTGCACCGTCGGACGCGGATTGAAGCGCCGATGCATCGTCACCAACCGCCGGAAGGAGCCGTTCGCTCGCCCCCAAAACCGCATCCCCTCGTGATCGCGGAGCGGCGTCGCCGGACCGCAGTTGCAGCAGTTGAACGCGAAGCTGTGCGTCCAATGCCGGACGCTCTCGTTGGTGACCGACGCTTCGAGATCGACGTAGTCGAACGCGGGGAGGACGTCGAGCTGGTAGCTGAGCTCGCCGACGGTCTGCCCGGTCGAACGCCACGCACCCTGGCCGAGCGACGACCACGTCGCGCCCATGTCGAGCGGCGTGCACGGCTGCGCCGCGTCGCCGATGAACTCGGGCACGTTGAGGCGCACGTACTCGCCCGGGAAGCACGCGAGGTTGGTCAGCTCGCCGTTCATCTTGCCGGCGCACGGCGTGAACGTGATCGCGGCGGTCACGACACGTCCTTCGCGCAACGGAATCCGAGGAAGGCATTCCAGACGGTCGAGAACGCGGTCATGTTGCGGGCCGCGGGGCGGAGGTGGACGAGCTCGTGATTCATCCACGAACCGCCCTTGACGTACGACGTCGAACTCGCCGGTCCGTCCGCGCACCACTCGGCGACGTTGCCGACGAGCTCGTGCACGCCGAAGGGACTCACGCCGAGCGGGTGCATGCCGACAGGACTCGTCCCCGGACCGGCGGACAGCGGATCGGAGTTCCACCGACACGCCGCGGGATCGAAGACGTCGCCCCACGGATAGGTGTTGCCGTGGAGACCGCGCGCGGCCTTCTCCCACTCCGCTTCGGTCGGCAAGCGCACGCCCGCCCAGGCGGCGAAGGCGAGCGCGTCGACGTGGGTGATCGCGGTCACCGGATGCGTGAGCTGGGACTTCGGCGGCTGACCCGCGAGCCACGTCGGCGGCGCGTGGTAGCCGGTCGCCGCGACGAAGACCGAGTATTCGAGCACGGTCACCGGGAACTTCGCGATCGCGAAGGTCGGCACGTCGACGAGCCGGAGCGGGAGCTCGCCGTCGAACCACGTCGGGTGCACGTCGTGATCGCGGGAGAGCGCGGCGATCTCCGCGGCGTCGGTGCCCATCCAGAACGGGCCGCCGGGGATCGTCACCATGCGTTTGTCGAGCGCACGGAGCACGCCGACCGACGCCTTCGGGCCTGCGCTCGCGAGTCCGGGCGCGAGCGCGAGGATTCCGAGACTCGCGACCGAGTGCTGCAAGCAAGCGCGACGCGTGAACACGCGCATCGAGTCCGATTCCTCTAGCCAGCGCTCCGCCGATTCGAAGCGATCGAGTCACCGTAGTCGAGTCGGTCGGAAGCTGCGGCTTGGCCTCAGGGAGTAGCTCGCTGCAAAAGAGTTCCCCGCTCGGCCGCGGGCGAGTTCGGTCGAAGGTCGGAGCGCGAGCGTGGTTCGCGTGGCGCGTTCGGCGTCGCGCAGAGTCGCGCACGGTGTCGAGCACGGCGTCGAGCGCGTCCCATCCGCGCGGTGCGTTCGGCGAGCGCTAGTCGGCGCGCTTCGCGCCCGGCAGCGAGCCCGTAACGCCAGTCGCGACCTCGTAGAGCACGTCGGAGTCGATATCCGCTCCGTTCGGCCACATCACGGTGAATGTCTCCGGATGCACGGCGACGCGCGCGAAGAACGCGGGCTCGCAAAGCGGCGCGAACACACCTTCGAACGGCACGAGCCGCGCGACATCGACCTCGCCGCTCGCCCCATCGCGAAACCGCACCGCGATACGCGTCCCCGCGCTCGCCCGCACGTCGATCACGTCGTGTTCCATGGCGACCTTCATCCTAGCGGCGCGATCCCGCGAAGTGGCGAGTGGTTCCGAGGCAGGTCCCGGTGCGTGAGCCGATTCCGCCGTCCTACAACCGCACCCTCTGCCCGCATGCCCACGACGTCCCACGGCGGCGACACGCGCCCGTCCTCGACGGTCCGCGTTCGCCATCCGGTATCGAATGCAATCCACGCTCGGTCGTTCGACTGTGGTTGGCGCCACGTTTCATCGGGCAGAACTCTTCCGGTTAGATAGCACCCGCAATGAACCGACACGCGAGTCGCGCGCGGAGACCCCGCAGTTGGCACGTCTACGCCGACGGTGCCTTCCATAGTTCGAATGGGCGCACGATGTGTTCGATCTTGTGCCGCTCGGCAATCGCCGACACCTTCGCGACCAACAGCCGCAAGGAAGCTTCGTCGTGGACTCCAGCCTCCGCAACCGCAAGCTCCGCCAACTCCGGCTTGGTCGCCAACGCCTGAATGCGGAGCATGAATCGGCCCCACTCAAACGCCAGCATTTGTCGGGCGATCGCAAATGGGGCCCAAGCCACGACGAGGGCTGCCGACATCAAGACCAATCCAACGCCGACGGCTTGACCAATCAACAGCACCAGCGACCAAGTCGGCTCTGAACGCAAGACCTCGCCCAACAGTGCCTCCCGTGTACCCGCACCCTCGATTGCGGCGGACGCGTCGGTGTTCGCGGCTTCTAGGGCAGGGTAGCTAACTCGCATCTTTAGCTCGGCGATCTGAGTGCGCGTGGTCGCCGCGACGCTCAACAGATGGAGACCGAAGAGCAGTGGCGGAAGTACGACGACACTCGCCAAGATCATTGAGTTGAGCAGCTCCGTCTTGCCGCGGACCGCCCCGACGAAGGCCGCTACATACCGCCTCCGGATCCATCCGGTTCTGCGCGACGCGATCCACCGCCTCAGCTTTCCAGCGGGTCCCTGCAGAAACACGACGAACACGACGCTGGCCAACAGGCTGAAGCCCAACGTGATGAGCATCGAGTAGATGGAAGACATCTGGACCGAAACCCCGCTCTACAGAGGAATGTTCCCGTGCTTGCGCAGCGGGCGCTCCTCGTGCTTCGTCTTCAAGAGCTCCAGCGAGCGGATCAGCATCGGGCGCGTCTTGTGCGCCTCGATCACGTCGTCGATGAAGCCGCGTGCGGCCGCCTTGTACGGGTTGTTGAACGTCGTCTCGTACTCGGCGGTCTTCTCGAGCTCGAACGCCTTCGGGGCGGCGGCCTTCTCGATCTCGCGGCGCTGCAAGATCTTCGTCGCTCCCGCCGCTCCCATCACCGCGATCTGCGCGTTCGGCCACGCCAGGTTGACGTCGCCGCGGATGTGCTTCGAGCTCATCACGTCGTACGCGCCGCCGTACGCCTTGCGCGTGATCACGGTCAGCTTCGGCACCGTCGCTTCGCAGTACGCGTAGAGCAGCTTCGCGCCGTGACGGATGATGCCGCCGTACTCCTGCGCGGTCCCCGGCAAGAACCCCGGCACGTCTTCGAACGTCACCAGCGGGATGTTGAACGCGTCGCAGAAGCGGATGAAGCGCGCGCCCTTCGTCGACGCGTCGATGTCGAGGCATCCGGCGAGCACCGCCGGCTGGTTCGCGACCACGCCGACCACGCGGCCGCCCAGTCGCGCGAACCCGGTGATCATGTTGCGCGCGAAATCGGCCTGCACGTCGACGAACGAATCGCGATCGACCACCCGGCTGATCACCGCGTGCATGTCGTACGGCTTCTGCGGATCGTCGGGGACGATCGTGTCGAGCTCCGGATCCTGACGGTCGTGCGGATCGTCGGTCGGGACGTAGGGCGCGTCCTCCGCGTTGTTGAGCGGCAAGTACGAGAACACCTTGCGCATCAACGCGAGGCACGTCTTCCCGTCGATCGAGCGGAAGTGCGACACGCCCGAACGCGAGCAGTGCACTTCCGAGCCGCCGAGCTCCTCGCTCGTCACTTCCTCGTGCGTCACCGTCTTCACCACGTCCGGCCCCGTGATGTGCATGTAGCTGGTCGTGTCGACCATGAAGATGAAATCGGTGATCGCAGGCGAGTACACCGCGCCGCCGGCGCACGGGCCCATCACGGCGGAGAGCTGCGGAACCACGCCCGACGCGCGCGTGTTGCGCCAGAAGATCTCCGCGTACCCGCCGAGCGACGCGACGCCCTCTTGGATGCGCGCTCCGCCCGAGTCGTTGATCCCGATGATCGGCACGCCGACCTTCAGCGCCTGGTCCATCACTTTGCAGATCTTCTCCGCGTGCGTCTCGGAGAGCGAGCCGCCGAAGACGGTGAAGTCCTGGCTGAAGACGTACACCGGGCGGCCGTCGATCAGGCCGTGACCGGTGACGACGCCGTCGCCGAGCACGAGCTGCTCCTGCATGCCGAAATCGGTGCAACGGTGCGTCACGAAGCGATCGAGCTCGATGAACGACCCCTCGTCGAGCAAGAGATCGATGCGCTCGCGCGCGGTCAGCTTGCCCTTCTTGTGCTGTTGGGCGATGCGTTCGGGACCGCCGCCGACGAGCGTTTGCTCGCGCATGCGGTGCAGACGTTGGAGCGGAGTTTCTTGGGTCACGGCGGGATCCTTGGATCGAGCGCGGCGAGCTCTGGGAACGGTGATGGGAAGCGCGGGACTCTACCACGTCGGCCCGTCGCTCCGCGTCGGCAGGAATGCGAGTGCCGGTACACTCCTCGGCCGACGAAAATGCCTCCAGCGGCCCGTTGACTCCCGAGTTTCGCCGCCGCGCGTGCCCACTCGGACCACTGGGTTCGGCGCGAGCGTCGACCCGCGCGCGAAGCCATGCGAAGTCGCGTCGAGGTCGGGCGGTCGAACCGCGCGCGGCGATGGTCGCTTCACTCGCGTCGCCGGTCGCTTCGCCAGCCCCGGCAGTCACTTCTCGCGTCGTCGATGCTCGCTCCGCGCCCGCCGGCGGTCGCACGCTACTTCGCCGCGAGCCGCGCGAGCCCCGGATGGTCCGGCGCGTAGTGCGCGCACCGGAACACCGCGTTCGGATCGACCTTCGACGGCCGCGCGGCCGTCTTGCCGAAGCTGTGCTCGATCTCGCCGCCGAACGGATTCAGATACTCCCACACGACGTCGCCGGAGCGCGTGACCTCGAGGAACCGACCTTGCGCGCCGGAGCAGATCAACGTGTTGCCGTTGGGCTGGCGCTCGGCGCCGGAGATGAAGAACGAGAAGAAGCTCGTCGGCTCCGGCGCGCGGAACGTCCACGCGAGTTCCTTCGGTCCGAAGTCGGCGCCCGCCTCGCGCACGAAACCGCGCGCGGGATCGAACGGGAGCTCGAGCTCGTCGACCGACGACCACTTGCCGTCGGGACGCGAGAGTCCGTTGTTGAAGATCGAGAGCGCGAGCTTCTCGCCCGGCACGAAACGCGCGTCGTGCTGGCCGAACAGGCGTTTCGCGCTCTTCGGACCCGCGCCCCAGTTCGTGGGATTGCCCCAACGCCACAACACGTCGCCGCCGTGCTTCCAGCGGCCGCCGGTCGAGCCCTTGGCTTCCGCGGTGGTCGTCGAGTGATCGAGGATCCACACTTCGTCGAGCCGCGGCGACGAGAGCACGACCAGGTCGTAGCCCGCGTGGTAGTGCACCGCGTTGGTGTGCAGCCAGTCGGGATCGGGCTCATCCGACTTGGCGCTCGGCTGCGAGTCGTCCTTGCCGCCGGTGTAACCGAGCGCGGCCATCTCGCGCTCGCGTTCCTCGCGCTCGGCGCGCTCCGCCGCGGAGAGCGGTGGCGCATCGCGCACGTCGCCGAGCAAGTCGAAGCGCTCGGGATGCGCGGTGACGTCGCCGAAGTTCGGCTTCTTCGGATCGGCGTCCTGGATCAGGTGATCCTTCGCGTGCCACTCCCACACGATCTCGCCGCCTCTCGGCAACGTCGGACGGATCTCGACGAGCCCGTCGGGCCACCACCCGCGCTCGCCGGTCGCGTGCGGCGGTCGGCCGAGCGCGGTCGCGTCCTCGCGCGACACGTACTCCCACACGATCGCGAGCACGTTGCCGTTCGGCAGCACCTCGAAGTCGTGGTGCATCACGCGTTGGTCGTCCGAAAGCACGAACTCCCACGCGAGATCGCCGTCCCACGCGTAGCGCTGGAGCTTCCCGCCGAGCCCGCCGCCACTGAAGCGCGGATTGTCTTCGTCGCGCGCGGTGCGCAGGATCGAGCCGTCGGCTTGGAGCTCGGCGTGAGCGCCGGTGGGCACGCCGGTCTCCCACTGGTGCGCGACCGCGCCGTCGCGCGCGACGAGGAACACCTTGGTCGAACGCAGCGGCGAGAAGAGCGTGTAGCCCTCGCTCGCGCCGGCCTCGCGCACGACGACGCCGCGCTTGGGCTCGATCGGATCGCCGCCGCCGTTCGCGGACGCGAAGGCGAGGCACGGAAGGGCCACGAGCATCGGGGGGACGAGCATCGCCCGATCTTGCCATGCCGCGTGCCGTTCGGCCTGCGCGACGAAGGACGTGGCGCTCCGTTCGGACCGAACTCGAACGCGCGGCGAGCCGGGAAACGAGCCTCGAGCTCGTCAACGGAAGTCGCTGGGCGCAGATCCGTCGCTCCGAACTCGCCGATCCGCGCCGCGCTCACGTTTCGCGATCCGGCAGCGTGTCGTAGAGTCGAGGGCGCTCGCGCGCGGCGCTCCCGTTTGCGTGCGGCGCCGTCGCCACCCCGCTCGGCCCCCCCCCGCCGGAGTCTCGCTCATGTCCATGCGTGCCTTGCCGCGTCGCTTGCGCCGATCCACGTCGACCCACTCGTTCGTCTTCGCAGTCGCAGCCGGCCTGTCCCTCGTCACCGCTCGTCCCGCGTACGCGCAGTACGTCGTGCGCGCCTACGACGGCGCACTCACCGGACCCGTGCTCGGCGCGGCGGTGGCGGACGCGGGCGACGTCGACGGCGACGGTGTTCACGACCAACTTCTCGGCTCACCGGTGGTCACCGGCGCCCTGGGGCACGCCGCGCTCTACTCGGGCTCCGACGGGCACGAGCTCTTCGCCTGGACGGGCTCGGACACCCGCTTCGGACCCGCCGGCGCCGGCGGGGGGGACGGGAACGGCGACGGCCGGCCCGATGTCGTCGTCGGCGCGCCGAGCCTCGCGCGCGCCTACGTGTATTCCGGCGCGGACGGCAGCTCGATCTTGACACTCGCGCCTGCATTTCCGGACGCGACCGGTTACCTGGGCTGGGCGCTCGCCGCGTTGGGGGACCTCGACGGCGATGGTCGCGCGGAGATCCTGGTTGGGAGCTGGAACGAGTGGGCTTCGGGCGGGCCGGAAGCAGGCGCCGTTCGCGTGATGTCGGGCGCGAGCGGTGTCGAGCTCGTCAAACTGTACGGCCCGAAGCCCTACATGCAGTTCGGGCATGCCGTCAGCAGCGCGGGTGATGTCGATGCCGACGGTGTTCCGGACTGGATCGTCGGCGCTCGGCACGACGGAACGGGCGCCGCGGGAAGCGTGTGGGTGTACTCCGGCGCGACGCACGCGCTGCTCTTCACGCGGCCGGGCACGCTGGGATCCGAACTCGGCACTTCCGTCGCGGGCGTCGGGGACTGGAACGCGGACGGATACGCCGACGTCGCCTCCGGCGCTCCCGGCCACGCGATCTCCGCCGGCCGGATCGTCGTCTACTCCGGAGCGGACGGAAGCGAGCTCTTCGCCGCCGTGGGCGCGCAGAGCGGCAACCTGTTCGGCCTCCGTCTCGCCAACGCCGGCGATCTCGACGGGGACGGGCGTCCCGACCTCCTCGTCGGCGAGCCCGGCGCGCCGCCGTGGTTCCGCGGCGCGATCCACGCGTACGCGGGCGGCACCGGCGCGCTGATCCGATCGCTACCGGGACCGCTGATGCACGGCTCCGCGAACGGCTCGGGATTCGGAGAAGCGCTGTCGGGAGCGGGCGATTGCGACGGCGACGGGCTCGGCGACGTGCTCGTCGGCGTACCGAAGCTCGGCTCGGGCAAGGCGCTCGTGTTGAGCCTCGCGACAACCCATCCGATGAGCAACTACTGCGATCCGCTGCCGAACTCGACCGGTTTCGCATCGCGTCTGACGGCGAGCGGAACGGGGAGCGTGTTCGTCAACGACTTGAATCTCGACGCCGATCACGTGCCGGTCGGGAAGTCGGCGATCTTCTTCTACGGTCGCAACCCGGCGAACCTGCCGTTCGGTGAAGGCGTGCGCTGCGTCGGCTTCCCGCTGACGCGCGTACCCGGCGTCGCGATCGCCGACGCGAATGGCATGGCGCAATGCTTCGTCGACCTGACGTTGAAGGCGCACTCGGCCGGACCGGGCGCGATCGCGCCCGGCGAAACGCGCAACTTCCAGTGCTGGTACCGCGATCCGGCCGGCGGCACGGCGGGCTTCAACCTGTCGGATGCGACGCGCGTGGACTTCCTGCCGTAGCTCCGAGCGCGCGGCCGGGGCGACGCGCTCGGCCGCGACGCTTCGGACTCGCCGTCGCGCTCCCGGACACGGATCGCCCCGCGGCTAGGACGAAGTCGAGCGCGCGTCGCCTTCGTCGAGCGACACCTCGCGCAGGTAACCGGTCTCGACCTCGTAGACGAAACCGCGGATCGCGTCGCGGTGCGGCAGGAAAGGCGAGCGCTGGAGCCGACGGATCGACTGGCGCACGTCGGCGTACGGATCGCTGAACGACTCGAACGCGAACCACGGGCGCATGCCGGTCGTTTCCTCGAGCTCGTGCCGCATCCGGTCCTCGCTGACCTTGGTCAGCCCGCAATCGGTGTGGTGCACGAGCACGATCTCGCGCGTGCCCATCAGGCGCTGCGAGAGCAAGAGCGAGCGGATCACGTCGTCGGTGACGACGCCGCCTGCGTTGCGGATGATGTGCGCCTCGCCCGATTGGAGCCCGAGGATCGCGAAGATCGGCATGCGCGAGTCCATGCACGCGACCACCGCGACCTGACGCGAGGGCCGCAGCGGCAGCGGGCCGACGAACTGACGTTCGACGAACTCGCGGTTGCCTTCGAGGAACTCGTCGGCGTGGCTCATGCGCTCGCGTGCTCCGCGCGCGGCTCCTCGACGAGCTCCATCAGCACGCCGCCGGTCGCCGACGGGTGCACGAACGCGATCTGCGTGTGGTGCGCGCCTGGACGCGGCGCCTTGTCGATCAGGCGCACGCCCGCCGCTTCGAGTCGCGCGAGCGCGGCGGCGAGATCGTCGACCTTCCACGCGAGGTGATGCACGCCGCCGCCGCGCTTCGCGAGGAAGCCGGCGACCGGCGAATCGGGCGAGGCGGGCTCGACGAGCTCGATGCGCTGCGCGCCGGCGTAGAGCACGAGGACGTTGACCTTCTGGTTGGCGACGTGCTCGATCGGGCTCGAGCAGAGCCCGAGCGCTTGCTCGTACGCGCCGCGCGCCTTCTCGAGCGACTCGACGGCGATCGCGACGTGGTGCAGGCCCTTGACGATCGGCGCGAGGACGGCGGGAGGCGTGGACATTCGATCAGTCTAGTTCCCCGGCCGCGCGCTCACCAACGCGAGCCCCACCGGCTCGCGGTCGCGCCGAGTCCGGGAATCCAACGCGCGGCCGGTTCGAATCCGCGGTCCCTTGAACCCTTCCGCCGAGCGGCGACGGGACCGCTGCCGGACACGGCGCGCGCAGAGTGAGCGAGCGTCGGCGTCGTCCCGCCCCGACGAAGCCGAGCGGCTCGCGGCGGCGCGTCCCGTCCCCCCAAAGGAGATCCCATGCTGACGTCCCTCACGCTGTTGACCTTGCTGCAACTCGGTGCACCCGACCTATCTGTCGCCGGCCCCTGCGTGCCGAGCGCCGTGCCGAGCGCCGTGCCGAGCGCCGCGCCGACCGCCGTGCCGAGCGCCCTGCCGACCGCGGGGTCGACCGCCGGGTCGACGCCGCGCGGCACCGTCGTCGAGCTCGTCGTTCGCCGAACCGCGGATTGGCTGCGGCGCGAACTCACCCGACACCACGTGCTCGCCGAACCGACCGTCGCCGCCCCCGTCCCCTTCACCTCGGGCACCGCCTTCTGCGACGGCGCCGAGACGGCGTTCACTCCGTACCCGGCGGCGATCCCGTGTCCCTGCGGCACGCCGTCGGCGGTCGGCGCGGGCTGCCCGAACGCCGCGGGCACGAGCACCACGCTCGTCAACGCGGGCACCGACAGTGTGTCGGCCGCGGACTGCGACCTGGTGACGACCGGCCTTCCGCCGAACAAGCTCTGCTTCACGTACTTCGGCCAGAACGTCGCAGGCGGAGCGAATCCGATCGGCATCGGATATGGCAACGGGATCCGCTGCATCAACGAGACGTACCGCCTCGACACGCAGAACTCCGGCGCGAGCGGCACGATCGACTATCTGCTCTTCCAAACGAACCTGCCGAACGGCTTCACGCCGGCGATCTTCTCGTCGGGTAGCACGTGGCTGTTCCAGACGTTCTATCGCGACAACCCGATCTCGGGCTGCGGCAACAAGTACGAGAACATGTCGAACGGTTGGTCGATCACCTTCACCCCGTGATCGCGAGGTCGAGCGCGGCTCGATCGGCCGAGCCGCGCTCGACTGCCGCTTCGCCCCTCGCCGACGTCACGGGCACAGCGTCGTCGTCACCGCGTCGCTCAGCCCGTCGCCGAACGGATCCGCGGGATCGCGCGACCAGTTCTGGAGCCACACGCGCGCGCCGACGACCAGCGCCGGATCCGCGCCGCTCGCGATGTAGGTGTTGAAGTCCTCGACGAACGCGCCGTCGCACGCGCCCGGCGTCCCACCGGACTTCAGGACCGCGTGGTGGCGCATCGGCGTGGTCAAGCAGAGGAAACCGCCGTGGAACGGCGCCGCGTCGGGCCCGAGCGTGCTGTGGAAGTAGAGGCCGTTCTTCTTCGCGAGCACGTTCGTCGTCCGGAGCAGGCAGCCGCTGCCGGAGCTCGCGCTCGGCGTCCCGGAGAGCTCGATCGCCGGCGTGCAGCCCTGCGAATTGACTTTCGCGGTGCAGTAGACCTCCGGCGTCGCGCACGCGGACTCGAGCGCGATGCTCGTGTACCAACCGGCCGCGAGCGCGTCGCAGCGGAAGCCGGTCGGCGGCGCGGGCACGGCGCTCTGGCCGAAGTAGTCGTCGCCGAACGCGACGATCCGCCCATCGCTGCGGCGCGCGAGCGTGTGATCTCGACTTGCCGCGATCTCGACGTAGACCACGCCCGGCGGCAGCGCGGGCACGTTGCACTGACCGGACCAGTTCGCGCCCCATCCGGTCACGCTGCCGTCGCTGCGGCGCGCGACGACGTGGGATTCCGCGGGCGCGCCCTCGACGTACGTGACCCCCGGCGGCAGCGCGGGCACGTCGCACTGACCGAACATGTTCTCGCCCCAGACGACCAGCGCTCCGTCGCTGCGCACCGCCGACGCGACGCGCCAACCCGCGGCGACACCGAGGTAGCTCATCCCCGCCGGCAACGCCGGCACGTCGCACACCCCGGCGTCGTTCGAGCCCCACGCGACCACCGCGCCGTCGCTGCGGCGTGCCAGGCTGAACCAGCTGCCGGCGGCGACGTCGGTGTACACGACGCCCGCGGGCAACGCCGGAGGATCGCATTGCCCTTCGAAGTTGCGGCCCCAACCGTCGATCGTGCCGTCGCTGCGCAACGCGAGCGCGTGCTCGATGTTGGCCGTGATCTCGACGTACGAGAGACCCGCCGGCAACGTCGGCACGTCGGAGACGCCGAAGGTGCTGTAGCCCCAACCGAACGCCGTCCCGTCGCTCGCGAGCACGAAGTGCGTGTCCTGGCCCGCGGACACGTCGACGTACTCGACGCCGGGCGGGAGCTCGGGCACGTTGCACTGGCTCCCGCTGTTGCTGCCCCACGCGACCAGCGAGCCGTCGCTGCGCAGCGCGACGTCGTGGTACGCGCCGGCGCGCGCGTCGACGTACACCTGACCCGCGGGCAAGCTCGGTGCGACCGTCTGGCCGTACGTCGTGTCGCCCCAACCGACCAGCGCGCCTCCGCTGGTCCGCGCGAGCGCGTGGCGCGCGCCGCTCGAGATCGCGACGAACGTCTCTCCGGCGGGCGGCGCGGGCACGTCGCACTGACCGAACGCGTTGCTGCCCCACGCGACGACGTTGCCGTCGCTGAGCCGCGCGACGCTGTGATCCTCGCCGGCGTCGAGCTCGACGTAGGCCGTGCCCGCCGGAGGCGCGGGCACGTTGCACTGGCCGCCGAAGTCCTGGCCCCACGCGAGCACGACGCCGTCGCTCCGGCGCGCGAGCGTGTGGAAGCGTCCGGCGGCGACCTCGACGTACACGACGCCGGCGGGCAACGCGGGAACGTCGCACTGGCCTTGGTAGTTCGCGCCCCACGCGATCGCGGTGCCGTCGCTGAGCCGCGCGACGCCGTGCTGCGCGCCGGCGGCGAGTTCGACGCACGTCACGCCCGCCGGCAGCGCCGGCACGTTGCACGCACCGTACGTGTTGCTCCCCCACGCGACGATCGAGCCGTCGTCGAGCCGCGCGAGGCTGAAGCTGTCGCCGCACTGGAGCTCGACGAACGTGCGCCCCGGCGCGAGCGCGGGAGCGTCGCACTGACGCGCCGCGTTCGCTCCCCAACCGACGAGCACGCCGTCCTGCCCGAGCGCGAGCGTGTGCACTCCGCCGGCGGCGACGGCGCCGTACACGCCGTCGCGCCACGAGCTGTCGAAGCGCTGCGAGCCCCAACCGACGACCTCGGTCTGTGCGCCCGCGACGGACTCGCTCGCGAGCAGCGCGCCGAGCGCCGCGCACGCGAGCCCGCCGAACGCGCGCGCCCATCCGCGGCCCCGCGTCCGCGCCGTCACGAGTTCCTGCAACCCCGCCGCCCGATCCGCTCGCTGCGCCATGACCGACCTCCGGTTCGTGCTTCGATTCGACGCGTGCGCGCCGTCGCCGGGGCTCGTCGCGAGCTCGGATTCGGTGCGCGTGCGCACGCGCAACCGTCGAAGGTAGCTGCCGAACGCCGCGCCTCCACCTGGCCGCATTCCGTAGCCGCGTTCGTGGGCCGCGCCGCGCCTCCGTCGGCGGAGTCGCGCGCCGTTCGGACCGCGAGCGACGCGCCGCGCCGTCCTGCCGCGGGGATTCCGCGGACGCGCGCGCCCCGGACATTTGGTAGACGAAGGCCATGGACGCCTACGGCTTCTTGCTCGCGCTCGCGATCGTGCTCGGCACCGCCGGGGTGACGACCGTGTTGTGCCACGTCGCGAAGCAGCCGGTGGTGCTCGGATACCTCGTCGCCGGCCTGATCGTCGGGCCGCACGTGCCGTTCCCGTTGGTCGCCGATCGGAACGTCGTGCTGACGCTCTCCGAGCTCGGCGTGATCCTGCTGATGTTCGCGCTCGGACTGCATTTCCGGTTGCGCAAGCTCTTGGCGGCCGCTCGCACGTCGGGCATCACCGCGGTGATCGAGACCAGCATCATGCTCTGGCTCGGCTTCCTGCTCGGGCGCGCGTTCGGTTGGTCCGAGACCACCAGCCTGTTCAGCGGCGCGATCGTCGCGATCTCCAGCACGACGATCATCGTCAAGGCGTTCGAGGACCAGAAGGTCGGCGGCAGGCTGCGCGAGCTCGTGCTCGGCGTATTGATCGTCGAGGACCTCATCGCGATCTTGCTGCTCGCGTTCCTGACGCCGATCGCGTCCGGCGGCGATGCGGGCTTCGCGGAGCTCATCGGCTCGGGCGTGAAGCTCGCCGCGTTCCTCGGTGTGCTCTTGGCGCTCGGCTTGATGATCGTGCCGCGCGGAATCCGGTTCGTGCAGCGCGTCGGCCGACCCGAGACGACCCTGGTGGTCGCGATCGGACTGTGCTTCGGCGTCGCGCTGCTCGCGCACGAGTTCGAATACTCGGTGGCGCTCGGCGCGTTCCTCGCCGGTTCGCTGGTCGCCGAATCGGGCGAAGGCCACGCGATCGAGCGCCTGATCCGCCCCGTCCGCGACATGTTCGCCGCGATCTTCTTCGTGTCGGTCGGCATGCTGATCGATCCGGCGATGGTCGTCGCGCACTGGCCGGCGGTGCTCGTGCTCACGCTCGCCGTGATCGTCGGAAAGGTGATCAGCGTGTCGGTCGGCGCCTTCCTGACCGGCAACGGTGTGCGCACGTCGATCCAGGCCGGCATGAGTCTCGCGCAGATCGGCGAGTTCTCGTTCATCCTCGCCGCGCTCGCGACGTCGCTCGGCGCAACGGCGTCGTTCCTGTATCCGATCGCGATCTCGGTCTCCGCGCTGACGACGTTCACGACGCCGTGGTTGATCCGCGCGTCGGGTGCGGCGGCGAACCTCGTCGACCGCAAGCTCCCCCACTCGTGGCAGACGTACGCGGCGCTGTACGGGACGTGGCTGGAGGAGCTCCGCCGCGCGCCGTCGGTCCGCGGGCCTCATTCGGCGCTGCGCAGGCTCGGCAAGTGGTTCGCGCTCGACGCGATCGTGCTCGCTTCCGTCGTGATCGGCGCGTGCGTTTGGCTCGCCGATTCGGCGGCCTACCTCGGTGAGCGCTTCGGGCTCGCCGACGGTCTCGCGCGAGCGCTGTTCCTGCTGCTCGCCGCCATCGCGGCCGCGCCGTTCGCGGTCGGCATCGTGCAGTTGTCGAGGCGCCTTGGCCGCGACCTCGCCGAATCGGTCCTGCCGCAGGCGAGCGCCGGCCGCGCGGACTTCGCCGCGGCGCCGCGGCGCGCGCTGGTGGTCTCGCTACAGCTCGCGCTCGTGCTGCTGGTCGCGCTACCGCTCGCGGCGATCACGCAGCCGTTCCTCCCGAGCTGGAGTCCCGCGGCCGCGCTCGCGGTGCTGCTGCTCGTGCTCGGCATCTCGTTCACTCGCAGCGCGTCGAACCTGCAGGGACACGTGCGCGCCGGAGCACAGGTCGTGATGGAGGTGCTCTCGCGCCAATCGCACCCGAGTGCCGACGCCGCGCCTACGCCCGACATCGGCGACCTCCTGCCCGGCCTCGGGGAGCCCGTCGCCGTCCGCATCGACGCGGGATCGCCCGCGGTCGACCGCACGCTCGCGGAGCTCAATCTGCGCGGCCGGACGGGAGCGACCGTGCTCGCGATCACGCGCGGCCGCGAGGTGCTGCTCGTCCCCGACGGCCACTCGGAGCTGCACGCGGGCGATTTGGTCGCGCTCGCGGGCACCAGCGAAGCGATCGCGGCCGCGACCGAGCTGCTCGAAGCCCGCGACGCCGACGCGCCGACCGCGGACGCGTTCTGACTCGAACGAGCCCGAGTCGAAGCGCGCGCGGGCACCACGGCACGCGTTCACGGGCACTCGTGGACGGCGATGCACGACTTGGACGACCCTCCGCGCGACAGCTACGATCGACGCACGATGGTCGAGCTCCAGTTCCCCACGGACATCGAATCCGCCCGGGTCGTCGAACGACTCCGAGAGCTCGATGTCGCGGCGAACGAGTCGGAGGTCTCCCTTCACCTCGCCCAGAGCTCACGCGAACGAGCGGCCGCGCTCGTCGCGCTCGCGGCATGGTTCGCAGCGCGAGCCGCCGCCGGTCGGACGACGCGAGTCGAGGCGACTCGCGAAGCTGCCGTCCCCGCTCAAATGCTGCGACTGCTCGGCGAAGGCGCGGGCCTCGGAATGACCGCGGTCGGCCCGAACGCCCAAGAGCTCCTCCGGATTCGTGATCGCCGTTCCACTCGCATGCTCGCCGACCGGGTGGTGACCGCCATCGAAACTCGTGTCCCGGATTTCTCGCCGAGCGTGTTGCGCATGGCGCGCTTCGTGTTCGAAGAACTCGGCGCGAACATCGTCGACCACTCGGGCCGGTCGGAGACCGGGTTCGGCACGCTGACGTACGACGTGTCGTCGCGGAGGCTCGAGCTCGCGTTCGCGGACCGCGGCATCGGCTTCCTGCAGAGCCTCCAACGCAATCCCGAGCTGCAAGGCCGCGTCGCCGATGACGCGGAAGCGCTCCAGCTCGCGCTCACGCCGCGAATCACCGGCACCGCCACCGCGCGCACGAACATGGGGATCGGCCTCAAGACGCTCCTGGAGTTCTCGGACCTTCTCGCCGCCGAGTTGTGGATCGTCTCCGGATCGGCGGCACTCCACCGCCGAACCGCGGCCGGCGTGCGCACGAGCCTGTACCGAGCGGTCGGACCGTGGCGCGGCACCTGGATCGCGCTCGAAGCGACCCTCTGAGCGAAGCGAAGCTCGCGATGACGAACGAGCTCTTCGTGGTCGATCGAGTGACGGTCACGGTGGTGACGGGGCGGGGCGAGGACGACCCGTACGGCCAAGGCTTTCGCGGGCCTCGCTGCGGAGACTTCCACGCGAGACGCACGCCTCGTCGCTGCCCTGGAACGCGCGAGCCGAACTTGTGAGTCCGTGACCCTGTGTTGCGCGATGCTCGACGTCACCGGGCGGGTCACCAAGCTGGAACCAGGCGCTTCCGGCACCGCGTTCCATTTGGTCGTCGACGATCTCGTCTTCCGCAAGCCCGCGTCCGGCGACCGCGACTGAACGGCGCAGGCCGGAACCACGCCGGTCAGAACGCGTCGACCGCCTTGAAGACGCCGAACTCTCGCTCCAGCACGCCGCAGATCTCGCCGAGCGTCGTGTAGCACTCGACCGCGGGCACCATCGCCGCGACCAGGTTCGACTTCGAGCGCGCGGTCTCCGCGAGGTGGCGCAGCGCACCGTCGACGCGCGCGGGGTCGCGGCTCTTGCGGATTTCGGCGAGGTCGGCGAGCACTTCGTCGCGCGAGCGCGGATCGGGCTTGAAGATCTTCGGCGTCGCTTCCTTCTCGGTGTAGACGTTGACGCCGACGATCGGGCGCGTCTTCTTCTCGACCGAGCGCTGCCACTCCATCGCGCTCCGGTGGATCTCGCGCTGCACGTAGCCCGACTCGATCGCGGCGATCGGGCCGCCGCGGCGCTCGATCTCGGCTTGGATCGCGAGCGCGCGGGCCTCGAGCTCGTCGGTCAACGCCTCGACGTACGGAGAGCCGCCGAGCGGGTCGATCACCTCGGCCGCGCCGCTCTCCGCGCCGAGGATCTGCTGCGTGCGCAGCGCGACGCCCGCCGAATCCTCGGTCGGCAGCCCGAGCGCCTCGTCGCGCGCGTTGGTGTGCAGCGATTGCGTCCCGCCGAGCACCGCGGCGAGCGCCTGCAGTGTCACGCGCACGACGTTGTTCTCGGGCTGTTGGCTGGTCAGCATCGAGCCGGCGGTCTGCGTGTGGAAGCGCAGCATCCAACTCTCGGGATCCTGCGCGCCGAATTCCTCACGCATCGTGCGCGCCCAGAGCCGTCGCGCGGCGCGGAACTTCGCGACCTCCTCGAAAAGGTGGTTGTGCGCGTTGAAGAAGAACGAGAGCCGCGGCGCGAACTCGTCGACGGCGAGGCCGGCGTCGATCGCCGCCTTGACGTAGGCGCGGCCGTTGGAGAGCGTGAAGGCGAGCTCCTGCGCCGCGCTCGAACCCGCTTCGCGGATGTGGTAGCCGGAGATCGAGATCGTGTTCCAGCTCGGCGCGTGCTCGCGGCAAAACGCCATCAGATCGGTGGTCAGGCGCAGCGACGGCGCGACCGGAAACCGATAGTTCCCGCGGGCCGCGTACTCCTTCAAGATGTCGTTCTGCACCGTGCCGCGGATCTTCGCGGGCAAGACGCCTTGGCGGCGCGCGAGCGCGACGTACATCGCGAGCAACACGCCGGCGGTCGCGTTGATCGTCATCGACGTCGAGACCTCGCCGAGCGGGATCCGGTCGAACAGGCGCTCGACGTCCGCGAGCGAATTGATCGGAACGCCGACCAGGCCGACTTCGGGGCTCGCGAGCGGATGATCGGAGTCGTACCCGATCTGCGTCGGCAGGTCGAAGGCGGTCGAGAGCCCGGTCTGCCCCTTGTCGAGCAACATCCGGAAGCGCTGGTTGGTCTCGCGCGCCGACGAGAAGCCGGCGTACTGCCGCATCGTCCACAGGCGTCCGCGATACATCGTCGGACGCACGCCGCGCGTGAACGGGTACTCGCCGGGATAGCCGCCGTCGGGTGCGTCGCCGTAGAGCGGCGCGAGCTCGATCCCGGACGTCGTCTTGAAGCTCGGCTGACGCTCGGCGAACTCGGCGAGCGAAGGCTTCCAAGTTTCGTCGAGCCAGGCCTGGCGCGCGCGCGGCGCGCGGGAGGTGCCGGTCGGGCGGTTCTTGCTCGGGGATCCGCTGTCGAGAGAAGTCATGGGGTTCGACCTCGGGCGTGGAGCGGCGCAGGATACCCGATCCTCCGCTGCTCCCCTCGAGTCGCTCGGCGGCACACGGTTCGCATTTCGAGGGTCGCGCGTTGTCCTTTCGAGTCTCGAGCCACGAAGACGGTCCCCCATGCGCAAGCTCTCGTTCGTCCTCTTCGCCCTCGTGGTCGCGGGCGCGGTCGGCTACCTCCTTTGGTCCGCGGGCTCCTCGATCGCTCCGCGTACGGTCGAGCGCACGTCCGCGCCCGAGGCGGCGCGCCCCGCCGCGGCGAGCGACGCGCCGAAGTCGGGTCCGAGCGCCGCCGAGCTCGCGATCGCCGCGCCGCTCGACGTGACCGCCGAAGAGCGAAGCGACGCCGCGAACGCCGCTCGGACCGACGTGACGATCAAGGCGCGGCTGAAAGGCCGCGTCGCGCTGTCGACGCGCACCCCCGCGGACGAGGCGCTCGAGGTCTTCGCCGTGACCGCGGCGAAGGATCGTTCCGCGCTCACCGAGATCGCGCAAGCGGACGCGGAACAGCCGTCGAAGGAGCTGCTCGGCCGCGCGCCGGTCGCCGCCGACGGCACGTTCGAACTGCCGCTGACGCAGGAGTCCGGCACCGTGCACGTGTTCGCGTTCGGCCGCTACGCTTCGAGCCGCGCGACGGTGCCGGCCCAAGTCGAGGTGCCCGGTTCGAGCGGGCCAGGCCGCCCAAGCGACCCCAGCGAGGCAATGGAAACGCTCTCGGTGCCGGTCGAGCTCGGCACGTGGATCCGCGGCACGCTCGCGCTGCCCGCGAACGCCGAGGAATCGGAACGCGACGCGCTCGGCGAGGTCGCGATCTCGGTCGGTGGCTCGGGCACGCAGGCATGGAACACTCAGATGGGCGGCGGCGGTAACGGCGAGAACCGCTCGGTGCGCTCGCAGGACGGCCGGACGTTCGAGCTGCGCTCGCTCTACGGCACGTCGCAGTTCACGCTCTTCGCGCGACCGGAAGGCAAGCCGGACGCGCTGCCGCGGTTCGCCGCGGGGCGCAGTGAACCCACTGAGGCGTCGCCGGGCTCGCGGCGCGACGTGACGATCGCGTTCTCGCGCGGCGGCGCGCTGACCGGCCGGGTGCAGGACGAGAACGGCGCGCCGGTCGCCGACGTGAAGGTCGAAGCGCGCATCGATCCGAAGATGATGGGCATGGGCGGCGACGTCGCGCGCGAAGCGAAGAGCGGCTCGGACGGCACGTTCTCGCTCGCCGCGGTGCGCGCCGGCAAGGCGAAGCTCCAGCTCGAGAAGTCGGGCTACTTGATGGAGCTCCACGACATCGAGATCGTCGACGGCGAGACGCGCGACGGCGGCGACTTCGAGCTGACGCACGGCGGACACGTCTCCGGCGTCGTGCTCTGGTCCAACCGCACGCCGGCCGCGGGCGCGAAGGTCACGCTGGGCTTCGACATGGCCGCGCTGACTGGGCTGAACGCGTTCAACGCGTGGCGCGGCAACGAAGGCTCGGCGACCGCCGGCGCGGACGGCGCATTCACGATCGGCGGCCTCGGCGGCGGCCCGTTCGGGCTGCGCGCGGAAGCGCCGCCCGCCGGCGTCGAGGACAAGAAGGAGAACGCCGAGCGCTTCTGGCGCGCTTCGCTCGCGGGCGTCGCGCCGGGCACGGAAGGGCTCGAACTCGTGCTCGCGGCGCCCGAAGGCGTGCAGGGCCGCGTCGTCGACGAGAGCGGCGCGCCGGTGACGCGCTTCGAGCTCGTCGCGCGCGCCGAGGTCCGCTCGTTGATCCCCGGGATCGGAGGACCGGAGATCCGGCGCAGCTTCGAGGCCGACGACGGTCGCTTCGTGCTCGCGGGTCTCGATCGCGGCGGTTGGGAACTCTTCGCGCTCGCACCGGGCTTCGGCGACGCCGAGCCGGTGCAGGTCGAGCTTCCGCGCGAGAGCTCGGCGGCTCCCGTCGAGCTCGTCCTCGTCCACGCGGCGACGGTCGCGGGCGTCGTCTACGGCCCCGACGGCCAACCGGTCGCCGGCGCGATCGTGCAGCGCTCGATCGAGATGGCGGACATCCAACGGCGCTTCCGCCCGACCAACGAGCCGCAGCGCGCGGTGACGATCGAGGACGGCAGCTTCACGTTCGCGCCGCTCTCCGCAGGACGCGCGGGGCTGGTCGCGCGGGCCGAAGGCGCGGCGTCGAGCGAGCGGGTCGACGTCGAAGTCGCGCCCGCCGAGAAGAAGTCCGGCGTCGAGATCCGCCTGCGCCGCGGGGGCACGTTGACCGGCGAGATCTACGGCGACGACGGCAAGCCGAAGGCGTCCGCGAACGTGCTCGCGCAAGAATCGGCGCAGCGCTACGCGCAGCGGATGGTCCGCTCGGACTCGCAGGGCCGCTTCCGCGAGGAGCACCTCGAGCCAGGCACCTGGCAAGTGATCTACATGGCGTGGATGAGCGACGACGGCGGGATGCCGGAAGGCGCCGACACCGCGAGCATGCTCGGCTCGATGAAGATGACCACCGCGACGATCAAGGACGGCGAGGAGACGCACGTGACGCTCGGCGCGCCGCCGAAGAATCCGGTGCGCGTCCACGGCCACGTCCGTTCGCACGGCGAAGCGGTCGGCGGCGTCACGCTCAACTTCATGGCGGACGGCACCAAGGGCCTCGCGGGACTGAAGTTCGTCTCGGTCGCCGCCGACGGTTCGTACGAGACCCGGCTCGACGGCGCGGGACGCTACCTGATCACCGTGCAGAGCTTCGGCAACGCGGGCGAGCAGCAGGCGTACGAGTTCGCGCGCCGCATCCCGCAGGAACCGGAGCACGTGCTCGACATCGAGCTCCCCGGCGCGCGGATCTCGGGCCGCGTGCTCGACGACGAGGGCCGCCCCGCGCTGCGCGCGCGCGTCAGCCTGACCGCACGCGGCGCGGTGCCGAACGGCACGCTGCTCGGCGGCCGCTACAGCGAGATCACGACCGACGAGGACGGCCGCTACGTGATGCGTTGGCTCGAGCCTGGCGACTACACGATCTCCGCGGGCGGCGCGCTCTTCGGCGGCATCCTCGGCGCCGACAAACCGCTCGGCCGCGAGGTGCGCGACGTTTCGGTCGCCGGGGACACCGACCTCGACGGCATCGACTTCCGACTCGAGCGCTCGGGCTCGGTCTCGGGCATCGTGCGCGCGACGAACGGCCAGCCGGTCGAGGGCGCGGCGATCTTCGTGCGCGACGAGAACGAGCGGTTGCTCGAACGTCTGTCGCTCTCGCAGACCGGCAGCGACGGCCGCTACACCTACCTGGGTCTCGCCGAAGGCCGCTACACGGTCACCGCGCGAGCCAAGGGCTCCGCGAGCGCCGCGGCGGTCGGAATCGCGATCAAGAGCGGCGAGACCACCGAAGCGGACCTCGTCGTCGAGGCGGCGACGCTGCTCGTGGTCAAGCTCGTCGACTCCAAGGAGACCGAGGTCGCCGCCGACGTGCTCGTCACCGACGAGAAGGGCCGCCAGGTCAACGGGCTGTTGACGGTCGCCGAGCTCATGGCGGTCTTCCAGGAAGGCGGCTTCTCGTCGAACGAGCAACGGATCGGCCCGCTGGCGCCGGGACTCTACACGGTGACCGCGACGGCGCCCGACGGTCGCTCGGCGAACAAGACGGTTTCGCTCGGCGGCGAGGCGGAGCGCAAGCTGACGCTGCGCCTGCGCGAATGAGCTCGAAACGAGCCCTCGAGCTGCGGCGTCGATTCGCCGTGGCTACCATGGATCCCTTCCCGTGCTCCCCGACCTCGATCGCTCGCTGCGCCGTCTGATCGCACGCGCCAAGACGGCTGCGTGGCTCGAAACGTGTGCGCGGCTCGCGGCGCCGACGTTGTTCGCTCTCGGTGGCTGGGTCTTGATCGCTCGCTTCGCGCTCGACGTGTCGCGCCCGAACGCCGCGCGCGCGTTGGGGCTCTTCGCGCTGGTGCCGCTGGTCGCGTGGGGTCTCGCGCGCCGCCGCTTCCTCTCGCCGGCCGCCGCGGTCGCGTGGCTCGATCGCGAGAGCGGCGGCAGCGGCGCGCTGCTGACGCAATACGCGCTCGGCGATGCGCGCTGGAACGACTCCGCGGCTCGCGCGCTCGCTTCGATCGAGCGTTTGCCCAGGATCCGCGCGCTGCGCGACTTTTGGCCGAGCCTGCTCGCGCTCGCGTTCGTCGGCGCTGCGTTCGCGCTCGAACGCAGCGTGCTCCCGCCGCCGCCGGCGACGCAGGTCGTCGAGAATCGCCTCGACGCGGCCGCGGAGGACCTCGGCGCGCTCCAAGAGGTCGTCGAGCTCGAGCCCGAGCGCGCCGACGAGCTCGAGGCTCGCCTGGAACGCCTGGACGCCGAGAGCGACTCGGCGCCGCTCGACGCGAGCCTCGAAGCGATCGATCGCACGCAGGACGAGCTCTCGCGCCGCGCCGACGAAGCGCTCGCGGCGGCCGAGCGCGCGCGAGAGGGTCTTGACGCCGCCGACAGCGCCGAGAACGCCGAGGCCGCCGCCGACGCGCTCGACGGCGCGCTGCGCGACCTGAAGCAAGCGGGGCTCGCCGCGAAGCTGCCGAAGTCGCTGCTCGACCGGCTGGAGCCGGGCTCGCTCGAATTGCCCGACGGCGTGAAGCTGTCGACCGCGGAGCTCGCCGAGCTCTCCGACGCGCTCAACGCCGCGCTCGACGCGCGCATGGAACGGCTCGCGCGGTCCGGGCTGCTGTCGAAGGCCAAGCTCGAGCGCTTCCGCGAGCTCGAGCGGTTCTCGGAGCACGTGTGCGACTCGACTTGCAAGCGCGGTGGAACATGAAGTGGCAAGGGACGCGCCGGGAGCGCGTCGCACGGTGCCCTTTCCTCGGCCAACGCGCCGGGCTCCGGCGGTGTGTCGCGCGGACGCGGCGACGCGGGACTCACCTGGGGCGAGGAATCGCCCGGCACGAGCGAGGACTTCGAGGCCGAGGCGCTGAGTCCGGCGACGATGCTCGATCCCGAGAGCACCGCGGTGCTCGGAATCGCCGCGGGCGCGCCCACGGTCGACGCGCAGGGCGAAAGCGCCGGCGGCGCGGACGTCTCCGGTTCGAGCGGACAGGGCGTGTGGCGGCGACGCCTGGCTCCGCATCATCGCGACGCCGTGCAACGCTTCTTCTCCGGACCTCGACGCGACTGACATGAGCGAAGCGACGGCCCTGCTCTCCCCCAACGAAGTCGAGAGCGCTCGCGCGCAGGCGCAGACGATCCTCGCCGGACTCGACCGCACGCTGCTCGGTCAAGAGCGCTTGACGCGGCTGGTGCTCGTCGGCTGCCTCGCGCGCGGCCACGTGCTGCTCGAAGGCTTGCCCGGCCTCGGCAAGACCGAGTTGGTCAAGGCGCTCGCGGCGCTGCTCGGGCTCTCGTTCAAGCGCCTCCAATTCACGCCCGACCTGCTGCCCGGCGACATCACCGGCGGTCCGATCCTCGAGGAGGACGACGATGGCAAGCGCAAGCTCGTCTTCCACCCCGGCCCGGTGTTCTGCCACGTCGTGCTCGCCGACGAGATCAACCGCGCGAGCCCGAAGACGCAGTCCGCGCTGCTCGAAGCGATGGCGGAACGGCGCGTGACGGTGCTCGGCGAGACGCACCGGTTGCCCGAGCCCTTCTACGTGCTCGCGACGCAGAATCCGATCGAGCTCGAAGGCACGTACCCGTTGCCCGAGGCGCAGCTCGACCGCTTCCTCTTCAAGCTCGACGTGCCCGGCGTGGACCGCGCGACGCTGCAAGCGATCATCACCGAGCGCCGCGCCGGCCGCGCGCCCGAGCACGAGCGCGCGCTCTCGCTCGACGAGCTCCGCGCTCTGTTCGCCGCTGTCGACGCGATCTACCTGCCGCCCGCGGTCGCCGCGTGGATCGCGCGGATCGTCGAAGCGACGCACCCGGCCGCGACGACCGCGCCGAAGCTCGTCCGGGACTTCGTGCGCCACGGCGCGAGCCCGCGCGCCGCGATCGCGATCGCGGAGGCGTCGCGAGCCCACGCGCTCGTCTCCGGCAAGCCGAACGTCGGCTTCGACGACGTGCGCGCGGTCGCGACCAGCGCGGTCGCGCACCGTTTGGTGCTCGACTACCGCGCTCGGCTCGAAGGCGTGCGCGGGCCGGACGTCGTCGCCGCGGTGCTCGCGGACGTCGGCGAACTCGAGGAAGCGTTGCCCAAGGGAATGAAGGATGCTCGCTGAGCTCGCGCTCGCCTGCCTCGCGCTCTGCACGCCGGTCGAGGAGAAGGAACTCACGCTGCCCGACACCGCCGTCACCGTCCGGGCGGCAACGGTCTGGCCCGCGCAGGTCCACAAGGGTTGGATCCCCTGCCTGATCACGGTCGTCAACGCCGGCGAGCGCGCGTGCAAGGTCGACGTGCACGCAACCGCGTGGGGCGTCGAGCGCGAGGTCGACGCGTCGATCTCCGTGCCCGCGGGAGCCGAGGGCTCGATCGAGATGCTCTTGCCTGCGTTCCCGAACACGCAGAACCAGTTCTCGCTGCGGCTACGGCACGAAGGCCGCAGCCACTGGCTCGCCGGTAACTTCGGCGGCTCCGAGCTCGGGCAGGTCGACGCGCGCTCGATCCTCTACTTCAGCGAAGGCGAGCCCGAGGCCGGCGTCACCGAGCGCTGGAGCGGCGAGCTCAGCACCGCGGAGGTCAACGGAGCGGGTCGGGCGATCCGGCACACCGGCAGCCTCACCGGCTACGTTTCGTTCGGCACGCCGCCGCCGACGCCGCCGACCGGCACGCCGAACAACGTGCAGGTCCACCACGTGCGCTTCGATCGGTTGCCGCAGCATGCCGAGAGCTTCACCAGCGGCGACGTCGTCGTGCTCGACACGTCGAACGGATTGCCGAGCGAACGCTCGCTCGCGCCGCTCTACCAATGGCTGCGGCTCGGCGGCACGGTCGCGTTGCTCGGGCCGCGCGCCACGGAGCTCGCGCGCGCGAGTTCCGAGCTCGCGCCGTGGCTGGAGCCGCGCTTCGCACTCGCGAGCGAGTCGGTCGCGCTCGCGCGGCGCGCGGGGCTCGGCACGCTGCTGGTCGACGACGCGCCGCCGCTCTCGACGCCGGAGCAACGCAACGCGCTGCAGCACGCCGCGCTCGACGGCAACGGCATGGTCCACGACGACGGCGGCTCGCGGATGCGGACGAGCCTGCCGGTGGTGCCCGACCTCTTCGCGCTGCCGTACAAGCTCTTCGCGCTGCTGCTCGTGCTCTTCGCGATCGTGATCGGGCCGGTCAATTTCGTCCTGGTCAAGCGCAGCAAGCGGCCGGTGCTGCTGCTCGTGACGATCCCGGTGATCGCGCTCGGCGCCGCGCTCGCGTTGTTCGGCTTCGGCATCGTCTCGCAAGGCCTCGGCGTGAAAGTCGCCTCGCACACGTTCGCGCTGCTCGACCAGCGCGAGCACCGCTCGATGGCGAGCGAGATGCGCATGCTGTTCGCCGGGCTCGCGCCCGCGCGCGGCCTCGAGCCCGGCCCCGGCGCCGCGCTGATGCAGGTCGCGCGCTACACGAGCGGCGGCGGTTGGACCGAGCCCGCGTACGACGGCCAACGCTACCTCGTCGCGCACGATCCGGGGCTGGTGCTCGCCGGCGGCTACCTGCCCGCGCGCGCGGCGTTCCTGCATCAGATCGTCACCGAGCGCGCGGAGCGCGGCAGGCTCGAGCTCGCGCACGCGGGCGGCGAGCTCGCGGCGACCAACGCGCTCGGCACGACCGTCGAGCGACTGCTGGTGCGCGACGAGGCCGGCCGCTACTGGACGTCCGCGGCGCCGCTCGGCGAGAGCGCGCGGACGACGCTGGCGCCGCTCGACGACGCGCAGGCCGAGGAGCTCGCGAACGAGCTCGGCCTCGCGACCCTGCTGCCGAAAATCGGGGCGCTGCCCGCCGCGTGCTACCTCGCGCGCCTCGAGCGCGGCGTGTTCGGCGACGACTGCGGCGTCGCGGGCACGGAGAGCGTCTCGTTCCATCACGTGCTCGGCGTGCTCGCAGCCGACGGGGAGGAATGGCGATGACCGCCCTCGAAGTACGCGGGATCACGAAGACGTTCCGCTCGCTCAAGGCGGTCGACGACGTGTCGTTCACGGTCGAGCCGGGCTCGATCTGCGGCTTCATCGGCCCGAACGGCGCCGGCAAGACGACGACGATGCGCATCTGCGCGACCCTCGAGCTGCCCGACCACGGCGACGTGATCGTCGACGGCGTGTCGGTGCTCGAAGACCCGCGGCGCGCGCGACGCAAGCTCGGGTTCATGCCCGACAACTACGGCGCGTACCCGCAGACGACGATCCGCGAGTACCTCGACTTCTACGCGCGTGCCTACGGGCTCACCGGCAAGGCGCGCAAGAAGACGGTCGACCAGGTGATGGCGTTCACGTCGCTCGGTCCGCTCGAGGAGAAGCTGATCAACACGCTCTCGAAGGGCATGAAGCAGCGCCTCTGCCTCGCGAAGACGATGCTGCACGATCCGGCGGTGCTGATCCTCGACGAGCCGGCCGCCGGGCTCGATCCGCGCGCGCGCGTCGAGCTGCGCGAGCTCGTCAAGGCGCTCGGCGCGATGGGCAAGGCGCTGTTGATCTCGTCGCACATCCTGACCGAGCTCGCGGAGATGTGCGACGGCGTCGCGGTGATCGAGAGCGGCAAGCTGCTCGCGCGCGGACGCGTCGGCGAGATCCAACGCTCGCTGCAGCCCCACGCGACGATGTACGTGCGCGCGCTGTGCGACCTCGCGACGCTCGAGAAGGCGTTGCTCGAGGAGCCCGGGATCGCCAACGTCCGCGGCGAGCGCCAGGGGCTCGTCTTCGACTACACGGGCGACGACGAAGCGCTCGCGCGTCTGCTCGAACGGCTCGTCGCGCGCGGGGTCAAGCCGGTCGAGTTCGCCGGCGGCGAGGTCAAGCTCGAGGACATCTTCATGTCGCTGACCCAGGGCACGCTCCAATGACCTCCGAGACGCTCTCGAAGCCCGGCGACGAGCCCGCGGCCCTCGGCGCGTTCCTCGCGCGCGCCGACGATCGGCTGAATCCGATCCTGGTCAAGGAAGTGCGTCAGGCGCTGCGCGGCCGGTACTTCCGGAACCTGTTCTGGTTGACGGTGGTGCTCGCGACCGCGCTCGGCGTGTTCATGATCGTGCTCGCGAACGTCGACGGCGATCTCGACGAGCTCGGTACGAACTTCTTCATGGCGACGTTCGGCGTGCTCTCGTTCGCCGTGCACACGTTCGTACCGTTCTGGGCGTTCCAGTCGATGGGCGCGGAATGGGAGGAGAACACCTTCGACCTGCTGGTGATCTCCGATCTGCGGCCGAAGCAGCTCGTCGTCGGCAAGGTGCTCGCGGCGACGGTGCAAGCGCTGCTCTACTACTCGGCGTTCTCGCCGTTCCTGGTGTCGACCTTCCTGATGGGCGGCGTCGACATCCTCGCGATCGGGCTCGCGATCGGGCTCTCGATCCTCGTCTCGACGACGCTGTCGTTCCTCGCCGTCGCGCTTTCGACGCTCGGCCGGACGAAGATCGTGCGCGCGGCGCTCGCGATGCTGCTCGCTTGCGCTTTGCTGCCGGTGTCCGCCGGAGCGATCGGATTCGCGACGATGCTCGTCCAGGCGCCGAACGTGCTCCGGGACCGCGACTTCCAGTACGCCGTCGCGATGTTCGGGTCCGTGTTGCCGATCGTCGCACTGTTCGCGTTCGCGATCGGCTGCGCCAGGCTAGCGCACGAAGAGGAGAACCGGTCGAGCGCGTTGCGCGTGCTCGCGTCCGCGATCACGGTGGTGACGCTCGCTTGGGCAGCGGTCGGATACACGACGTTCTTCCGCGGCGAAGAGCAGTTCGTCATCGCTCTGGTCGGCGCCGGCTGCGCGCTCGCGATGGTCGCGTACGTCTTCTTCGCCACCGAGCCCGAGCCGTTCGGTCGGCGAGTCGCGAGGCAGGTGCCGAGCTCCAGAACGCTCGCGCTCTGCAGCCTGCCGTGGTTGCCGGGCGGCGCCCGCGGGCTCGCGCTGCTGATCGGCAACGCGCTGTTGACCCTGCTCGTCGTCGGGCCGCTCGCGCTGCTCGAAGGCGACGAATCGATCGTCGTGTTCACCCTCGCGCTCTATCTCTACGCGTTGGTGGTCGTCGGTTTGCCGTCCGGGATCGCGTCGTACTTCGTGCGCACGCTGCGGGGCCGGACGGCGGTGCGGGTCGCGATCCCACTGCTGCTCGGGCTCGCGATCTTCCTGCCGTCGATCGCCGGCATGCTGCTCGACGTGCACGCGTGGATGGAGCTCGAGCATCCGCTCGATCCCTTCTGGGTGCTCGCTTGCCTCGTCGACCTGAACTTGGCCGACGCGGGCCCCGGCCTCGCGCTGCTCGCGATCGGCGTCGTGCTGACCGCGATCGTCAACGCGAAGCGCGTCGGCAACGCGGTCGCCGAGGTCCTGCGCTGCTCCGCCGAGCGCCGCGCGCGCGAAGCGGCAGCCGCCCAAGCCACCCACACTACCGATGCCGCGCCCCAGCGCTGACGCGGAACGCCTCGCCGAGCGCCATCGGCTCGCGCTCTTCGAAGTGCCGCGGCGCGGACTCGCGGGCGAGCTGCTCGGGCGCGGTACCGGTTCGAGCCTCGAGTTCCAGGACCGCCGCAACTACGCGCCCGGCGACGATATCCGCCACCTCGATTGGCGAGCGATGGCGCGCAGCGACCAGGCGTTGGTGCGCGTCTATCGCGAGGAGCTCCTTCCGCGGCTCGAGCTCGTGCTCGACCTCTCGCGCTCGATGGCGAGCGATCCCGAGAAGGCCGCGCGCGCCCTCGACCTCGCGTACGTGCTCGCGCGCTCCGCCGAGCTCGCGAGCTCCGAGGTGCGGATCACGCTCTGCGGCGAGCGGCCCGAGCGCATCGCTCTCGAGCGCCTGCACGCGCGAGAGACCGAGTTCGAAGCGCGCGCGCCGCTCGGCATCGCGCTCGCGGAAGCGGCGTCGCTCTTCACGCCCGGCGGCCTGCGCGTGGTGATCTCCGATTTCCTGGCGCCGTTCGACGCGCGCGAGCTCGTCCGGCCGCTCGCGGCGCGCTCGGGCGGCCTGGTGCTGCTCCAGGTGCTCTCGGGCTTCGATCGCGCGCCCGCCGTCGGCACCGCGCTGCGGCTGGTCGACGCCGAGAGCGACGAGAGTCTCGACGCCTGGCTCGACGAAGCGACGGTCGACGGCTATCGGCGGCGGCTGAAGCACCTGATCGACGGCCTGGAGGTCGAGACGCGCCGCGCGAACGGCCGGTTCTTCTCGCTCGACGCCTCGGAGCCGCTCGCGCTGCAGGTCGACCGCGACCTGATCCCCGCGGGCGTGCTCGCCGCGAACTGACGCTCGCACGCTCCGCCGCGCGAGCTTAGTCTCGCGCCACGCCATGGCAGGCAGCTCCCCCGCCCCGTCCGTTCCGCGCCTCGACCACGCCGCGATCGGCAACGGACGGGTGCTCGCGCTCGTCTCGCCGCGCGCTTCGATCGACTGGCTGTGCATGCCGCGCTTCGACTCGCCGTCGGTGTTCGCGCGGTTGCTCGACGAGCAGAAGGGCGGCACGTTCCGCGTGTTGGTCGGCGGCGAGGAACGCCACGGCTCGCTCGCGTACCTCCAGAACACCAACGTCTCGCGCGTCGTGATCGAGGCCGCCGAGGGCTCGTTCGAGGTGCTCGACTTCGCGCCGCGCATCCCGGACGGCTTCGGCGTGCACGCTCCGATCGAGCTCGTGCGCCTGATTCGGCCCTTGGTCGGCGAGCCGCGGATCGCGGTCGATTTCGACCCCCGCCCGGACTGGGGTCGCCGCCCGGTGCAGTTCGTCGAGGAAGACCGCGGCGTGCGCGTGATCGGCGGGACGCATCCGCTCTCGCTGGTGACCAACCTGCCGATCGCGTGGCTGCTCGGCCGACGCGCGTTCCCGCTGACCGGGCCGACGTGGTTCGTCCTGCGCTGGGGCGCGCGCGACGAACGGCCGAACCTCGCCCAGATCGAGCACGATCTCGATCGCACGGTGCGCGGCTGGCGCACGTGGGCGAAGACGTGCGCGCTGCCGCACTTCGCGCCGGAGCTCGTCCTGCGCTCCGCGCTCTGCCTCGTGCTGCACGCGTCGCAGGACACCGGCGCGATCATCGCCTCGGCGACCACCAGCATCCCCGAGGCGATGGGCACCGAGCGCACGTGGGACTATCGCTATTGTTGGCTGCGCGACTCGGCATTCGTCGTCGAGGCGCTGCGGCGGTTGAGTCACTTGAACGAAGGCGAGCGCTTCGTCCATTACCTGCGCACGATCGTCGATTCGGGCCCGTTGCAGCCCGTGTACGGGATCGGCGGCGAGCGCGAGCTCCCCGAGGAATTCCTCCCCCACCTCGCGGGCTTCGGCGGCAATGGGCACGTGCGGATCGGCAACGCCGCGTGCAGCCAGCAGCAGCACGACCTGATGGGCGAAGTCGTGCTGTGCCTCGAGACGCTCTTGACCGATCCGCGGATCGTCCACGAGCACCCGGAGAGTTACCTGCGCCTGATCGACGACCTCGTCGAGCGCGCGATCGCCGCCGCGGAAACGCCCGACACCGGGATCTGGGAGTTCCGCACGCTCTTCAAGCAGTACACGTTCTCGCAGGCGATGTGCTGGGTCGCGGCGCACCGCGGCGAGCAGGTCGCGCGGCGTTTCGGTCTTTCCGCGAAGGCCGAGCGCTGGGGCGCGGCCGCGGAACGGCTGCGCGCGCGCGTGCTCGACCGCGGCTTCAGCCGCGAGCTCGGCTTCTTCACGCAGGCGCTCGACGGCCAGCACGCCGACGCGTCGAACCTGCTCTTGCCGAGCATCGGCCTGATCGACGCGCGCGATCCGCGTTTCGTGTCGACGGTGCGCGCGTACGAGAAGCTCCTGGTCGTCGACGGCGCGATGCTGCGCTATCGCCACCCCGACGACTTCGGCGAGACCGAGAGCGCGTTCACGATGTGCTCGTTCTGGTGGGCGGAAGCGCTGGCGTTGATGGGCGAGCTCGATCGCGCGATCGAGATCTTCGAGCGCACGGCGAGCTTCGCGAACCCGGTCGGCCTCTTCTCCGAGGACGTCGATCCGAAGACGCGCGCGCTGCTCGGCAACTTCCCGCAGGCGTACACGCACGTCGGCTTGCTCCACGCGGCGACGACGCTCGGCGAGCTGCGCGGCGCGCGCGACGGCCGCGTGCGCGCGTGGGTGTAGGCGCTGCGCGCGGACGCGCGCGGGCCGAGCGCTCGCTCGACGGCGCCTAACGCGGCTTGCGGCGCCTTTCGAGCTCGGCGCGGGCGCGTTCCATCGCTTCGGCGGCGGAGCCCGCGTCCGCGGCGCGCGACTTGGCCGGGTCCGTGCGCGACGCCGGCTCGGCGCGCGACGGCATCGCGTCCCGCGACGGCGAGCCGGACGCGTCCGCGCGCGCCGGAGCGCTCTGCGAGCGCGTGGCGGCGGCCTTGGCGAGCGCCGCGGTCGCTCCCGTCGGCACCGACGCCGGCTCGGCGACGCGACGCAGGCTCGGAAGCCGCACACGCGACGGCCACTTCACGAACGCGAACAGCTCGAGCCGCCGCGTCGCGATCTCGACGAGCCACAAGAGGATCGCCGCGAGCACGAGCTCGCGCGCGATCGAGCGCCACGCGTTCGAATCGCGCGAGCCGCGCCAGAACTCAGTCGCGGTCGCGACGTTCTCGCCGCCGGATTCCTGCGCGATCCGCGCGAGCAGCCGCGCGCCGGCGTCTCGGTCGCGGCGCGGCGCGAACTCGGGGCTGTACGACAGCACGATCGGCGGCAACGCGACGCCCTTGCGCGCGCCGGGCGCGCCGACCTGCAACGTCCCGAGGCTGACTCCGGCGCGCTCGAGCTCGAAACGCGCCTCGTACCGCGAGTCGCCGACGCGCACGAGCTCGAGCTCGCGCGCCGCGCCGCTCGGATCCGTGATCCGCGCCGTGAGCTCCGACGCGTCGGGCGCGCGCGGCGCCGCGGGATCGACCTCGACCGACACCACCGCTTGGCGGCCCTCGCGGCGCACCGAGGTGAAGACCTCCGTCGGCTCCTCGAGTCCCGCGAGCCAGCGCAACGCGGTGACGAAGAAGTCCGCGAAGCCCGGCCACGCGATCACCTCCGCGCCGTACGTGCCGCCGACCTCGCCGGTGAACGCTGCGGCGCGGCCGAGCCCGCGCTGCGCGAACGCGAAGACCGGCGCGCGATGCTCGTCCGCGGTCAGCACGCCGACGCTCGCGTCCGGCCGCAGGTACGTCAGGTTGTAGCCGCCGAGCGTCGGGAAGCCCGCGCGCTCGAGCGCGGAGCTCGGATCGCCGAGCGCGAAGAGCTCCGACGTCGTCTCCGCCGCGGTCGGCTCGTCGACGAACGTCGAGCGCGAGAACGTCAGCGTGTCCTGCGCGAACAGGCGCGGCAAATCGTCGGGCACGAGCGTGAAGTACACCGCGCCCTCGCCTTTCGCCGCGAGGTCCTTCAGGAACTGCGCGTCGCTGTCGCTCTCGGTGCCGAGCGCGATCACCGAGAGCGTCGTGTTCATGCGCACGAGCTCGCCGACCAGCTCCATGCAGCCTTCCTGCTCCTCCGAGTCCGCCGCGTCGGCGAAGAGCACGACGTGCCGATTCGCTTGCGGCGCTTCGTCGAGCATCCGCGCGGCCGCGCGCAAGCCGGTGTAGCAGTAGATGCCGCCGCCCGACGACTGCACGCGCAGCACGTTCTGCACGATCGGCGCGGGATCGTCGACCAGCGTCAGCGCCTGGATCACGTGATCCGACGAGTCGACGACGATCACGCCGATCGAGTCGACCGGGGTCAACAGCTCGATCGACGCCGCCGCGCCGCGGTTCGCGAGGTCCATCTTCTGCACGCCGGGTGCGACTTCGACCGCCATCGAGCCCGAACGGTCCATCACGATCACCTGCGCGACGCCTTGCTTGCGCTTCTCCTGGCGCATCTCCAGGCTGACCGGCAAGAGCTCGTCGAGCGTCGACTTGTAGTAGCCGCCGAGACCGAAGCTCGCCTTGCCGCCGGTGACCAGCAAGCCGCCGCCGCGTTCGCGCACGAAGTCGTCGAGCGCCTTCATCCCGTCGAGGCCGACGCGCGACGCGGCGACGTTCTCGAGCACCACCGCGCGGTACGCGGCGAGCCCGACGCGCGAGAGCCGAGCGACCTCCGGCGTTCGCACTTCGAGCGGCACGCCGGACTTCGCGAGCGCCGCGACCAGTGCGTCCGCTGCGCCGTCGTGGTTGACGACCAGCACGGGCTTTGCGCCGACGACGCGCAGCGCGCCGAGGCCGACGTCGTTCTCGCGCGTCTGGTCGCCGTCGGCGCGCACGCGCAGCGTGTAGGTCGCGACTCCGGCGCGAGGCGCGCGGTCGCGGAAGAGCAGGCGGTTCGCGCCGGAGCCGAGTTCGCGCTTGCCGCTCGAGAGCGGCGTGCCGTCGCGCAGGAGCTCGTACTCGACGGCGGTCGCCGCGCTCGCGAAGAGCCAGCCGCTGAATTGGAAGGGCTCGCCGAGCGCGACCTCGTCGGGCAGGTCGAGCGCTTCGACGGCGATGTCGAGCCCGCTCGAGCGCGCGAGCGGCCGCACGTCGACGCGCACGCGGCGCGCGAACGCACGCCGAGCGGCCGCGAGCGCGTCGCCGTCGGTCTCCTCGCCGTCGGAGAGCAGCGCGATCGAGCCCGGCCGATCCGTCGGGATCAGCTCGAGCGCCGCGTCGAGCGCGCGCGCGAGATTCGAGCCATCGCCGTCCTGCGACTTGGTGAAACCGGTGAAGCGCAGCGAGCCGCTCGGCAGACGCTCGAGCGCCGCGTTGCGACCGAACGCGACGATGCCGACGCGGTCGCCGCTCTCGCGCGCGGCCTCGACCAGGGTCAGGAGCTCGGTCGCCGTGCGCTCGGACTCCGCGGGCATCGATTGCGAGCGGTCGACGACGACGACGAGGTCGCGGCCGACGTCGGTGCGGCGCAAGTACGGCGACGAGAGCGCGAGCACGAGCAACGCGAGCACCAGCGCGCGGACGACCGTGACGCCGACGCCGCGGGTGCGCAACTTCCACGCGAGCCACGCCGCGGGCAACGCGAGCAGCAAGAACTCCGGGTGCAGGAAACCCATCAGGCGGCCCCCGGACCGAGCGCGGCGAGCCGACGCGCGCCGCGCGCGAGCACCCAGAAGTCGAGCAGCACGAGCGCGAGCGCGAGCGCGACCAAAGCGAGCTCGGGCCACGCGAAATCGACCTCGGGCGCGTCCGCGGAGACCTCGGCGGGCCGCCGACCGGACGAACGCGCGCGCAGGTCGGACTCGCGGGGATCGACGAAACTGACCGCGAGCCGACCGACCGTTTGCGCGCCGAGCGAGAGTTCCCACACGCCGGTCTGCGCGAGCCCGTCGAGCACGAACTCCGCGCGCGGCGGGATCTCGCGCCGTTCGCCGTCGGGCGCGGTGAGCACGTACGGCGTGCGCGCCTCGCGCGCGGCGGCGAGCTCGCCGCCCGCGCGGTAGACGACGGACTCGCCGAACGCGACGTTGACGCGCGCGAGCCCGGGCAGCGCGGCGCGACGGACCTCGGCGAGGTTCGCGAGCAGGATCGGCCAGTCCGGCGAGCGCGCGAGCGTCGCGCGCTCCGGATCGAGCCGCAGGCGCCAAACCGTGCGCGCACCGACCACTTCCTCGGTCAAGAGCGCCAGGTTGCCCGCGGAAACCAGCGGCGAGCCGATCAGAGGCTCGCCGTCGCGCGCGCTCCACACCACGCCCTCCAGCGTCACGCCTTCGAACGCGCGGTGGCGTTTCTCGATCAGGAACGGCCCGATCCAGTCGTGCGCGTCGCCCTGCGGCCGATCGAGCGCGATCAACGTGGTCGCGCTGCCGCCCGGCAAGGCCGACGAACCCGCGCCGGCCGGACCCGAAGTCGCGTCGACGAGCGCGAGGTGCGCGGTCTCGATCGACTCCGCGACACGCGCGTCGGGCACGACCTCGAGCCAACGCTCGAAGTTGCCCTCCTCGCCGCGCGGATCGGCGAGGCCGAGCAACGCGAGCGTTCGCGCGTCGAGGTCGGTCGCGAGCGCGAGGCCGCGCGCGGGCACCGGCGCGAGCCAGGCGCGGTCGTCGATCGCGAGCGCGTCGGCGCCGAGCCGCGCCTCGACCAGCGGCCCGCCTTCCGGCAGCTCGAACGCGAAGCTCGCCTTCTCGCCGGGTCCGAGCGCGAGCGCCTTGGTCTCCAGCGTGCGCTCGCCCGCGACCAGCGCGAGCGTCGTCCGGCCGTCGGCGACGCCCCAGGTCGCGACCGACAGGAACACGCGCTCGACCGGAGCGCCGGTCGAGAGCGAGCGCTCGCGCGTGCGCACCGCGTGCACGAGCGCGAAGTTGTCGGTGCTCGCGCCGACCGAGACGAGCTCGACCTCGCGCGGGAACGCCGGCGGATCGAAATGGTCGGTCACCACGACGACGCGCCGGCCGCCGGAGAGCTCGAGCCCGAGCGCGACCGACGGCGTCAGGTCGTGGAACGGCTCGCGCGGCGCGAACCGCGCGAGCGCGTCGCGCGCCTCCGTGGCGTACGCGGTCGGCCCCGCGAGCAACGCCGGACGCTCGCCGGAGACGATCAGACTGACGCGACCGTCGGCGCCGAGCTCGTCCAGCCGTCGTTCGACCTCCTCGACGGCTCGCTCGCGCACCGTTCGGCCTTCGAAGCGAGCCGCCATCGACGCCGAGCCGTCGAGGACGACCACCAGGTGCTCAGTGCGCGTCGAGCCCGGCCTCGGACCCGCCAACGCGAACGCGAGCGCCGCGGCTGCGATCAATTCGCAAAGCAGAGATGCCGAAGCTCGCAAAGGCTGGCGCTCGCGTCCGGCGACCGGGGTGCGATCGACCGCTTGCCACAGGAACAGCGCGCTCACCCGTCGCGGCGCGAAACGGCGCCGGAAGAGGTGCAACGCGACGATCGCGGGCAACGCGAGCAGTGCGAGGAGACCGAGGGGGTGGGCGAACACGCGAGCCGGATCAGTCTACCTTCGCGCGCTCGTGGGCATTCCGAGACCGAAGCCTCGAACGGGGCCGTGCGGCCCATGGAGCCGGGGCATGGCATCCCGTAGAGTTCCCGCCCGCCCGGGAGCTCTGTACCTTGCCTGCACTCGTCCATATCGATCGCGAAGAATGCCTCCAGCTCGACCGTGCGATCACTCGCGAGTGGATCGAGACCGACGGAAACGGCGGCTACGCTTCGTCGACGATCCTGCTGTGCCCGACGCGCCGCCACCACGGTTGGCTGGTCACCCCGTTCGGGCCCGAGCGCAAGCGCTTCGTCTGGCTCTCGCGCTTCGAGGAATCGATCGGCGGCGGCGGCAAGGCATTCCCGCTGTCGATGGGCCGCTATCCGGGCCTGTGGTCGCCGCACGGCCACCAGGCGATCGAGTCGGTCGAGCTCGTCCCCTACCCGCGCTTCTCCTATCGCTTCGGCGCGACGTGGGTGCGGCGCGAGATCCTGATGGTCAAGGGCCAGCCGACCGTGCTCGTCCGCTACTCGGTCGAGGGCGCGGACGTGCCGCTCCAGCTCGACCTGCGGCCGCTCTACGCGTATCGCGAGGCGAACGCGCTGACGACCGAGAACATGGCGCTCGATCCGCGCGTCGAGCGGCTCCCGAACGGCATCCGCTCGCGGCCTTACCCGGGCTTGCCGACGCTGACGATCACCGCGAGCACGCGCTCGCTGCGCTTCGAGGCCGACCCGGTCTGGTACCGGCGCATCGAGTACACGAAGGACCTCGAGCGCGGTTACGACGGCCAAGAGGACAACTTCAGCCCGGGCTGGTTCCGCCTCGCGATCGCGCCGGGCGCGGACGTCGTCGTCGCGACGACGATCGGCGAGCCGATCTCCGACCCCGCGGCCCTCTGGAAGCGCGAGCACACGACCCGACGCGCGCGGATGGCGCGGTTCGATCGCAGCCTGAAGCGCGCGCTCGAGCTCGCCGCGGAGGATTTCGTCTATCGCAAGAGCGACGGCGAGCGCCTCGGCGTGCTGACCGGCTTCCCGTGGTACGGCGAGCGCGGACGCGAGACGCTGATGGCGCTGCCGGGGCTCTTGCTCTCGCGCGGCGAGATCGAGACCTGCGGCAACGCGCTCGAAGCGACGCTGCCGTTCCTGAAGGACGGGCTCTTGCCGACGCACTTCGGCGACGGCCACGGCGATTCGCGCTACGAAGGTGCGGACACGTCGCTCTGGTTCGCGCGCGCCGTGCGACTCTACGAACAGGCCGGCGGCTCGGCCGAGCGCGTCCGCGACGTCTTCATGCCGGCGCTCGCGAGGATCGCGCACGAGCTCGCGTCGACGCGCGCGCTCGGCATCTCGATCGACGACAAAGGGCTCTTGCACGCCGGAAGCCCCGAGCTCGCGGTGACGTGGATGAACGCGTTCGCGAACGGCAAGCCGGTGACGCCGCGCGACGGCTGCGCGGTCGAAGTCAACGCGCTCTGGTGGTTCCTGCTCGCGTATCTCGAGGACCTGCACGAGCGCGCGGGCGATCACTCGGGCGCCCGCGAATGGACCAAGCGCAAGCGCCTGGCGACCCGCGGGTTCCTGCAGCGTTTCTGGCTCGAGGACGAGCGCTCGCTCGCCGACACGTGGAAGGACGGCGTCGCCGATCGCTCGATCACGGCCAACGCGGTGATCGCGGCGTCGCTCGAGTTCTCGCCGCTGACGCGCGGCAAGCGCACCGACGTGTTCCGTCGCGCGCGCGCCGAGCTCTTGACGCCGCGCGGGCTGCGCACGCTCGCGCCGACCGATCCGCGCTACGTCGGCATCCACCACGGCACGCACGACGACCGCGAGAAGGCGCGCCACTGCGGCTCGGTGTGGCCGTGGGTGTCGGCCTTCTACATCGAGAACTACCTGCGTGCCTACGTGCCGCGGTTGTGGCGGATGGAGCCGTTGTCCGAGCTCGTGCTCGGCTTCTCCGACCTGCTGCAGGGCTACGGATTGAACCAGATCTCCGAGCTCTACGACGGCGATCCGCCGCACCGCCCGCGCGGCGCCATCGCGTCCGCATTGAACGTCGCCGAGCTCCTGCGCGCGCTCCACTTGCTCGAGGAGCCGCCGCAATGAAGGTCCTGATGCTCGGCTGGGAATTCCCGCCGCACATCTCCGGCGGCCTCGGCACCGCGTGCTTCGGGCTGACGCAAGGACTCGCGCACCACGGCGTCGAGGTGACGTTCGTCGTGCCGAAGAAGTGGGGCGACGAGGACCAACGCTTCGTGCGGCTGCTCGGCGCGGACACGGTGCCGGTGCGGCGCTGGGTCAGCGTCGAGCGCACCGAGAGCGGTCCGCGCGTCGCGATGCGCGAGCCCGGCGACGCGTGCGAGCCCGAGGAGGTCGTGCGCTCGCCCCTGCCGCGCGGCCCCGCCCTTGCCGGAGGCACGGTCGAGAAACGCTCGCGGACGGACACGCTCGAGACGACGCTCCGGTTGCTCGAGGTCGAGAGCACGCTGCGCCCCTACCTCGGCGAGACCGGCTACCTGCAGTACCTGACCGAGGTGACCGGCTTGTCGAGCGGGGAGCTCGTCCGTCGCTTCGAAGCCGCGCCCGAGGAAGCACGCCGCGCCGTTCAAGAGCTTCAAGCCGCGCTGTTCGAACCCGGCGTCGCGAGCGCGAGCGTCGACACGAGTCGCATCGAGGCGGTGCTCGCGCGCGAGGAGAAGCTCTCGTTCTCCGGTTTCTACGGCCCCGATCTGATGGCGGAGGTCGCGCGGTACGCGCTGGTCGTCGGCGAGGTCGCGCGCCACGAACCCTTCGACGTCGTCCACGCGCACGATTGGATGACCTACCCGGCCGGAATCGTCGCCGCGCGCATCTCCGGCAAGCCGTTGGTCGTCCACATGCACGCGTGCGAGTACGACCGCAGCGGCGAGCACGTCAACGAGCGCGTGCGCGCGCTCGAGCAGCTCGGGCTCGGCGCCGCCGACCGAGTGATCTGCGTCAGCCACTACACCGCGAACACGCTGCGCACGCGCTACCAAGTCGATCCCGATCGCCTGCGCGTCGTGCACAACGCGGTGACGCACAAGGATCAGGTCGAAGGCTGGCACTGGGAGAAGCACATGCCCGAGCCGATCGTGCTCTTCCTGGGCCGCGTGACGTTCCAGAAAGGCCCCGACTACTTCCTCGAGGCCGCCGCGCGCGTCGTCAAGGTCGAGCCGCGCGTCAAGTTCGTGATGTCCGGCAGCGGCGACATGCTCCCGAAGATGATCGAGCGCTCGGCGCGCCTCGGACTCGCGCGCCACATCCACTTCACGGGCTTCCTGAAGGGCGACGACGTCGAGCGGATGTACGCGATGGCCGACATCTACGTGATGCCGTCGGTCAGCGAGCCGTTCGGCATCTCGCCGCTCGAGGCGATGGCGCTCGACGTGCCGGTGATCCTCTCGCGCCAGAGCGGCGTGTCCGAGATCCTGCGCAACGCGCTCAAGGTCGACTTCTGGGACGTGCAGGACATGGCGAACAAGATCTTGGCGCTGATCCGGTATCCCTCGTTGGCCCGCCAGCTGACCGAGGAAGGCCGCGACGAGCTCTCGACGTTCCGCTGGGACGTGCGCGGCAAGTTGGTGCGCGAGGTGTACGAGGAGGTGGTCGCATGACGTCGCTGGTCTTCTACTTCCAGGTCCACCAGCCGTTCCGGCTGCGCCGCTACACCTTCTTCGACATCGGAGTGCACGACGGCTACTTCGACGACACGGAGAACGCGCGCATCGTGCGCCGTGTAGCGGAAAAGTGCTATCTGCCGATGACCGACGTGCTCTTGAAGCTCGTCGAGAGGCACCAAGGCAAGTTCAAGTGCGCGTTCTCGGTCTCCGGCACCGCGCTCGAGCAGATGGAGATCTGGTCGCCCGAGAGCCTCGCCAATTTCCAACGCCTCGCCGCGACCGGCTGCGTCGAATTCCTGTGCGAGACGTCGCATCACTCGCTCGCGTTCCTCGCCGACCGCGAGGAGTTCGAAGCGCAGGTCAAGGCGCAGAAGGCGCGCGTCAAGGCGCTCTTCGGCAAGGAGCCGACCGCGTTCCGCAACACCGAGCTCGTCGTCGACAACCGCGTCGCGCGTTGGGCGGAGGACCTCGGCTTCAAGGCGATCCTCGGCGAGGGCGCCGACCACCTCCTCGGCTGGCGCAGCGCTCACCGCGTGTACCGGCCGGAGACCTGCGAGCGGATCAAGATCCTCCTTCGTTCGTACAAGCTCTCCGACGACATCGCCTTCCGCTTCTCCAACCGCGCGTGGTCGGAGTGGCCGCTGACGACGGAACGTTTTGCGTCCTGGGTGCACGCGCTGCCGCCCGAGGATCAGTTCGTCGGGCTGTTCATGGACTTCGAGACGTTCGGTGAGCACCAGTGGAAGGACACCGGGATCTTCGACTTCATGGCGCACCTCCCGGAGGCGATCCTGCGCCACCCGCGGTTCTCGTTCGCGACGCCGAGCGAGATCGCCGCGCGTTTCGACCCGATCTCGCGCCTCGACATCCCTCACCCGGTGTCCTGGGCGGACGCGGAGCGCGACCTGACGGCGTGGCTCGGCAACCACATGCAGCGCGCGGCGCACGAAGCGCTTTACTCGCTCGCGCCCGCGGTCCGAAAAGCAGCCGCAGCCGGGAGAACCGACCTCTACGAGAAGTGGAAGAAACTGACCACCTCGGACCACGTGTACTACCAGTGCACGAAGTGGTTCTCCGACGGCGACGTGCACAAGTACTTCAGCCCCTACTCCTCGCCGCACGACGCTTTCATCGCCTTCATGAACGTCCTCGATGATCTGGCGCGACGAGTCGCGCGCGTGCAGCAGGAAACGCCGGTCGAGATCCCCACTCCGTGAGCCATCCGCACACCCTGTTCGAAGTTTCCTGGGAGGTCTGCAACAAAGTCGGCGGCATTCACACCGTGGTCTCGACCAAGGCGAAGACGCTGGTCGAGCGCCATGGCGACCGCTACGTGTGCATCGGACCGTGGTTGCTCGGCAACCCGGAGACCGAGCGCACGTTCCAGGACGAGACCGAGCAGTTCGCCGACTTCGCCGAGGGCTGTCGCGCGGCGGGCGTCGCGGTGCGCGTCGGACGTTGGAAGATCCCGGGCTCGCCTCGCACGATCTTGGTCGCGTTCTCGGGGCTCTTCGAGAAGAAGGACCAAGTGCTCGCGCGCCTGTGGGAGCGCTTCAAGGTCGACTCGCTCTTCGGTTCGTGGGACTACGTCGAGCCGGTGCTCTTCGGCCACGCCGCGGGGTTGGTGATCGAACGCTGGTGCCACGCGTTCTTCGGCGACAAGAGCGCTCGCGCCGTCGGCCAATTCCACGAGTGGATGACCGGCGCCGGGTTGCTCTACCTCGAGGAAAAGAACCCCGAGGTCGGCACGATCTTCACCACGCACGCGACGGTGCTCGGTCGCGCGCTGTCGTCGACCGGACGCTCGCCGGAGCAAGGGCTCGACGGGCGCTCGCCGGACGAGCTCGCCCACGAGCTCGGCGTGCGCGCCAAGCACTCGATCGAAGGCGTCTGCGCCCGCACGGCGGACGTGTTCACCACCGTCAGCGAGATCACCGCGCGCGAAGCCAAGCTCTTCTTCGGCCGCGACGCCGAGCCGCTCTTGCCGAACGGCATCGACCTCGACGTGATCGACGAGCTCGCCAAGGATTTCCCGCGCGCCGTCGCCGGTCCGCGCATGCGCGAGTTCGCGCACCGGTTTCTCGGCCAAGACGTCTCCGACGCGACGTTCCTCTGCCTGTCGGGACGCTACGAGTTCCACAACAAGGGCATCGACACGCTGCTCGACGCGCTCGCGATGCTGAACAAGCGTCCGGGCCGGCGCATCGTCACCTTCTTGATGGTGCCAGCCGCGAACTCCGGCGTGTGCAAGTCGGTGCTCGATCGCCTCCAGCGTCCGCTCGCGGAGATCAAGAAGCAGCTGGGCGTCTCGACGCACAACCTGCTCGATCGCGACAACGATCCGATCCAGCGCCACACCGCACGACTTGGTTTGCAGAACGCGCTCGCGGACCGCGTGAAGGTCGTGCAGATCCCGGTCTACCTCAACGGCGCCGACGGCTTGGTCAACATGCCGTACGAGGCCGTGCTGCGCACGATGGACCTCTCGGCGTTCCCGTCGTTCTACGAGCCGTGGGGCTACACGCCCGAGGAAAGCCTCGCCGTCGGCGTGCCGACGATCACCACCGACTACGCGGGCTTCGGACGGTGGGCGCGCTCGGTCGGCATCACGGCCGAGGACGGCGTCAGCGTGCTCGAACGCGTCGGCAAGCACGACGCTCAGGCCGCCGAAGAGCTCGCCGAAGAGCTCGAGCGGACGACACGCGAACGCGCCGACTCCGTGCGCACCTA